>DATBHJ010000043.1:0-7204 GCA_036557565.1 Gemmataceae bacterium
ACTCGGCCACGCGTTTCTCCAAGGCAGCGATCCGAGTGTCGCGCTCACGACAGCCCGGACAGACCGGTTTCTCCATGCTCACAGCTTACGAACTCGACCCCCGATCAGCTGCGCCTGTTTTTGAAGGTTGAACGGTTACCCCATTCGTAATGCTGATCCTCGTGGTGTATCAACTGGTAAGAAGTGAACCACCGGCGAACCTATCGCCTGGATTTGCCCGTAAAATGGCGGCGAAGGGAGCAGCCATGCAACTCAAGACGGTGAAGATCGAGAAGCCCAACGACACCAACTTCATCCTGGGTCAGACGCACTTTATCAAATCCGTTGAGGACATCCACGAGGCGCTGGTCGCCGCCGTGCCGAATATCAAGTTCGGGCTGGCCTTCTGCGAGGCGTCCGGCAAGTGCCTGGTGCGCTGGTCCGGCACCGACCCGGCCATGACCGAACTGGCGAAGAAGAACGCAGGTGCCATTGGAGCCGGCCACTCCTTCCTCGTCTTCCTCGGCGACGGCTTCTACCCACTCAACGTGCTGAACACGTTGAAGATGGTGCCGGAAGTCTGCCGCATCTTCTGCGCCACGGCCAATCCCACGGAGGTCGTGTTGGTCGAGACGGAGCAAGGCCGTGGTATCCTCGGCGTCGTGGACGGCTTCTCACCCAAGGGCGTCGGGGACGAGGGCGAGATTAAGGGGCGCAAGGACTTCCTGCGCAAGATCGGGTACAAACTGTAAACGGATTGAGGCTTCGATGGCGAAGAACTTTCCCAGAACCGGAAAAAAGGTACGTCCGAAATCGGCCGTTAAAGGCAAACGCTTCCTCTGCGCCAAATGCCGCCAACGAAGCCCGAAACCTATCAAAACACCTGCACCCTGGTACTGCCCAAAATGTCGCAAGGAAAATGGCTCGGTGACTCCATGAAAATCCTCTTCCTGCACGGTTGGCAGTCGGTTCCGGGCGGGGTCAAGCCGACGTTCCTGGCGCAGCACGGCCACGAGGTCATCAACCCGAAACTGCCCGACGACGACTTCGCCGAAGCCGTCAGGATCGCCCAGACTGAGTTCGACAAGCATCAGCCGGCTGTGGTCGTTGGTTCGTCACGAGGCGGTGCCGTCGCCATGAACATTAACAGCGGCGAGGCGAAACTCGTCCTGCTCTGCTCGGCGTGGAAGAGGCACGGGGCCGCCAAGACGGTCAAGCCCGGCACGGTGATCCTGCACAGCCGGGCCGACAATGTGGTGCCGTTTGCCGACAGCGAGGAACTGGTCCGCAATAATGGCCTGTCACCTTCGGCGCTGATCGAGGTCGGCGACGACCATCGGCTGGCTGACCCGGAGCCGTTGGCGACGATGCTCCGGGCGTGCGAGAAGGCCAGGAAGGATTGAACGATGGACCCGAAAGTTGCCAAAAGGCTGGAGCGGGAACTGGAGAAGGCCATCATCGAGGTCGTCTGCCGCCTGGGGCTGTAGAAGATGCCGCTGCTGCCATCGCAGGGCACGATGACGATGATGGCGAAGGGTGCCGTTGCCGTTTACGAAAAGGCGGTGGACAGCCCAGAAGACGTAACCACGCAGAACCGGAGGCAGGAGTGAGCTATGGCCTACGACGCAACACCCGCCGAACGCATCCGGCAACGACTGGCCCGACGCACGGGGATCGAGGAGAAAACGCTGTTCGGCTGCGCCTGCTTCCTGCTGGGAGGCAATGTACTCGTGGGCGTTTGGAGAAAATCGCTCATCGTCCGGCTCGGCTCGGAGGAAGGCGAGGAAGCGTTAAAGGAGGCCCACATCGGCGAGTTCGACATCACCGGCAGGCCGATGAAGTGCTGGGTGCTGATCGGCCCGAAAGGCATTGAGGACGACGAGCAATTGACCGACTGGATCGAGCGGGCCACGAGGTTCGTGCGGACGCTGCCGGCGAAGGAAGAGTAGCCATCTCTTGTCGGGCAAAGGGGCGAAACAATGCTGTTCATGGTGATCGAAAGGTTCCGGGACCATGATGGGGCAGCGGTCTACCGACGCTTTCGAGAGAAGGGCCGCATGTTGCCCGAAGGGTTGAAATACGTCGATAGCTGGGTGGAAGTGAAAGGCAACCGCTGTTTCCAGTTGATGGAGTGCGACGACGTGCAGTTGTTCCAGCAGTGGGTCGTCCGCTGGAATGACCTGGTAGACTTCGAGATCGCCGCTGTCCTTACCTCCCAGGAGGCAGCAGCTGGCCATGCGTCCGGTGGCATCGGCCCGGAAGAACACTTGCCCAGCACTGCCAATGAATAAGCTGGCCACCAAACGGAATGCGAGGGGAGCGATGGTCGAGTTCCAGAAGGTCGTGCCGGTCATGCAGAAGTCTGTCGATTCCTACACCGGCGTCCTCATCGAGCCGTCATCGGATTCAACGAAGAACTGAAACCGGGGAACAAAGCATGAACCGTAATCCCACCAGCAACATACCGCCTCAAGGCCGCACGATAGCAGTCGTCGGGGACGTGTACCGTTTCCTGGCGACCGGCGAGGACACTAACGGCAAATATGCCCTCTTTGAAGCGCTCGTAGATCGTTATGTCAACGAGCGGCATGGCATTCAATCTGCAAAGAGACAGACACGCAGACCAGTGTAGCGGTTACGGCTGATGGGCACGTTTCCGAGACGGAACGCCGAGCGACAGTAGCTAGGATAGTTGCTCCAGTTGCCGCCACGCAGCACACGGAGTTTACCTTGCTCTGGCCCCTGCGGGTCAGTCACGTCATTTTTCGGGTAATCTACAAACCAATCCTGGCACCACTGGGATACGTTGCCGTGCATATCGTGTAATCCCCACGGATTGGCGGGGAAACTACCGACCGGCGTGGTCTTTTCTCGGAAGGTTCCTTTCCTGCCGTCGCCGAAGATGTAATTGCCGTCGTAATTCGCCTGCTCCGTCGAAATGGTGTCGCCGAAATGGAAGGGCGTCGTGGTCCCGGCACGGCAAGCGTATTCCCATTCGGCCTCTGTCGGCAGACGATACGCCTTCTTGTCTTTGTCCTTCTCCGTCAGTTTCTTGACGAACTCCTGGCAGTCGTTCCACGAAGCGCTGTCCACCGGCAGGTTTTTTCACCCTTGAACTCGCTGGGGTTGTTGCCCATGACCTCCTTCCACTCCTCCTGAGTCACGGTGTACACGCCCATGTAGAACCCCTGGTCAACGTGACCTTGTGCTGAGTTTCGTTGTCCGAGCGTGGTTTTTCCTCCTTCGGACTGCCCATCATGAAACTGCCAGGGGGAACCCAGACGAATTTCATGCCCAGGCTGTTCGTGTAGTGCTTGTGCGGGGCTTTCTTGTCCTGGGCGTGAACGGGGAGGCTGCTTGCCAGCGTGGCGGCCAGGGCGAAAAGGAAGATGCGTGTCATGGTTGACCTTTCGGGAGAGTTGGCGTTCTCAGCGCTGTCACGCTGCCGACCATTGCCTGGTAGTCTATCCTGATGACTCGGCGGTTTCCACACGCTCCAGCAGCAGACTGGACATTCTTAGTGGGACGAGGCCGATCCGACTTACTCGCTGGAGGAGGCGAAACGGGGTGCTTGATGGTCTGCCGTTTCTTGAAAGAATCGTCAAAGAATCCTCTTGACTCTAGCCGATAATTGCATATACAATGATCGTGACGGTCAAGGAGCCGCACGATCATGGACAAAGCCACAGACAACATCGAAACGATCTCTAAGACGTGCATCGCCGTGCGTCTACGCCTCTTGAACCGGGTCGTGACGAACTACTACGACGACGCCCTGCGCCCGCTGGGCCTGAAGGTCAGCCAGTTGAACGTCCTGATCGTGACCGCCCGGCTCGGCCTGGCCCGGCCCGCCCAGGTTTGCGACATCCTGCAACTGGATGCGTCCACCCTCAGCCGCAATGTCAAGCCGTTGCAGGCTCACGGCTGGTTAGAGGTCGTGCCGGAAGAAGACGCCCGTTCCCATCCCTTCCGGCTGACTGTCCAAGGAAAGCGGTTGATCGAGAAGGCGATCCCCGCTTGGGAAAAGGCCCAGCATCAGGCTAGTGAACTGCTGGGCAGCGAAGGAATCGCCCTGCTCGACAAAGCTGCCAAGAAAGTGGGCATGGCGCAGGCCCACCGCTGATCGGCCCGTGTTTTATTTCGGATGAAACTTGTATATGCAATAAACGAGGCGTCATCATGAACCTAGCCGAACACCCGACCGTGCGGCGCTTCCAAGAAAGCAACCGCCCCGGCAGCGCCGAGCCACCCAAAACACTCGATGCGGCCTGGCTTCGTCAACTGTGCCTGGACTGCGGGGCCGACGACGCCGGCCTGGTCGAAATCAGTCGCCCGGCCCTGGACGACCAGCGGGCCGACATCCTCCGCTACTTCCCGCCCGCCAAGACCCTTCTCAGCTTCGTCTGCCGGATGAATAGGGGGCCGATCCGAAGCCCGGCCCGGAGCGCCTCGAACCTGGAGTTTCACGGCACCTACGACCACTCCAACGAAGTCGCCCGCAGGGTCGTCGCCGCCCTGGAACAGCGGGGCATCCGGGCCATGAACCCCTCGGCGGGCTTCCCGATGGAGCAGGACCGCTTCCCCGGCAAGATTTGGGTCGTCTCGCACAAGCCGGTCGCCGTGGCTGCCGGCTTGGGCCGCATGGGCATCCACCGCAACATTATCCACCCGAAGTTCGGCAACTTCATCGTCCTGGGCACGGTGCTGATTGACGCCGAGACGACGGCCTACGACCACCCTCTCGACTATAACCCCTGCCTGGAGTGCAAGCTGTGCGTGGCGGCGTGCCCGGTCGGGGCCATCTCGCCGGACGGCGACTTCCAGTTCGCCAACTGCGCTACGCACAATTACCGGGAGTTCATGAGCGGCTTTTCCAGTTGGCTGGAGCAGGTGGCCGACAGCAAGGACGGCCTCGACTACCGCCAGAAGGTGACTGCCTCGGAGACGGCTTCCATGTGGCAATCGCTCGCCTTCGGGCCGAACTACAAGGCGGCGTACTGCCTGGCCGTCTGCCCTGCTGGCGAGGAAGTGATCGGCCCGTTCCTGACCGACCGGGCGAGCTACCTCAAGGACACCGTGCGTCCGCTGACCGAGAAGGCGGAAACCGTCTACGTCGTTTCCGGTTCTGACGCCGAGGAGTACGTCTCCCGGCGCTTCCCCAAAAAGAAGGTGAAGCGGGTCGCCAGCGGGATGCGGTCAACCTCCATCGGCGGGTTCCTGTTCGGACTGAAGCTGCTGTTCCAGCCCGGCAGGGCGGCGGGGCTGAACGCCGTGTACCACTTCACGTTCACCGGCAAGGAGCCGAAGGAGGCGACGGTAGTGATCCGGGACGGCACCTTGCAGGTGCAAGACGGTCATCAGGGCGAAGCCGACCTTCGTGTGACCGCCGAAAGCGAGACGTGGTTAGGTTTCCTGGCGAAAGAGCGGAGCCTGCTGTGGGCGCTGCTCCGCAGAAGAATCCGCATCAAGGGGTCGCCAAGACTGCTGGTGGCCTTCGGCAAATGTTTCCCGTCGTAGACAGTGGTTGTTGAGGACGAATTTCGATCCTGAAAGGAGGCTGACGATGCTGAACGACAAGATGGTGCGGGGGACGAACTTTACCTGTTTCCACGCTGGCCCGATGGAAGGATGGGCGCAGTTCTGCCTGGAGCCGCCCAATGCCCCGGTGCCGATGCAGGGAAAGTTGTTCCTGCGCAACTTGCTGGGGTCGGCGGGTCTGGAGATGTCGCTGAACGTGGTCCCGCCAGGCCGGGGGATGCCGTTCCAGCACAAGCACCAGCGCAACGAGGAGGTCTATATCGTCGTCGGTGGACGGGGCCAATTCCTTGTGGACGGCAAGTATATCGACGTGGCGGAAGGTTCGGTCTTGCGCATCAGCCCGCCAGCGGCACGGACTTGGCGGAATCACACCGATGGGCCTCTGTACTTTCTGTGCATCCAGTACCGAGCCGACAGCATGATCGAAGGCGGTGGTGCTGATGGCAAGAAAGTCGAAGGAAAAGCCGCCTGGCCGAACTGACAACCGCTACTTCGTGAGGGGAGAAACCATGACGACGATCCTCGAAAACGCCCGGAAGGTGCAGCGTGCTGAAGCGCCCCCGATTGGCCGGCTGCTGGGCTTCGTGCTGAAGGTGATCGAGCCGGGCCGGGCGGTCTTCGAGATGGAGGCCGACGAGCGCCACCACAACCCGATGGGGACGCTGCACGGCGGCATCTATTGCGACCTGGCCGACGCAGCGATGGGCTACGCCTACGCCGCCACGCTGGGCGAAGGCGAGACGTTCACCACCGTCGAGTTGAAAATCAACTTCTTCCGCCCCGTGCGCCAGGGCAGGCTGACCGCCGAAGCCAGGGTCGTGAAGGCGGGCGGCACCCTGGGCTACGTCGAGTGCGATGTCAAGGATGACGCCGACAAGCTGGTGGCACGGGCGTCGAGTACCTGCATGAAGCTGCGGCAGGACCGCCCGCCAACGGCAATGGGAGGAGCGATGATGACAACTCAACGGCGCTGGAGCCTTCTGGTCTGCTCGGTCGTGCTGTGGTGCGTGGTCGTCCTTGGTAACGTTTGCGTCTTTGGTGGACTTGGGACACATCGCCCAGGAGGGAATGACATGAACGACACTCGTTTTACGGTGAACCACACTCATCTCGTGACGGACAAGCCCTTCGAGGACGTTGCCAGAGCCTTCGAGGGGCAGTTGGGCCGTTTCGACCCGGACGTGTACCAGGCGCTCGCCGAAAGTGGAGACTCCCAGGGAGCCAAGGCTAAGATCGAAGCAATGGCTGGGCCGAGCGACTTCATGCTGTTCGCCTCGCACAACCACGGGGCGCTGCTTCGCCTCGCCGGCCAGAAGCGCAAGGCGATCCAGTACGTCGTCGGCAACCCGCTGTTCGCCCTCCAGATGACGCAACACGACATCCGGGCGAGCCTGTACGCCCCGTTGCGTGTCCTCATCTACCAGAATGGCGAGGGGAAAACCTGCGTGGAATACGACAAGCCGTCCTCGTTGTTCGGTCAGTTCGGCAAGGACCGCATCAGCCCCACTGCTGCCATGCTCGACAATAAGCTGGAAGCACTGGTGGCAGCGGCGTTCATGTGACCCTGGGAGGTTGATGTCATGCAAGCGTCAGCGGTCGAAGATGCCCAAAGAGACGATAACACGCTTACCGTTGCAGACCTGATCTCGGCTTACGAGAAGGGCGTCGAAGAACTGCGAGTCGCCGT
>DATBHJ010000044.1:0-7541 GCA_036557565.1 Gemmataceae bacterium
GACGTCAACGCGGCGTGCAACCATGCTCGGCTTGGCGAGAGAGCCCTTTCGCCAAGGGGTGACGTAAACCGCCCTAATGTAGGGGAGATCAGACATGCTCTCTCACTATAAAGCCTCTGGCTTCAGCCAGGGGTTGTTTACTTTATTCCTCCGTCACACCAGCCAGCGGCTCCGGCCGCGCCGTTTCGTCGCCGCGAACCGCCGATCCAGGAAAGACCTTCGCGACACGCGGAACACCCAATGCCGCAATCTCCGCCTCGCTTGGCGTCACTGCCTGCACGTCGATCCACTCCTCGGCATAGCGCAGAACCCGAACGCGCCAGATTGTTGGCCTCATCCTCAAACCCCGTAATGCTGTGCCACGGTTTCTTGTGACGGGATATGCCTCATCTCGTCTTCGAGTGCGGCCGTGGCCTCATCCGCCCGCAGGATCAAGCCGTTCTCGCGCGCCCAGTTCAGGTACATTGAGGTCGAATCAACGTAGTCGTCGTGGGCGGCCTTGGGGAACGCGCTGCATTGCGTCAGCACAGCATCGGCCCAGCGTGTATCCGGCGCCCAGATCATGCCATCGGTAAACAGTGGGACAATAGAGTGGACGCGGGCGACCTTGTCCCCGATCGGATTGACAAGCTCCACCCCCCAGTTCTCCCGTAGATACAGCCGGTTGATTTCGGCCGCTGTGTCGCGGCCCCGCGTCTTGTCCTCGATCAGCAGCCGCCGAACCTTGTAGCGCTTGCAGGTGTCGGCCACCCACTCCACCAATCCCCAAGCCTCTTGCTGCCGCTGGCGGAAATTGACCTTGGCCTCGCCGGGAAGCGCGCTCACCACCTTGCCGTGGAGCGGTAATCGCTTCGCCCATGCGAACATCAACATCACGCGGCGATTGCGATTCCGATCAAGCCAGATGCCCCAGATCGTCAAAGCGTTGTAGTCGTTCTCCTGCTTCTCGCCGAACGAGGTATCGAGGCTGCCGACCACCAGTTCAAAGGTCGGAAACTCCTTGCGCGCGGCACCCCATTCGAGGCCGTACCGTTGTGCCTCCTGCTGATCCCACGGCTGCCACCAGTCCCGTTTGATGATGCCGCCGCCTTTCGGCGATGGTGATTGTTGCAGGCGGCCGGCGGCCATGAACGGTCCAAGCGCCACTTCGAGCTTACGGACCTCGGCCTCGCCGAACCGTTCCGGCCACATCAAATCGCCATCAACGGCGCGCGGGTCTTGCCACGGCTCATCGTCATCGTATTGCGGCAACTTGACCGTGACGCAGTGACGCTGCTCATCGTAGCGCATGGGGATGCACAGGTGAACAAAATCCTCATCGCTATCGAGAATCAGACCAGATACGTCAGCTTCCTTGATGCGTTGCTGGACGACAATGATCGCGCTCTCTTTCGGGTTGTTCAATCGCGTTGAGTGAAATTCAGCCCAGAAGTCGGCGACCGCTGCGCTCTCGGCATCGGTCTCTCCGATCTCCTTTTCCTTAGCGACCTTATTAAGGTCGTCGCAGTTGTGAACGAGAATCCCCTCGGCAAAATAGTTATGGCACGGTCCTACGTGCAGATTGTAGGTGCAGGGTTCGTAACCACACCTTTTAATAGATCGGACAGTTTTTGCGGCCAATGCTGGCGCGCTTTCTTGCCGTGCATTTTTCCGTGGCACCAGTCGCACAGTGTAATCAGATTCATCGGATCGAGATTCCACTGTCGATAATCGATGTGGTGAACTGGAAGTTGGCGTTTGCCATTGTCGCGACGGCCGCATAGACGGCATTGATGACCGTCCCTCATTCGAATTTTCTCTCTGAACTCTTTTGTCCATCCATCCGGATAGGGGAAGTACGCCAAGCCATGCGAGTAGTTGGAGTTGCCATTCCCGGCCATTCGCTTGGAGTGCAGAAAGTCTGCACAGCGTCTTGAGCAACATGCCCTGCCGGCATGGTTTGGTTGAAAAGTCACGAAGCAGACGGGGCATTGCCGTGGCTCTAATCGGCGCGGGATTACCCGACAGGCCATAGAACAATAGCGCGTCACCCGCGATTTGCCCTGTTTGACCAAAAATTGCTTCCCACACTTTGCGCAGATTAGCTCTACCAATCCACCACGCCATGCTGGATTTCTGGCGCCACTTTCGTATTGCCCACGACAAGCTCGATCGCAGAATGGTCCGATCGCGGGTTTGCGCGCATCTTTCTTCTTCCATTCCGCAACCGTACACTCGATCCAGGCGTCGCAGGTCATACAGCGTCTGCGCTCTCTTGCAATATGACGTGGCTTCCGCGGATGCTCGGCCAAATGCTTCTTCATATGAAGGAGAAAACACTGGCGAGAGCAAAAGATTTTTCGATCCTTTGTCTTCTGAAATTTCTTTCCGCAACGTGGACACATCATCCACGGCCAAAACTGTTTCGCCCGCCTTGATTTGATCCGCGCGAATGTATCCTCTCCCGCAGACGTAGACCGGATGATCTTCTGTGCATCGAAGAGAGCCAGTATCCCATTCGATTTCGACAATTCTACCCCCCGGATTCGTCTCGTAACTCTCTATTCTTTGCCACCGGATGCGCTCGTTGTTATCTGTGCCGGCGATGTTAACAGCCATCTTGGCGCACACAATATCACCAATCGGAAGCCAGCCGCGATCAGTCAAGACGCGCTCGCTGTACGGTAGACAAATCAGGACATCGCCGCCAAGGCCGAGCAGCGAGCCACCGACAGAGGTCGATTGCCGCTCACCGCCTTCGGTGTTGGCATAAAGGTTCTTGGCGTTTTCGTCAGCGCGCAGGACGATCCGGCCAGCCCAGTGTTTCTGGAACCACGGACTCGTTATCAACTGGCGCGACTTGTTCGCGCTGCCGAGTGCCAGGGTGTGGTTGTAGCTGGCGCAGAGAAACTTGACCTGCGGGCCAGAGGTAAAGCTGCGCTGTTTCTGGAGCCACGTCCAGACCGGTAACAGAATCGAACAGACGGTCGTTTTCGCGCACCTTGGCGAAATGTTGATAAGCAACCGCTTGATGTGTCCCAGCGTGACCGCCTCCAGGTGATCGACCATCGCGTCAATGGCCCAGCACGGCTGGTAGGTCGAGTTATCGACAGAGGACCACGCCCCCTCGACGAACGCGCCGAGACTTCCCTCGTAACGCTCGCATTCCTCCAGGATCAGAGAGCGTTCCTGCTTCGCCTTGATCCTGGCCAGCAGGTCGATCTTGGTGAGCGGGGCCGCTTCGAGCATTTTGTTGCGCGGATTCTTCGTCCTGTCACCGCATTTCGCGGCGGTGCGCGCGTTGATTCGCCGGCTACGATCTCGATTGTTTGCGGATGTCCATGAACGACTCGCCGCGCGACACCGCCCCGGCAAGCCGGCGAAGATGCTCGATTTCGTCGGCGGCTTCTCGCATTACGGCGCGTGCAGCCTCCTCGTTGAGGTATTCGGCACCGGCGTCGAGGACAAAAACCGGGTTGCGCAGCCGTTCGACCAGATCAGCCTTTTGCGGTTCCGTCGCCATTTTGGGTCTCTCCTGTCTTTGGGCCGAGCTTATCATATCCGCGCGGCGTGATGAGCGCCGCGTAGCCCTTTTCGTCGGCGACCAGTTGCGGCGCGTTCTCCCCGGCCCACACGATGCCCTGGACGAACTGGCCCATCTTGAGGCAGCCCTTGGCGGCGAGCCGATCATAGACGGACATCGCGCGGCCGGGCTCGCCTTTGTCCTCGGGCGAGATGACGAAAGCCCTAATCCCCGGAACCTTCTGTTCGAGCGCGGCCGAGACGTAGCGCAGCGCGCCCATCTCCTCCTTGGTCAGCGGTTCATCCCAGCCCACCAGCGTCCCGGATTCGGCACGCCGCGCGTTGCGCATCGCGGCGGCGAGTCGGTCGTGCGCTGCGGTGTAGTCGAGGTGCGGCTGGACGAAAGGATCGCGCGTTCGGGATGCCAGCGCACCCTCGATCGTCTTGATGACACCGGTTGCAAAGATGATGGTTTCGAGATCGGCGAGATCAACAGTAACGGTTGCCATCAGAGAATGCCTTCCCGATTAAAAGCGCAGTCTTTAGCTGGCGGGAAAGTTTTGTCAAGAATCAGCGGTTGGCGACGCCCTCGGAAGGCGGCGGCTCCAACAACTTGCACTCCTCCGCCGTCAAGTTCAGCAGTTTCAAGTCCTCCAGGATGGAGGCACGCAACTCGTCCAGCGACATCTGGTCGAACTCGCCCGGCTTGCCGACCTCATGCTTCTGCACATCGCGCCACTGGTCTTTGCGACGGTTCTTCAGCCAGAAGATCAGCGCCGTCACGTCGGGAAGGACTTCCTTGGTCACCGTGGTTCGGATGGCCTTGCCGTGGTAAAGGTAGATTTCTTCCGCCTCGAACGAGTATCCGATGGCGCGCTGGTAGAGTGTGCGCTCCGCCCGGTCGTCCGCGATGTTCTTACCGGTGCGCAGCGCTTCGGCAAACTCGGGATGTTGGAATTTCCAACTCAGGATAGTGCGCCGAGTCACGCCGAACAGGACGGCAAGTTCCTCGTCGGTCAGGCCGATCTGACACGCTATCGCGGCACGTTCGACGAACACGGGAGAAAATTTTGGGGGACGCCCAATCGGCTTGCGCTGGTCGGCCACGACCGTGACCGCTTGAGACCGAGTCGCTCGCTTCCTTCGGCGCCGCGGCGCTGGCGTCTGCGTGGTCTGGGGTGCTGCGTTTGGCATGCCGGTAAGATAGCCGGAAACAGCGCCGTGTCTATTCCAACGGCGCGCCCCTGTTCATGACAGCGTTGTTAATGGGCCGAGAGCAGGTGCAGGCCAATTCCAAAATCCTTGTGCTCCTCGCATTGGCACGGGAACGTCAAACGGCCGAATATCAATTAACGGCCACGCCCACAACTCCACCACACCGCGGCACTTATAGGCAGCACGCAGCTTGTCGAGAAACGGCATCGCAATCTCGGCACGCAACGACGAAATTCGATCCGCCACCCGATCAATGATGTCATCGACCTCATCCGGTTTTCACCGGTCGCGCCCCGGCGTGGATGACAATGCGCTGACCTTGTAGCCCGCTTTGGCGCTCGCGATAGTCCCAGCGGCGGAACTCGTAGGGCTTGGCGCCAATCATGACGAGAGAAGCCCAGGGCTGCCAAATTGTCAGAGCTTTCATCGCGGCTGGTTCCGGGAGCGGCAACCGGGAGGCGCCCATCTGGCGCGCCTCCCAGTCCCTCGTTGCGCTCTCAGGGCATGGTTTGATTCGGACCATACAGAAAAAATTCCCGATGCACCAGTGGACAGTTCCTATGTCTTGGCGCTAACTTATCCACAGGGGTGGGGGCTGGCGAGTCAACAGGTGGCGTAATGCGGTCGGTAAGTCGGGAAACCCGCGACATTCTCATCGAACATATCGACGGCCCCTGCCAAGTCATAGCCTGCGGCGACCATGCAGCCTGCGCCCGCCTCAATCGCGTGCGCGGACTCGTCAGCCATGGCCTCCTGCGGTGGGATCGGCCGATGCGCCCACGCTCCTCCCACATCACCGACCAGGGCCGCGCGGCACTCGCCAAAGCGCTGGCGGACTGGGCCGATGCACTCACGCGAACACAAATTATCATCGACCATCTACGCCCGGCGCACTCCCCAGCGGAATCGGGGGAGGCGCAAAAGGACGCCGTAGAATCACAGGATCACACGCCGGTATCTGGAAATGGGGATTTTCGTTAGATATTTCAGCGGCTTCCGGCAACGCATTTTGTTGTAGACAGCGCCTCTGATTTGTGGTCATTGAGTTTTGCGCCGGTCGGGAAATCTTTCCCGCCGCCGTTAGAGACGGTCCTATGACCACCCGGCCCCTCTGGATGCAGCTTCGCGAGGAGAGCGACCAAGCTCTCGAAGACCGCGAGGCGCTCTACATCCGACTCCTGCGCTCCATCCAAGAGACTTCACCGATCGCCGAGCAAATCCACCTTCGCCTGTGCGAGGTGCGGTTGGCGATGTTTGAAAGAGGAAATTGATGACCAGCAAGACCAAAAGCCAACTCGTTGCCGAAGACGTTGTCGCGCTCCTGCGGGCGAGAACATCCTTCCATACGGCGGCCGAAGCAGACCGTCGCCGAGCGCATCGACGAAATCAAGAAGGCGATCGAAGCGTTCGACGCCAAGCTCAAGAAGCGGCTGGCCAAGCCGGTGGTGGGGCCGCAAGGCGCCATCACCTTCGCCGGCTGGGTCGAAGATCGCGCGGGCGTTACTGATGCTTGCGCCTATCGGCGCATCATGGCGACCGGCTCGGCGCTCGCGCGGGCCGAGATCGCCAGGGCCGAGCAACTCGCAGGGCGCGGCGTCGACCGCCGCGTCCTGACGCAAGGGGTCCATAGCCATGACGGCGGTGCGACCTGGGGCACGCACGGGAGGACTCGATGAACGGCAATCTTAAGGCTTTCGCGAAGGCCCAGCCCAAGCGCCGGCCGCTCGCCGAGGTCATCGAGGAGGTGGGACGCCACGGCGTCCCACCGCACGAGGCAGTCGAGAACTACGACCGGATGTGCCGCCTCGACCACTGGCTGAACGACGAATATCAGGTCGCGATCGACAAAGAACCGGCGCACGGTTTCGGCACCGGCATCACGATCTGGCATCTGTCGATCAAGCGACTCGACCGCAAACCGATCCACGACTGGCGCGACCTGCAACAGATCAAAAACCTGTTGTGCGGCCCCGACACCGAGGCGTTTGAAATCTACCCAGCGCAGAAGCGCGTCGTAGACACTTCAAACCAGTATCACCTTTACGCACTCATGGCGGACGGCGAACGGGCGGCGCCGCCCATGCCGATCGGCTGGCAGGTCGGAATGATCCTGGAGCCGGATCAGATCGACGGCTCCTTCCACGGCTCCAAGGCCATGCAGCGACCAGGAGGAAAACGATGAAGGTCCATCGCATCAACGGCGCGCGGCTCACCGACGACGTGTTCACGATCACGTTGCAGACCGGGGAGGAGGTGACCTGGAACGTCACCAAACTGAACGAGGCGGCGCGGGCCGGCTGGTTCGGTGCCGTCCGGTATGCACCGACCTGCGACCTGCCGCCGGCCGACTGGTCGGAATGGGACGCAACCGACCGCGCCAAGGTCGACGCCATCAAGCAGAATCCTCGCGCGCTGGCGGAGCCGGCCATCGCCATCGAATCGGAGAACCCGGCTTTTGCGTTCTGTTGCTTTGCCGATGGCCAGCATCGGGTCACGGCCCGCCAGGAACTCGGAATGCAGGAGGTGATGTTCTACGCGGTCCCGTTATCGTTGGAGCGGCGCTTCCGCGTTACAGGACTGGACATCTGACGGCATTTCGTCCCAGGTGCGGCCGTCAAGGAGGCGCCCAGCGCGGGATTTTCCGCGCCGTATCATCACCTGCGGATGATCGCCCGCTGACATGGGGGTTGCGGCAATTGGCCGAATACGGTTAACTGAAGCTTAACAAGTCAAAAATATCGTCAACAGTACCCACGGGAGCCGACGCATGAGCGACTATCCCTATAATGCCGGCTATGATGCCGGCGCTGTGGTCGACATGAACA
>DATBHJ010000045.1:0-19421 GCA_036557565.1 Gemmataceae bacterium
TGGTCCTACTCGGTGCCGCCGCCGATACTTCCCAGTCGAAACCCACGCCAAAGCAAATCGCTCAATGGGTTGAACAGTTGGGCGATAACGACTTCAAGATGCGCGAGGACGCCTCGAAGAAACTGTGGCAAGCCGGCGCCGCCGCCGAACCCGCCCTTGAAAAAGCGATCAAGAGCGATGATCCGGAAGTGGCCCGCCGTGCCCGCGAGCTGCTGGACAAGTTCCACTGGGGCATCTACCCCGACACGCCGGCCGACATCGTCGCCCTCATCCGCGCGTATCAGTCCAGTGAGGGCAATCCGCGCCTGGAGGTCATTCAGAAATTGCTGGAGAGCGGCGACGTCGGTCTGCGGGCCGTCCTGAAAATCGCCGCCTCCGAGAAAAATGTGGATCAGCGCAAGGTGCTCGGCGACCTGGTTGCCAACAAGCTGCCCTCCGCATTTATCCTCGCCGTCACCGAGGGCAAGTACGACCATTTCGAGCGTCTCCTGGAGATCTGCCACGAGGGCAAATTCATTGGCCTCAATCAATATGCCGCTTACTGGCTGTTGCGCGGCAAGCTGGCGGAACGCATCTCACACCTTCGCGCACAGCTGAGCGAACGTCCGGACGATTCCTGGCTTGCGCAGACGTTGTCCTATCTCCATCGCGCTAACGGCGATCTCGTCGAAGCACGCAAGGCGGCGGAGAAAGCCAGACACATAGATCCTCACGCAGATCATCTCGTGGAAGGTCTCCTCTATGAATTGGGCGACTGGAAAACACTGGCGACCAAGGGAACTCTACACATCGCCGGAGCGGACAACCTTGCCGAGAAATGGGCTTATCGTGCCGCCTACGCGCGCCTGGCCGGGGAACACAAGGCATTCGAGAATGCCGTGCATGAGCTGCGGAAATATCCCGAAGGCAAATCCGAGCGCGAATCGCTGGCGTACGTTGCGGCCAAGGGACTACTGCTCAACGATCGCCCCGCCGAGGGTTTGGAGCTACTCCGAACCATCCCCGCGCGTCATGAGCTTCTTTTCGATATTCTGTGTGCACGGCTCGATTTCACGGGAGCGATCGAATTGGCCGAGAAGGAGCCTCCGACCGACAAGATTGTCTCCCCCGTCAATCTGGCCCACGCACGACTGTTGTGCTTGCTCGGCGACAAGGAAGGCAAAGCCTTGTTCGATCGCTATGCGGAGCGCATAAAAGACGAGATTGATCCGCAATGGGTTCGTTTGTTACTGGCGGAGGAAATGCGCGCGGGTCTCAAGGACCGCGCCTTTGCCCATGCAGCCAAGGCGCTGAGTGTCCTGCCGCCGAAAAAAGAAAACAACAATTCGTTGCGGGGACGACTTTATTTGACGCGGCTCTTTCCTCAACAAACGATGACAGCGGAAGTGTGGTGGTCCGTGCTTAACGGACGATTCAAGGACGAATCGCAGGCAGCGTTGCTCGGGCGTTTGCGAAACTTGCTGGAGGGCAAGGCTGCGGCCAAGGACGTAAAAACGTGGATTGACGCCGATCAAGTTCCGCAGGCAGCTTTCCCCGATATAAACGTCCCCCTGGCTCGGTTGCAAGCGACACGCACTGCTCTGGCCGAAGGCGCCCTCCTTGCGGGACTCGATGATCTCGCTCTGTCTTTGCTCAAGAAGGCGGACAGCCGCGATGCCTTGCTCCGACTGGGTGATCTGCTCGCCGCCAAGAAGCGCTGGACGGAAGCGGCCGAATACTACCAGCAGGCGTGGAAGAAAGTCTTGCATCCGGAAACTCTCCGCGAACGAGCGCGCTTCGGCGCAAGTTACGGAGAGAAAGCGCCGGATCCGTTGCCGCTTTTTCTCGCGGGTGACGCTCTCGTTCGTGCCGGGCAAGAAAACCAGGGGAAAAGGCTGATCGAACAAGCGCACTGGATCACGTTTGCCGATGTGGAGACGCGCTACGACTTTATCCGCGCCCTGATCGAACGCGGCCACAAGGAAGCGGCACGGCGCGAGACCGAACTGCTGCTGCGCGTCAGCGAGCCGAACACCTACTATTCCGGCGCGGCGATTCGTCGCATGGCCGTCGCCGCCTTCGAGCGTAAGGATTATCAGAAGGCGGCGGAGGGTTTCGAGCAGTCGATGCTGCGCTGTTTTCATCCGTACACCAATTTCGTTTCCAATGCCGCCTTCGCCAACGTGCCGGCTCAAATCCACCAGTTGCGGGCCAGCACACTGCTCGCCGCCGGCAAAATCGATGAAGCGCTCCGCCACGTTGAACTCGCCTTGGCCGACTCGCCCGGCTATGTCGATCTGGCCATTGCACTGGTGCCGGATCTGGAGCGTCGCGGTCACAAGAAGGAGGCGAGGGACCTCTTTAATCGCTGTTACAGTGCCTACGAAAAAGTGTGCCGCGATTATCCGCGTTGTGCCTGGGCGCACAATTCGGCGGCGTGGCTATCGGCGTGCTGTCGCCGCAATCTCGACGCAGCCCTGCGACACGCCGAAAAATCCGTCGATCTGGCCCCGGATCACGCCGGCTATTTCGATACGCTCGCCGAAGTCCAATTTCAGCGCGGCGAGAAGGACAAGGCCATCGTTTTACAAAAGCGCGCCATCGAACTGGAGCCGAAGAAGGCGTATTACCGCAAACAGCTGAAACGCCTGGAGGCGGGCGATCCGTCTGCCGACCGCCCATCGGAGAATGAGGAGTGAGAGATTACATCTGACCCAACCCCTTCGCCATCTCGCGCTGGATCAGCGATAGATCCTCGACACCGACCGATAGACGCACCAGGCCGTCGGTGATGCCCTGCCGCTCTTTCTCGACGGGACTGACGTAGCGGTGCGAGGTCGTGGCGGGATGGCTGCATGTCGTGGTGGTGTGGCCGAGCGAGGGGCTGAAGGGAATGCCGGGCGCCTGGCGCATGAAGCGATTGACCGCGTCGCGGCCGCCGGCGAGATCGAAACAGAGCATGTTGCCGAAAATGCCGTGAAACAAGCGTCCGGCGAGATCATGGTCGGGATGGTCGGCGCGACCGGGGTAGTAGACGCGCGTGACGCCGGGTTGCTGCGATAGCCAATCGGCCAGAGCGGCGGCGTTGACGCAAGACGTCTTCATGCGCAGAGGCAACGTTTCCAGGCTGCGCTCCGTCAACCAGCAGTCGAACGGACTCGACGAAAGCCCCCATATGCTGCTGACCTGGCTCAACTCCGCCCGCATGTCGTTCTTGCCGCACACCAGACCGAGCGTCACGTCACTGTGGCCGCCGATTACTTTGGTCACGCTTTCCATGACGAAATCGGCACCCAGATCCAGGGGACGAACCAGCACCGGCGTGGCGAACGTGTTATCGACCACGAGCAAACACTTGGCGTCGTGGGCCAGTTGCACCAGGGCCGGTAAATCAGCGACGCACACCAGCGGATTGGACATCGTTTCTACGAACAGCAGGCGCGACGGCGTTTGCAGGGCCGCCTTCACTTCCTTGAGGTCGCTAATGTCTACAAATTCCGTCTGCACGCCGAAGCGCGGCAATTCTTGCCGGAAGAGCTGCGAGGTGCGGCCATACAGGCGATCGCTGGCAACGATGCGGCGACCGTGTTCGACGTTCGCCAGGACGATAGTGCTGATAGCGGCCATGCCGCTGGCGGTCATGAGTGCCCAGCGCGCTCCTTCGATTTCTGCCAAGCGAGCAGCCAACCGCCGGGCGTTGGGGTGTGAGTCGCGGGCATAGATGAAACCCGCATCCTTGGCGTCGAGGATGCGATCCAGCGCGTCGAGGTCCGGCAGCGTGTACACGGACGACGGATACAAAGGCGGCGTCAACGGTGTGCTGGCACCGAATGCGGAAGGAGATGATTGCGGTTCGGCCATATACTCACTTCCCTGTCGCAAACGGTTCGGTCAGGGCATGTCTTCCTTCAAGAAGTTCTGCACAGCGAGCCACATCTTGAGATGTGCGTCGCTGCGATCTTGCTTGAAGCCAAGGCGTTCGGCCTCTTCTCGTGCCTTCTCTTCCGTTGCGCGGTCCGTCAGGCGGAAATGCAAGTACCACAGAGCGCCCGCCAGGGAACCATCCTTATCGTACACAAAAAGCGGGAGATTGCTGGCCTCGGCCACCAATCGATTGAATTGATCGACGATGTCGCGCGACAGCGTCTGCGGCGAAACTTCCAGGCTCAGGTAACGTAAGCCGCTTTTCTCGAACTGGCTCTTGGCGGCGCTGTCATCCTCTCCGGGCGCGCGGACGTGCAGGACCGTGCGATAGCCGTGGGACTTAAGCCAGGCGATGCCGCCGGCGAACGGTTCCTGTCCACTGGCGATGTTGGTTTTGACCGCGGCGAACTGCGGGATATCCACGGGCATGGCCGGACTGGCGGCGCTGTCATCGCGAGCCGGCGGCGGTTCCGGCGTCTGCGGCTTGTAGGAGCGCGACTCAGGCGCCGGCTCCGCGGGGGGCGGCGTTGTGGGGGCCGGCGCTGCAGGTGCCGGAGCTGTGGGGGCCGGCGCTGTCGGAGCCGGCCCCGTCGGCTCCGGTTGCTGGAGATAGACACGGGGAGCCGCGCCGGACGGCGGGGGTGCCGCGGCTGCTCCTGGAGCAGCGTAGTTATTTTGCTGGATTGCCGGACCCGAAGGTGGCCCGCCGGGTGGCACGGCCTGGCTGGGTGCAAAAGGCACAGCGCCTGCCGGCGGCACGGCTGCTCCATTGGGAGGCGGTACGGCCACTCCCCCCGGAGGAGCGGGTACGGCCACTCCACCTGGAGGCGGCACGGCCACAGCGCCCGGCGGAGGCACGGCCACACCGGGCGGCGCAGGCGGCGCGGGAACAGGGCCGCTGTTGGGCACATAGCGCGGCGGCAGCGGGCCGCCAGCGGCGCAGCGATCGCACGGACCAATCCCGGGCGGCGGAGCAACGTAATTCACCCGCCCGCACTTCTTACAGCAGCAACTCGATAACCCGACCAGCAGCAATCCAGCGACGATCAGGAACGAACTGTTCCGCCGAGTCATGATTGGCCTCCTCTCGTTCGGTTCCCGTCTCAATTTTACGCTGTGCAGCTGAGGTTTGGGCAGAAAAGACTTGAGTGTTTCTGCCGGAAATCGATCGATTTGGCGTCGAGATTAGCGAATACGCAACTTATGCGGGTTCACGCTGGCCCCGCGCATGAAGGATGCGGCGACGATACTGCCCCGGAGACATGCCGAAACACTTCTTGAAGACCGCACTCAGATACTCCGGGTGCTTGAAGCCGCTCTGCGCCGCAATCGCGGACAGAGACAGTTCGGGTTCGGCCAAAAGCTCGACGACGTGCTGCAAACGGACGCGGACAATCTCCGCCTTGGGAGAACGTCCCAACAGGCGCGTAAAACGACGTTCCAGGGAGCTGGCCGACAACGAACACGACCGGAGCAATTCTGCGACGGTCAGCCCGTTGCAGGCACGGGCGCGGATCATGCGCACGACCTCGGCGATCTCTGCATCCTCGATGGCCAGGACATCGGTGGAGCGTCGTGCCACGATGCCGCGCGGTTCCACGAGGACAGTACGGCGAGGGGCGGCTCGACCGCGCAACATGCGGGATAACATTGCCGCCGCCTCGAACCCAATCCGCGTACAGTTCACATCTACACTGGATAACGGCGGATCGGACAAGTTGCACAAGACGTCGTCGTTATCCACACCGAGGACGGCGACCTGATCGGGAACGAGCAAGTCCAGCTCGCGGCAGGCGCTGAGGACTTGTTGGCCGCAAATGTCGTTGCAGGCCAGGATGCCGACCGGCTTGGGAAGCCCGGCCAACCAACAGGCCAGGTCGTTTCGATAAAGCACGCCTTGCTGTTCGCGGGCAGCCAGATCGGCGGAGGGCGGAAAGCGCGTGTACTGGTAGACGTGACAGCGCAGGCCGGCGTCGCTGATGCACTGCTGGAAGAGGGGTAAGCGCTCTTCGGAATAATTGACGCCTTTGAAACCGCAATAGGCGATGTGGCGAAAGCCGCGTTCGAGAAGATGATCCGCCGCCAGCCGTGCCACGCGCTCGTTGTCGGTGCGCACGCACGGCCAATCGCCGTTGGGCAGCCAGCCGTACAAATCCACGATGGGCAATTCGAGGGCGCGGAGGGCCCGGGCCAGCTCGTGCGTGGCGATGCGGGCGATGACCCCGTGGCCGTCCCAGCCGCGCAGCCAACGCGGCGGCGGATCGCGCAAGGCGCGTTCCTGCCAGTAAATGGTCCAGGATTCGTGTTGCCGCACGTAGGAGGCGATGCCGGCCAGCAGCCCCCGGCCATAGGCGCGTGTCGATTCGACCAGCACGGCTATCCGCGGACGCTTGTTCATGATTGCTCGCTTTCGTTCCGCTGCGAGCCGCAGGCGAAACGGCGTGTTTGCTGTTTTATGCTCTGACGAAAAATCTTAGCATTTTTCCGAAAAACCTCAAGAGCAGTGGCGGAAGAGAAGAGTTTTTTCCTATTTATATGCACTCATCTTTCCTTCACAATCACGGAACTATACTAGCTGTTGAGCCGTCTAAATTTGAAAGAACAATAACATCGCCTTCACCCAAAAAGCACAAGCTCGCTGCCGCCAATGAAAACTCCGCAACCGCTGCGTCTCGCCATGTGGTCGGGGCCGCGCAACATCTCCACGGCGCTGATGCGCTCCTGGGGCAACCGACCCGATGCCGTCGTCTGCGATGAGCCGTTCTACGCTCACTATCTCGTGCAAACCAAGCTGTCGCATCCGGGTGCGGACGAGGTCATCCGCCATCAAGAGAACGACTGGCGCAAAGTTGTCGCCTGGCTGACCGGGCCGATTCCCCAGGGCAAGACCATCTTCTATCAAAAGCACATGGCCCACCACCTGCTGCCGAACATGGAACGCGGCTGGCTCGATAAAGTAACGAATTGTTTCCTGATCCGCCCGCCGGGCGAAATGCTGACGTCACTGTTACACTTTTTACCGCGGCCGACGCTCGCCGACACGGGACTGCCGCAGCAGATTGAAATCTTCCGCCAGGTCCGCGAGCGCACCGGACGCACTCCGCCCATCCTCGATGCGCGCGACGTTCTGGACCATCCTGAGCGCACGCTTGAAGCATTGTGCGACGCCTTGAATGTGCCGTTCGACGATGCCATGCTCTCGTGGTCGCCCGGACCTCGAAGCACCGACGGCGTGTGGGCCAAGCACTGGTATGCTGCCGTCGAAAAATCGACATCCTTCCAGCCTTACAAACCCAAGAACGATCCCGTCCCCGATTCTCTGCGCGAATTGGCCGAACAGTGCGAGGAACTGTATCAACAGCTCTATCGGCACCGGCTTAGGCCGTAGCGCGGAGAGACTGCGATGCTGCAAACGTTCAACGAGAAGAATCGCGATTTGATCGTCAACATCAACGGCAAGCTCCTGCACCGCGATCAGGCCGGCGTCAGTCCTTTCGATTCCGCGGTGCAGGGCGGAGATGCCGTGTGGGAGGGATTGCGTCTGTATAATGGCCGCATTTTCAAGCTGCGCGAACATCTCGATCGGCTGCGCAGCTCGGCCCTGGCGCTGGGCTTTGCGGTCATTCCGTCGCATGACCAGATCGTCGAACAGATCAAACGGACGCTGGCCGCCAACTCGATGCGCGACGGCGTTCATATTCGGCTGACGTTGACGCGCGGCGTCAAAATCACGTCCGGCATGGACCCGCGCTTGAATCAGGCGGGGCCAACGCTCATCGTGCTGGCCGAACACAAATCGCCGGTCTACGACAAGAGCGGCATCACGCTCATCACCAGCAGCGTACGGCGGCCGCCTCCGGATTGCCTCGATCCCAAAATCCATCACTGCAATCTGCTTGGTTCCATATTGGCGAAAATCGAAGCCAATGCTGCCGGCGCCGATGACGCCCTCATGCTCGATCTGCACGGCTTCGTGGCCGAGACCAATGCCACGCACGTTTTCGCGGTGTATCAGGGCGAGATCCTAACGAGCCGGCTGGTCGCCTGTCCGGAGGGAATCACAAGAGCGACCGTGCTGGAAATCTGCCGCGAGGCCGGCATCCCGCACCGGGAATGTGATCTGTCATTGACGGAAGTGTATCGAGGCGAGGAGGTGTTTTGCACGGGGACGATGGGCGAACTGGCCCCCGTGGTCAAGATCGATGGCCGCACGATCGGTACAGGAAGGCAGGGGCCGATGACGCAGCGGCTGATGGATCTTTTCCGGCGACGGACGGACAAGGAAGGAGAAGTCGTCATTTGATGTCCGTGAAGAGCGCCATTTTCACTTCATCTTTCTCTCATGAGATGCTTTCTGGTGCTCGACTCAAGAAGTTTTTTTCTAATACTTCTCTCATTGAGCTTGGGTATTGCGCCACGTTTCAGGCGTTCTGGACCTAAAACGCAACCTCGCACTCCTCTGCGGGTCGTGGACTATCCCACCTCGCCAAGGATAGCCCAAAGCACGAATAATCAGAGCAGAACTCCACACTCTTTCAAACCCGGAGAGCAACCGAAGCCACCTCGTCAAAGCCGATCTTTTCACTGATTTTTTATGGTAGGTGCATCGCGGGCATTGCAGCGAATCGCCATTTCGTCCCCGCTCCAGGACGACTCGCCCTCGAAAGAGTGCGACCTACCGCAGAAGAATCGACTTTCGTTGCAAAGCACAGCATTAATACTTCGTAAGGATTTTCCCGCTTCGCCGTGGGGCGAGGGCGTCATAATTCTTCATTTCTCATTCAGAAGGAGACAGTGCTGTGTCCAGAACCGCGTTATCTTCTCCCCAGAGGGGCCGTACCGCCTTTACGCTCATTGAGCTGCTGGTGGTGATCGCCATCATCGCCGTCCTCGTCGGGTTGCTCTTGCCCGCCGTGCAGAAGGTCCGCGAAGCCGCGGCACGTACGCAATGCGTCAACAATCTCAAGCAGTTGGGAGTGGCGCTGCACAACTATCACGACGTCAACCAGGTGTTCCCGTCCGAGTCCAATGCTCCTACGGAAAGCGGTAAGAACCCCAGCATCTTCGTGGCGCTTCTACCGTTCATCGAACAGCAGAACCTGTATCAGCAGCTCATGGCTATCTATAATGCGGAGTTCGCTACAAATCCTGTGCAAGCCATGACGGACGAGACGGCGGTAGCCGCGACATCGCCGGTCAAGACCTACATCTGCCCCAGCCGCCGCACTACTCTTGCCGGACCCGCGGACGACTACGCTGGCGTCCATAATAATAGCCTTCGGGAGGCCGACATCACTAACTTTGTCGCTGCGGCAACGAATTACAACTCCATCCTGCAAACCAAGGGAGTACAGATGCAGGTCGTCTCGAATGGCGCAGGCACCTCCTACACTCTGCTCCTGGCTCACAAAGTTCTGCGGCCCTCCCATTACTCGCCCTACAACCAGTCGTCCCAGGATCGATGCTACGTCTACAACAGCTACGACACCAGTGTCGGCACCTTCGATACCTACAACCACATGCGCTGGGCAGACACCTTCGGTGGCGGCAGCAGTGCCCATAAGGGGTACACCCCGGATGATGCGAACGTGGATGAAAACCACTTTGGGGGTCCACATCCGGCCGCCTCACCTGTGCTGTGGGCGGACGGATCGGTCAGCCTGTATCCGTACGGATACGCCCAAAGCGGCCTCAACTGGACTGAGTGTGCCGTCTTTCAGGGATTCTGGGCGTACAACCGAACCATCCCCTTAACCAATCCGTAAAAGAGCTTTTTACGCGTCCTCGTAATTCAGCCGCGATCCTCAGACCTTGCGCTGTCTGCACAGTCTGAGGATCGCGGCTTTCCTTGCGCCCTTGGCGCCGCTGCCGTTGCCGTCGGCCGGCGCGCGGATAGAGTATCAGAACAAATGGCGTTGTGTGCCCGTCCCGAAGGCCGGGCCAGGAGCGACACCCTTGCGTGAGGAGACACCGATGGCCTTCACATTGCCCCCGCTACCCTATCCCGCCGACGCACTTGAGGCTGCTATCGACAAGACGACGATGGAGATCCATCACGGCAAGCACCATAAAGCTTACGTGGACAACCTCAACTCCGCCCTGGAAGGACAGGCCGCGCTGCAAGGTAAATCGATCGAGCAGCTGCTGCGCGAAATCAACAGTGTGCCGGAGAATATTCGGCAAAAAGTCATCAATAACGGCGGCGGACACGCCAACCATGAGATGTTCTGGCAGATCATGGGTCCGCAAGGCGGCGGCGAACCGAGCGGCCAACTGGCCGAGGCGATCAAATCCACCTTCGGCGATTTCGCCTCATTCAAGGGCAAGATCAAGGAGTCCGGGGCGGGGCGCTTCGGCAGTGGCTGGGCCTGGCTGGTGATGCGCAACGGCAAGCTGGAGATCCTCAGCACCGCCAATCAAGACAGTCCTTACATGCAAAACCTGACGCCCATCCTCGGCGTCGATGTGTGGGAACATGCGTATTATCTGCGTTACCAGAACCGTCGCCCCGATTACCTCGACGCCTGGTGGAAAGTCGTCAACTGGAACGAAGTGGCCAAGCGCTTCGCCGCGGCACAAGGGAAGAAATAAACGCGGCAAGGATCATCCGAGCCGCGCACGCAGCGCAGCGGAGTAAGCGGTTGGCCATTCGGCCGCTTACTCCGCTGCGCTGCGTGCGCGGCTCGGGTTGTCGCGGATTTAACTTGACCCCACACGCTGGGAAGGTATAGTTCGGGCCGTACCGGAAAGATGCAATCATCCGCTCGGGAGATGCCATGCGCCGGCTGCGGCAAGGGCTAGGGTTAACGCTGCTGATGGCACTGGCGGTGGGCTGCGCCCATCGCAATGACATCTCTCTGCGACCGCCCAAGCGCCCCGACGAATTGGTCGTGCCGCCCCTCGCCGATGGCCGGTTCAGTAGTCCGCCTCACTACCCCGAATCCGTGAATCAGGATCTCGATCCCAGTCGCCGAGGCATCGGTCAAGGCAACGTGCCCAACATGGGTGCCATGAACATGGGCGGCATGGGTGGAGGAATGGGCGGCATGGGCGGAGGCATGCCCATGATGGGCGGCATGGGTGGTGGAAACATGTTGGGCGGCTACGGCCGCTAAGCCTCTCTCGCACCTGTCCTCATGAGTTGCACCAGATGAACATGAATGGCCTGTCGATTCGCACCGATCCCTGTCAACTCGATTTTCTGTCCCTGGGCGCGCTGGTCCACCGCCTTGATCCGGGGGTGGTGCCTTTTCGTAAGGCGCGCTCGTTCGAGATCCATGTCTCCGGCGGCGAGTACAATGTTGCCGCCAATCTGGCAGATTGCTTCGGACTGCGTACCGGCATCGCCACCGCTATGGTCAAATACGGCATCGGCGAGCTGGTGCAGACGCGCGTGCGCGAAACCGGCGTCTTGCCGTTCTACAAATGGTTCGAGCACGACGGCGTTCGCGGTCCCAACATCGCCACCGTCTACAGTGATCGTGGCCACGGCGTCCGCGCTCCGGTGGTTTTCTACAACCGGGCCAACGAGGCCGGCGCACTGCTCAAGCCGGGGGATTTCGATTGGTCAAATATCTTCGCCGGCGGCGTCCGCTGGTTCCATTCGGGAGGCATCTTCGCCGCCCTTTCGGAAACGACTTCGGAGCTGATTCTCGAAGGCATGCGCGCGGCCAAGGAGTCCGGCGCCGTCCGCTCGTTCGATTTGAATTATCGCGCCAAATTGTGGAAAGCGGCCGGCGGTTTGGATCGCGCTCAGCAGGTATTGCGGCGCATTGTGTCCAACGTGGATGCCCTCATTGGCAACGAAGAGGACTTGCAACACGGCCTCGGCATCTCTGGACCCGACGTGGCCTCGAAGTCGAAACTCGATCCGGACACGTTCTTTCAGATGATCGACCGCGTCGCGGGGGAGTTTCCCAACATTCAGTTGGTAGCGACAACGCTGCGGGAGGTCCATTCGACCAATCGTCACGATTGGGCGGCGGTGCTATGGATGCAAGGGCGGAAATACGTCAGTCCCACCTGTCATCTCGATGTCCTGGATCGCATCGGCGGGGGCGACGGTTTCGCCGCGGGCGTCCTTTATGGCCTGCTCACCGGCCGTCCTGCCGAGGAAGCGCTGCGCCTGGGCTGGGCACATGGAGCGCTGTTGACCACGTATCACGGCGACGTGACGATGGCCCGCCTGGAAGAAGTCGAAGCGCTCGCCAAGGGCGTCTCGGCGCGCGTGCAGCGCTAAGAGCGAGCAATCATTCTTTCCGAGCAGTTGGTAACAACTTCTTTCCTAATTATGCCGCAGGCAGCGGCGAACAGGTCGTGCCTTTGGGCGGAAATTCGCAAGTCGCCAGCCTTATTCGGTCGATGGAAGAGGAGAGCGAATTTCGGCTCGCTTAGTGCCCGGAAACAAGTAGAGCGAGCCGGGACCCAGCGAAAGTTTTTGTGGCCTGGAGGATCAACGATGGCCGCGCATCTTCGTGTCTATCCCTTGGCGAAAGAAGATCCCGAGGTTTGCGGACAGGAGCCGAGCGTCCGTGTTAGCCTGGGCGATCTGTTACCCCTGGTCGCCCTGGCTCACCGCCACAATTATCTCTGGCTGCAGGACTTCCTCGAAGACGAGGTGCTCATCACCTCCGATTTGTACGAAGTTCTCCGCGCATTCCGCTGTAGTCGCCCCTCCGCCTGAGTTGGCCGCCTCCCCGTTTTTATTCGTCGTCGGGTAGATCAGACAGCAGTTCCGGCTTGCCGAACTGGCTGAGATCTACCTGGCCGCGCTGCTCGCCCTCCACCAATTTTAGTCGCGCTTCCAGTTCGCGCAGACGAACCTGAATCGCATCCAGCTTTGCCGAGAGATCGTCGCGCGGCCTGGGGCGCGGCACCTCCGGATAGTTCAGCTGTCGTTGCAGAGCGGCGAACAGAAACAGCGGATCTTTGCCGCGATTGGCTCCGGCGATCTTGCCTTCCTTGGCTCCGAAAACCGCCGGCAACGGCGGCTCATAATTCGGCTCGTTCCGTCGCTTCTCCTGGACATACTGCGCCGAGCGCAGGTAAACCATCTCGGCGAAGTCCACCAGTCCGACCTGCTGCCGGACCATCTCCACAAACTCGCGCCAATCCGGAGGATAAAAGGGATCGCCGAACAGGGAGGTCAAACCGTCGGCGTAACCAAGGCGATTGCGGCACAGCACTTCAAACTGATACACAAACAGCCCGGAAGCGGCGGGAGTGCCGGCTCGATACTCGGCCTCGCGCTGCAAAACGAGCAACGCAGTCTCCGTGGCGAAGCGCAGTTTCTCGTCTTCGGTGCAGCGGACCACAAATGCCTGAAACGGCGTGAAATAATGCGACAAGCGGGCGAAGCCGGACGACAAAAGGCCGGTGTGTTTGACTTCGGCGGTCAAGAATTGCACAGCGTAGGGCAATCGGGTCGTGGCGAGAATCTCCTGGCTGACCAGTTGGAGCACTTCCTGCATGGCCAGCTCCTCGGCCATGCGCTCGCGGAGGACGCGGAACAGGTACGCCTGTTCGATGTACTCTTCCCGATCAAGGACGGCACCCATGCCGACATGATAGCAGCGGAAATCCGAAATCCGAAATCCGAAATCCGAAAGAAACCCAAATGTTGAAGAAGAAAATCCAAAAGCGCTCCATTCGGGTTTGAGATTTGCAATTCGAGATTTCTTTTGGATTTCGAATTTACGCGGCAGCGTTGGGCGGCTGCTTGAAAAGGTCTCGGATCAATCCCTCGGAGGCTTCGGACTCGGCCGCTTCCGGATCGGCTCCGTTCACATCTACGGCGAAGATGAAGCCGCCAATGCGGAGCAGGTCGCCCGGACGCAGAGTGGCCTGGCGGACCGACTCGCCGTTGAGAAACACGCCGTTGAGGCTATTCAGATCGATCACCTGCCAGACGCCGTGACTGAAGAGGAAACGGCAATGCCGTCGGCTGACGTCCGGCAACGGCAGGCGGATGTCGGCCTGGCTGTGCCGGCCCATGAGGACGTCCGGCTGAGACAGCTCCAGGACCGCGCCGCTGGGCTGGAGGAGCAGACGCAGCGGTACGAAGTCTTCCGGCAACGGCATCAGCGTGCGCGTGCGCCAGAGCGTACGGGTCACGGGGAAGACCCCGGACTCGGGGGAAGATCCGGATTGCTCCATTTTTGCGTTCCTGTTCCGTAGGCAGGCAGGCGACGTTGACTCCGTCCGTGCGGCTTATACCAGAAGAAAGTGACAATCGAAAAGAGGAAAATCTAGTCCGGAGCGCAAGCGACGGGACTGTGCCCGTGGCTTGCGCTCCGGACTAGTTTTCGTAAACTCTCTGTTCTAGTCTTGCGTAAAACTCCACGCCTACGACAAACTCCTAGAGATTCGACGCTCTTTCGCTAAACAGCACTCTTTTTCTTGACTGCGGACTTTGCGCAGCCCTCTTCATCGGGCAGATTCTAGGCGGCGGCAGCGGGGACCGCGCGCAGTGTGCGACCGAGGCCGACCTGTCGAACCGGAACCGTAAGGCGAGGAGTCACGAGATGAGGCAGAAGGTCGTCTTGCCGCTGTTGGCCGCGCTCAGTGTGGCGGCGCTGGCGGACCCGGCGCAAGCGTCGCACTGCGGCGCCTGTTGCTACCCCGTTCAGTGTTGCAGCTCCGAACAATGCTGCATGCCCAAGATTTGCTATCGTGTTTGCTATCAGACCGTCTATGAGGACCGAACCTGCGTTTGCTATCGTCCGGTCTATCGCACGGTCATGCAGGAATGCAAATCCGTTTGCTACCGGCCCGTTTACGAACAGCACGTCCGCCCTCAGTGCTACACCGTTTGCAAGCCGGTCTACGAAAAATTCAACGTCGTGCAAAAATACACAGTCTGCGTGCCCGTCTATGAGAAGCACGTTCGCAAGTGCTGCTACACGACCTATAAGACGTGCTGGCAAGAGTATCAGGTGCCGCAGTATTACTGCACCTATCATCCCGTGTACCAACAGCACGTCCGTAAGTGCTGCTACACGACATACAAGACGTGCTGGCAACAGTACCAGGTGCCGCAGTATTACTGCACGTACCATCCTGTGTATCAGCAGCATGTCCGCAAATCCTGCTACACGACATACAAGACGTGCTGGCAACAGTATCAGGTGCCGCAGTATTACTGCACCTACCACCCCGTATATCAGCAGCACGTTCGTAGGTGCTGCTATACGGTCTACAAACCGGTGTGGCAGGAATACCAGGTACCGCAATACTACTGCACGTATCACCCGGTCTATCAGCAGCACGTCCGTAAGTGCTGCTACACGACATACAAGACATGCTACCAGCAGTACCAGGTGCCGCAGTATTACTGCACGTACCATCCCGTGTATCAGCAGCACGTTCGCAAGTGCTCCTACACGGAGTACAAGCCGGTGTGGAAAGAATACCAGGTGCCGCAGAAGTACTGCACCTATCACCCGGTTTATCAGCAGCACGTCCGCAAAAGCTGCTATACCGTGTACAAGCCGGTCTGGAAGGAATACCAGGTGCCGCAGACATACTGCACCTATCGTCCAGTGCAGGAGCAACACACCTGCGAAGTGCCTGTCACATGCTATCGCACAGTGACGGAAGTGTTGCAGAAGGAGTGCCGCTACTGCACGTGCGAGCCGGTGTGGACCGAGAAGCAGATCACCGTCTGCTGCGGCTCCTGGCAAACCAAGCAGCACTACTGCCCGGGTCCGGTTGTGCAGAAGTGCTGCCAGCTGCCGGGCAAATGGGTCTTCGATCCGTGCTCCTGCTGTGCGAAGTACTGCCCGGGACAGGTCGTCAATTATCCGGTACAGTGCCCCGGACGCTGGGTGTGCGAGTGCTGCTGGGTGCCGCGTACCGAAGTGCGAACCATCCGCTGCTGCCATCTGGTGCAGCGCGAGCACTGCCAGCTGGTCCCCTACACCGTCTGCAAACTCGTGCCCTACACGGTCATGAAGTCGTACTGCTACACCACCTGCAAGCTGGTCCGCGAAGAGCATTGCCGCATGCTCACGTGCCGCAAGTGCTGCCTGGTGCCGGAGGTCAAGGAAGTGTGCATCCCGTACACGACTTGCCACATGGTTACCAAGGAGCATGTCCGGATGCTCACGTGCCGCAAGTGCTATCTGGTGCCCGTGGTCAAGGAAGTGTGCATTCCGTACACGACTTGCCATGTAATCACCAAGCAGCATTGCCGCATGATTACTTGCCAGCGCTGCTACATGGTGCCGCAGGTGCATGAAGTGTGCATCCCGTACACCACGTGCCACATGGTCACGCAACAGCATTGCCGTATGATTCCTTGCCGGCGTTGCTATATGGTGCCGCAGGTCAAGGAAGTGTGCATTCCGTACACGACTTGCCACATGGTCACGCAGCAGCATTGCCGAATGATTACTTGCCAGCGCTGCTACATGGTGCCGCAGGTGCATGAAGTGTGCATCCCGTACACCACGTGCCACATGGTCACGCAGCAGCACTGCCGCATGATTACCTGCCAGCGGTCGTATCTGGTGCCGCAGGTCAAGGAAGTGTGCATCCCGTACACGACTTGCCACATGGTAACCAAACAGCACTGCCGCACGATCACCTGCCGCCGCTGCTATATGGTGCCGGAGTCCAAGGAAGTTTGTATCCCGTACACAACTTGCAAGCTGGTGCCAGTGGAGAAGTGCCGTGTGATTCCTTGCACGCGCTGCCATCTGGTGCAGGAACAGAAGACATGCATGGTGCCTTATGTCACCTGCAAGATGGTCGCCGAGGAGAAGGTTCACCTGGTGCCGCGCTGCGTCTGCGAAATGCAGGCGTACACTGTCACCTATAAGGTGTGCCGTCAAGTGCCGGTGTGCGAGCCGGTGTGCCCGCCGTGCTCGCCCGGGGTTCCGGTTGGACAGCGCATGAACACATCGGAATGGTTCGCGCGGGTCAACTACCGGGCAACGCAAGAAGCCAACGCGGCTCCCGCGTCGGCTCACTAAGACCGAGTGTTCTTCCACCAGCCCGCGATGCAATCCAGCATCGCGGGCTGGTTTCGTTTTTCACCATTCTGGAGATCTAAGGAGCTCTAACAGAATGTGGCGGCACGTTTTCAATGTGCCGGAGTGCTCGGCACGTTGAAAACGTGCCGCCACATTCTGTTAGGGCCTGCGGTTGCTCTTTCATGGTCACGCGTCCCGGGTGCTAACCTCGAAACTGCCGACACAAAAGGAACCTGGGCCGGGAAAGACATCGCTTTCTCCGGCCCAGATCTACACTGCTCCGTTGACCAACCCGGTTAGTAGTCGCCGTTCACCTCTCCCCCACGAGCAGTGCAGAGGGCAGCCAGCGTCGCAGCAGCAATGCCGGTGTTGATAAAGTGAACGGAACCATCTCCAAAAACTGCATTGAAGCCGCCGGTATGGAAACCATAGATTTCGCTGTTGTTCGTGCAATTCGCAAAGCAAGGGCCGCCATTTCCTGTGTCGGCGCCATTCGCCAGAATACCTTTTGGCTTGAAGGCCATGTCGGGGTCCGGCCACCCGTAACCCAGGCTCCCTGGAGCCAACTGTTTTCCAGTGTCGCGCCCCAGAATAAACGCCTCCGGCCGACCGGCACTCTCGACGATCGCTATCGTATTGGAGAGACCATCAAGGACGCCCGCAGGAGTCGTATCGGCTCCGGTCTGCATCAGACCACTCGTGTCGCCGGGCGCCACGAGGCCATTCGCCGAGTAGAATTTGGGCGACATGGCTGTGATAGCACCGTAGTCGCAAGAACCCATGTGCTTGCCGAAATAGGGAGATCCCGGATCGGTTACGAGAAGCTTGGAATTCGGAGTGGACGGACACATGAAAAGCTGGAAATCCATCTGACCAACCGTCATGTTGACCGGGGAGGTCCACGGCTGTGTCAAATCCCACAGTTTCGCAGCATTGTCTTGTTCGATGTACGGCAGAATGAGAGGCGTCCAGGAACGTCCCTTGCTCACGTTGGCAACCGGCATGCGGTTGGCCGGAAAGGTCCCCGTAACCGTGAGTTCGTTTTGCAGAGCGATGCCGAACTGCTTCAGGTTGTTCTGGCATTTCATGCGGTTAGCGGCATCGCGGACCTTCTGGACCGCCGGCAAGAGTAATCCAATAAGAATGGCGATGATGGCGATGACCACCAACAACTCAATCAGCGTGAAAGCTCTGCGACGTTGCAAGCGAGGTCGATTCATGGTCCTTACACTCCTGAGATCAGCAAAACGGGGACGGTACAGCCCACGAGGCACGTACTCTTAGCGAACCACCTGGAAGGGTTACAGTTCGTTGGGGCCTTCTCCTTTGATGGTGATCCGCAAGCCCGATGACTCGGGCTGCATGAAGAGCGTTGACAAAGGGCTCCATGCCCTTTTGGTCTTGGGTTCTTCAATCATCCGGACGAACGTCACGACGGGTTTGCGATTTTCGTTGCAGGACGCCAGCGTCAAGACGAAGACAGCACCCGTCAAGTCTCTCTGAACAGCATGGGCGAACGGCGAGATAACCACGTCAATTTTCCCGAAAAAGAGGAAACTAGTCGTGAAAGAAGCGATGCTGTACAGACCAGCTAATCGTTGGCGCCGTCAACTCGCAAGGGGATCGCCAGTTATTCAAGGAAGCTTCGCAGCTTCCTCATTGTTCCTACTTGCGATATTAACAATGGCAGAGAATGAGAGTGCGCAAACACCTTGCGAACGGGCACGTCATTTGGACGGCTCACGCACGGAGTGAAAAAATGTAAGCGAGCAGCTATGTGAGCTAGTGAGACATCCTTGCCCTTTCGAGGATGATGCGTGCCGCGGCCAGTACGTCGTCAACAATGTAACCGGCCTGGATACCCTTGTGCTCCCAGAGCGCACCATAGCCGGTACGGACGAGGAATGGGACGGCACCGATTCGGCGGCCCAATTCGATGTCACACGGCTTGTCGCCGATGACGAAAGAGTTGGTGAGATCGAAATGCAGCTCTGCCGCAGCGCGCTCGGCCAGGCCGGGTTGCGGTTTGCGACAATCGCAGTTGTCATCGGGAGTGTGCGGGCACACGAATATGCCGTCCAACGAGACCCCCTCGTTGGCCAATAGCTGCATCAAGTGAGCATGGACGGCATCGAGCGCGGCCCAATCGAAGTAACCGCGTCCCACGCCGGATTGGTTGGTAAGCACTGCCATTCCCAGGCCGGCTTGCTGCAAAAGGCGCAGCCCCTGGGCGGCATTTGGCAACAACTCCACATCTTCGACGCGAGCCAGATAATTGCGCTCGGCGATCAGCGTGCCGTCGCGGTCCAAGAGTACAAATCGTCGCGCTGCCACAATGCCGCTCCCTTATTGGCAGTTCATCCGAGCCGCGCACGCAGCGTAGTGGAGTAAGCGGCGGTCAGACGGCCGCTGGTATCTTATCACTGTCGGTTGGTTTCCGAGGTGGGGAGGCCGTTGGCCGCTGGGCGTCTCAACGCCGTGAGTAAGTGGGTTGCCCCCCACCTCGAAGCCTCGCCAGAGCCCGAACAGTCGCTCGGCTTAAAG
>DATBHJ010000046.1:0-17634 GCA_036557565.1 Gemmataceae bacterium
GCTCAAGACACACACGGCCAGCGCTCAGGATAGCTCAATCCCGGTTCCTTGGCGAGGACGTTCTCGCGGAGCGAGAATAAGGGGAGCCTCTCGGCCCAAGGGCGCAAATCAATCGGTGCAACCTGCAGCGGTCCGCAACACCGACGGAAGCCTCAGCACCAAAGTGGGCACCATGATTGTCCTCAACTTGAAGTTACGGCCAATCCGTCTCCAGGCCATTCCTTCTCACTCACTATCACCCGCTCGCTCTTGTTATCAACCGTTCGAGCAAGTTTGGTCCAGGCAGGTGCAAGGAAATCTGTGCCCGTCGCCCGGAGCGCTTCAGCGCTGGCGCAAGTTAGCGAACAGTCCTCTCACCACTTGGCGATAAGCCGCATCACTCATCTCGCTGGTGTTTTCCACTCCGGACAGCGCGCCCTTGAAGAACTGCTCGGCAATGTGTTGCCCCAGGGCGCGGTAGCTCTCCAGCTGTGATTCCGTGAAAAACTGGTTGGATGTAGGCTCGTGGGGAAATTGCCGATGGCCCGTTGCGTAGTTGAGCACGTCCGCGGGCTCATCGCCGGTCAGGGAGGTTTTCAAGTAAACCAGCGTCCCGGGCGTCGCCTGAGGATCGATTGCTTCATAGTGAATGAGACCGACAGCACCATGCGTCTTGCTGTGGCCATTCGGTCCTGTCGGCTTGATGGATGTGACATCAATCTCGATGGGCACTCCCAGGTCTATCCGGCATTTGCGGATGGCTCCGCCCAGGTCGTCGAAAGCGTAATCTCCATCCTGATCGCCGTCACAGGCGACAATGAATCGACAGCGGCGGCGAACCAACTCGTAGACGCCGAGATTCTCGAAGTGGCCGCCGTCGGAGAGGTAAACGAAATTGCTGTCCGCATCCGTCTGGCCAAAGAGTTCCTTGTAGAGAAGGGTCAGCGACAAGATCGGCTCATGCCTGTCCCAGACGGCCGATCGTGGATTGCCGAGCCAGGATCCCAGGCGAACATCGAAAATGGCCAGCAGCGCCGTCACCGCTGTCGAGGAATGATAGCCCATGTTCGGACTGGCGGCGGCGCCGGAAATGCTCATGGCATCTCCCAGAGTGACTTGACGAGCATAGATTTTCGAGTCCCGGTAGCCGGTGCTCCTGCTTCCACAGTAGAGCGGGGACAGCAGAAAGGCCTCGGCCTTGCGCTCCTGGTAGGCCAGCTCGTCGGCGTGGACCAGGTTCAGAGCTGTATTGATCAGGTGGTAGGGACCGCGATAGGGTCGCTCGTTGGCGGGGAGTTTGTCGGGAGGATTGTCCGCATCCGTCGAGGTGATCCTCAGCTCGGCCAGCGGCAGGTCATCATTGGGATCGAGACCGGTCACGGGGTTGGCGTCCCGTGGCGGCGGGCCACAGTTCGATGGGGCCCCATACGCCGCTTCTCGATCGCCTTTCGGCAGCGGCCGGGAGGCACCCAGGTAGCAACGGATCAGACGGTTGCCGTAAATGCTTTGCAGGGAGAAGATGTTGACGCCGACACACCAGGATGCCAGCAGGGCCACGGCGACAAAGATGCCCAGGACCGTACCGAGCTTGGCCAGTAAATCCGGGAGTTGATGGTCTGGATTCTCTGCGTTCCCCGTATTCAAGAGACCTGCGAAGTAATCGTGCGTGGGACTTTGGGATCCAGGACTGCGTGGGTAGTCGAGGCAAGCGGAAAGTCCCCAGGACAGCACGATGAGGAGCCCGCCGAGGAAAACGTAGGGGGCGATACGCGTGAACGACTCCAGATATCCTGGTTTCTTTCCGGATGTTACAGGGCTGAATCCCGCAAGGACCCCACCAAGAGAGGTCCCTACCCAGCTCGCTCCGACGAGGGCATGAGCTGTACTCCATCCTTGTAAAAGGAGGGGCGCGCTGAACAGGGCCAGGGCGCAGAAGGCGAGCCAGTACAGGCCGCAGCGCATCACGTAACCACAGACACTTCCCCACCACTCGCGTACGGCATTTTTCAGATAGCGGCCCATCAGACCGACGTGGACAATGGCCCCAAGCACGAAGACGAGCAGGGCCAGCGGTGGTCCCAGCGTGAGCGTGGCGGCGGCATTGCCGGCCTGATCGGCCAACTCCTCCCACGGGTCTGGGGGCAGTTGATGCTGCGTTTGCAAATGACGCCCGGCTATCCCGATCAAAACACCCAGCAGGGCAGATCCAGCGAAGCCAGTGAGCGTTCCGCACACCAGCCACCAGAAGAGATGCAGGGGGGGACAATTTGGCTCTTTTCGTGTTTTCCATCGTACGCGCAAGTAAACGATGATCGTGAACAGAATGTGGAGTAACAGGAAGAGCGCGGCACCTGGAATGCCGAACAACAGGGCCCAGACGTAGAGAGGAGCACTCTTTTTTTCGCCGACCATCCTGTCGTGCAGCTCCAACAGTGGCCCGGCCATCTTGCGCAGGAGAGTCTCCTTATCGGGCTTGTTTTCTCGCTGGGAAGAAGAAGTCAACGAGTAAACCACGTATTCAACAGGATTTTCGGACCCGGCAAACCAACAGACGAGAAAACTCGCGACCGCCAAGGGCAGAACGATTCCGAACTTCAACGTTAGCAGGCCCGTCTGGGGGGATGATGAGGTTGAATCGTCCGGGGCCGCTTCGGTAATCAAGAGCCGGGATACTCCTTGTAAGAGGAAGTAAAACCCCACGGCCACTACCAGGAGTAACACCCCTCCGACTACCCAGGTCACGACTTCTCTATTCTCTCCGCCACGCCAGGCATAGAAGAGCATTCCCAACCGCGGCACCAACAACACGGCCAGCAGAGTCGGTAGCAACACAAGCTGGTTGAGGAGGAAGTTGCGGATGTAAATCGCCATCAGTACCCAGATGTCCGGAGACAAGAGGCCAAGCCGCGGAGCCAGGTAGTTGCTGTAAGTGCGCAGGTGAAAAATCGGCTGCGGTTCCTGTTCGACGGGTTGGGAGGGAGACGATCGACCTTCGGCTTGCTCCACTCGATTCGGACGCAGCTGCTCCTCGACCGTGTTCAGCTTGCCTTCGCGCTTGATCCAGGCAGTCAGCCAGCTGCCGATGTAGCCGCCCCCGGAAACCGTGGAAAGGTAATCGAAGCGCTTGAGAAGCCCGAGTCCCGCCAGCCCTTGTATAACGCCCAGGCAAAAGGAAGCACTCCGAATGCCGCCGCCAGACAGGGCAAGACCTGACATATCCATTTCTCGGGCAGAAGCATGCGCCTGTTCTTTGGGGATGTCCGGAGCTGTCGCGCTGTCCTCTCGTCGCATCGCAATCTGCTTCAACTCCTTGGACAGCACGTCGTCAAAGTCATCGGGAGCGCTCATGGTTGCTTCTCGCTTCTCGTGTCCATTGGGCCACGCATCCCGTCTGCCTCATGCCGGCAGCCGGTTGGTAGAAACCGTTTCAAAACCAGCCCGAAGCGTGAGCGAGGGCCGCCCTCGCTCACGCTTCGGGCTGGTGAAGAGGATTTTGAAATCGCCTCTGGCCATCGCAGCGACGATTGTCCTTTCAGGAGAGGTTCTTCTTGAGGGCTGCGATGTAGTTTGCGATACGGTGGTCGTTGATCGCCTCGGGCTCGATGCTGCCGCCGGCCGCAGTGAGCGAATGCAGCAGAAATTCCTTGCGCTCTTCTGCGGCGTTGGCATCCTCCGTCAAGAGACCGTCCCGGCCCAGATGCTTCAGCGTGCCGATGTGCTGGTAGTGGATCAGGCGAATGCCTTGCCCCGGCACGCCCAGCAGGAATTGCTCAGAAGGAACGTGCGGAACGAGGTCGTTGTAGTTCACGAAGCGATAGTTCGGCATCTGGTAGGAGGCGGCGAATGCCGGGTCCCCCACGCGTGGCGAGCCGTACGTGTACACCGCCCGCACAGGGAAGTCCGCGGCCTGCAAGCGCAGCGCGGCCAGCGTGGCGAGGGCCCCTCCCAGGCTATGTCCCGTCACCCAGATGGGCCGTGCGCCCACGGGCATGAGTCCCCGCAGATTCGGCCAGAGCACCTCCATCGCGGCGTTGAATCCCTGGTGAACCTGACCCGGATAGGCAGGGTTCGATACCGGAATGATACGCCCATCGGTCATCCAGTTTTCCAGGTTGTCCGTGCCACGGAAAGCGACCAGCACGGCCTGTTCCAGTGCCGCCACAAAGCCATGAAAGTCAGCGAACTGGAAGGTCGCCGCATCCTGGCCCAGCGCCAGCTCGACCGCAGAGTCTCCCAGCACGTCCAGGTACGCCGCGGCGCACGCGTTGGCCAGGTAGTACGCTGTCTTGATGCTGAATCCGTCCGTTACAAAATCGTTGTCGATGGGCATTGTCAAAGGCCCCTGCGTTGTAGGTTTTTCACTGAGTACAGGCCGAAGCATTGAACAGCTGTAACAAGTCAGATGGTCCCAGCGTGGGATGCTGCGGTAACTCGGTATTGGGGTTGCCGAAAACGGCCTCCTTCACCTCGGCGAATGTCGAACCTTGGTAGTCGCATAGCTCATTGAGGGTTACTGCATTCGGGTTACTGGATACGGCTCCCTCTCTTCGCGGAATCCCGGCCGGGGCGCTTCGTGCTGGGTCAGAAAGGCCAGAGGAGTCTGGATAAGGAACAGAATCAGGTTGACGATTCCCCGCATGACATAAACATGCGGATACAGCCACAAAAAGAAGAGGGCCTGTGCGAGTCGGGAACCGGCCGCCAGCCGGGCCAGGACCGGGAAACGAGAAGGCTCGGCGGCGATCGGGAGATAAAAGAATGACAGAAGCACCAGGAGTAGCGAGGTGAACACAACCCACGTCGAGCTGGGTGCGGGCTGCTCGCGCAGCATCCGCAGCGTCCACTCCGGCGCAAAAATGGCTGGGATTCCCACTATCCAGTCGAACAGGATTCCGAGCCAGAACGACCGGGACAACCAGACGGCACACTTCTTCATGACACCCTCAACTCGTCCAGGACGCTTCGCCCCTCTTCTCACAGCGTCTTTAGATATTCGACCAGTGCCTTCTTCTCGTCGTCCTTCAGGTCGGTGCCATAGGTGTGGCCGATGTTGCTATTGCCTTCTACCGCGGTGTCATAACGGGAGCCAACCGGCATCGCCTCCGACCCCTGGTGGATGAAGCCAGTCAGGTTGCGATCGTAGAGGTCATAGCCACGGTAAAATACCTTGGTCCGATCCTTGACCGGCTTGAACAAGTCTTCAAGAGTCGGGACCGAGCCGTTGTGCAGATACGGTGCTCGCAGCCACAGACCATCCAGAGGAACCGCCACATAGCCATTGTGTTTCTGGAAGTGCTGGAACTTCCACGAGGCGTTCGGCGGATAGCGGTTGTAGATGTCGGCCGCCTCCTGGCTCCACATACCCAGGCGATGGCTATCGGTTCCCACCTCCTCGACGGAGATAACCTGCCCGGTGCGCGCTCCCCCGAAGGCGTGACACTCAGCACATTTCGCTTCGCGGAATATCCTCTCTCCGTCCTTGGTCAATTTCGTGTCAATCGAGTAGGGGTATTTCGGTGCGGGCAAATTCTGGAGCCAGTCCTGCATCCGGCCCAGGTCGTCGTAGGGGAGAGATTTGGCCGTGGCGCCGTCGCCGATGGCCCCGCTGAGCACGACCTCGGTCAAGGAGTCATTCAGTCCGTCCCAGTGCAGCAGGTGCCCTTTGCGCTCGGCTCGGTTCCAGAGCGGCTCCATGTCCGAGTTGCCGATGGAGGAATCCTTGGAAGGGTCCATGCCCAGCTGGTGGAACTTCACCGGGTTGAACGGATCGATCCGCCCACGGCCCCAGTCCGGACGCGTCTCGGTCCAGGCGAAGCGCTGCTTGGTTTGCAACAAGCCGTCGCGCGTTCGGGGGATGAGCGCAAAACGGTAGAGCAGCTTATCCAGGAACGAGAGTTTGGTGTTGTACTCGATCACCGGAAGGATTTCGTCCGCAGTGAAGCGCGGGTCCGAAGCACAGGCGAACAGGAAGCGCTGATAGCCCAACAGATCGAGACGATTCGCCGGCGCCCCCGCCACCACGATTGGATACTGCTGGGGGTCGGTGCGATAGCTCCCACTGTGGCAGAGCGCGCAATTGATGCCAATCCGTGGGAAGCCGATCGTCTTCTTGGAGAATCCGACCGGAGTTTCGTGCCCTTCTTCCCAGACGATTCCCAGCGATGTGTAGCCGCCCGGCCCAGGCAGGTACTCCGGGAACACACGCGGCAGTACCAGCCACACCCAGTAAGGCAAACCCTCTTCCTTCTCGGTGCCGATCGAGCCGTACAGGAATTGCTCCTCGGGAGTGTCGAAGTGCTGCGGCTCCTCGCGCAGCAGCTCGTACCAGGCGGTGTAGCCGATCAGTCCACCGACGATCAGCACCACGATGAGGACCGCTACCCAACGCCGCAACTTCGATACTTGCGGTTTCATGGCGAAGACTCCTGTTCAGCGAACCTCGCCGGCTGGGGTAATTTCTGGAACCTTGGGTCCGGCCGCTATCAGCGCGAGAACCAGAAGCGACCCTTGCAAGAGTGTAAGTGTCAGGTCGATATAGCCAAATAAAGGCGGGAAAGCCCCGGGGTAGAGGAAGAAGAAGAAGATTACTCCACCGAAACGAGCGATAACCGTAAACAGAGCGAAGGAGCTATATCGGAACGGATCAATTGCAGCAGGAATGTAGAAAAAGCTGAGCAGCATCAAGAGCAGACAGGCATAAGCCGGCCAGGTGGGGGGAGTCACTGGCTCGGCACCGGCGAATTGAAGAATGGCGCTGGGGATGAAGATGCCCGGCAGCGCAAAAAACCAGTCCTGGATAATACCGGCGATCACGGCCCACCGAAACATGACGGCGAACTTGTTCATGGGAATCTCCCTGTGTGCTACAGGCCGTTTCAAGACCCGGCGAGCGGGGGGCGTAAGCCCCCTGTTGAGCAGATAACAGGGGGCTAACGCCCCCCGCTCGCCAGCTTGGAAATCACTTCTACAGCGTCTTTAGGTACTCCAGGAGCGCTTTCTTTTCGTCGTCGTTCAGTTCCGTCCCGTAGGTATGGCCGGCATTGCTATTACCCTTCTCTTCAGTCTTGAAATCAAAGAGCTTCCGACCGTCATCGCAGCGCGCGCGGTCGGAGCGGAAGCCGACCTTGATCGGGTCGTACTCATCGTCGCCGCGGTAGAAGCGTTTGGGTCGATCGGCCGGCTTGGCAAGCAGATCGCTCAGGGTCGGCACAGAGCCGTTGTGCAGGTACGGGGCCCGCGCCCACAGTCCATCCAAAGGCATGTTGACATAGCCGTCGGTCTTGCGGAAATGATGGAAACGCCACCATTGCCCGGTCCCCAGCGTGTTCTGATTGGCCGCCAGCTCTGCCGTGAACGAATCGAGCCGATAGCGGTCTGTCCCAATCTTGTCGATGGGGACCGTCTGACCGATGTACCGGCCCTGCCAGTCATGACACGACGCACAACTCCGCGCGTAGACGGCGCCACCCCGGGCAGCGAGTCCCTCATCGATGGCGAAGGGGAATCGTGGGATTGGTAGCTCTCCCGAGCGCGGCCGCGGATCGATTCGAGCTGTCTGGATCTCGTCCTCGGTCAGCTCGTGGTGCGGGTCGGGAGCCCCCAGCCAGGCGGTCACACGCAACATCCGCGGCAGGTCCAGGCTTACCGGAGTTGCGCCAGCCCCCAGCGAGGCGCTGATGTTCCGCTCGAAGACCGATTTGTTGTTCCCATCCCAGTGCAACTGCATCCCTTCGCGCGGCCTCTGGTTCCAGATCGAGGGAAAATCACTTGTGCCGACACTCTTGTCGGACGGGAACTTGAACACATGGGTCTTGTAAGGGTTGAATGTGTCCACGCGCCCCGGACCAGCCGGCGGGTTCTCGCGCAGGAAGCTGAAGTCCTTGTCCTGCACCTTCAGCGCCTTCTGCACCGCCGGGACCGCCTGCTTGTAGATCAGCCGGTCGATCGGTCCCAGACGATAGCGCTTGTCAATTGCGGCCAGCACCTTGTCGGTCGTGAAATCGCTGTCATTGGCGCACTGAAACAGGAACGTCAGGTACGCACCCAGATCGATCGTGATTGCCGGCATTCCCAGGACGATGGCCCGGTCCTTCCTCGAGGAGGTATAGCCCGGCTCCTGGTCGTAGATTCGGTCCGGGTTCATCCCCGAGGAGACCCTGACGGTGGCGACATGGCAAACGGCGCAGTTCAGGCCGATCCTGTCCATCATCACCTTGCGCGTGGTGAATCCGATCGGCAGATCGTGTCCTTGCTCGTACACGAAGCCGAACTGGGAGTAGGCGGCCGAGGCGTTACGCTCCTGGTCGGGTAGCGACGCGTAGCGATCTGGTTCAGGCAGATACTGGGGAAACAGGTCCGGCAGTACCCACCAGATCCAGTAGGGGATGCCTGCGCCGGCATCGGACCCGATTGAGCCGTACTTGTAATGATCGCGGATATCGGTGTAGTCGTGGGGAACCTCGGCGAAGATGCCCCAGTAAACTGCCAGCACAGCCGCCAGCACGAGAGCGCCAAGGATGGCCCAGCGCTTACTTGTCTGCCGGCGCCTGAACTGCTGCACGGGATCGAGCCGTTCGTCAGAGACGATCGGGAGCTGCCGATGCGTCCCCAGGATGAAGTTCCACAACAGCACCGTGCCGCCGACCAGCACCAGGGCAAGGCGATTCATCGCATGATCCCCCAATATACCGCCAGCACCAGCAGCACGGCCACGAGGCCAAAGAGGACACTGCGGAGGAGAGTCTGCCGCCTCTGGTAGCGCTGAACGGGATCAAGCTCATCTAAAGAGCGGATAGGTTCCATTGGTTGTCATTTCTACCTGTCAGGTGCTCTGTGCGGTCTGGACAACGTCTAGCGCCTGTCGATCGGCTTGCTCGCCGAAGGGCGACTCGTTATACACCGTCATCACCGTTGCGATCATCCGGTCGAAATCGCCGTCGAAGCGACTCAGCTCATAGCAGCCCAACGGCCAGGCGACGTCGTTGAAGCAACATTTGTTGCAGTAGGTACAGCGAAGTTTTTCAGGGACCTCTTCGCCCCGCTCCCAGTACTTGACCAGGTCGTTGTTGGCGATCAGTGGGCGTGCGATGCTGACGGCGTCGATTTTGCGCGAGTCAATGGCATCGTGGACGAACGAGCCATCCTGGAAACCGCCTGTGCAGATCACGGGGATTTTGATGGCCTTCTTGATCGCAGTCGCGTATTCCAGGTTGATGCCCTGGATGGGGCCTTTGCCGAAGCCGCGGTGCCTCCACCACCAGCGGAAGAGCGGGCCAAGGATGCGGCTGTTGAAAATCCAGTCGTTGCGACGTGTCAGGGTGCCGCTGGCCATCATGGTCGGGTAATTGCGTGACAAATCGATGTAGGGAAGGTCGCCGGCCGGGTTGCGCGGATGGGGGAACAGGCTGCCACTCGAGACGTGAATGGCGTGGACACCGGCCGCCTCCAGCATCTGGCATAGCTTGATCTCTTCTTCGAGCGTGTTGCCTTTTTTGTTCCAGGGAATCAGGGCGTCATTATGGTCCGCACCGTTGATCTTGCACTGGAGGTGGAAGTCGCTGCCAGCCTCCTTCTGGATGGACGCGACAATTTCCAGCAGAAACCGCGCGCGATTCTCAAGTGAACCTCCATACTCGTCGTTGCGGTCGTTGATGCCGCTGGAGAGGAACTGGTTAATCAGGTAGCCGTTGGCCGAGTGCGTTTCGACCCCGTCCAGACCTGCATCCCGAGCCCGGCGCGCTCCCGCGCCAAACCAGCCGACCACTTCCTTGATCTCCGCCTTGGTCATTGCCTGGCAGAGGATGCCGTGAAAATAGTCGCGTGTGCTCGTCGAGCTTTGAGCCACTTTGTACAGATTTTCGACACCGCCCATGTCCTGTTGCCGGCCGGAGTGACTGAGCTGGAGGATGTACCGACAATTCTCATCGTGAACGCGTTTGCCCAGCTCGCGCCAGAAGGGAATCTTGTCGTCGCTGTCAATCATGGCGAAGTTGGGCAGGATGCGGCCGCGCACATGGACGGGTACATAGGAGGAAATGATGGCCCCGACACCGCCACGGGCAAATTTCATCTCCCAGTTGATGCGGGCCTGGGTACCCGAACCGTTGTAGTTATCGAAGCGCCCCGAGATGCTGGAGCGGAAAACCCGGTTCTTGACGGGCTCTCTCATGTGCGGAAAGTGAAGCGGCTGAAAGATGGCGTTGTAGACTGGCACGATCGACTCCTTTTCTGCGGCTAGCCTGTAAGGCATTGCCGATTCGCGGTGCGCGGAGAAGGAGCACCCAGCGTGAGTGTTCACGCACCCCCCCGTGTGACTCGTCAGAAGCGTTTCAGAAATTCGATGAGCGCTTCCTTGTCGTCGGGGCTTAGGTCCGAGCCGTAGGTGTGCCCCTTGTCTTCAATGAAGTCCGGGCACTGGTTGAGTTCGAGCAGTTTCCTGGCCATTGCCTCCAGGCCAAGTTCATGATTGCGACCCTGTAAGAGCGGCAGATCGATCTTCGGCCGTCCTTGAAGCACGGCGACGATGTACGCCTTGACGACCTCCTTAACGTCCCGGGCGTGCAGGTTCATGACCAGGTTAATGGGCGTTCCCTTCGGGATGATGAGTAGCTTCGGCTGAAGATCGAACGCCGCCAGCTCGGGGATTTCGCGTCGTATGAGATCGAAGAAGTCGGGTAGGTGACTATCCTCTGTTGTCAGCTTGATCGAGCGCTCTTTCAAGCGAAGCTCGGGAGACAGCAGTTTGCGCATGCCATCCTCGAACGCCGCCATTCGGCCGGCGATGGATGGATCGCCGTTGTACAGGCCCAACGAGTTATTGTGCAGGTAAGGCCCGGTAGCCCAGACACTAACCAGAGTCGGCGTGCGATATGAGGGAGCGAACTTGTTGGGCACGGTGTATTTGATGTCGCGCTTGCCCGTGAGTGGATTATACAGGTCGATCGGCTTGCCTTTATCGTCGGAGTCCTGGAGCTGGACGCCGTTGGCGTCCTTCTGGTTCTTGTAAGTTTCGCTGGAGAAGTTGTCCCAGATGTTGCCTCTCATGGGGTTGGTTCCCATCGCTCGTGCTGCATTTGTGTGCAGCTCCGAGATCGGGTAGCGTTTGTCATCGGAGAGGTAGTTGCCCTTCAGGAAATCGTCCTTGAGCACGACAGCTTCCCAGGCTTTCTCCTGGTCCTTGGGGTCCTGGGGCATGGGTTCGGGCATCTTGCTGCTATGGCAACGGGCGCATTTATGGGCGAAGGCCAGCTTGCCCTTGCGGAGCTTGTCCGTGTCATTGTCGAGGTATTCCTTTCCGGACTTCCCGCGCGGCTTGCCGTCGATTTCTGTCTCTGTCGCTTGCTCGAGAGGGTAGCCATCGAAGGTCTTGGCGAACTTCTCCAGCCCCGGCATGCGCTTCTCGGTCTTGTTCCACCAGCTATCCGGGTCCTTCTGAGCTTCAAGGATCTCAAAGGGCTTCTGCTTGAAGCCGTCGCGAATGTTGTCCTTCAAGTGGTTCAGGCTAATCGCCCAGGACTTCATCCACTGTTCGTGCATGCTGCCGATGTTGACCCAGACACGCAGCGAGGCGACAGGAACACTCATCGAGTCCGAACCGTCCTTGAGAATGTGCGGAACCTTGAGCGTGGGTTTTTCATCACTGCCGCCCAGGTCGGTATCCGTTGGGACGCTCATGTCGGCGTACAACTTCTGAAGAATCTTCTTCTGAGTGGGAGTGATTTCTTCCGGCGGCGCCAGCTTCAGTCGCTCGCTGAGCCGGTACACAGAGTTGACGGCATTGGGATTGTTGATGAAGTCGGTGTCGAGCCGGGATGTTTCGCTGGTGCCGTGCTGCTGGGTTTCGATGTAGTGCCAGGCAAACTGGTCCGGGGCCAGACGATTGATCCCCGCGACCAGCCGTCCTTCACGGAGATACTGATTGCCAATCATCGACGCCAGATTGTGCCAGGTCGGCTCGTTGGGGTCGGCCGGCGGATGGAGGGGATTGAAGGACACGTGGCAGACAGCGCACGCCATGCCCACGAGATAGGGCGGCTCAACCAGCTTCGGATCGGCCAGGTACTTGGGGAGGCTCCACTTGGCGGAGTCGAACTTCGGGTTCTTGAAAAGCCGCAGTCCGATGACGCCGCTGGCCCAGCCGTAGTCCGCGACATCGTATTCTTTCTGAGTGCCGTCCTTCATTCGGTCAATCAGCAGGCCGTAGCGGTCAGGCTTCTCTGCGGCGACGCAGTCCGGGTCGTTCATCGTACCCAGACTCTCGAAGCGACTGGCCCGCGGAGTGCTGTGTAAGAGCGCCAGCAGGTCGGCCTTGATCGGCAGGATACCTGTCTGCTGGGAAAGCTCACGCCAGAAAGCCTGGTTGCCTCCGGTCCACCAGTACCAGGTATCCATTCCCTTGGCCACGTCTGCGCGGTCGGCATTCGGGACGTTTGACTCATCCAGATGATACTTCTGATACTTGGCGTAGGTCACCTCGCCGTCTTTCAAGGGACGGCCATACTCGTACTCGACTTCCGAGGCCTTGGGTCCGAAAGGATTGGAGCCGGGCCGTAGCCAAACGAGCCAGATAACGGCACAGAGACCGAGGGCCAGCGCGGCGCCTAAAAGGCCCCCTGTCAGACGATCCTGGTTGTTCGAGCCCACGGTGGTTATCCTTTCCTATCGGTGTAAGGGCTTCCGATGGTGGAGCCGCTGAGTCAGCCGGCCAGAGCAGCACCATAACCGGAACACGGAATCCCAAGAGGCCGCATAAGAGGCCATCTTCGATGCGACAAACCATTTCAATCAGGATCAGTGGAATTGTTGTTTGGCTGAATTTGACAGTCAAGGGGCGATCTGGGGGCGATTTAGGGACGATCGAGGGAAGCTATTGCATTCAACGGGTACATGAATTGTTTCTGGTAGTGGGGTCGTCGGTTTTCTCCCTCCCCCCTTGTGGGGGAGGGTCTTCTTTCTCCCTCCCCCCTTGTGGGGGAGGGTTGGGGTGGGGGGAAGACGCTCACCCCCCACCCCAACCCACCCCCACAAGGGGGGAGGGAGAATACCTACTGCGCCTGCCAGCGCGCGTGCTAGATAAACTTGCCCTTGGCACGGGCCGCACTCAATTTCTTGCGTACATTCGCAGCGGCATTACTCTGCAGCGTCCTCAAGGCCCCCTGAATTTCGGCAGTGATACCTGCACATTCCTGGGCGACCGTCACGCCATGCGCGGATAGAATTTGCCGGTCTTTTAACAGGAATTCAAGCTGACTCGGTAGCTTATCCATCTCCAGAAAAGGGATCTTAGGCTCAATGTGGTTCTTGAAAATTTCCTCAAGCATTTTCCTTTCCGGCGTGCCCAGTGCCCAGGTGGCACGATGGATAAACTCTTTCACCTTCGGCAGCGCATAATGAACGCGGCTTTTTGCCTTGGTCCATTGAGCCACATCTGCGTTGAGAGCATGTACTTTTTCGTCCGCCGTCAATGTCGCTCGCGCTGCGCTTTCCATTTGTGACCGCAGGCCTTCCATCCTTTGGCGTAAACCATCGACGGTCGCTTCCAGGCCCAAGATGGCGTTCCAACGAGCTTCGAGTTCCTGCCACTTTTCCAGGGGAATCGCTGGCTGGGAACTTTCACTCGGCGCTGTCGCCTGGGACGGCGGCTTCAGGCGTACGTGAATCGTCAGGTGGGCAACGTCTTCCGGGGGCGGTGGGAGGGGGTTTCTCAGTTCGGGATTGGTTCCGTTCATGCCGGAATGGGAGACATCTCCGAGGCGCCAGGATTCAACTTCGTCCGTCGCTAGGCCGACGGCGCCCAGAAGATTTCCTGCCGTCAAGAGCTGATCCATGCCGGGAATTTGAAAACTCTTCTGGGGGATGCGAAACATAAGCCCGAAAGGCTCCCCTTCGGGTTTGAACCAGACCTCCGCGATTTTTTCGCCGCTGTACTTCAAGACGGCCCATTGTTTCGAGGGAGGCTGTTCCGAAAAGTTCACTCCGCACCTCCTCTGAGAACCAACCACGACGGAAGAAGCATTCCAGGCCCTATTCGTACCTCTGGTTTCTCATTGTAACATCGACCCCAGGACGGAGACTAGACGGTCGGCGATTACTTGTCTTTGCGAACGCTCTCCATTTTGGGACACATCTCGAAGAACTATTGGCGAATGATAAAGACATTCTGTCTCGGATGTCAGCCGGGTTATGTCAAACTCGGAGAAAGGGGAATTCGGGAAAGTGAATATGAAGAAAAAAGACAACTTGTCTTTTGCCAAACGAAAAGACACAATAATTGTTCAGGTTCGAGGAAGAGAGGAAATCCAAGCACACCCAGAGGGGACCGCATCATGACACGGCACGGCAAGGGCGCAATGACGCTGGCTCTCGTGGTCTTGTTGGCAACTTGGATGGCGTACTCGGCGCAGCCGACACCTGAGGAGCAGCGCGAAGAGCAGGTGATTCAACGCTTCCTTACCGTGCTGGAGAAAAGCCCGCGACGCGGCACCGCTCTGGATCGCATCTACGGCTACCACGTCGAGCGCGGCAGTCTCGATCAACTCATCCGCACCTACCGCGAACGCGCCACCAAGAACGAAACCGACGGCATCGCATCCATGGTCGTCGGTCTTCTGGAATCGCAGCGCGGCAAAGATGCCGAAGCGGTCGCTGCTTTCCGTCAGGCCGAGAAGCGTCTGCCGCAGGACTCCCTGGCTTCGTACTATCTGGGCCAGGCGCTGGTGATGGTCGGACAACCCGACGCCGCCGCCGAAGCCTTCGAGCGCGCCATCGCCCGCAAACCCGGACGCACCGACTTGCTCGACATTTTTCAGGCGCTGGGCCGCGTCTACCAACGGGCGCAGCGAAGTGACAAGGCATTGACGGTCTGGTCACGGCTGGAGCAACTTTTCCCCGATGACCAACGCGTGCAGGAGCAGATTGCCTCCACGCTGGCTGAGGAAGGCCAGTACGATCAGGCATTGCCGCGTTACGAGAAGCTGGCGAAGGCAGCGCGCGATCCCTATCAGAAGGCCACGTTCCGTATGGAGGCGGCCGAGTTGAAAGTACGTCTCAAGCAAACGGCCAAGGCGTTGGCCGACTTCGAGGCGCTCCTGGGCGAACTCAATCCCGATAGCTGGCTGCATCGCGAGGTCCGCCACAAGATCGAGGATGTGTTCCTGCGCAACGACGATCAAGCCGGACTGGCCAGCTACTACCAGGGCTGGGTGGAAAAGCATCCCAGCGACATCGATGCCATCGCCCGGCTGGCGCATGCTCTTTCCAGCCAAGGCCGAATGCCCGAGGCGCGCGAATGGTTGGAGAAAGGCATTACCAAGGCCCCCTCGCGGAAACAACTGCGTCAGGCGCTCATCGAGCAATTGATGTTCGAGCAGAAGTACGATGAAGCCGCAGCGCAGTATGAAGCAATGGACAAGGCCGATCCCAATAATCCCGATACCGTGCGCGAATGGGGCAAGGTGCTGTTGCGCGACAAGGCGCGGCCCGAAGCCCAGCGCAAACAGGCAGCGTACAAGGTGTGGAAACGCCTGTTAGATAAGCGGTCGAACGATCCCGTCGTCACGGCGCAGGTTGCCGATCTTGTGCGGAATGCCGGCATGACGGAGGAGGCCATCGACCTCTACAAGCGTGCCATCGAGCTTGCTCCGCAGTCGCCGCAGTACCGCGAGTATCTGGGCGAATACTACCACACTTTGAAGCGCTCGCAGGAAGCGCTGGCGACCTGGCGTCCCATCGCCGAAGGGGACAATCGCAACGCCAAGAACCTGGCGCGACTGGGCGAAGTCTTCAACGGCTTCGGCTATCGCAAGGAAGCGATTGCCTCTTTCGCCGACGCCGTGAATTTAGAAAAGGACGATTTCAACCTGCGGCTGCGTTATGCGGAGCTATTACACCTGGATGAGCGCAACGACGACGCCCTGGCTCAGATCGATTCCGCCGAGAAGCTGGCCAGCAATGCCGACGAGGCCGAGTCTGTCCTGCAAGCGCGGATCAAGATTTATCAGGCTGCTGACACACTGACGACGCACACAGCCGAACTTCAGAAGGAGTTGAACGTCGGCAAAGATGCCACAGCCGATCGCTGGCATCGACTGGCACGTTATTACGAAGCGAATCGACAGATGTCCGAGTCGACGGCGGCCATCGGCAAAGCGATCGAGCTGGATGGTAAGTCATTACCGATCCTGGCGTCAGCGGCGCGTATTCACGAGAGCGGCGGCAATCTGCTCCTGGCGGCCGACATCAATCGCAAATTGGCGGCGCTGGATCGGCGTTTTCGCACCGAGTATTTGACGGCGGTAGCCAAGCTGGAGGCGCGTCTGGGCCGTCGGGCCGAGGCGCTGCAAGCTGGCCGCGATTTGCTGGCGGCCGCACCTGGCAATCCCGATCACTACAAGTTTTACGCGGAGCTGTGCTTCGAGCTTGGAGAGAGCGACGAAGGTCTGGAATCGCTGCGTCGCTCGGTGCGGGCCAATCCCTCGGAGCCGCAAGGGCTGCTGACGCTGGCCAACGCCCTGGCGGAGCGCCCCAATACCGGCGAGGCCATTGAATTGTTCTGGCGCGCTTTCGAGAAGACCAACGATTTGGACGATAAACTACCGATCATCTCGCGGTTGGCAGAACTGTACTTGCAAAACAATCAGTTCGATCGTCTGCTGGAGCGCCTGGAGCGCGAACGGCGTGAGGCAGACAAGCAGCGTGAGATGACGTTGTCTCTGGCGCAAGCGTATCAGGCGGCTGGCGATCTGGGTACAGCGCGGCAGCAACTCGAACACCTGCTCGCCGAGAATTCCCGCGATACGCAGTTGCTCCAGCAATTGTCGAAATTGGCCGAGAGCGAGAGCGACACTGCGGGTGCCTTGAAGTATCAGCGGCAGTGGGCGCAGGCGGCCCCGAACAATCACGATGCCCAGCTGGGGCTGGCGCAGTTGCTGGTCAAGGCCGGCGAGGCCGACGAGGCGGCGGCGATCTGGGTCAAGCTGGTCGCCGACGAGCCGCAGCCGCATCGCAATTTGCAGGCCATCGATGCGTTGCTGGGTCATGGCAAGGCCGATGCCGTGCTGGCCATCACGCGGCGGCTGTTAGCACAGAATCCGGCGAATTGGGAGCTTCTTTATCGCGAAGGTGTCGCCCTGAACGAGTTGCAGCGCCCAGACGAGGCCGTTCAGCGCTTCGGGGCGATTCTCGATCTGCGTCTGTCCGACGATGAGGAAGGCGCTGCCCAGAAGGCCAACAAGAAACAGAAGACGGGCCGGGCCGCGGGCGCTTCGACCCGCATGAATTTCCAAACTTTCCAAGCCGACTGGGTGCCGTTGCAGCAGCGCACGGGGAACGTCTGGGAGATCCGAGTCTTCACCGGATTGGAGCCGCGCTATGGATACTACGTCGCGCAGCAGCACGTGTGGACGCCAATCGATTACGGCCAGGCGCGCATGGCCGCGCTGGCCTGGCAGCTGGGGTTTGCACAGATGAAGGGCCGCGGCGATGCCTTCGTGAAAGAACATCGCCCGCAGGGCGGGAAATCCGAAATCCGAAATCCGAAATCCGAAAAAAATGTCCAACGATCGGTTTTGGATTCGCGCGCGGCCTGGGACTGGTATTACCTGCAAACAATGCGGCAGGACATGCGCGAGGTATACATGGCGGCTCGCGAACTGGCTC
>DATBHJ010000047.1:0-3096 GCA_036557565.1 Gemmataceae bacterium
GGCCCATTGGTGAGCATCGGCGAAGACGTTCATGACAGCCTCCTAGCGCGTAAGTGCTTGGGCGGTAGTCCCTAAGATTGTCATAGCCGGCACCGAAAATGTTGGTAATAGACAGCCCTAAAGGGCTGGGCTAACGAAAAATACATACCAAAATCGATCCGCGCACTGTTCTACCCCTTCATCATCACCGCATCCAGATTCAAGAGTACGTTCGCCACCACGGTCCACGCCGCCAGCTCGGTCGCGTCCATGCCGGCCGGCAGCGGACCCAGCGGTTCCGTGGTCAGCGCCAGCGCTGCTTTGTTGTCCTTGCGATAATGTTCGCGCTCTGTCTGGAACAGCTCCATCACCTGCTGGACCTGCTCCGTTCGCGGCGGGCGGCACAGGCACAGTTGTAGTCCGAAGCGTGCGCGTTCCTCGGGCATGGTGCCGCCTTCCTTGACGATGCGCCGTGCCAGCGCCTGGGCACATTCGACATATACCGGATCGTTCAAGGTGACAAATGCTTGCAGTGGCGTGTTGGTACGGATGCGGCGTACGGTGCAGGTTTCACGGCTGGTGGCGTCGAACGTGGCCATCGACGGATACGGCACGGTGCGCCGCCAGAACGTGTACAGGCCGCGGCGATAACGGTCCTCGCCCTTGCTTGTCGCCCAGGTGCGCTGGCCGTTGAACGCCGCTTGCCACAAACCCGGCGGTTGCGGCGGATACACCGAAGGGCCGTGCATCTTGCGGCTCAACAGGCCGCTCAGGGCGAGCGCTTGATCGCGCACCATCTCGGCTTCGAGTCGGAAGCGCGGGCCGCGCGACAACAGACGATTGCGGGGATCTTTGGCCAGCTTCTCCGGCGTCGTCTGCGACGATTGCCGATACGTCGCCGAGGTGAGGAGCAGTTTCAGGAACGCCTTCGTGTCCCAGCCGAGACGCACGTATTCGGTGGCCAGCCAGTCGAGCAATTCGGGATGGCTGGGTATTTCGCCCTGGGTGCCAAAGTCTTCTTCCGTCTCGACGAGACCGGAACCGAACAACGCCGCCCAGTAGCGATTGACGGCGACGCGGGCCGTCAGCGGATTGTCGGAGGAGAAGAGCCATTTGGCTACGGCGAGACGATTGACGGACGCATCTTTGGGCAGCGAGTGAAAGGCGGCCGGCACGCCGGGCTCGACCTTGTCGCCCGGATTGAGAAAATTGCCCTTTACCATCAGGTGCGTTTGCCGTCCCCTATCCGGCGGCAATTCGGCCATCACGGGCACTTGCGGCACAGCCGGCCGCGCTTTTTCCAGCTTGCCGATCTCCCCGAGCAGAACCAGCGATTCAACCGGAATCGGCGTCCGCCGCAGGGCGCGGATGGCGGCCAGGGGCGGCGCGGCCATTTGCTTTTTCAGCGCGGCGATCTTCTCGTCGATGCGGCGATTCTGTTCCTGCTGCTGGGGCGTTGGGGCCGCGAGCGTGGGGCGTTCGTCCGGCTGATCGTTGTCGGCCGTCTGATTGAAGAACGCATAGAAGCGATAGTATTCTTGCTGAGTAATCGGATCGAATTTGTGGCTATGACATTTGGCACAGCCGATTGTCAGGCCCATCCATACTTGCATGGTGGTATCGACGCGGTCCTTGATGGCAGCGACGCGGAATTCCTCATCGTCGGTGCCGCCCTCGGTGTTGGTCATGGTGTTGCGATGAAACGCCGTGGCGATGCGTTGCTCCAGCGCCGGATGGGGCAGCAGGTCTCCGGCCAGCTGCTCGGTGGAAAATCGATCGTAGGGCAGATTGCGGTTGAAGGCGTCGATGACCCAGTCGCGCCAGCGCCAGATGTTGGGCCGCAGCGGATCGGAGCCGTAGCCGGCCGAGTCGGCATAACGAGCCAGATCCAGCCACATCCGCGCCCAACGCTCGCCGTATGCGGCATCGTTCAAAAAGCGATCCACCGCCTTCTCGTAGGCATCCGGCGAGCGATCGCCCAGGAACTCCTCGATCTCGCGCGGCGTCGGCGGCAGGCCGCGCAGATCGAAACTGACGCGACGCAAGAGCGTGTAGCGATCGGCTTCTGCCGCCGGTTTCAGGCCATGTTTTTCCAGCTCGGCCCGCACGAAGAAATCGATGCCGTTCCGTCCGTCCGGCAACGGTGGACGCTTCGGCTTGGCGAACGCCCAGTGCTCGGCATACGGCGCCCCTTGAGCGATCCAGCGTTTGAGCGTGGCGATCTGTTGTTGGGTCAGCGAATTGCCCGTCTGCATGGGCGGCATGCGTTTGCTCTCATCGTCAGTGCTGACGCGCTCGATCAGCAGACTTTTCTCCGGCGCGTGCGGCACGATGGCGGCTCCGCGCTTGCGGGGCAGAAGCGCCGTCTCACGGCGATCCAGCCGCAGCTTGGCGGCGCGATGACCGTCGTCCTGGCCGTGACAGGCAAAGCAGTTTTTCGCCAAAATGGGCCGAATGTCGCGGTTGTAATCGACGGTCGCTTCGGCAGAAAAGAGCGGCGAAGCGAGAGCGAATAGTCCGGTCAGGATCAGGCAGGAGAGAGCAAGCGGTTTCATCGAAACCTCGCAGCGGCAATCGTGGCAGATCAGCGGCGAGCAGGCAGGAATGTTTACTATACGCCAAGAAATGAGGGAGAACAACAGCGTAGTCGCAAATGCGCAGAGGTGGCTTCACAACTTACTAGCCCGGAGCGCAAGCGACGGGCGCTTCGGCCCGTCGCTTGCGCTCCGGGCTAGTGGATTTGAGTCTGGTTCAGGGCTTCTTGGACTCTTCGGTCTTACTCTTCTCGCCCCCGATGCCGGTTTTTTCTTTTATCGCCTCTCCTGCCTCGTGAATTTTCTCCTCCGCCTTCTTTTCGTCCTCGCGGATTTTGTCTTTGTCTATCGTGAATGTGGCGTTGGGTTTCTCGTCCGTACCACCGGTCGAGAATGCGAACCAACCCTGGTAGAATCCGAAGCAAACAACGCCAATCACGATCAACAAGAGCACAACAAGGATGCGCTTCATTGGCAACTCCTTAACAAATGTCAGTGACTCCCACTATATCTTATTCGTTTATCTTCTTCTTTATTTTAACGCAATCGCAGTCGTAGGGTGGGTCGAGCGTAGCGAGGCCCA
>DATBHJ010000048.1:0-27859 GCA_036557565.1 Gemmataceae bacterium
GGAGGGTTGGGGTGGGGGGGTGGCAGTCTCCCTCCCACCCCAACCCTCCCCCACGAGGGGGGAGGGAGCATCAATACTCCCCTCGACGATTTCGTGGTCCGCGCCCTGGCCGAAAAACTCGGCGGCGCAGACGTTTTCCGAATAACTTTGACTGCCTTTCTGGATGTTCACAATTTCGATACGCGAAGAGTGATGAAGTGTTGTCTGGCGCACCTTCTGCCAAGCGGCCACATGATCCCGTTCTGCGCCTATAACACGCTCTACCGCGACGGCCATGTGCCGCTGCCGCCCTTGACCGAGAGCGTCGCGGTTGAATCTCCCCGACGCACTTTGCCAATCGTGAGCTGATGCCGACCCGTTTTTCCTATGGCCTGTTCATGCTCTTGGCCCTGGTGGTGTTCGTCTTCGTTCGTCACCTCGTACCCAAGCCCGAAGGGCTGCGCCGGCTCCCGTGGCCGAAGCGACTCGCTCTCACCTTGTGTGCGTTCATCGGCGGAACACTTGGGGCGAAGCTGCCGTTCGCTCTCGACGCCAGTGAGGGACCATTCTCCCCCATGGCCTGGCTGTCCGACGGCAAGACGATCACCACCGGACTCATGGGCGCGTATCTCCTGGTCGAGGTGGGCAAGTGGATGATGGCGATTCACGTCAAGACCGGCGACACGTTCGCTCTGCCGCTAGCATGCGCGCTAGTCGTGGGACGCTGGGGATGTTTTTGCAACGGCTGCTGTTACGGCACACCGACGGACTTACCCTGGGGCCGCGATTTCGGCGACGGCTTGATTCGCCATCCAACGCAGGCTTACGAATCGCTGTTTCACCTGAGCATGGCCTTGGTGCTGGCCCTGTTGCTCCGCGAGGGCTGGCTGCGCGGACATCATTTGCAGATTTATCTGATCGCTTATGGTGTCTACCGGTTTCTGAGCGAGTTCATTCGCCCGGAGCCCGTCTGGGCGGGCGGACTGACGTTCTTCCAGTGGGTGAGCCTGGCCCTGATCGCGGCAATGGCCGGGCAGTGGTGGGTAGAACGAAGTCAGAAACGGACGGAAAACGCCCTATCCCACAGTCTTCCTGAGTGACCTTTTTCCCGCCTTACTCTCTTGACAAGTGACTACATCCGTAGTAACAATGCTTACGGATGTAGTCACGGAGAAAAAGAATGGCGGAGACCTCACTCCATATTTCGGACGCCGAATGGCAAGTGATGCAGGCGATTTGGGAGCGCCGCTCGGCGACGGCGGCCGAGCTCATCGTCCTGTTGTCACCCCAGACAGGTTGGCAGCATCGCACTGTTCGCACGCTTCTGGCTCGGCTGGTAGAGAAGGGAGCACTTTCGGCTCAGTCTGAAGGAAATCGTTACGTCTACACCCCACTTGTTAGCCGCGCTCGTTGTATCCGTCAGGAAAGTCGGGCATTCTTGAACAAAGTCTTTGGCGGCGATGCGGCGGAACTGCTGGTGCATTTCGTGCGCGATGCGAACATTCCGGCCGAAGAGATCGACAAGCTGAAGCGGTTGCTCGACGAAAAACGTCCGCGCCAAGAGTAGCGCGGGCCGGGAGGGACCAAAGATGACCGCGGTGGCTTTTTCTCTGTTGGAAGCGGCGCTGACGAGCATCGTCCACGCCGGGTGGCAAGCGGCAGTCCTCGGTGTGGTGGTATTGGTTACCTGCCGGCTGTTGGGCAAGACATTGCAGCCGCGCTGGCGGTTCGCCCTGTGGCTGGTGGTGTGCGCGCGCCTGGCCTTTCCTGTCGTGCCGTCCTCGCCCTGGAGTCTCTTTCAGCTCGCGCCACATCCACGTGAAGCATCGGTCGTGCAGGCACCGGAGAATGGGCCGATGCAAGACCGGGAAATACAGCCTCTAACGGATTCACCCGTTCCGCAGATGCCAACCCTCTCGCGGCCGCCGGTCGAGGCTTTCTCGCAATCTCGTAACGTGGAAGAGCAATCTACGGCCGGAGAACCCGAGTCGATGTTATCGGCGCGGGCGTGCCTTGCACTGGCCTGGCTCGCCGGATTGCTGCTGCTTGCGGGCCGCAGAAGTTGGCTGGCGTTTCGGCTTGCACAACAGAGACGATCTTGGCAGCAGGTCGTCGACCACAGAATTCTCCAACTATTCAACGCATGCCGGCAGGAGTTGGACCTTGTCTGGCCGGTTGAGTTGCTTCTTGCTCCTGGCCTAACCGGCCCGGCGACCGGCGGAGTCTGGCGGCCGTACATCGTGCTGCCGGCGAACTTCGTCTCGTCGTTCTCCAACGAAGACTTGCGTCTGCTGTTGCTGCACGAGTTGCTGCACGTCCGCCGCCTCGACGTGCTGAGCGATCGTTTCGCCTCGTTGCTGGCAATCGTGCATTGGTTTAATCCGATTGCCTGGCTGGCACTGTTCTGTTTGCGCCGGGAGCGCGAACTCGCTTGCGATGCAGCGGTGCTGGACCGCGTGGACATCGACGAAGCTCGCCGCTACGGCCACCTCATTCTGAAAAGCGCCGAACAGCTGCGACTTGCCGGCTCGCTGTCCGGTGCGGTCGAAATGTTTGACCCCAATCTTTCCCTTGCCAGGAGGATTCAGATGATAGCAAGCCACAGTAAGCCGACACAGACACGACGGGCGCTAGGCAGCTTGCTCGTCCTTCTGCTCATCGCCGTTGGGTTGACCGATGCACGGATCACAGGTCGAGGTCTGGAAGAAGAGAAGGGGAGCAATTCGTCTCAGCCTGCGCCAGAGAATTCCATTACTCTCGCCGGCATTTGCCAGGACGAGAACGGTTCGGCCTTGAGGGATGTCCGAGTGACGGTGTACCGCGAGGATTTCATGCAACTGAAAACCGAACAGCTGCGTGAAGCGAAGACGAATGATCGCGGAGAATTTCGCTTTAGCAACCTGCCGGCGCTGCCGCGGCCAAACGAGCGCCGCGAGTGGACCTACGTACTGGCGTACACAAAGAAAAGCCGCGCCTCGGCGATTCAACGGTTTTACGAGATGCCGGCGGAGAGGATCACGATCACGATGAAACCGGCAGCGACGCTGCAAGGTCGCGTGACAGACCCCAGCGGCAAGCCGATTGCCGGTGCCTGGGTTTGGACCAACGGTCTGGCCACCGATCCCTTGCCCGGAGTAAGCAGCTCCCGCACCGACACCGACGGCCGCTACGCCATCACCGATCTTCCCGCCTGGGACGTGGCCAAACAAAAGCCGACTCCCAGCGGCGACGGCCGCGGCATGATGACCGTGAGCCATTGTTATTTTAACGTACGTCACCCTGATTATGGTGAACAGCGACCCATATACAAGCGCGTCCCCGATACCATCGACATTAAGTTGCATCCGGCGGCGATTATCGAGGGCCGTGTGATGGACCAGATCACCGGTAAACCGGCTGCCAATGTCCTGGTGTGCATGCAAGGGACTAACAAGAGCAAAGAGCACGGATACCATCAGACGCTCACCGACCGGGACGGCAAGTACCGATTTTCTTCACTGCCAGATGCGATCTACAACATCTGGGCGCAAGCACCGGAGCGGGCCTGTACCGCCATCGATTCGTTTGCCGTGACGGCCGGCAAGACACATGCAGCCCCTGATTTGACGCTAATCGAGGGCGGCTGGATAGAAGGCCGCCTTATCGAGGCCGAAACGGGCAAGCCCATCAGGCGTGATCCGCGCAGCCAACAGCGGTTGCACGTGGCTGCGTATGGCCCTTCGCATCCGAAAAGTGGTGCTGCCTGCCAATCAAGCGAAGTCGATGACAACGGAGCGTTTCGCCTGCGCGTCGCGCCCGGAATCAGCTACCCGTACATCATGTACCCCAATGTCTGGAATCTGACGCAGCGGCGGGAATACTACCAAAAGGGCATCGAGGTCAAATCGGGCGAGGTCGTCACTCTCGTGTTCCGCATTCTGTCCAAAGAGCCAATTCCGGACCCGGACCCCACTCCCGTGCGGTTCAAACTGCCCGTCGCCGCTGAACGGCAGGCAGCCGAACGCATCCGCGAACTCGGCGGCTGGTACGAAGTGGACAAGGACAACCACGTCATCGAAGTCAACATGGTCTACCATGAGACGCCTGAGAAGAGACGCTACGACAACACGCAATCCAACACCGACGAAGCGCTGCGAGGCGTGAACGCATTCACGCGACTGAAGCGACTTTTCCTGAAGAAGGGTCAAGCGACCGATGAAGCCCTGGCAAGCGTAGTCGGGTTGAAAGACTTGGAGATGCTTTTAATTTGGGACGCCGAGAAGATTACGGACGCCGGAGTCAAGCACCTGGCAGGCCTCACTAAGCTCCAGGACCTTCACATGAATGGCGGTCAGATCGGCGATCAGGCGCTGGAGGTATTCGCCCGGTTGCCCGCGCTGCAACGTCTCGGACTACAGGGAAACGCTCTCAGCGATGAGGGCCTGAGACACCTGCAAGGCATGAAGCAGCTACGCGGGCTCTGGATCGGCATGAGCCGAATGCCCATTACGGATGCCGGAATCAAGCACCTGGCCGGTCTGACGATGCTGGAGCAACTCGATTTGCAGCGGGCCAATCTTAGCGATGAGGGAGTTGCGGCCTTGAAAAACCTCAAGAATTTGAGACATCTCGACATCAGCATCGGTCGCGGACCTGGCGATAAGCAGATTACCGACGCCAGTGTGGATACCCTGACAGCGCTGACAAATCTACAAGTGTTAATGTTACTCAGCACGCATATTACAGATCGGGGGGCGAAGCGACTGAGCGAGTTGCCTAAGCTCAAAATGCTGTGGCTTCACACTTCGTCTATCTCGGAACAAGAGCGCGAGGAACTGAAGAAACGGCGGCCGAACCTGAAGGTGTACTTCGGGTCGTAGATGATTGGTCTCCTCCGAACCTGAAGCGTAAGCGAAGGATCCTTTTCGCCTACGCTTCAGGCTCGGATAGGTCATTTATTCTCGTACTTCATCAAAATCTCTTCACGCGGTACGCCGGCGATGGCCTCGAAACCGCCCGACAGGATCATGTCCGCCAGTTTGCTGGCATCGCGGAAATAGCGATCGCTCGGACGTTCGCCCGTCAGTTTGCGTCGCAGGTCCTGACAGAGCATGTCGGCGGCGGCGATCGATGGCTCGTTGCCCTGGCGATGGCCCCACTGCGCCGTGACCAGAATAATCACGTTGTCCTGAATGCGCTGCGATAGCTCGGCCATGCGGCACTGACGGTCGGCGAGCTTGAGCTGATATTTCTCCATGGCCCCCGTCACTTCGCCGCGGAGCCGGCCGAAGCCCGTCAGGGCGAAATCGACGTGTTCGCTCAGCCGTTTGTCCATGCCCCGTACGCTCTGATGATCGCGCGGTGCGAACTTTTGAGCGACTTTCCAACGGGCATAAGGAGCTAATTGCTTGCGCAGCTTCCAGGCGTGCAGCGGATTGAGCGGATTGGGGTTTTTCAGACCCAGCTTCTGCACCGCCTTGCCGATCGGCTCGAAGAAGCGCTTGCCGTGCTCCTTTACCAGCGATTTGAAGAAGGCCATGCCCAGCATCTCGCCTTCGCCCTCGTAGATACACGGGGCCAGGAAATCGTAGATGTTGTCGCCGAGCAGATGGCCCTTGAGGAACGAGCGTCCGCCGTGCGTCTTCATGAACAGCTCGATGGCCGCTTCTTTCATGGCCTCGCTGCCGAAAATCTTGGCGATGATGCACTCCATCTCTCCGCGATAACCCTCGTCGATGAGCCAGGAACACCAGGCCACGAGGGCGTCGGCGCCGGCGATCAGGCCGGCCAGGCGAGCGATGCGACGCTTGACCAGTTCGCGCTTGGCAATCGCTTCGCCGTAAGTGCGGCGGAACTCGGCCCACGGCAGCATGTTGGCCAGCATGACGCGCATCGTCCCAGCTGCTCCGGCACACAGCGACACACGGCCCAGGTTCAGACCGTGATAGGCGATGGTCAGGCCGTCGCCGATCGGCGGCTTGAGCAGATTACCCTTGGGCACTCGGAAGTTCTTGAAGCGCAGGCCGTTGTTGTAGGCATGCCGCAGAGCATACAGTCCGTAGGGCACGATCTGGAAATGCTCGTTTTCCTGCTGTGGCAGATCGACGACGAGGACGGCGGGCTTGCCTTCGATTAGCACGACCAGGCCGGCGGTGCGGCCGGGGATGACGTTGGTGATGAATAGCTTCTCGCCGTTGACGATGTAATCGTCGCCTTCCAGGACCGCTGTTGTCCGCAATGCGGTCAGGTCTGAGCCGGCGCACGGTTCGGTCAACGCGAAGCCGGACAACGCCTGGCCGTTGGCCAGCTTGGGCAGGAAGCGTTCCTTTTGTTCCGGTGTGCCGAAGGTGCGCACGGGGTCCACGGCGCCGATGCAGCCGTGAATCGAGGCCAGGCCGGAAACCATGGCGTCCCAGACAGCCATGCGCGTCAGGAAGTTGCCAAAGCGCGCGAAGGGCGCTCCCTGGCCGCCATAGCGTGGATCGATGAGCATGCCCCAGTAGCCGGCACCGGCCAGCTCTTGCAGCGTCTCCGTGGAAACCTTGCCCTTATCGTCGCGAATCTTGTCTTCGGCTCGACGGCGACGGACGATTTCCATCGCCGCCTCCATGCTGCGATCGCACGGCGCCGACGCGGCCAGGGGCGGCGGCGCGAACAGATCGAGTGGCACCTTGCCATCCCAAACCGCCTTGTGGACGGGGCTGTTGGCTGTCTGATATTGCGGCCGGAACAGCGATTCGACCTGCTCGTCGGCCTTGTCCACGGCCCCCATGCGGCGGGCTTCCTCTTCCGTCTTACCGCCCAACCGCAAGGCGGTTTCGGCAAAGCTCTGCTGTTCTCGATCCGTTGGCGTAGTTGTACTCATAATTTGCGTCCTCATCGTGCTCGGGCACCGGACAGCTAACGCTGCCGGTTCGCAAAGATACACCGTCCTCTATTTTCATTCTATTCAAGATCTATTGTTCCCGATGATTCGCGCGCCGGCTCCGCGCGGCGAAGACGGGAAGACATTGCCTGTTGTGATGGCAGCTGCAAGGGCGGAAGAACTGGCACAACAGGAATAATCCGCCGATCGAGCCGGCGCGGTCGCATGGATTACGCAGTCGGGGCGCATCGGGCCGGTTGTTTTGAACGTATGATGGAATGAGAATGAAAGGGATGTGCCGCCGACGTGTCTATCTGGCCGACCGGCGGACCCGCAGATAGATCATTACCCTGGCGCGAACGTCTCCAATGAAAAGGAGTATGCGTCATGCGATGTTGGTTGGTTCTGGGTATACTGACCACGGCGGGCTTGTGGAGCGCAGCTTCCTTGGCTTCCGCGCAGTTTGCCCCCAGCGTCCCGGCCTTGCCCGATACGCCGCTGCCGTTGCCTCAGGCGGTGCCCGAGCTGCCGCCGCCGACGATCGCGCCGCCGCTCAATGTCCTTCCGGTTCGACCGATGACGGTCAGTGAGTTTGTCGCCGTGTTCAAGCCGCTGCCGGGCAAGTACGAAGTGCTGCTGATTCACCCCAAGACCGGCTGCCCGGTCAAGGTGTGCTTCACGCTGCCGCCCGGCTGCCTCCGCAACGTGCGCTGCACCGGACACCGGATCGTGTTCGATTACAAGTGCCAGTGCAACGTCGTAATTTGGTTTTTGCACAGCGGCAAGGTGTGGGTGCGCGGGTGTTGATTTCACCAGCCCGAAGCTTAAGCGAGGGCGCCAGACAGCCCTCGCTCATGCTTCGGGCTGGTAGAGGAGATTCACGATGGCCAGGGATGACCTGACGATCTACCGAGAAGCTGCATGTGAGGCAGCGCGGCGAGGAGCGGCCGTGCTGGAGGATTGGCGCAATCGATTCCAGGTCCGCGAGAAAGGCCGGGCCGATCTCGTCACCGACGCCGACCTTGCCTCGCAGCGCACGATTTACTCCTACCTGCACGAGCGCTTTCCCGATCATGCTTTTCTCGCCGAGGAAGAGGGCGCCTCGAAAGCGCGGCCGGCTCCTGATGCGCCGCCGACCTGGATCTGCGATCCGCTCGACGGCACCACCAACTATGTCCACGATTGTCCTTGGTACTGCGTGTCGATCGGCTTGCAAGTGGCCGGCGAGTTGGTCGTCGGTGTCGTTTTCGATCCGCGTCAGGACGAGCTATTTGTTGCTGCCAGGGGACAAGGGGCCTGGCTCGGCTCGCGCCGCTTAGTGACCAGCCAGGCGACGGGCCTACAAGATGCTCTGTTGGCCACAGGTTTTCCGCCGGATTTGCAGGGGCAGGAGCGGACGCTGGATTGGTGGCGCTATTTCTCGCTGCGGGCACGGTCGCTGCGCCGCACCGGCTCGACGGCACTCAACATGGCGTATCTCGCCGCCGGACGTTTCGACGGCTACTGGGCATTCGACAATCATGTTTGGGATGTGGCCGGCGGCGCCGTCCTTATCCGCGAGGCCGGCGGCGTCATCACCAATGTCGATGGCACACCGTTCGATCCGTACACGCCGGATGCCGTGGCCAGCAACGGCACGTTGCATCCGCTGTTGCTCGAAGCGCTGCGTGGCGAGCCGCGTTGATCGTCCCATCACGGCTTTTCCGGAGCAGCTTTCCGTTGCTGCTCCAGTTCGCGGAGCAGCTCATCAGCCATCTGCAACACTTGCCGCAAACGCGGGATGAGATTGCGGCGCGGTGGCACCGCCGATCTCTCCGGGGCGGCTTGGCCGACCTGGATCGATATCGCCGTTAACCTGCCCTTGCGGGATTCGGTCTTGACCGTGACACTCTCGCCTTCTTTCAGATCGTCAAGGGTGATCTTTTTGCCTTCGCGCGTGATGGCTGTCTCCTCCGGCACGGCGATGGTTGTCTCCGTCTGCGGTCCCTTGGCACCCGGACCGAGGACGACGATTTCGCGATCTGTCGAGGCCACGCGCTGGAGCGTGCCAGCCACGCCTTCGCCTTCCTTCGGCGCGGCCGGCTGGGGCGCGGCCGGTTGGAGTTGGGCCAGATTCAGGCCGAATGAGCGAATCACTTGCGCCGTCGCCTTGCCGTCACGCATCTCGAACACGACGCGGATGCGGCGGCCGGGCGCCAGGTCCTTCAAGGTCGCAGGTTGTCCGGCGATGAGGATCTGCGTCTTGTCGTCCAGTTTCAAATCGAGAACGCCGGCACGTTGAGGACGGCGCGTCTCGAGGCGAAGTTGTTTCTTGTCCGGATCGATTTGAACAATGCGGCCGCGGGCCTCGTCCGCGGAAGCCGCGCCGATGAGCGTCAGTCCTATCGCCAGGCTGAGAGAAAAGCGAAGTGCAGTCATGAGCGGGTCCCTCCCAAGCAGGTGAGCGGCGGGGGTAAACCCCGCCGGGATAAGCGCGGCGGCTCGCATACAAGATTATATGGGCAACTTGGATGCCAGAGCGTCTGTTCATCTTTCTTGCCGCGCTGGCGTCCTTACCTAAAATGAACAACATGAACATGTTTCACCGCGAACCCGCGTGCCATCCCGCACAGGACGTGGACGTCCGCCGCGCTCTGGAAGAGTCCGGCTGGCGCTACACGCGCCAGCGTGCGGCCGTGTTCGCGTATCTGCGCACGGCGTCTGGCCATCCCACGGCCGAGCAAGTGTTCGCCGCCGTGCGCCGGTGCCTGCCCAACATCAGCCTGGCCACGGTGTACAACGCGCTGGATGCGCTCGTCGATGCCGGGCTGGCCAATCGCATCGCCGGCGATCACGGACCGACGCGCTACGATGGCCGCAGTGAGCCGCACTATCACCTCCGCTGCCAGCACAGCGGCGAAGTCATCGACCTGCCCTTGCCCTACGATCCGACTTTGCTCGACAAACTCGATCCCCAGTTGGTAGAAACCCTCCGCCAACAGGGCTTCGAGATCACCGGGCATCGTCTGGAGCTGGTCGGCCGTTTCGTCTGCCCGGATAAGGCAAGTTGACCTGCGCGTACACACCTCCATCCAGGCCCCCACAAACCAACTGAGCTTTGCACCCTGACTACCCACACATCGCTGACGAGGCTGGTAGGGGTTGCATCCACCGACGGACGCCAGCGGTTCGTCGGCATAGCTTATGGGCATGGCGGAGGAGTCCTGGGACATCGTGGTGGTGGGCGCGGGGGCGGCGGGGCTGATGGCGGCGATCCGGGCGGCCGAACACGGCCGGCGCGTGCTGCTGTTGGAGAAGGCCCGTAAGCCCGGCGTCAAGATCCTCATGTCCGGCGGCACGCGCTGCAACCTGACGCACGCCACGGACAACCGGGGAATTGTCGAGGCTTTCGGGCCGCCCGGACGCTTCTTGCATTCGGCGCTGGCGGCTCTGGGCGTTGAGGACACCGTCGCTTTCTTCGAGGCGGAGGGCGTTGCCACCAAGGTCGAGGAGACGGGCAAGATTTTCCCTGTCAGCAACAAGGCGCGCGACGTACTCGACGCCCTGGTGCGGCGGCTGGAGCGCAGCGGCGCCCGGCTGGCGCTGGAGGAACCCCTCCGCGATTGGCAACCGACCTCGTCGGGCTTCACTCTGACAACACCGCAGCGTACCCTTCATACTGGAGCCGTCATTCTCACGACCGGCGGACAATCCTATCCGGGTTGCGGCACGACGGGCGACGGCTACGCGCTGACGGCTCGGCTCGGCCATACCATCGTCCCGCCGCGTCCGGCCCTGGTTCCGATCACCGTATCGGTCCCCTGGGTCGCGGAGCTTCGCGGTGTCACCTTACCGGACGTGGCGGTTCGCATCATCGAAGAGAGCAAGCCGCTCGCCGTAAGGCGTGGATCGCTGCTGTTTACTCACTTTGGCCTGTCGGGGCCGGTGATACTCGATGTCAGCCGAGTCGTCAGCGGTCATCCCCGACCCGAGACCTTGACCCTGGAAATCGATTTGCTGCCGAACGTTGTCGAGGCCGCCTTCGACGAATGGCTACGCATCGAGACGGCGGCATCCGGCAAGAAACAGCTTGCCGTCGTGCTCTCGGCGCGCCTGCCACGCCGTCTGAGCGAGGTGCTCCTGGGCGTGGCGGGACTGCCCATCGATCGCAAGGCGGCCTCCCTCAGCCGAGCGGATCGCACCCGCATGGTCGGCTGCATCAAGCGCCTGCATCTGCCGGTGACGGGAACGCTGGGCTTCGCCAAGGCCGAGGTGACGGCGGGCGGCGTGGCGCTGGAGGAAGTCGATTCGCGGAGCCTGTGCAGCAAACGGGTTGAGCGTCTGTTCCTGGCAGGGGAAGTACTCGACCTGGATGGACCGATCGGCGGTTACAATTTTCAGGCGGCCTGGAGCACCGGCTGGCTGGCCGGACAGTCGGCGGCGTTGCATCCTCTGGAATAGTGCGCTTTGCAGGCGGGCGAGGCATTTTTCTCCCTCCCCCCTTGTGGGGGAGGGTTGGGGTGGGGGGTAAGAGCGTACTTCCCCCCACCCCAACCCTCCCCCACAAGGGGGGAGGGAGTAAGACAAGCAGCCGCAACGCCCAGCGGAGCGAGGCAAGCGTCTCATTTCGCTTCCTCCAAAGCCAGCAACCCTCCTACTTTTTCCAGCAATCGCTGCCTCCCCATCTCCTCCGCACGCGCCAGCTGCCCCTTGTGGAAGATGCCGCGTTCCTCCAGCCACGCCAAAAACTCCGGTGCCGGCCTCTGTCCCAATATTTGCCGCACCCCAGCGGCGTCGTGATAGCTCGTGGACTGATAGTTGAGCATGACATCATCGGCGCAGGGCACGCCCATGAAGTAATTGCAGCCCGCCAGCGCCAGCAGCAATAACAGATTGTCCGCCGAGTTCTGATCGGCCGCCGCGTGATTGGTGTAACAGACATCGACACCCATCGGCAGGCCCAGGAGCTTGCCCATGAAGTGGTCCTCCAGCCCGGCGCGGATGATCTGCCGTTCGTCGTAAAGATACTCCGGGCCGATAAAGCCGACGACGCTGTTGACCAGAAACGGCTCGAAGGCGCGAGCCACGCCGTAGGCCCGCGCCTCCAGGGTCAACTGATCCAGGCCATGGTGCGCGTCGGCGGACAGGGCGCTGCCTTGCCCGGTCTCGAAATACATCACGTTGTCACCGACCCAAGAGACGTTGCGCTGGCGATGGCTTTCCTGCACGCACTCGCACCCCTCGCGCAAGAGCGACAGGCCGATGCCGAATGCGGCGTTGGCGGCCTGCGTGCCGGCGATCGATTGAAACAGCAAGTCCACCGGAGCGCCGCGCTCCAGGCAGGCCAGTTGCGTCGTGATGTGGGCCAGGCAGCACGCCTGCGTCGGCACGGCCAGCGTATCGATGAGACGATCGAGTCCGAGCAGGATGGCGGACACCGTCTCGACCGATTCCGTGGCTGGATTGACGCCGATCACTGCGTCGCCGCAGCCGAACAGCAATCCATCGACCGCGGCCAGCAGGATGCCGCCCAGATCGTCGGCGGGATGATTGGGCTGTACGCGGATGCCGAGCACGCCGCGCTGCCCCATCGTGTTGCGGCAGCGCGTGATGTTCTTGATCTTGCTCGCGGCCAGCACCAGGTCCTTGTTACTCATCAGCTTGGCCACCGCCGCAGCCACGTCGGGATGCAGGGCCGGCTGCAGCGTACGGATCACTTCCTCGCTCAGCGCCTCATCGAGCAGTTGTTCGCGTAGTTCCCCGACGGTCAGGCTGCGCAGTGGGCGAAACGTCTCTTGATTGAGCGTATCGAGCAGAAAACGGCTGACGTCATCCGTATCGGGATCGAGCAGCGAGCGGTCGAGGATGTCGCCCAGAGGCACATCGGCTAGGACGAGTTTGGCGGCGACGCGCTCGCGCTCGGAGCGAGCGGCCAGGCCGGCCAGACGGTCGCCGGATTTTTCCTCGTTGGCGCGTGCGAATACTTCACGCAGATCGGCGAAGGAGAAATGCTCGCCGCGAATGGTCGTTTGATACGCCATAATCGACCCTCGGGAAAGATGAAACCATCGCTGGGTGAATTGTGACAGGAAATGCGCTCCTTCACCAGCCCGCCGGACGATCTTGCATTATTTCGCCAATCGGGAAAAGATACCGGCCAGCGCCCGGCGCTCGGGACATGGAGGTTGAGCGTGAAAAACTGTTGGATTCTGTTGGCGGCGTTGGGATGGGTGTTGTTGGCCGTCTACACAGGTTGGGCCGAATCGCCCGATCCACAAGGAGAACGGCCGACGAGCGCCGCCATCGCCCGGCTGATCGTTCAGTTGGGCAGCGGTGAGTTCACCGAGCGCGAGCAAGCCAGTCAACGTCTCGGCGACATCGGCGAGCCTGCGGTGCCACGCCTGCGCGTCGCCCTGAAAAGCCCGGATTTGGAAGTGCGTTTCCGCGCCCGCGATGTTCTTCATTGCATCCATCAGCGCTTGTATAGCGAGCGTTTGGCCCTGGCGGGCCACAGCGACGTTGTTGTCAGCGTCGCCGTCTCGCCCGACGGTCGCCGCGTCCTCTCTGGCGGCAACGACGGCACGCTTCGCCTCTGGGATTTGCAGAGCAGCAAGCAGATTCGGCAGTTCCACGGCTATCACGGCTCGATTTGGGCGGTAGCGTTCGCACCGGACGGCAAAAGCGCCCTGGCCGGCGGACAGGCCAGCGAAGTCGTCCTGTACGATGTGACCACGGGCGAGCAAGTACGGTCGTTTGGTCCTCATCCCGACGCCGTGCGTGCTGTCGTTTTCACGCCCGACGGCCGTCGTGCCCTGTCGGCCTGCTTCGACGGCGTGCTGCGATTGTGGGACGTCGAGACCGGCAAACTGCTGCGCGAGCTTACCGGACATAAAGACTCGATCATGTGCGTGGCCTGTTCGCCGGACGGCCGCCGCGCCCTGACGGGAGGACTCGACAACGACCGCACGGTGCGTCTGTGGGACCTGGACAGCGGACGGGAGCTGCGCAAGTTCCAGGGCCACGGCGAACGCATCATGAGCGTGGCCTTCTCGCCGGACGGACGGCAGGCCGTCTCCGGCTGCTGGGATACCACCGTTCGTTTGTGGGACTTGCAAACCGGCAAAGAGCTGCGTTGTCTTCGCGGTCACTCCGCGCATGTCTACGGCGCCACGTTTTCGCCCAGCGGCAAGCACATCGTCTCCGGCGACGAGAGTGGCGCTCTGTTCGTATGGGACGCGGCCAGCGGCGAGCATCTGGACACGTTCGAGCCGCGACACAAGGGCCACATCAGCGCTCTCGCTCTGACCGGCCGCGGCCGCCGCCTGGTCTCGTGCGGCGGCGATCGTATCGTGCGCGTCTGGCTGGCGCCGGAGTAACTGTCCTACGACCGGTCTTCTAGTGGTCCGTCGAAACCTCGTCCTGAATCAATTGAAGCTTCTCAGCCGGCAATTCAATGTGCATAGGGGATTCGGCGTGAAGTCCGAAAGGGAACTCCACCCGATAGAGATGCCGGCCGTTGATTCCAAGCGGCCCGCGGTCTTCCTGTACTACACCCTCAACAAAGCGTGTAACAAAGTGAAACCGGACTCGATCACCTTTGCGGAACTTTCTTTCAGGCATGATCCATTCTCCGTCAGCCCATCACCAAGGAGCTGTGCCCACCACTCCTTGCAAGTAATTATACACTGCTTGATCGAAGGAGCGAGCCAGCGCATTTGCGCCGCTCCGCCATGCTCTGACCCTCGCCAGATGAAGCGTGGGTATGCCGCCCGGTGCTACGGGATCAAAATCTTGGTGAGCAATGGCGTTTCTCCAGTCGATCAGTTCTTGAAGCAATTCGCGACGGCGTTCATTTCTCGCATCCAAGACGTACACGTCTGCCCAAATATCGACTCCCAATCGGTTGAAATCGGAGCCGATAGCGCCCGGATGCGGATTGCCTCGATCAAGACTCCGATTCCAGGTAAACTCCGCACGCAATAAACCCTGAAGCTGCGCCGGGAAGATTGCGACAAGACGCTCAATGCACTCGGTATGAAGATCCCGACAAAATCCTTGGAAGTGCGAAGACAACAGCGCGACATACGAATAATTGATTTGCTGAGTCGCATAACGCCTACCCCTCTCGGTCCCGCCAACCATCGCGTGCGCGCTTTCGATCTCATCTAACGCATCGGCCCGTTCACCGTTCCACCGAATCAAGGAGTGGGATGGCATTAGCTCATCGCCTCAGCAAGTCGCGTGTGTGTACGATGTCTCCCTCTCCGCTCCGATTTCCCTTCTCTGCTCATCAGATCGGCGGCCAGTATTGCCATTCGCCATTGGTTTGCTGGAGACTGCCGTTGATCGTGACAGCCCAACTTCTCGTTGTCCGCCAAACGGTCTGGATCTGGTCGAGCGGAACGTCGATTCGTGCCGCCCCATCCAACTCATTGAACGATGCCGCGTTGCCCAGAAGATCGACACAGTAGAACCGAACCGGCAAGGACCCAAATGAGTCGTAAACTGCGCCGCCAGCAGGCCCTCTGCCCCCTTTTTCAACCCAGCGGACGTGGACCTCTTCACGTTCATCGACGGGGATCGAATTTAGGAGAGAGGCGGCACGGCGGGCAGTCATGGATTCGTAGACTCCGAACTGGTCGGGGTGAAGGTATTCAGTCAGTGAACCGACGCGATATGGGAAGGCCCAACCTTTATCGACAAGAATACCGCCTTTCTCTTGGCGAAGGCAGACGCCGATAGGAGCGCGGGCACTTGCCTCGACGGCGATCACGACGACGACTTTAGGGGATCCGGGCAGACCAAACGTTCGAACATTAAAAATCGGTGTTGGCCGACAGCGATCCTTGACCTGTTCCTCGATGACTTTGGAAATATCGGTTGCAAGGTCCTTTTCGACGCCGTGAAAACCTGTGCAACGGGTTCCATTCATATCGGTGGATGCACCCACCAGCACATGACCACCCAACACATTGGCCAGCGCGGCAACGTCCTTCGCAAATTCGATCTTGCCCTTCGACGGGTCTAGCGTTGCCTTGAAGTCAAGGTCGGCGCTTTCCGAACTTGTACCGACAAGACGCTGAAGGTTATCCCAACTCGTCAGGCTTCGCATGAGCGACATCTCCACCGACAACAGAAAGGCCTATCAAGAATCGACACCAAGACCATCGGGCGAGGTTCGCGCAAGAGGCTGAATCGTAGCAGAGGGTTTCGACCGGCGAGTTCTTGCGCTGCTTCCCAATCGTCCTCGGCCTTGCGTACCCACTTCCACGTCTCGCGCTTCATAAAGGACCTTTCCCTCTTCGACGATCTCCCGCAAGAACCAGTTATTGTCTCGAAAGCCAATCTCGATCTGCTTAGGCGTGCGCACGATCAGATCGTACACGAACGGCCGCTCGAATGCCTGACAGATGCGAATGGCCTGATTGACCACATTGTAGGCCGGCATGATGACCAGCAAATCGACATCGCTCTCATTGTGCGGCGTGCCGTAGGCGTACGACCCGAACAGAATGATCTTCTGCGGATGGAAGTGCTCGGCGATCTGACGAGCGAAACGTCGGATCGCCGCCATCGGAATGTTCGGCGACGGATAACGGTACGGCTGGACGTAGGGAACAGGTGTAGTCTGCTTTTTGCTCATGCCATCATTTTACCGGATTCGATTATTGCCGATGCGGAATCACATGCGTCCACCGCCGTCCACAATCAGCACTTGCCCCGTCACGTAGGCCGCCGCGTCCGATGCCAGGAATACGACCGCGCTGGCGATGTCGTCGGGTTGACCGTGACGGCCCAGCGGCGTGTAACCGATGATCCGCTCATACGCCGCCTGGTCCTGAAACAGGGCCGCCGAGAAGCGTGTCTCGATCAGTCCTGGCGCCACCGCATTGACGCGGATGCCGCTGGGGCCCAGCTCCTTGGCCAAGGCTCGCATCAGGCCGAGAAGTCCCGCCTTGCTGACGCTGTAAGCGCCCAGACCCGGAAGCGGATCGAGGCCGGCGATCGACGCCATGAAGACGATACAGCCACGACCCTGAGGCAACATGCGCCGCGCCGCTGTCTGCGCCGTCAGAAGCGCACCGGTCAGGTTCACATCGAGGATTTTTCGCCACGCCTCGAGATCGAGATCCATGAGCGGTCCGTAAACAGGATTAGTGGCGGCGTTAATGACGACAATATCGGGTGTAAATGTCTCTTGATCGAGCAGCGCGAACAGCTGGGAAACGGATTCGGGGTCGCCCTGGTGGCAGACGAAGGAATGCACATCGGCGCCGGCGCTTTGAAGTTGGCCGGCGGCGACGGTCAGATTGTCGGGCTTGCGGCTGGTGATGGCGACGGCGGCGCCGCGCTGGGCCAGCGCCGTCGCTACCGCCAGGCCGATGCCGCGGCTGGCGCCGGTGACCAGGGCGCGACGGCCCGTCAGATCGAATGGATCGCGTGTCGAAGACATGATTCGATTCTCTCCATAAAATTATCCACAGATGTAGCTAATTTATGGAGCAACAAGGAGCTTTTCTTCATGAGCGCGAGCATTGGCGATACAGCGGACATTGTTGTGATTGGCGGCGGCCCGGCAGGCAGCACAGTTTCTACACTTTTGGCCCAACAGGGTTGCAAGGTCCAGCTCTTCGAGCGCGAGCACTTTCCGCGTTTCCACATCGGTGAATCGCTGATTCCCGAAACCTACTGGGTGTTCCAGCGCCTCAAAATGCTCGACAAAATGAAGGCCAGTCCCTTCGTCAAGAAATACAGCGTTCAGTTCGTCAACGCCCAGGGCAAGGAGTCGGCCCCGTTCTATTTCCACGACAACAAGCCGCACGAATGCTCGCAGACCTGGCAGGTCATCCGCAGCGAATTCGACACGTTGATGCTCGACAATGCCCGCGAGCACGGCGTCGAAGTGCATCAACCAGCCCGCGTTCTGGAAGTATTGTTCGAGGGCAATCGCGCCGTCGGCGTGCGCGTACAGACCGAGGGCGGGACGCCGCGCGAGGTGCGGGCCAAGGTGGTTGTCGATGCCAGCGGCCAAAGCGCGATGCTGCAAAATCGCTTCGGACTGCGCTTGTGGGACCCGGTGCTGGACAAGGGCGCCATCTGGACTTACTGGGAAGGCGCCTACCGCGATACCGGCCGCGATGAAGGCGCCACCGTCGTCATTCAGACCACGAACAGAAAAGGTTGGTGGTGGTACATTCCGCAGCACGACAACACCATCAGCGTCGGCGTCGTCGCGCCGTTCGATTATCTGTTCAAGGGCCGCGGCAGCCACGAGCAGACGTACAACGAAGAAGTGGCTGCCTGTCCCGCCGTGCAGAAGCGCCTCGCGGGTGGGAAGCGCGCCACGGGATTTTTTGCCACAAAGGACTATTCCTATCGCTCAAAGCAGGTAGCCGGTGACGGTTGGGTGCTGATCGGCGACGCCTTCGGCTTCCTCGATCCCCTGTACTCCTCCGGCGTGCTGTTGGCGCTCAAGTCAGGCGAACTGGCCGCGGACGCTATCGCCGAAGGTTTGGCCAAGGGCGACGTGTCGGCTGCACAGCTGGGCCGCTGGGGCGAGTTGTTCAATAAGGGCGTCGATCGCATGCGGCGGCTGGTCTGCGAGTATTACGACGGTTTCAGTTTCGGCAATTTCGTCAAGGAATATCCCCATCTGCGCGGCAAGATCACGGATTTGCTCATTGGCGATCTATTTACGGACAAAGTAGATGAAGTATGGGCGCCGATGGAGTCGCTGTATCCGCCGGAGAAAAAGGCCATCCCCACCTGGGAACAGGGTGCCCCGAGCACCACCGCCAACAAAACGAACGAGCTGTTCCTTCCACCGGGAAACCTCCGGTAAGGTAGCTTTGGAGACGGAAAGGTGTTTTTATGACCGAATCCTCCGCGGGAGGGACCTTCGCTCTCCGCGGCGAATACATCACGTTGGCCCACGCGATCAAGGCCGTTGGCCTGGCCTCTACAGGCGGGCAAGCAAAGCTCTTGGTGCGCGAGGGACAGTTCACGGTCAACGGCGAGCCGGCGACGCAGCCGGGACGCAAGCTCCGCGCCGGCGACCGATTCGGCATGGCGGGAGGACCGGAGTGGACGATCATCAGCTGACCGACGCCCTCTCCGGCGCCCCCCCTCTGCCGCCTGACATTCTCCCCGCTGAACATGACGAAGCGTCGGCGGCGACCGCGCAGCACCTGGACCTGCGGAAATCGACTGCGTCCCTGGTGCTGGTCCTGGCGGTGCCAGCCCTGTTGCAGCAAATGCTGGTGTTGATCGTCAGCCTCTCCGATCGCTGGCTGGCCGGCCATGCCCACGCCCCGGACCCCGATGAGCAAATCGCCCTGCAAGCGGCGCAGACGACGGCCAATTATCTCGCCTGGTTCATCAGCAGTTACACGGTACTCGTCAGCGTCGGCAGCACCGCCCTGGTGGCGCACGCCATCGGCGCCGGCGATCGTCGCTCCGCCATCCACGCCACCAATCAATCCTACCTGCTCGCCATTGTCCTGGGACTGGGCGGCTCGCTCATCGCCCTGCTCGGTCTGCCGACGTTGATCGAGCTTTTGCAACTGCATGGGGTGACGGCGCAGTTCGCCATTGCCTACTTGCAGCCGTTGTTCGCCCTGCTGGTTTTCCAGGTGATCGAGGCGGCCGGCATTGCCTGCCTCGTCGGGGCCGGAGACACGATGACCGGGCTGTGGGTGCGGGCCGGCGTGGCCGTGTTTAATGTTCCCCTGGCCTGGGGATTTTTTCACGGCTTCGGGCCGGTCGCGCCTCTGGGCTTCGTTGGCATCGCCCTGGGCACGGCCGTCAGCAATGTGCTCGGTGCGGGTGCGGTGACGGCGGTGTTGCTTCGCGGTCGGGCCGGATTGCGCCTGGAGTGGCGGCAACTGTGGCCGGACTTTCCGATGATCCGTCGGTTGCTGCGCGTCAGCGTGCCGGCGGGCGTGGATAGCCTGTCGGTGGCCGTGGGACAATTGTGGTTTTTGAGCATCATCAATCATCTGAATGATGCGGCCAAGGCAGCGCACGGCATCGCCTTGCAGTGGGAGGCGCTGGGCTATCTGTCCGGCGGTGCCTTCGGTACGGCGGCGATGACGCTAGTGGGCCAACACCTGGGAGCGCAAAATCCACGCCGGGCCGCACAGAGCGGGTGGATGGCATTGGCGCAAGGCGGATCGCTGATGACGTTCATGGGCGCCGTCTTCTTCGTGCTGGCGGCACCGATGTTCCGCTTCTTCTGCCCCGACGAGGGCCAGCAGCCGATCATCGATGAGGGCGTGCCGGTCTTGCGCCTGATCGCCTTCGCCATGCCGGGCCTGGCTTCGTGCATCATTTTCACCAATGCTCTGCGCGGTGCCGGCGACACGCGCGTGCCGGTGCTGTTCACCTGGTTCGGTTTTTTCGCGCTGCGCATTCCCATGGCCTATCTGCTGACGCGCCCGGAGATCGACCTGGGACCGCTGGGTGTGTATCCTGGATACAACTTCGGTCTGCTTGGCGCCTGGTTAGCGATGTTCACGGATTTGTTGGTGCGCGGCGTCTTCTTTCTCGTGCGCTTCGCCGGCGGACGGTGGCGGATCATGCGAGTATAATGCAGAGTTAGGAGGGCTGTAATGTCGCAAGCGACTACGATCCCGACAGAGACGCCACCGTCCGCGCCGCCGCGCAAGGGCTGGCCATTGTTGGCCTGGCTCGTCATCTTCGCCGTCGTCGCCTTCATCTTGTGGCGCTACCAGACTCTGAGTCCGCGCGATCGCCAGCGTTACGATCTGGTGACCATGCGCTTGCAGGGCCGCTACCTGGTGGGAATTGCCGAGTTGGGCGAGCGCTACATGGGCGCCAATAAAAACTGGCGCGAACAGTTCTACACCGAGGCGAAAAAGGATCTCAACAAGGGCACCTATCCGCAGCGGCTGCGCTTCGTTGTGCTGGCCGGCGAGCTAAAAAGCCCGGACGAGGCCCGCGCCGAACTCCAACACATCGACCGGAGATATCGCGAACACTGCGGCGAGCCACCGGCCGAGGACACAGAGACCGCTCATATCCTCGATCAACTTTACGCTTCCCGTGCCAGGGAGCCAAAGGCAACGGCAGCTCTGCCGGAAGGCGAACAACAGAATTTACGTCAGCAGCTCGACTGGTTCGGCGACCTGGCGCTGACACCTTCTGGAAGCGATGCCGTAGCGCGCCAGGCGGTGCTGGCGCCAGCAGTACAGACCGTGTGGGCGCTTCTGGGCGCCGGCACTTTCATGCTCGGCATGGGCCTCGTGGGACTTATCTTGCTCGTGATCCTGGGCGTGCTCTACTTCTTGAATCGACTTCGCGGCGGCCTGGCCCCCGCTGCGCCGCACCACGGCGTCTATGCGGAGACATTCGCCGTGTACATGCTGCTTTTTCTCGGCGTCAGCATTGCCTTCCATTACGTGCTCGACTGGTTGGCGATCGAACACGGGAGTCTCGCGCTCAGCGGTCTGGCCGCACTGACCAGCCTGGCAGCGCTGGCTTGGCCGGTGCTGCGCGGCATCCCCTGGAGTCAGGTGCGGCGGGACATCGGCTGGCATCTGGATCGCTGGCCAGGGCTGGAACCGCTCTTCGGTCTGGGCTGTTACGCTCTGGCGCTGCCGATGTTGATTTTCGGCGTGGTCCTCATGCTCATTCTGACGAAGCTGCGCGATCTACTCGGCTGGGGGCCGGATGAATTCGGTCCCAGCAACGCGCCGGGCCATCCTATCGTTTTCTGGGTGGGCCATGCCGGCTGGTGGGTGTGGCTCGAAGTGCTGTTTGTCGCCAGCATCGTCGCGCCCATCGTCGAGGAGACGATGTTCCGTGGCGTGCTTTATCGCCATCTGCGCACGGCCAGCAGCGGCTGGTGGCCCGCACTGAGTGTGCTTTTTAGCGCGGTGGTGGTGAGCTTCTGCTTCGCCGTGATCCATCCTCAGGGTTTTCTGGCGGTGCCCGCGCTCATGGCGCTGGCCGTGGCGTTCACGCTGATGCGCGAATGGCGCGGCACGATCCTGCCGTCGATGATCGCCCACGGCATCAACAATGCCGTGGCCACGCTGCTGTTGTTTTTGATGAGTTGAAAGCTATTCTGAGGCCGAGCGTTTTTCCATGATTTGAACCACCGACCCATAAAGGTGTCCGAATAGATTTTCCAGCTTGTCGTGCTCGATATCTTGCAGCTTCCCGAGCTTACTTGACCATCGACCGTTAGTTAATTGCCGAGCCGCATGGGTGTAACCTTGGTCATCGCCGTAGATGACAATCTTCTGCACGCCTTTTTCGAGTTCCGAATTAGCGGCGCGAGTGTAGCCAAAGTGCTCAAAAAACCGGATGGCTGCAAGCACGCTGCCATCATCCGGGATGCCGTCGGGCCAAATGCCGCCAATTCCCGTATCCCACCACACATCGTTAGCGCCTAGGGCCCAAGTCAGACAGTTGTAGCGTCGCGTTCTTTTGCTGGTGAGTTGATATTCATTTCCGAACAGCCTCGGAAAGAGGCGCCGCAACTTTCGGGTCACTGGAGAAGTCCTTTATCTCGTCCCCATTCAATCCACGCCTTGGCCAACTCCTCAATTTTGCCGGCGCTCGCTTTGGACGCGGGGTCGGCTCCAGTGATTTTTTGCAGTGCAGCGAACCAAAAGTCCGGTTCCCGTTGGAGTTCGGCCAGGAGAAGCGGAACTACCGGCTCTCCCATGCTGATGATTTCCTGGTAGGCCGGATGCCGAACCATCCGCGTAATTGAAGAATCTGTCTCCGTGTCCTTTTTCCATTGCTTCACCAAGGCAAGGAAATGGACTTCCAAGCTCGGTTGGTTTTTCGTTGAATCACGTGACATCGCACACGGCTCCTTGGTCGTCAGGTGTTCTCAACCCATGTTACCTCTGCTGGCAGCAAAGAGGAATCGAGCTTTTAGCAGTTGGACGACAGGGTCTACCTATCCTCCAGGAGCATCGATTGCGCTTGGGTTACACTTGACTTTCTCAAGTCAAGTAACGCAGCCAATTCCACAGGTCGTCCTGCGGCTAAGTCTCAAGACTACGAGTGATTCTACGGTGTTGGATCGTGAACTGACAATTCCATTTAAGAAAGTAAACAGTAATGAATGGGAAGCGATGATGGGTGATGTTTTCAAAACCGATTCGCATCGTGCTGGGGCATCAATCCTAAGAGAAGGAGATTATCATGTTAATTATACGCTTCAAATCGGCACTAACACGATGATCCCTGGGAAAGCTTTCCCAATTGAAATCCGTTATTACAGAAGATGATTTTCCTCGTTAGGCTGCGATGATCGAAAGACAGAAGCAAAAGAACAAAAGGATCAGCGTAAATCTGCGAGCCCGTAAATGTACGCGGTCCCTTTTCTGACAGCAGATTCAGGCGGTGACCGCCAGTGATGTTGACTCGTCATCGCTCCACAAGAGAGCTTGCTTCGCCAGTCCGGCCAGGCAGGCGTCCAGTTGTTCGCTCAGGACGGCCCGGCGAGTTTCGGGCGATTCGAGGAGAACACCTTCTTGTTTGATTTCGAGCGTGCCATGTGCCGCCAGCTCGGTCAGGTGATCCAGAAGAGCCGAACGATCGTGTCGGCCATCGAGTTGCCGTAGCACCAGGCGTTCCAAAGTGTTCAGGGCGATCCGTTCGTGACGCAGGTTGGTGACAGCGACTCCGATCGCAGCCTGGAGGCGGGCCAAAGGGCTTGCTTGAGGGCGGGTGGGAACCCGACAAGTAAAAGGAGGCCGCCACGTGCGCAACTCGACGAGATTGGCGGCGTACAGTTGCAAGAGCGCCTTGCCCAGAAGCTCTTCGCTGGGTGCCGCGGCATGCTTGTCGGGACCGAGAGCGGCACAAGCCGCCGCGGTGAGTTCGGCAAAGGGGACCGCTTGCGGCCAGTGCTCCGCCAGGTGAACGAGGGCCGCCTTCAGCACCGGCTCCGTGGTCGAGGCGGTGCGACCGTCCGTCCGGCAAAACGTCTCTGCCGCCTCGGAATGCAGGTCCGGCTGAGGCGATACCGGGCGCAGGGCCGAGGCCATGTACAAAGGCTGCAGTACCGCGGCACCCACCTTCCGCTGCAACGCCACGCCGGCATGACATATCAGCGTCTGGCGAAACTTTCGGTTGCGCACGAAATCGAGAAACTGCTCCAGCTCGATAAACTCGGACGACAGTTTTTCCAAAGTCGCAGCAATCTTGTTCCCCAGGCGTTCCGGCATCATCGCATGCACTTCTGCTTCTGCCAGGTATTGCAGGCCATGCCGCCCCAAGCGCTCGACAAACTCGTGGAAGTAAAGCGGTTCGTTGACGTCTTCCAGATACTCGTGAAGCAGATACGAGTCGCTGACTTTGCCAAAAACCTCCAAACCCTCTTTGAGGAGAATGCTATAGGCGCTGTTTTCCTCGGCGACGGCCTCGGCCAGGAAGTTCAACAAGGCACGCGACTGAGCTACGGCGTCTTGAGGTCGGGCAAAGCGACGGGCATGATAGCGGAGCATATCGCGAATCATGCCCGACATGTGCCAGCCCGGATAGGTGTTGTAGCTCACATAAGCCACGCCCTGTGGCTGCAAAAGCGATGCGCAGACTTCGAGGATCTTCTCGCGAACGGCGTCGGGCACCCACGAGTACACGCCATGACAAAGAATGTAATCGAAGAGGTCCAGACGCTCATCCAAGTCGAGGATGCTGCGATGCTCGAGCTCAATGTTGCTTAACTTCAAGTCGGCCACAACCTGCCGGCCGTCGGCGATTTGACGAGCCGACAGGTCGATGCCGACAAAGTGGCTGTCCGGAAGCTGCACGGCCATCGGGATCAAATTGCCGCCGGCCGCGCAGCCCAGTTCCAGAACCCGGCAGCGGTCAATGGACGCCGGCCGCATCTGGAATAGTCGCGCAATCGTCGCCAAGCGGTCCGGATGGGTCTGGGCGTACGGGTAGCTCTCGTAGGGTACCTCGTCGTAACTGCTGGCCTGCGCGGTTTCGCGGTCCATGAATCGGTCTCCGCAACAGCCGCACGACGCCGACCCGAAGGTCTGGGGGGCGCCGCGATCCGGGGACGTGCTCAGGTCACCTCTCCTCCGCCGCCGCCATCGTCGTTTCCAGACAAGTTGCCGTCGTTGACGGTAAAGCTGATCTCCTCCCCGCTGCCCGTCTGCTTGTGCCGGGTTATGTCCGCGACGCCGTTGAACTTGATGTGACTCACGTGGTCGAACTTGATACTCGTAGTGTCGCTGCCGGAAACGAAGAGGCCCTCCTGGATGCCGGCAGTGCCTTGCGACGGCTCGACGGCTGCGATTTCGCTCCGGGTCAGCGAAGACAGCCCTCCCGTGGCCGTAAGATTCTCCTTGTAGGCGGCCACATCTTCGCCGACTTTGTAGGTTCCCAAAGTAGAAAACTTGAGGAATTTCAAGTCGCCGGAAAGAGATAGGGACGAATTACCCCCGGCGCTGGCCGAAGTCGGATCGGTACTCAGGCTGCGGACCTTATCGAGTTTAAGGCTCACCAAATCGCCCGCGGTCGTCAGGTGTTCCTTGTAGGCGGCCACCTGGTCGCTGGCTTTGTAGGTTCCCGTTGTGCCATACTTGAGGTATTTCAGATCGCCGGAAAGAGACAGCGACGAATCGCCTTTGATGCCGCCCGAAGTCGCGTCCGTATTCAGACTCCCGACGCTATTGAGCTTTAGGCTGACCAAATCGCCCTCGGATTTGAGCTTGTATGCATTGCTGGCCAACTGGGGCACCTTGCCTTGCAGACTTCCTTCCGTGTTGGTTGCGATCTCTGTGAGGTGCTTGGCGAAGTCCACATTAATGCTGTTGACGTTCCGGGCATCCAGTTGGGCCGTCTTGTCTCCGCCGGAGCTAAGCGTGTCCACGTCATCGAACTTGTAGGTGGTCACTAGCCCCGCCTGAGTTATTTTGAGCGTGCCGATCAGTTCGACGCTTCCCGTTTCGGAGCCACCGTTCAGCTTGAAAGTGGGATCGTTGTGGAGCTTGAGGAAGGCGAGCGGGTTTTCGCCGAGCTCTTTGTAACCGGCCAGGCCGTCGATCTTGATTTCCACCTCTGCGCCGGAATCCGACTTCAGAGACTTGTCCAGGTGAATCGACGTTGCGGAAGCCCCTCTGTTCGTACTTAGGTTGTACACATTATCGATCTTGATGCTTTTGACATCTTCGCCGGACCCCACACTGGCAAGAACGACGAGATCAAGTGTGGCCGCATTTCCTCCTTCGTTGGGCGAAGCGGCCGACGTCGGGCTCGTCGGCGCAGCTACCTCGACGGAGCCAGAGACGGAAGCCACCGCCGGAACCAGACGACTTTCCAGTTGCTCGACCTTGAGTTCGATCCGACGCGGCGAACGAGACCTGGATGGCTTGCGAGAGCGCGTCATTGCAACATCCTCCTGATGAGAAGTAAGGCCGAATCGATACGGCCTCTCCAATTGACTTGGGAAAGCACGAAAGGCGAAAGGCGAATTTGAATTCGCCCTATCTTATCCGAGCTCATGATTTCGTCAAGGAGCCGCATCAGGCGAGGTTTGCCTGGAGAGCGGCGAGAGCGACATGCTTCCAACGGTTCGCGGTTAAACTAGCTATCAAACGGCGTGCCCGGCGCATAATCCTCGTAGCGCATGTATTGCTTAAGATAGGCTAGCGTGATTTCACCGGTGGGTCCGTTGCGCTGCTTGGCGATAATCACTTCGATCATTCCCTCATGCTGACCTGGCTCGTAGCGATCCGGACGGTGCAAGAGCATGACGGTGTCGGCGTCGGCTTCGATACTTCCCGACTCTCTCAAGTCCGCCAAACGCGGCCGATGATCCTGGCGATCTTCTGATGCGCGGTTGACCTGCGCCAGCGCGAGGACCGGAATTTGCAATTCCTTCGCCAGTCCCTTGAGACGGCGGCTGATCTGCGCTACCTGCTCCTGACGGGGGTCGCGGCGATTGTCCGGCTCGATCAGCTGCAAATAATCGACGACGATGAGCTTGATACCGTGACGCAATTTCAGGCGACGGGCGTTGGCGGCGATGCGCAACATGCTTTGCACCGGCGAATCGTCGATGAACAGCTTGGCGTCGCGCAATACGCCGCCCGCGTCGATGAGTCGGTCCATGTCGTCGGAGCTGAGCGCCCCCTTGCGCATGCGATGGCTGTCCACACGGGCCTGGCAACAGAGCAGACGTTCGACCAGTTCGATGCGCGATTGCTCCAGGCTGACGAAGAAAACCGGCACCTTCTCGTCAACGATGACGTTGCGGACTATTCCGAGAGAAAAAGATGTTTTTCCGACGCTGGGCCGGGCCGCGATAATGACCAGCTCGTTGTCGTGCAGGCCGGCGGTGATTTCGTTCAAATCGAGGAAGCCGGTCGAGAGACCGCCGGCCTGGATCTTGCCGCTGGCGCGGTCATCGATTCGGCGGTACGTTTCCTTGATGGCCTCTTCCAACGTGATGGTTTGGCCGGCGACGCCCATCTGAGCGACTTCGAGTATCTTGCGCTCCGCCTCTTCCAACATCTCTTCGGCGGGCTGGTTCGGTTCATAGGCGTCGCGAAGGATTTCGGTGCTGGCGTGGATGAGACTGCGGATGATGCCCTTGTCGCGGACGATCTTGGCGTAATACTCGGCGTTGGCCGCCGTCGGAGCAGCGTCCCAGAGCAGGGCGAGATAGGCGGCGCGGCCTATGTCTTCCAGTTGGCCGCGCTTGCTCAGCTCCTCGTGCAGAAGAACGAGATCGACGGGTTGACCGCTTTTATTGCGCAGGTCGGAGATGGCCTGGAAGATTTTGCGATGGGCGTCGAGATAGAAGCTCTCGGCGCTGATGATTTGCGCAACCACGTCAATGACATCGTTGTCGCGCAACATGCTGCCGAGGATGGAGCGCTCGGCGTCGAGGTTTTGTGGTGGAAGACGATCCGGCCCGATGTTTTCCGGCGACATGGATTCACCTCCCTGTAGTTGGCGCTTTGCGGCATCCTTTGCCGGAACCCTTCCGAGCCGCGCACGCAGCGCAGCGGAGTAAGCGGCTGGCCATTCGGTCGCTTACTCCGCTGCGCTGCGTGCGCG
>DATBHJ010000049.1:0-7143 GCA_036557565.1 Gemmataceae bacterium
AGTCCGTCGCTTACTCCGCTGCGCTGCGTGCGCGGCTCGGAAAGAAGCAGTCGCATTTCAATAAAGTGCCGACGTCAGCGAATAACCTTTCAGGCAGGAACGCGGATCAGATTCCACAAAGGGATCCAAATGCAAGAGCAAACCCATTACGCCCTTGGCTGGGGGACGCTTACTCTAATCAACGCCGGCTTGGCCCAATCGAAGGGACGAAGCGGCCTGTTGTGGTGGTTCTTCTCGCTTTTCCTCGGACCCTTGGCCACCCTCCTCATCGTCATTCTGCCTGCAGTCGAGCCGAGCGTGACTTTTCGAGAGCAAGAAGGCAGGTCGCTGTCTTCGAGATAGCCGATACACTGGACATGAGCATGAAGCTCTTTGAAGTCATTCCCTGGGGCCGCTCCTTCGAGGAGTATCGTCGGATGCTTGCCCTCACCGACGCTGACCTCGCCGGACACATTCTCGGCTGCGGCGATGGCCCCGCGAGTTTTAACGCAGAGGCGTCTGCCCGCGGCCATCAAGTCATCTCCTGCGATCCCATTTACGCCTTTACGGCCGGCGAGATCGAACGGCGGGTCGGGGAATGCTACGATACGGTGATCTCCCAGGTAAAGCAGAACCGTGACGGCTTCGTCTGGCAGCGTTTCCGCGATCCCGAACACCTGGGAGAGTGCCGGCTCACGGCCATGAGGCGATTCCTGGCGGACTTTGACAAGGGAAAGCAAGAAGGGCGGTACATTGCCGCCGCGCTTCCGACGTTGCCGTTCGCGGACGGTTCGTTCTCGCTGGCCCTTGTCTCGCACTTGTTGTTCCTCTACTCGGACCATTTCGACCTGGCCTTTCACCTCGCGTCGTGCCGGGAACTGCTCCGAGTGGCTCGCGAGGTTCGCATCTTCCCTCTCGTGCGTCTGGACCACCAGTGGTCGCCGCACGTCGATCCAGTCCGCGCGCACATGGAGCGCGATGGCTTCGAGGTCGAGATTGTCTCCACAGAATACGAGTTCTTTCGAGCGGAGGATCACGGGGGCAACCGGATGATGCGGATAAGACGAAAACTTCGAGGAGAGCCATGACCGACAGACAGGAACAACAGCGACGGCTAATCCTCGATCAGTTCACTCGCCAGGCGGTGCCGTTCGCGGAAATGCCCGCCCATTCCAACGACGAGGCCAACCGGCTCCTCATCGACAGGACCAGGATCGGACCCACCGATACCGTGTTGGATGTGGCGTGCGGCCCCGGCCTGGTCGCTTGCACGGTAGCCCAAACCGCTCGTTACGTGACCGGGATCGACCTGACGCCGGCCATGATTGAGCAAGCCCGGGCCAGACAAAAGACGATGGGTCTGACAAACCTGACCTGGCTGGTCGGAGATGCGGTGCCCCTGCCCCTCCCCGACGCTTCGTTTTCGGTTGTCGTCACGCGCTATTCCATGCACCACTTCCTCGACCCCAAGGCGGTGCTGGCCGAAATGGCGAGGGTCTGCCAACCGGAAGGACGGATTGCAGTCATCGATGTATTCACCAGCAGTCCCGATCAGGCCGAGGCGTACAACCGTGTCGAGAAACTCCGCGATCCCTCCCACGTCCGGGCCTTATCGCTGGAGGAATTGACCGACCTTTGTCACGATGTCAAGCTGAGGGACGTGCAGTCTGGCTTTTACAAGCTCGATGTGCAGTTAGAGAAACTGCTGGCCAGCTCCTTCCCGAACCCCGGCGACGACGCCCGCATCCGCCAGACGTTCGAGAAAGACATCGGCGTGAATCGCCTCGGCGTCGGTGCGTGCCGAAAGGATGGGGCCATTCACTTTGCGTTCCCGATAGTCGTGATAACAGGGCAGAAACGATGAAACGGCGTACCATCTTCTCGCGGTGCCGAACGTACCGCTACGTTCTTTGGCGCGAGTGGGAGACATTGAACGAGGCATACGCCCTGTTCGTGGGGCTGAATCCTTCTACGGCCGATGAGATCGAGGATGACCCCACCATACGACGTTGCGTCGGTTTTGCGAAACGATGGGGCTATGGCGCTCTGTGCATGACAAATCTGTTTGCGTACCGAGCGACGGACCCGGAAGTGATGAAAGCCCATCCGGCTCCGGTTGGTATGGAGAATGACCGTTGGCTACGAGCAATGGCGAAGAATGCCGCCATCGTGGTCGCGGCGTGGGGTATTGATGGCGCTCATCTGCACCGCGATCGAGGCGTGATCCCGTTGCTCGGTCAGGAGCTGACTTGCCTTGGTCTGACAAAGCACGGCCATCCGGCGCATCCGCTTTACCTGAAAAAGTCGTTAAATCCCATCCCATTTGAGTGACAATTGGATGGCAGTTCTCATCGTCAATGAGAATGAACGCAGCCCAGCAGAGCGGCTGGGCGAAGGGCCGATCGCTGCATTTCGCGAGCTGCGCGAAACGCATCTGAAATAGGAGCGTTGCACCGCTCCTACCATCCTCGATGCAAAGACTGTACATCGCTGCAATGACAGGCAATCGCGCGACGCAATTTATTATGTATGTTAGACTTATGCCTTTGCAACTGCGCCCGACCGGAAAGGTCAACGTGTATTTACGCTCCATTGGATCGCGAGTATACACCGTCCCTTTGCAGTCTTGCAGCCTTTTTATTGCCGCGTTCCACGTTACAATGGGACGGAGGAGGTATTCTTGATGACACCTTTGCCGGGGTCCGGTTCGTGGAAGGTGGAGCGGTTGCTGGAGGCGGTCGCGCAGCTTTCGCCGGCCGAACGACGCGAGTTTCAGCGCCGCCTGGCCGTCCGGCAAGCGGCCAACGGCAGCACGGAGCAGGAGGAAGCTGAGTTGATCCAAGCCGCCCAGGCTCGTTTGTCGGCCGCTGCAGAACGCCGCTTGCGGAGACTCATCGCCCGTAGCGAGCGCGGTCGGTTGACGCCGCACGAACTTGCCGACTACCAAGCCCTGGCCCAAGAAGCGCAGCTCATCGACGCCGCACGGGCCGATGCGCTGGCGAAATTGTCCCATATCCAGGGCCGATCCATACGAGCTGTGAAGGCGGCGCTCGACCGCGAAGGCCGCACGGATGACGCGTGAACCCATTCCGCGGGCTGTACGGCGACAAGTGCGCGACCGCGCCGCTAATCGCTGCGAATACTGTCAACATCCCGCCACTTTCTCTTGTGCCCCGTTCGTCTGCGAACATGTTGTGCCTCGCGTTCGCGGTGCGGGCAGCACAGCTACGGAATTGGCCTGGGCGTGCCCGGCGTGTAACGGCCACAAATACGCAAAGACACATGCACGCGATCCCCAAACGGGGCGATCCGTTCCTCTGTTCAACCCGCGCCGCCAGCGCTGGTCGCGTCACTTTGCTTGGGGCACAGATTTTCTGCTCATCGAGGGACGCACGGCGACCGGCCGGGCCACCATAGCTGCGCTGCACTTGAATTGCCCCGCTCTCGTCAACTTGCGCCGCGCCCTCCGTGCCGTAGGGGAACACCCACCGTAAGGGCGCAATCCGCGTACCGGACGGAGCGTGTCTCTCGGCGACCGGAAAGATCAGCGTATATTACGTTCCATTGGATCGCAAATATACTCTGTCCCCGTTGCAATCCCCCTTTGCAGTCTTCGTCCTCCGACTATGCATCGCCACCTTCGGCCACAACAATTTCGGTGTCGGCTCTCCGAACACGCTCAGCGAAGGTGGGGGCGTAGTAACACTCCGAAATTGACCCCACGCCTATATCATTATCGGGGGATCGAAAATCACACTGATTGTCCGTGGTGGGTACCATGCGCTGGGCGAGCCAATAACGGAGCACTGCATCGGCATCGATGATTTCCCGGAACAAAATGGTGCGTGTTCCGCTCGGAAGTCTGACGACTACTCCGTCGGCAGTCAGTCCCTCAACGGTCGCGGTGCTCGCGCGGTCAACAACCTCTCCGAAACAGCCAGCGACATGATGCGTGATTAGCTCCTCGGTCATTGGTGTGGGTTCTTCCCCAACCCCAAGAGCCCGCAGGCATCCGCGCCATCTCACCTCGTCGCGGGGCGTAATCGGTCTCGGCATATGCTCCGCCTCCTCTCACCGAACTTGTTATTACATGCGCGACCTATCACGGTTCACGCCTCAATCGAGCGAGGACCGCCCTCGCCCTCGTTAAATTCGTTTGGCGTCATAAGTGTCGCAAGCACCGCGGCTTATGGCACGTCTTGGGGCCACGAAATCGTATTTGCTACTCTTCGGGGGCGCAAAATAACATCCTAATGCCTCTTTGCGCAAACCCCGTAGCCCGCGCGAAGCCGTCCCTTGATGAAGGTAGTGCTGGCCTCGCCGGCCGGTTCGCGGATCAACCGAAATTGTATACGGAAAAAACAAAGAGGGCGGGAGTCAATCTCGCGGCCCACAAATCATGCCAGCTGATAGCGCGGGTGCGTGAGCAGATATTGCTCGACGCGCTCGGTGCGAGTGACGGCCTCGGCGAGGAAAGCGACGGCGCGACGCAGCCGATCGTCCGGCTCGGCGCAGCTGAAACGCAGGAAACCCTGGCCGGCGGCGCCAAAACATTCGCCGCCCAGGCAGGCGACGCCGAGTCGATCGTCGGCCGCCTCTAGCAAGTACATCGCCAGACCGTGCGAACGGATGCCCAGCCGCTGACAAATGGTGGACACATCGGGGAACACGTAGAATGTGCCGGCAGGCACGAACACCTTCACGCCGTCCACGCGCCGCAGGTCCTCGACCAATAGCTCGACCTTGCGGCGGAAGCGGCCCATCACTTCATCGCGCTCGGCGGCATCGTGTTCCAGGGCGGCCTGCCCGGCCAGCTGGACCAACGGCGGCACGCAGGATAGCGCCGTGTTAATCATCTTGCCGATGACCTCGGCGATGGCGGCGCTGCTGACGGTGTAGCCCAGACGCCAGCCGCTCATGCTGTACGACTTGCTGAAAGTGTACGCCGCCACGGTGCAATCGAGCATGCCCGACTGCGTCAACGGCGTTTCGTGTCGGCCTTGCCAGACCATGTGGCAGTAGGGTTCGTCGCTGAATAGAGCGATGTTGCGACCGGCGATCAGTTGGGCCAGGCCGCGCATGTCCTCGGCCGTGGCCACGCCGCCGGTCGGGTTGTGCGGGAAATTGAGGAAAATCGCCCTGGCGCCCGGCTCGTGACGCACGAAGCGTTCGACATCGTTCAAATCGGGTCGAAACTGGTTGCTCGCGCGCAGCGGACTGAGGACGGTCCGTGCGCCCCGGCGAGCAATGTTCGGTTCATAGGTCGGAAAGTGCGGCGTGAAGACGAGCACGGCATCGCCCGGATCGAGGAAGGCTTCGCAGAAAAACTGCTCGAACACCTTGGCGCCCGGCCCGACAATGACGTTTTCGGGACCGATTTGGACTCCGAACTCGCGCTGGTAATTGCGAGCGATGGTCTCGCGGAACTCCGGCAATCCTTGCGAGGCGCAGTAGTGCGTCGCTCCGCCCTCAATGGCCCGCAAGCCGGCGGCGACGGCGTGTCGGGTGCTGGGAAAAGGGCTGTCGCCGATTTGCAGCTCGATCACGTCCTTGCCGGCCGCTTTCAAGCGCTTGGCGACGGCGAGAACGTCGAAGGCGGTTTCGGCCGTGAGACCACGGGCGAAGTTGCTGAAGGTGATAGTCATGCGGCGTGGTTCGTCAAACCAGCCCGGAGCGCTAGCGACTGGCCGAAGTGCCCGTCGCTAGCGCTCCGGGCTGGTTTCCCTTACTGTTTGGCGGCGATCGTCTGTGCGAGCGGGCGCACAACCGCGGGGATGATGTGCGAGTCCACCAGCTCCTGGCAGATTCGCCGTTGGTTGCGGTACGACTCGGTAAAGTCCTTTTGCGGCTGACGGCCCCAATACTGGCGCACGGTGAAGTACACGCTGATCGGCGCTTCGGGAAATTGGCCGGTGCGGACCTGATAGTAATTCGTTCGGGTTTCGATGCTCAGCCGGCATTGCAGGCGGCATTGATCGTCCAGCGACAGCATCAGTGACGGCTCGTAATTGAGGACGCGGCTGCCGGGCATTTGCAACAGGCTCTCCAGTGTCGTGTTCAGACCCAGCGCCTCGGCGACTACCTCATCATGGTTGCCGCTGTAGGTGAAATCGAAAGCGAACAGTACGTCCAGTGCTTCGCAATCCAGTGGGCTGAAATCGAGGTGATAGGGGGCCGTCTCCAGCAGATGTTCGTGCAGGGCGTCGGCGGATTCCAGGTCCGGCGGATTGACGTAGCCGGCGCACAGGCGGCGCGTTTCCAGCGTAGCCCAACGGTAACTGCCCTGCTCGCGATCTTCCTCCAGCACAAACTCGCCACTCTCGCGGCAATCGAAATCCAACATCTCCGGAAAAGTTTTGCGAACGCGATCGAAAAAATGTAGCACTGTTTCCCGGCCGGAGGGGAGGGCCATTTTTGTATTGAGATAAATATAGACCCCGAAGTCATCACAAAGCGAGCTGTAGGGATTCATGTAAACTCCTCGGGTTCGTTAATAGGTGCGAACCAAACATGGCGACGCCGCCTCCTGTGAGATCCTCTGCGGATGGAAATGGAGCCACGTCTCCTCGCCGGCACGAGGGAGGTAATCCGAGCATCGGCAGAAAAATCCTCTGTACCCATTGTTCGGTTTTTTTCGCGCGGATGCAAGGTTCATTTGGACGAATTCTTGATTGCGATGGGGTTCGCCGAAGGTCATCCTTACCACAAAAAAACGAGCCGGAAGCGTGAGCGACGGCAATGCATCCGTCGCTCACGCTTCCGGCTCGTTTTTTGAGCGCGGAGGGAGAGCATCACGCGCTGCGGGCCAGCTTGGCCTTGACGGGAATGGTCAGGTTGGTCTGGTGCATCCAACGGCCGGCGTCTGCGGCGCCGTGCCAGCGCTGCAACGAGATAGAGCGAACGCGATCGCGCTCTTCGTCATCGAGGACTTCAAAAAAAGCCTGAGCGAAATTGGCGCGAACTTGGGTGGAGGAACGACCGAGATAAATGAGCAAATCGGCCCGGTCATCAAACACGGCCACGGCGCGCCATCCTTGTGGTTTGGCCTCCGTCTGGTAGAACATGATCTGACCCTCCTTGGTCTGGGTGTGGAACGTGCCCTAAAGTGACGGAAAAGTCAAATCCGGTCAAGAGCAAAATCAAAAGCAATCTGAGCCGCGCACG
>DATBHJ010000050.1:0-11511 GCA_036557565.1 Gemmataceae bacterium
ACGTCCCTAGGCAATACGCTGTACTTTAGTGCCTGGGACGGCAGCGGCGTTCAACTGTGGAAGTACGACGGCAGCAATCTCAGCGAGATCAAGGTCGGCAGTGCTGCCAACCCGTCTCCCGCTTACCTGACGCCTGTGGGCGGCCTGTTGTACTTTAGCGCCAGCGACGGCAGCAACAATCAGCTCTGGGAGTACGACGGCACTCACCTCAGTGAGATTCCGATCAATCCTAGCGGAGCCTCGACCCCGTATAGCTTGTCCGCAATTGGCAATACGCTCTTGCTTAGCGCCAATGACGGTATCCACGGTGCCGAGCCGTGGATCGTTGGCCAATCCACCCCGACCGTGCCCACGCCGGTCGTACCCACCAACGCCGTCTACAACGGCCAGCCGCAGGGTGCCACCGATAGCGATGTCACTGGCGAGAACGGAGCCGATCTTGGCCCACCTACATTGACTTACTATGCCGGCACTTACACTCTGGCTAACTTGCCCAACTCCGGCGGCAGCAGCATGGCGCCCACCAATGCAGGCAATTACACCGTAGTGGCTTCGTTCGCCGGCAACGTCGAATATACGGCTGCCTATTCCCTGGCCACCTATAGCATCCGTCCAGCCGCGCCGACGGTCAGCGTCAGCGATGCCGGCGGCACCTACAACAGCAATCCCTACCCGGCCAGCGGCACAGCGCTGGGCATTGATGGCAAGACAGCCGTCTCCGGCGGTTTCAGCTACGCCTACTACGTCGGCACCAGCGCCAGCGGAACCGCATCCTCGACCGCTCCGTCCAGCGCCGGCACGTACACCGTGGTTGCCACCTTCACCAGCAGCGATTCCAACTACACCGGCGGCTCTGCCCAAACCACGTTCACGATTAACCAGGCTTCGCCGTCTGTGAGCGTCAGCGATGCCGGAGGAATTTACAACGGCAGCGCTTTCTCGGCGACCGGCGCGGCTGTCGGTGTGGATGGCAAAACGTCGGTGTCTGGCAGTTTCAGCTACGCCTACTACGTCGGCAGTAGCACAACAGGCACATCCTCGGCTGTCGCTCCGTCCAACGCCGGCACCTACACGGTGGTGGCTACCTTCACCAGCAGCGATGGCAACTACACGGGCGGCTCGGCGCAGACCACGTTCATCATCCAGCAGGCCACACCGAGCGTAAGTGTCAACGATGCCGGCGGCGCCTACAACGGCAATCCCTTCCCAGCCATCGGTAAGGCCGTAGGCGTGGACGGCACGACATCCGTCTCCGGCAGCTTCGGCTATGCCTACTACGTCGGCACCAGCGTCAGCGGCACACCTTCGCTGACTGCCCCAGCCAACGCTGGTACCTATACAGTCGTGGCCACATTCACAAGCAGCGATGGCAACTACACCGGCGGCTCGGCGCAGACCACCTTTACTATCAGCAAGGCTCAAACCGCCCTCAGCACCCTGGCCTCGCAGCAGATCACATTAGGGACGAGAACGACGACCGTGGCCGGCAAGCTGACCTCCAACACCATCGTCCCTGCTGGACAAAGCGTCTCCATCACCCTCAATGGCGTGACGCAATCGGCCACTGTGGGAGCGGACGGGAGCTTTTCGGTCAACTTCGCCACCGGTGCGCTGGGAGTCGGGACGTACTCCATCACCTACAGCTATGCCGGCAACAACAACTTCACCGCCGCCTCCAGTAGCGGCAGCCTGGCGGTGGCCTACGGCACCAAGTTGCTATTCGACAACACAAAGGCGGTCCGCTCCGGTACGACCCTGCAAATCAAGTTGGAGCTGACCAATGCCAGCGCTGCGGATGTCTCCTCGTCCAGCATTCCCGTCACGGCCACCGGCCTGGTTGATTCCAAGGGCAACTCGGTTTCGCTGCAGTCGAAAAACAATCCGAACGATCTATTCACCTACAATGCCAAGCTCAAAGGTTACACATTCAACCTGGGCACCAAGGGCTTGGCTGCCGGGACTTACACGCTGTACTACAAGGCCGGGAATGATCCCACCCTGCATTCGCTGACCTTCGTGGTCGGTTAAGAGAGGCGTATGCTCCTTTGAAATCCTCATCGGGGCAGGCATAGAATGACATAGGAACACTACCAGACCGATGACCAAATCGCCACGGGTCGTGGTCCGTGAGGCGCTGCGCCTGGCGCGGGAAACTCTACCCGCGTACGCGTCGAAATTCTCCCGCCGGGACTCTACTCAGCAGTAGCTATTCGCCCTGCTGACGCTCAAGACCTTCTTCAAAACCGACTACGGGGCCTCGCTCAGATGCTCGACGACTTCGCCCCGCTGCGCCAAGACCTCGGCTTAACCGCGACGCCCCACTCCTTGACTCTGGGTTACGTCACCAAGCGGCTGTTAAAAAGGGAGACTTTGTCCCGCCTCTGGTCCGTGCTACCCAGGACGCCCAAGAGGAGGGTCATGCCGTGGCGATTATTCTTGCGTCTCCTCTCGGCGTAGCTGACACTACCACGAGTGCCGACCCATGGATAAGGAACGTCAACCTTCCGATCGCAGTAAGCCCCGAAGGCTATGGCTGATTCGGCGGCGCCTTTCGACATCACGCCGAGCGTCCAGTCCCAAAAATCGGAACGGGCCTTCTCGACGCACTGCCGGAAGGCAGGATTGGCAAGCCGGCGGTAGGCGGTCGCTTCCGAAATGCCGGCGAGCTTGGCGGCGCCGGCGGGACTCACGCCAGAGTCAAGGTGCGCGACGAGAACGGCATCGACTGCTTTCTTACTCCCACCAGGCATATGCTCTCACCGGTTGTCACCGGCCCTCACTCTTGTCAGACGGTCCACGTTTATTATTGGGTCGCCATTGCCAGCAGTTCCGAATAATAGAGCATCAGCGATAAGCGAATCGATTTCATGCTTGCTCGTCGCCTCGAAGCATGTAGCCTTCGCCCCAGCGCGTCAAAATCAGGCGCGGGTTAAAACCTTTGTCGATCTTGTTTCGCAGGTAGCAAATGTACACATCGACCACATTCGAGGTGGTCTCGTCGCGGTCGTTGTAGACATGCTCCCAGATCATCGCACGCGTGATGAGCTTGCCGCGATGGAAGGCGAGGAACTCCAGCAGAGCGTATTGGCGCGGCGCCAGGTGGATCGATTGTCCCCCGCGCTTGACGGTACGGCTGGCAGTGTCGATCTCCAGATCGTAGATGCGGATGAGGGGGCTTTTGACCTGATGGCCGCGGCGAATGAGGGCGCGAAGGCGGGCCAGCAATTCTTCCAGGTCAAACGGCTTGGTCATGTAGTCGTCAGCGCCGAGATCGAGCCCCTTGACCTTGTCCTCCATGCTGGCACGCGCCGTCAGCAGAAGGATGTGCTTGGTGATACCTTCGTTGCGCCACCGCTTCAACAGAGACAGGCCATCGATCTTGGGCAACGTGATGTCGAGGATGATGACATCGTACTCGGTGGTTCGCGCCTTGAAATCGCCGTCTTGTCCGTCGGTGGCGACATCGACGGCGAACATTTCTTCCTCAAGCGCTCGCCTGAGGGCGCTACTTAGCGGTTTATGGTCCTCGATAAGCAGAACACGCATGATCGGTGCTCTCCGAGACTCGATGAGCGATTGTGCCGTCGGCAGGGCATCATCGGCCCATGTACGACACCCGTTCTCAGACACCCGTTCTCATTAAAGTACCATAAGAGGATCGCTTTTGCATTAGTCGTTCCTCCCACGGATACGGGTCGCGGAAAGCTGCTCGTGGGCTCCTCGTTGTCTCAGTCGCGCGGCCACGCGTCCATCGCACGATCGCTAAGCAATTGACTTGCCCTCGTCTGTTGGAGTTGTGAACCTATGATCGGCGCGTTTGGGTGTTTGGGTTATGCCGTGGCGATTAATCTTGCGTCTCCTCTCGGAGTACCTGCCACTACCGCGGGTGGCGCCGACCCAAGGGATAAGGAACCTCAACCACACACTCCAACTCGGTCCGTAATAAAGTTCGCGGACGGGCCAGAAAAACCAGCAAACGTGTCGTACGACGGACTTCCCACGCCGATGCCGCCCGCGCTGCGTTCGGCAGAATCCAGAGTAGCGGCGACGAGTAATTCGCCGGCGCGAGTTTTCACCAGGAAGGCGAGTTGAAGGCGAGTTTCCTTCAAGCGCCTCGCATGACCCCGTCGATGATGTAAGCACTTCCGTCGCGGAAAGCGCGGCCGCTTGACCTGCCTCACGGCCGCGCTTCTTCTTTTCTGTCCTGATCGCATCTCTTCGAGAGCGCCACCCGTTTCTGACGCTTACATTCGCCGCGGCTGTGACCACACTCCAGCAGCCCAGGGCCAGGGATCGCCTGCGCGGCGATCGTGAAACAGACGCGCCGATAGGCCACGTCATCTCCACCTCCGATACTCAAGGGACTTCATGAATATGTTCTCATTAGCGATCGTTTAACTGTTGACTATGAGAAAATGGGCGTGATAGCATCGGACCGTTTCGCCAAGACTTAGGAGAGTCGCACCCATGCCCGAGAACATGCGCGCTGGCTCGCTCGACAGACCGTCACCTTATGACGCCTGGCTTATTCTCGACGAGAGGGTAGCCGTCGTTTATGTCCCGCCGCGCAACGACAAAACCCTGTATGACCGATTTCGCAGAAGCGGCCTGTCCTGCTCGCATTTGCCGGGGCCGTGTGGAGCAGACGTGATCGACTTCGGCAACCCGTAAGCCGATCAGAAGCGACTCATCCAGAAGGTATTCCATTCGTGGCGGAAAGATAGGCAAAAGTCGGAAGAATCGTTCCCGTGGTATGGCGTGCTGTCAGTCCTTGTCGTCCTTATCTGGTTCATAGCGATGCTGGCCTCGTGGTGATGCCCTCACCGTTCCAGCTAAGATGTATAGTCGGACTCGGCAGCTTCCGGGGCATCGCGCTTGAGATGGGCAAAGAGGTAGAGGGGAGCATTGCCGCACCTGTCCCGGTTTCGTCCTTGCCAATACCTTGAGCTGTCTCTTGAAGAATTAACGTTCTTGTCATCCGCTCGTCACAGCGTGTCGTTGCTTATTCATTTTTGGTTGATACAATCACTCTGACTCGACTCGCTCGTTCTGTCCCCAGAAAACCTCTCCTGCTGGCCCTGAGCCAGGAGACTCGCCATGAAGATCCTGCAGCGACGCAGGAAAGCCTGCCCACAGTGTGGATGGCAAGATATACGGCCGTCGACTCGACGTAATTGGCTCGAACATTTCCTTACGGTCTTTTTGATCCGGCCCTACCGCTGCCGAACGTGCGGCGAACGCTTCTGGCGGTTCGCTTTAAGGTCCGCTCGCCAAGGCAAGCAAAGCGCGCCGTCTCTCTCGAGCGGGGATATTCAATTGCCTCCGGTCTCAGAGTCCAAGTCCGAGAAGGCACCCAGCTGAAAAGGGTCGATTCAGCTCGTGCGCGGTCGCTTGAGGTATTTGTCGAGGATCGATTGGGCATCTGTCACGACAGGAAGGGAGAGTTCGTGGGCGCCGGAGCCTTCGAATATCTCCGGGCGCGGGCCCGCATCGGGCGCACCGCCGTCTTTTTTGGACATCAGCGTGGAGGCGGCTTCATCCTCGTCGATGCCGGCACGAGCTGACTGCTTCGCGGGAAGACGCGCGGCTTGGCCGGATGCACGCTTCTGAATCGTCACCTTGCGCGCGGGTATCGGCGTCGGCACATCGACCGGTACAGTCTCCAGATGCACGGCGAAGACCAGAGGGCCGACGCGCAGCTGGTCGCCATTGAGCAACTCCATTCCTCCTTTGACTTGCCGGTCATTAACGAACGTGCCGTTGATGCTATCGAAGTCGAGGACGAAAGCCTTGTCTTCTCGTCGCACGAGGGCGCAGTGGCGTTTGCTGATGTGGATACTGGTCGGCCGCAGGTGACAACCCCCATCGCGGCCGATGAAGAACGGCATTTCGTTGATCGAGAGGACCTTGCCCTGGGCAGGTCCGGGAGTAAGCACGACAAGACTCAGTTTCATGGCTGCCTCACTTCTGGCTGAGAACAGGAGACCCTGCGCGGATGTGCGCAGGAGGCGATTTGATTGCGAGTCACGTGAGCGTGAGTGTATCGCGCCGCCGTCCGCTGTCCAGCAAAATGTCGCCTTCGTCTAACTTTTTTCTCTCATAATCTGGCAGGCGGGAACGGACTCTTGGGCAACTGTTCACGGTCCGAGATTGGCAAGTAGACAGCGAGGGCCACAGCGCAGGCTGCACCGGGCCCTGGATTCCCGAGAGAATGGCGTGCAGGCGGTGGCCCTGCCGAGGCTTCCGTTCTTTTTGCGCCGTAAGACCATGAGACTCTGCTTGGAACCACGTTCCGAGGCGAACGAGGGTCCCGTGTCCTCTACTTAATGACTAGGTGATCAGGCTCCCTTTCATGCGCGATTTTCCGCGCGGCCATCGGCGCATGCGACTTGTCGCTTAACGCGACTCGCGCTTGCTTTGGTTGTTTGTGAAAACCGGTCACGCCAAGCGTGCTTAGGGTAGCAGCGCCTGCACACTAGGCCACGGTTTTTGACATCCCCACCTGTCCGACGGGGCTTCTTCTACAGGCAGCTCCGACACGCAATCGGTCACGTGTCGGTCTGGGGTGAAAGCCTCATCCTACTGCGTTATCTCGCTTGGACAGGAGGCTCTTGCCACCGGAAACCTACTTCGAGGGCCCCCCCCTTCGCGTCCGCGCCGGCATCGAAGGGCTGCATGCCACCCTTGCGGACCTGCACACGCGGATTGCCCAACGAGCATTCGAACCGGCCAGAAACGCGACCCATTCCTCCCTACCGACCTCGTCCGAAGACCCTCATGTCAAGCCTGTCCCCTCCACACCCAAGTCGCCACGCCGCTGTGGCGACCAGCGTGTTAAAAAAGCAAGTCAGGCGCGCAACACGATCTGACCAATTGCATCCTTTCAGGTAGGTAGTGTTGGATCCATTCAGATCGCGAGATCACTCGGCGGGGCAGGGCACCACGCCGGCTCCACGGATTCGTGCGCAGTCTTTTATTTGGAAGGATATCCCCTCTCTCGACGATGCTGTCACAGAGGGGACCTAGACAAAAAAATGGGTAATGAGGTTTCTCGATGAAGTGCATCTCGATCGCCCGGCCTTGGGCGTGGGCAATCTTGGCTGGCTTGGCAAACGTCGCCTACCGCTGTCATGGCACGGACTATCGCGGCGACCTTCTGATCTACGCCAGCTCAAACGCCGCGCGTTGGGATCGTGAACAACGAGCCCAGTACGGCGCCGACGCCCACTCCTGGGAGGAGCTGCCCCAAGCGATGGTCGTCGGGATGGTCGAGTTATGGGCCTGCGCTTGGGGCAAATACAGCGCGTGGGTCTGGGGTCTCTGCAATCCGCAATTCATCGAGCCTGTCTTAGCGCGGCCGGGCAAAGGTCTGTATGAGCTGGACATTCGCCGCATCCGTGTCTTGACCCCAGTCACCCGGACGCGGCGTGCCCGCTCCCAGCCATCCACGCAGCGCAAGACTGCTCGGCTTCGCCCCAGTCGCCTGCTTCGCCTTAGTGGCGCCAGTCTGCATCGCTCCGGCAGCTGGTAACAACATCGGGGCTGTCGTCTGCTAACTCACCGTCGGGGTGCCGGCAGTGCGGCAATGGGGCGAGCCGGCGCCAGGATCGAGGGCGGGTCGGCAGGGAGAGACCAGGCCCAGCCTTCTTAGTGTTTGCCCCCGTCGGCTGTCGTTTCATCATTTTTCGTTCCGTTTGGCAGCAGTATACAGCAGAGGAGGCAACTAACCTTCGGAGGGACACGACTACATACGACAAGCGACTTGCCAGTGGTGGAGGTGTCTGCTGCGTTTGTTGTTTCCATGCCCTCGTCGTCGCCGCCAACTCGATGAGACAGGAGACCAACCATGAAGATCCTTCTTCGGGGAAGGAAAGTCTGTCCTAAGTGCATGCATAGCGATTCTCGACCGGCTCAGCGTAAGCTGCTCGAATACCTCCTGATGGTATTTTTGTTCCGTCCCTATCGCTGCCGAGATTGCGGCAACCGGTTCTGGGGCTTCGCTTAAATATGCTTATCGCCATCGTCAAGACATGGAGGGCGTGCAAGCGAGCGAGGTATCCAACTCGCCCGGAAGGATCCCCCTCTCCAGCAACGCCCGTAGAAAAGCTCCTCGACGGTGCGGTAGCTGCAAATGGAGGGCGGGCCAGCTTAGGGGGCTGGGTGTCTACGCTGACTTGCTTTCGCTCCACAGGCGCCCGTCGTTGGGCGACCCACTCACCTGCCCAATCGATTTTCGCAGGCTAAAAGAGACGCGATTTTCTATTTCCTTCGAATTGCCCTGGAGATTGACGGAGAACCGACAACAAAGGGGCGCCTCGACGCCATCGCCCACTCTCGGCGCGGGGGCAGAAAAGGGAGCGCCATCATCTCACAGCTGCGGATCGCTCGCAAACAGGCTAGCTCGACCATCTGCGCTTGACCAGCCTTGCCCGATATGCGACGATCCCCGTTCGCCCGAGCATGAAACGACACTTCCAGGGCGCCGGCGTGTTTTGCGAGTCTCACGTCGGCGTCTCTCGCTTTGGGATCGTGCTTCGTCGAGGAAGGGATTGGCGTGCTGGCGAGACGAACGGGGTGAAAGAGAAGCGGGCGGGCCAGTTCAGGGTAGCGGGGAATTGGGACGGGATTCCCTTCGCTGAACCCACCCAGGCAAGTGTGCGCCATGCCGCGGGCAGTTGCAAGGAATATATAGCGATTATGAGAGAAGTGTTCTCTGGGAATGCCAGTTGTGCTAAAAGATCCGCTGTTCTGCTGTCCCTAGTTCCTGATGGGTCGGAATGAGAACGCGGCTGGCCTGTCCCAGGCAGGACAAGCCAGCCGCGTCCTATTCTCATGAGGCCCACGGCATCGCCTGTGCACCTAAGCACCTATGCGCCTATGCTTGCCGCTGTTGCGTCCACGCTTGGCAGGGCCGCCTTGCGGAGCGATTGTGCCGCCGACGCGGCCGACCAAGAATAGACTGCTCACCCAAGACGCCAGTGAATAGGATTCACTCAGCGAGACGGCCGCGTGATCTCCGGCTCACCCCTGGCCTCTCCAGATCGTGGCCGGGACATGGACCTGCAACCTATTGCTCGGGTTCTTCGCATCGTTTGGTAACTTTGCGATACTCGCCGCCTACATCCGGTCTTGGGCGCAGGGGCTGGAGGGATGATGGAGATTCGTGAGCTTTCGATTCGTACCTCGATCCGCACCACTGCGGACGAGGCCAACGCCGCCGCAGCGGACTGTCTTGCCGACTGGCTCGCCGATCCAGGAACGCGTACCTTCATGGCCGCCGCCGGAAACACGCCAAGCGAACTCTACCGCCGCATCTCCGAGCGTCGGATCCCGCTCGGCGCTCTTTCCGTCTTTGCCCTCGACGAGTACGTGGGCGTGCCGCTGGATGAACCCCGCAACTGCGCCAACCTCCTGAGGCGGTGCGTGCAGCAGGCCTGGGGCATCCCGGTGGATCGGTTCCATACGATTAGTTCGCTGGACGCCGAGGCGCTCGCCAGCGTGCGCGAGCACGAGCGAAAGATCGCCACAGTCGGTGGCATCGATGTGCTCGTGCTCGGCCTGGGAAGGAATGGCCATCTCGGCTTCAATGAACCGTACAGTTCTGAGGATTCTACCGGGCGCGTGCTCGACCTTGATCGAATCTCGATCGAAGCGAACCGGGAATGGTTCGGCGGAGATTATTCTCCGCAGAGGGGTACGACGGTGGGGTTGAAGACGATCCTCGCCGCTAAGCGAATCCTCATCATGGCCTTTGGCCCACACAAATCGGCTGCGGTGCGCGCGATGGTCGTAGGTGCCCGCAACGTCCGTTGCCCCGCATCGCTGCTCCAGGGGCACGCCGGGACCAGACTGTTCCTCGACCAGGACGCGGCGGCCAGTCTGGAGTCTCTATCATGAATACCGCGCATCACTGCCCTCGGCCTCGACATCGGCGGGGCAGCCGCCTGTTAGCACCTCAGCGCCACCGGACTTAAGTGTGAATGGTGGACGTGCCCGCGGGAAGAAGTGTCTTCTGTTTCCATCTCCTGGCCGGCCTGACCGTGGTCGCATCAGCAGGACACATCGCCTGATCCGGTAAACCTACCGGGATGGCGCACCGACCTTGCCTGGCTCGCGCTGGGCCGTGGCAAAATTCTGCTCTCGTGCGGATACTCCGAACCTGCCTCACTCCCCGTCCCTTGGCACATCTCGCACCCTCGAGGAGTGAACGATCACACTTTTGCTGCTGGCTGGTGTTCGTGGAGTAGCTGCTCGAGATAGGACCGGCAAAACTCCTCCCCCTTGGGTGTCAAGTAAAATCGTCTCCCAACGGGCTTGATCCAATCCTTGTCGATCGTCGCCTCAAGGGACGGCCGGTAATACGGGGCCTTGAACGATCCCAAGAACCTACCCTTCGGCTCACCGAAAAGCGCCCGCACGATACGAAGTTCGCGCAGATCGACAGCCTCGCCGAGAACGAGAAGGGTCTCCGCCTCCTCCGGACCCGTCCCAGCCTTCTCTGTTTCTCTCGATCGATAGGTCTTCTGCTCTACCCGTCTGTGTGAGATGACAATCATGGCGATTACGCCAATCACGATACCCGCCAGGCCAACAAACAGCACCAGGAACGCTTCGGAACTCATGTTCGTCTCCTTGTATGCCGTTAGCACACGTGGACACGACGCTGTGTCTCAAGGAACCCTTTTGCGCCTGGGCGCTGGACTGATGGGCTGCGGATCAGGGATGAAGCTCATCATATGTTGATGCTACACCCGTGCAAAAGTCGTGTCAAACATTGAACACCCTTTTCGCTCCGAAAAGTGCGCTGCCGTTTGAACCGAATTGCAGCTTAGATCGGTTGGCGCAAGTATGCAGCAAGCGAGCCTGTTGTCGTCGGCGCCGCCACAGTCGAGAATGGCGGGCCGGCGGCGATTTGTGATGAAAAAGTAGTCGATTCCATCAAAGATTCTTCGTTGAGTCTCGTCTTGGCATCTCCGACAATGCGCAGGCGGCGCCGGCGACGGCATGGAACATCAACCCCAATCCTCCTCTGCGTCGGCCTGTCCAACAACTTGTCAGAAATGGCTCATGCAGATCCATCCCAGCAGTGAGGATTTCTTTGCCTGCCTTCGTCAAGCCCTTGGTCAATCGACGAGACAGGAGGCGCCGGTTTCTGAGTTGTGACCGCAACCAATGGCGACGTTGACCAGCCACACTGCTTCCTTCATGAAAGTGTCAGACCAAAATAGAAATGTCCGCTGTTTGGCCCATGTAAGAATGTCCGCTGTCGGCAGACTGCCATTTCTTGCTGCTCTTGAAAGCCCGTCTCCAGGGATGATCTGCGGCTGGATGCCGCGGACCTGTTTGGCTATCCTCCGCCACACCGTCGGAAGGATAGGGCTCCGCAGGCACACCACCAACAATCTTTCCACACCTCTCATAATTGACAGTGTCATGTCTCGCGCCAGCTTGACGTGAACGGATTTCGGATCGAGCGTATTCGGTCCACACGGCGGCCATGCGCGAGGCACA
>DATBHJ010000051.1:0-7979 GCA_036557565.1 Gemmataceae bacterium
GTCGGCATGCCAGCGTCCCAGTCCTTGAGGACACGTTCACGGAGGTCCATCGAATAGGCCTTCATAGCCGATCTCCTGAAAACGATTCAGGATAGACGGCCATCAGCCATGCCGCTAGATCAACCAGGGAACCGCTCTAACTCCGGGTTGGAACTCCTTGTTTTCGCTCTCCTCGATTGCTTTCAACGAGCGCCTGGCACGTTCGCCGAGTCGGGCGTCGTGGCTGAATTTGTCGAGGTCGTCAATCACCTGAAGACAGCCAGTGTCACCCTTTCAGCCTTCGCTTCATCCCTCCACTTGATCTGCGTGAATGGCTTGAAATGGAGAAAGATGCAGGTGTCAACAAACATTGTGACTTGAAGTTCTGTCACCGTCGTCTCCTGTTCCGATTGCTGCACGATTGTTACATAGCCCAATTCTAACTTGCTATTGCTCCAATCGACAAGCGCCGCCATCGGCGCAGTCTTCCCCGGCACCTATAGCCACCTTTCTGACCGCCAGTCCGGCAGCCCTCGCTTCATCCTCTTCGTCGCCTTTACCGGATCGAACGCTTCTGGATTGAACGGGCCACGCCAACCCATGTATTCTTCGTGACGTTCATGGTGCGGGTCGGCCATCGCTTCCAGGAACTCCTCATATCCCCAGGTGCCGCCGACATCTTCCGGTGGGCAGGCCCGCTCCCCTTCCACGCAGAGCGGATACCGTTTCCCCCGCTCGGCCCGCAGGCAGCCCTCGAAGAGAACCTCGTGCCGCCAGCCATCCCCGAAGTCGTACTCGTACTCGAAGGCGAACCGCCTGCCGCTCTTCGGAAGGACGGCGCTCAGCTTCGTGGCGGTCGAATCCTCGTACTCCATGTCCTCGAAGTTCTCTTGCATGAGTAGCGGGTCGCCGTAGAGCCGCTCCCCGACCCTGAAGTGGTGCAGGTGGCTGTTGGTCCAGCCCATCGCCGTCTGGATGTGTTCGTGGAGCTTGTCGAGGGTGCCGTCCTTCACTTGAATGCGCCGCCAGATCGGAGGATCGCTGTCCTTGAGCGTGATCTTGAACTGGTAGACACGTTCGGCGGCAGGGATAGCACCGATGCCCTGCGAGCGTTCGAGAGCTTGGGCGGCAAGGTCGGTGATGTGCCGCAGCGAGTTGCGCTTCATGCCCGTCTCGGCGTGCGTTGCCTCCTCCTTGGCCAACCAATGGATCGCCTTTAACTCGGCCAGGGTAAACGGGATGGTCCGCTGGTTCCGCTCGTCCAACTTCAGCCGGTCGGTAAGCTCCGGCGAAAGATCAGCAATGACCTTCCGCTGAGCCTGCGTGAGCTTGATCGGGCAATAAGGTTCGGATTTCTCGGTGCGTGGCATGGCGTCTATCCCTTATCTTCTCAGGCAACAGTGCTTGAACTTCTTGCCGCTGCCACAGGGGCAGGGATCGTTGCGCCCGATCCTGTTTAGCTTTCGTGACGAAGAACTGTCCGCACGAGCTTCTCGACTATGAGGCAGACCTGGAATTGGCCGTGACGAGGATTTCCTTGCGAGAAGTCTTTCCTTCTCGGTGATCTCAGCCTCCAACCTTTCCTTCTTCAACTGCTGCTCGGCAAGTTGGTCCTTCAACTTCCGCACGAGGAGAGCCAGGTCGCCGCCAGCTTCATAGGCCATCTTCTGGATTTCCTGCGATTTTGCCCACTCTTCCTGAGCGTCTCGCTTGGCCTGCTCTTGCCACACGTCAAACTCAGGGAAGCGGCTTCCCATGATCTTGCAAACGGTGATGAGGTTCGCTCGCAGACGCCGCAGGTCGAGTGTGAGTTGATGTTCCTTTATCAACTGGCGTGTCGGTTCGACACCTTCGCTACTGAAATGGTCGAGCAACGCTTCAGACAAGTTCACACGGATCGCCAAATCGGTTTCGGCTGGCAGAAGTTCCAGCACTCGTTGAACGGTCGTGTCCAGGTGAATCTTGCCGAGCAGATCACTGGCCCAGAGCCGGAAATCCCTGGCGGCACGAGGAAACCTGTCGCACACGGCGGCAACAACGTCGTCGCTGCCGATCTTGGCGAGAGCGAACATGCTTTGGTCGGCCAGGAAGCTGTATGGATGCCCCAGGTTGGCGACGAGTGGCGGGATCGCTGCCGGCAAGCGCATCTCCCCCGCCAGGTTCGCCAGCAGCGGTTGCAGCCACTTGCGGGCATCATGGCGAAAGTCATGAACCTGCTCGGAAAGCAGGTCCACGATCTGCCCCTGGTATTCGTGCGGCTGACGAGTCAGGGCCTCCACTATCCGAAGGGCATGGCCCAGATCGTAGTCCTCACTGTTGTTCTTGTCTCTGTTGGCCTCGCAATACTGCCGCAATGCTTGCCAGCACTTTTCAGCGTTCCAACCGAACATTTCGAGCCGTTCACGGAAGGCCAGCCGTTCTTTGGCATCGAAATGCTGAGCGTGGAAAATCTTAGCGGCAGGCTGGCCGACCAGCCGAATGTCAGCATGGCAGAGCAATCGGGACAGGTTGAGGTAGTAGAAATGCTTATCCTCTGGCCGACCTTCAAAGTCACCTTGTAACTCAGCAATGACCCAGCCGATGGTCTGTTCGGTCTGCGGCAGGAGGTTGAGGTAATGGGTGTACGAAAAGGCTTTGGTCCGGCCATACCGCTCGATGGCCTGGATCGCCAGCGGCATGAAGGTGTGGTCGGGGCTGGTCGAACTGTAGAAGTAGCGGATTGCCGTGTCCCGAACGTCCAGGTCGGGATGCAGGATGGCTTCCTTGATCTTGTCTTCGGGGTATCGCACGGCTGCTGGTCCTTTCGTGTCGCCAACTCAATAACCGCTCTGCTTCTTCATGCAGCAGTTCTTGAACTTCTTGCCACTCCCGCAGGGGCACGGATCGTTTCGTCCGACCTTCTTCTTGGCTTCGGGATTGCGGGGCAGCGTCAGTCGAGGCGTGGGCGGTAAAGGCGGCTTGGCCTTCGTAACATCAGCCGCCTTCTTGCCGGTCAGCTTTTCGAGGGCGAACAGCAGCAGCCCCTTGGGGTCGCCCTCAAGCTCCCTGACCCGCCGCCAGTGTTCCTCCTTCTCGGCCTTCTCCGTCGCCATCCACTTGTCGTATTCGGGAAACCGTTCCCCTGTGAGCGTGCAAGTTTCGAGCAGATAGTTCCGCAAGCCTTTGTCCTCGAAGTCGAGTTCTCGCCCCAGGAGGAGCCGACGTGCGGCCTCGACTCCTTCAGGGGCGAACTGGCAAAGGAGGGCGTGAACCAGTTCTCTTCGGATGCCGTGATCCTTCTCCTGGGCCAACAACTGTACGCACTTCTCCACGGCCAGATCAGAATGGATATTCTCCAGCGCCCCGCTGGCGTAGATGCGAAAATGCTGCTCGGCGGTGGGGAACGCCTCTGCCACGGCCTCCAGCACAGCGGGGGTTCCGATCCTGGTCAGGGCTTCGGCACACTCCTGGTTGAGAATGTCGCCGCCGTCCTCCAGCAACTTGCCAACAATGAGCGGGATGGTGGTGTCCAGGTGAGCCTGTCCGGCCAGCCGCACGGCCAGCGGCTCCAGCCACATCATGGGATTGTGGCTGTAATCCGTCACCTTCTGCGAAGGAAGGGCACGGACCTTCTGCTCGGACTGCTGGCCGTAACGAGCCAGTGCCTCCACGATCCGGTTGGCGTGGCCGAGGTTGATCTTGCCTACGTCCGGCTCGTCTTTGGTTTCTTCGCAGAATTCCTCTAACTCCGTCCAGCAGGTGGCGAAGTCCCAGGCCAGCATCCGCAGGCGTTCGGTGAGCGGCTCACGCAGGTCGAGGAGGAAATAGTGGGCCTCCAAAATGGCCGACTCCCTGGGGAGAAGCAGAGCAGGGTCGGCTTCCAGCAGGACCATCGACAGGTTGTAAGCGTAGTTCTCGAACGTGGCCGTCGCCTCGGCGTTCAGTTCCTCAATCACCCAGGCGATGGTGCCTTCAGTCTGCGGTAACTCTCTCGATGCCCCGATCAGTCGGTAGGCGTCGTTCTGCCTGCCATAAGTCTCCACGGCCTTGATGACCAACGGCATGAGGGACGTGTCGGTGGAAAACGACTTGGCGAAGTAGCTTACCGCCCGATCTCGAATCTCGATGTCGGGATGCAGGATGGCTTCCTTGATCTTGGCTTCGGGGTATCGCATGACGCCCTTCCTGTTCGGGTTCTGGCTGTCCTGTTCAGCTACTCGTCCTCGTCAGCGTACTGCGGCGGGCTTTTGCCCACCTTCTTCGTCACTTTGGGGAACTTGCCCCTGGGCACCTTGTCCTCGATAGCCTCAACGTTGGTCTGGTGCCACCAGTCGTCGCCGAAATCGAACCAGTAACCGAAGCTGCGGCCCACTTCCAGCCCCAGCGACTCGATGGTGGCCTGGTCCACCCGACCCGCCGGTGGATTTTTCTCGCCGCTCTCGCTCACGAAGTCGCTGGGCAGAACGTACCGGGGTGCCTTCGGGTCCATCGGTCCCTTGCCGAACTGGAACTCATACATATGTTCGTCAAAGCGATCAAAGGCGTCGAAAATGGCGTGATGCAGGTCTTCGAGCGTCTGGTCGCCCCGAATCTGGATGATGCGGGAGATCACCGGGTTCTTCTTGGCGAACTTCTCGGTGATCGGGCCGCTGACGATGAAGACCTCCAGGGTGTAGAGCCGCACCGTGCCCTGACCGGTAGGTTGGCTGGCTTTCGCTGCTGGCTTTCTTGACCGTGCCATCGGTGTTCCCCTTTCTCCTGCTGCTGGCCGTTGTCCCTCGGTCAATGTAGTCCCTTCCGCTGCTCTGGCCTGCTCAACCTGGGCAAGAAGATCGCCGAAGGTACGGTCCCACTTCGGCAGCGTCTCCTCTAGCACGGCCTGAATTCTGATCTGTTTCCGATGCGGCAGGAAATCGGCCCATTCCGCCCTGCCTCAACCGAACACGTCAAGCTGTTGTTGAAAAAACTCGACACACGCCTTGGCTGAGCGTTCGCTACCGAACAGACCCATGCGTTTCGTCATGTCCATCTCGGCCAACTTGTCCTCCTCGGCTCGCTTTTCCTCAGTCAGATCAGGGGCTTCCCAATAATCAGGCAGCAGCAGGAACAGATGGTGAATGCTCTGGATGGCCACAAGCCTCTGCTTCTTGGTGCCTTTCTTGAGGAAGTACAACTGACGCAACGTCTCGTAGATCGCCCTGCGGATAATCGGGTTCAGTTCCTTCATCTGGGCATCGCTGAGATGCTGGCAGTGGAAGTCCTCCATCTCGTTGCGGACATGCATAGCGATGACCTTGGCCCAGGACTGCAAGGCTTCTTTGGCCTTCTTGGAAAGGTCTTTCATGCGAACATCCCTTGATCGATGGCGATTCGGCACGCCCCACTCGCACTGCGGACTACTTTTCCAGTTCGATCCCCTGCTCCTTGAACCACTTCGTCAGCCCCTTCTCCAGAGCCGCCAGCGCCTCGGCCAGCGTGTCCGGTTTGTCGTCCTCGAAGGCCAGCCCACCGTAGCCCAGCGCCCGGACGACGAAGCCAAACATCTCCTGGTCGCCAATCTCGATATATCCATAACCCCGGACCCATTGAGCGATGGCCGGGAACATTTGCTCGACGCTCTGCTGTTCTGCGGTCGGCTTGACCATGCCCCTCCGGTGGGCGTCTCGCTGCTGCCGTAGGTAGCCTTGATAGGCTCGCTGTACTTTCGGAAGCTCCCGGTGGACGGCGACCTTGATGCCGAGTTCGTCCAGGTGCGGGAATAGCTCTCGCCACTGCGGGTGGCCCCGGACGTGGATGCGGCGGGGCCGGTGCGCCTTCCCGGTCAGCGGTCGCCGCATGCCGTGGGTGAGCAGTGTCGCCATGTCATTGACTGTGGGCCTGCCCTCGCCGTGGGAATCAGCCAGGAGAGAGCCGTCCGGGGCCACGACCATGCCCCGGTAGTGCGTCTGGCTCTGCGTGATCGGCTTGGGCAGCGCTTGAAAGTCTGCTTCCCAGGTTTCATTCTCCTGGCGCAACCTCTTCAAACGCCCCTTCACGAAGGCCGCACCCTTGCCGAGCCTCAGCTTCTCCTCTTCCCTGGCCACGGTTACGCCCTCTGCCGGGTGATCTTCCCTTCGAGGAAGCGGGCAAGGTTGGGGGCATCGTCGGTGCCGACCCGGAGGACGCCGCCGTTCTTCAGGTGGACGACGACGCAATCCCGGCCCCACAGGTTCCAAACCCATCCACCCCGGAGGCTGTAATGAATGCCCCAGCCGTCGAGGACCAGCGTGCGCCCGACCTCGACCTCCTCGATGTCGGCGTAGCGCACAGCCCTGCGGAACAGTGGGATCGGGCCGAAACGAATGGCCAGCCGGTCGCCTTGGTCCTCGACTGTCAGGTGGTGAAACGCCGGGGCGACCAAGGCGATAACCAGGCCCACAGCGACAGCGATGTAAACACTTGGCGTGTCGCCAACGCCCCAGCCGAGGGTGAAGCAGGCCAGCGCCGAGCCGTAGAGGATCAGGCACAGCGGCCCCTTCTGCGTGTGCGTGTAGCCGGGAGCATCCGTCGCCACGCTCATGCCTCAGCCCCCTTTCTTCCTCTTGGGCTGTTTCTGCGCCCTCGCCCTCTTCGCCACGAACTCGGAGTCGTCGCCGCCGTGGAAGAAGATCATGCCGTGCAGTTCGTCGCCCCTCAGCACGGCCCAGCCCCGCCCCTGGGCGGCGTCCATCTCGGCGTTGCCATCCCACGACCATTCCACGGTTGGCTCGCCGTCCCTGGTGGTCTGGCGGCAATCCATCTGGCCCTGGACGTTGCCGAAGTGAAAATCGCCCCAGCCCCGGTCGTTGAACTCGATGTACGCCTCGACCTCCTCATCGAGAAAATCGTCCTCCCACGCCGACATCGAGACGATGCGCCAGCGGCCCGTGAACGGCGACTCCTTCTTCTTGCCCATCGGTATTCTCCACGGCTCCCCGCCTATCACGGCGAAGGTGGCGATTACGGCTCCCAACCCCGTTCCTTGAACGCCTTGCGAGGGTCACGACCAGCCTTCTTCTCCTTATCCCACAACTTGAAGAACTTGCTCTTCTCCCAGCGCAGCTTGTGTTCTGCCGCCCATTTGTTCACCACGTCCTCGAACTCGCCGGCTTCGATCATCTCATGGGCGACCTCGGCACCGAGAATGGTGTAATGGCATGGGCCGCACGTCTTACCGTCATGGTCCACCAGTTCGTCACTGCGGGCCATGCGCTCCAAAAAGTCCTGGTCGCTGATCCCGCCTTGCCCGGCCAGGACTTTCGCCAGTTCCAGAGCGTTATCAGCCGCCTCCATGTAATCTTCGGGCTTGCGCTGTTCGTGGGGTTTTCTCTTCTTGCGCATGGCTCGTCCTCCCAGGGGCGGCATTGATGGGGCGTTTCCGTCCCGTCACTCATGTCGGATCGAGAACACGCCCGGAGAATAGCACGGCGTTGGTCTTCCTGTCCCGAATGAAGAAGCGGAAGGGATGGTCGGCCTTGAAGACTATCGGCTGCGATGTCGGGCCAGCCAAGCCAGCGCCTCGGAGCATGAGGACGGCGGTGGCTGCTGCCGCTTCCGTGCCTTCCTCGTTGACCTCTACGAACGCCTTGTGGACGACTTCGGAAATCTTCAACGGTTCATCCCCGATGCCACGGAAATCAGCCTCGTCACTGAAGGCCAGTTCTGCGTGCAGGCCGCACAACACCGGCTTGAGCATGAACTCCGTTTCCATCTTGAAGCGGGGGAGCGACAGGAGGACCGTTCCTTCATGATCCAATCCATCTGTCACCTTGCGGTAAGCTTTTTTAGCGACCCATCGGCGTTCCAGCGCAGCCAGGCCGTCCTTTTTCCTGGGAAGCACGATCAGCATGGAGAGTTGCCGACTGGTATTCGGCACCAGGAAGGAAAACACGATCGGCATCAGAAGGAAAACACCGTAGCACAGACCCTGCGTGTGGCCGGGTGGCCGCCGCAGGGGGAACAGGATGCTGACGGTGAACCAGTACGCACACATTCGGCAACTT
>DATBHJ010000052.1:0-29455 GCA_036557565.1 Gemmataceae bacterium
GTGCTCTCACCCCCCACCCCAACCCTCCCCCACAAGGGGGGAGGGAGAAAAACGCTACAACCGCTTGCAAAGTGCACTATCGGCCGCCCGGCGGCACATACTTCTTCAGCCATGCGAACACTTCCTTGTGCCAGTATTCGCTGTTCTTGGGTTTCAGCACCCAGTGCCCTTCATCCGGAAAGTTGATGAACTTCGACGGAATGCCCAGTCGTTGCAGCGTGGTGAATAGCTCGTGTCCTTGGCTGACGGGGACGCGGAAATCGAGATCGTTGTGGATGATGAGCATGGGCGTTTTGAAATTCTTGGCATAGCGGTGCGGCGAGTGCTTCTCGTAGGATTTGCGATTGGGTCCCCAGGGCGGTCCGCCGTGTTCCCATTCGTCGAACCACAGCTCATCGGTCAGGGCGTACATGCTGTCGAAGTTGTAGACGCCGCAGTGCGTGATGAGTGTTTTGAAGCGCGTTGTGTTGCCCTGGAACCAGTCCATCATGTAACCGCCGAACGACGCGCCCGCCGCGGCCATGCGTTCCTTGTCGATGTACGGCAGCTTCTCCAGATAATCGACGCCCTTCATCAGATCGTCGAAGCATCTGCCGCCCCAGTCGCCGCTGATTTCATCGACAAACTTCTGGCCGAACCCGGTGCTGCCGCGCGGATTCGGTAGGGCCACGACATAGCCCTGTGCCGCCCACAACTCCGGGCACCAGCGATAACTCCAGCCATCTTCCCAGGCGCCTTGCGGACCACCGTGAACGAGATACGCGAGCGGCCATTTCTTGGCGGCATCGAACCCCGGCGGCTTCAGAATCCACATCTGCATTTCGCCGCCTTCGACTTTGACCTTCACGCTCTCCGGACGCGGCAGATCGAATTCGGCGAGGAGTTTATCGTTGGCATGGCTGATGTTCTGAGCAACAGAGCTTCTCAAGTCGCTGCCGCACGCCAGCACTTCCGGTGGTTGATTCGTGAGCGCGAGCGTGCAAGCGATCCTTTTGCCTTCACGGTCCGCGGAGAGGCTCGCTTTGGTGCCCGTTCCTCCCTGGGTAACAACGGATTTCGCCTGCGGTGGCTCAAATGGAAAGACCATGAACAACGGTTTCGATCCATTTTCATCAGCGGAGAAAATGAGGCTGTATTTTCCGGGATCGACAAACTCGGCCCAGATGTACTCGTCTACCGAAAGATCCTTCTTGCCGGTCAATTCGCGCGTAACGCTCCGCGGCTGCCCCTTGAAGGAACCGCTCGCATCGCAATCGACAACCATCAATTCCCACTTATCCGCCTCGAATCCAGCCCGTCTTTGCGCACGATACGCCAGCTGCTTTCCGTCCGGCGAAAACACCGGACCACTATCGGCTGCTTCGTTGTCCTTGGTCAGCGTCTCCCACTCCTTGCCGCCGCCCTCGATGGGGACGCGGCAAATCTCGTAATTCGTGCTCCACGCCTCATCTTTCGACGGCACTGCCGTGAATACGAGATATTTCCCATCCGGAGAGAAAGTGAAATTGTCGCCGGTGCTGAATGTGTTGGAAGTCGGATTGGCGTCGCGGTCGCCGGGCGTCACGTCTCCGGGTTCGCCGCCGTCGGCCTTCATGATGAACAAGTGCTGCCGTTTGTCCTCGACGTAGGAATCCCAATGGCGATAGAACAGCCTCGTGTGGACCTTCGCTTTGACCGGACTTTTCTCGATCTCCTCCTTGCGCTTCTTGTTGAGGGCGTCGCTCTCCTTGAACGGTTTGTCGGAGTATTCGGGATAAACCGCCGACACGAAAGCGATGTGTTTGCCGTCGGGCGACCAGATACCGTTGCTGGCCTCGGTGCTGATCGTCGTCAGCTGCCGCGCTTCGCCGCCGTTTTTGTCGATGATCCATAGCTGCGTGTCACCGCTGCGACTGGACTCGAAGAGGATATGATGCCCATCGGGACTCCAGCGCGGATGGCGATCTTTTTTGGTGGTATTGGTGAGCTGCTTCGGCTCGCCCTGGTTGTCCGTGCTGGCCAGCCACAACGTCGAGGAACTGTTATTGGCGCCCAGATCGACGCTGCCGACGACGTAGACGACGAGCTTGCCGTCGGGACTGATTTGCGGATCGCTGATGCGCTTGAGGCGAAAGAGATCGTCGATGGTCATGGGCCGTTTGCCTTCGGCGAAGACGGCGGCCGGCGCGGTCAACAGAAACAGAACGATAAATAGAATGACAGAGCGTTCCATGAGATCTCCTTTGTCGGCAGGGTTGACGGCGTAATTGTTATAGCGTTAGCGGGGGTATCTTCCATGATTAAGACCAAACGCTGGGACGATCCACGAGAAGCCGACGACGGCTTCCGTTTGCTGATTTGCCGCTATCGTCCCCGCGCTCTGCCGAGGAAGAAAGAGACCTGGGATTTGTGGTGGAGCCAGCTCGGGCCTAGCAAGGAACTACACGCTGCCTTCTACGGCAAACACGGCCAAACGCCGCTCACATGGGAGGAATATCGTCGGCGCTATCTTGAGGAAATGAAGGGCGAACAGCAGCGCGAGAGTATCGCCATCCTGGCCGAGAAGGTCGCCGCGGGCAACACAATCACGCTGCTGTGTTCGTCGGCCTGTACCGATGCGACGCACTGTCATCGCACGTTGCTGACGGGATTGATCGAGGAGCAGGTCGCAAAAGCGCAGCGGGGGGCTGATGCCCCCCGCTGAGAGGATGTCACGGTGCCTTCTCGATCTTTACCGGCGTGCCACTCTCTAGATTTTCCGGATTGGTAATAACGAGATCAGCCGCACTGAGTCCCTTGCTGATTTCTGCGTTCTCGCTGTCTCGATAATTCACTGTCACTTGCCTCGCGTACGCTTTGCCATCGCGAACGATGTATACTCGCGGAACGGGAAACGGCGGGTATTGTGACCCCAAGCAGGCTAATGGCACGATCAGGCTTTCCGGCGAAGTCTCTTGGAGTGGCATCTTCACTTCACCTGTCATGCCCGGCAAGAGGCGATGGTCGGCATTGGGCAAATCGATTTCCACAACCATCTCGCGATTACTGCCCTCCAGTGAGGGACTGAAGCGACTGACCTTGTATACGCTCCCGTGGATGCCGGCCAACCAGAGTTTGGCAGACATCCCACGTTTGATGAGCGAGGCTTCGTTGTTGTATGCCTGGAACAGGATCCGCACCATGTCAATGCGCTGCACAGTTAGAAGTGGCTGAAGAAGGCGTGAATCGCTCGGCTGTACATAATTGCCGACGTCCGCCGTTCGCCTCGTCACGACGCCATCGAAGGCAGCCTTGAGTTGTGTAAACCCTTCCTGGATGCGCACTTTGTCCTGTACTGCCTGGGCCAATCGCACCCTGGCGCGGGAGGCTTTTAGAGAAGCCTTCGCCTGCACGAGTCTGGATGCATCGATCTTTGCAGCTTCGTGTTGCGCTTCTGCCAGGGCGGCGGCAGCTTCGGCCTCCTCCATCTGAGCCCGCGCCAATTCCAACGAAGCCTCCGCTTCTTCCACTTCCTTCCCCAACAGCGGGGCATCAAGGACGAGCAACACTTGCCCTTTTTTCACGGCATCGCCGATGTCCACCCGCACTTCCTTGATGGTCCCGGAGACGAGCGGGACAATCTGTTGCAGTTGCGCCGCGACGACATCGGCCGGTCGAGTCACCATCAGCGGCTGTCCACCCTTTTTCGGTTTAACCACCTTCACGGCTATCGGCTGTGAATTCTTCTTGTCACCGCCTGCTGGTTTGGGCGGCGGATCATCCGCTTTGGCCCTCGCTTGTGGGGCTTCCGTCCGTGCCTGCGTCAATACGCCGCCGGCGGCGGCACAGATCACAAGCAACATAACAGCCGTGATCTTCAGCTTCGTTACGAACATGGTCCTTAACACTCCTTCTGCCAATGTCGCCACACGCGGCGGGACGGTGGGCGTCGCCGAGGGATCGGCAAATGCCAACGCCGCTCGCGCAGCAGTTCGCACAAGTGAAATCGCCGGAGCCGCATCCGTTGCACGCGCCGTCAGAGCCGTCGCCAGGGCCGCGGCGGGCATCGTCACACCGCGACGTTGCAGGCGCTGACGCAACAGCTCACGGCCACGGGACAGACGCGAGTAAACGGTGCCCAGGCGACAACCTAGCTCCCGTGCCGCTTCTGCGTTGGATTTGCCTTCGAGATAACAAAGCACGATTGGCTGGCGTAGACGCTCCGGCAAGCGATTCAGCTCCTCATCGAGGATTGGCCGCACATCGTTCCACAGCGGATCATCCTCCGCCTGCACAGCCAGTATTTCGCCACCGGGTTTCTCAATCGCCGCAGTTTTTCGCCTTCGTTCCCTTGCTTCCAGGGCGACGCGATAGGCGACCTTGTAGAGCCAGCTGGCGACGGATCCGCAGCGTCGAATGGAACCGGCCTTGCGCACAAAGGCGAGAAACGTCGCTTGAAATGCATCCTCGGCGTCTTGCTGACAAGGCAGAATGCGGCTACAGACGTTGAACACCAACGCGCCATGCCGCCACACCAACAACTCAAAGGCGGCTTCATCGCGGCAACGGACGTAGCGCTCCAGCAGTTCAGCATCGCTGGCGCCATTGACGCCGGAGGTGCGGGTCAACTGCTGGAGATAGCGAATCACCGTACTCAGGTTGTGCCGCGCCATGATCTGTCCTCGCGCACATGCCTTGTGCTGTCTTTATAGAGGGCAGAAGCGCTCCGCGCCTTCCACGATTCTTGGATCGGTCATCGAATGTGGGCAATGGTATACTATCCGTGTGGGGAAACCATCGATGTCGAGGAGACTTTATTATGAGAACTGGGTACACGGCTGTGGTGCAGCGAGACGGCGAGTGGTGGATTGGATGGGTTGAAGAGGTTCCCGGGGTCAATTCGCAAGGACGGACGCGGGAAGAACTGTTGGAAAACCTCCGCGATGCTCTGGAAGAAGCTTTGGAGATGAACCGAACTGATGCGCGAGCAGCAGCGAATGGTCCATTCGAGGAAGTGAGCATCTCTGCGTGAAACGGCATGAGCTGCTTGAGCACCTTCGCCGGAATGGCTGCATTCTCATCCGCGAAGGCCGGCGACATTCGTGGTGGGGAAACCCCGCAAACAACCGACGATCTGCCGTGCCCCGACATTCCGAAATCCCGGACCAGCTCGTCCGCAAAATCTGTCGTGATCTCGGAATCCCGACACCATGAACAACCAGGCAGACAAGTCGTTTCTCCTCGTTTCCACGACGAGCATGAAAACGAGGAGGAACGAAGTGAGGCGATCAACGCTTAACGGCTGCCGTTCACTCATCCTTGCCGTTCATTCCTGGTTTCTCCTTGAAATCGACATACAACCGTGCGTTGGCATTCCGCGCCAGGTCGCGCAGGGTCGTGAGTTCTTCCAGGCGCAGTAGGGCGGGATGCGTGCTGTAGGCGCTGGCCATCTTCTGCCGTTCTTCCAGTGCTTGCATTTCCGCCTGCACCGCCAACTGGGTCGCTTCGGCGGCACTTCGCGCCTTGAGCAGAGCCGCCTCCGCTTCGGTCTGGGCCTGCAATCGTTGCGCATCCATCTTGGTTTGCGTCTCGATCTTTTGCACCTCGGCCTTGGTCCGCGCCTCGACCAGCTGCGCCTGGCTCATGCGCTCGGCGGCGAGCACGCGGTTCATGATCTCCTGCAAGTTGCCGGGGAAGACCAGGTCCTTCACATCCGCGCGAGTGATCGCCACACCGTACGTTGTCGCCGTTTCCTTGACTTCCCGGAGAATGTCCTCGCTGAGCCGCGTGCGGTTGGTCAGAATGTCTTCCAGCGTCATTGACGCCAGCGAGCGGCGAGCCGCCAGCTGAACGTCGCTGTACAGACGATCTTCGTAATCGGCGACGGCGTGCAGGGCCGCCTTTGGATCGACCACGGCAAACTGCACCAGGATGCTGACGCGAATGGCGACCTTGTCGGCCGTCAGGATCTCCTGGCCCTTGATGGTCAGGTCACGAGCGCGCATATCGACGAGGACTACCTCGACCTTCGGCTTGCGCCTGAAGAGTGTCGGCCTGGGCAGCTCGTACCGGCCGGCCCCGAGTATCTTGACGAGAACGCCGTCTTCGTACCACAGGCCGCGATGAGTGTCCTTGATGTAGATTTCACGTTCGGGCATGACACATACTCCGGGCAATGAGCGAAAAAGGGGAGGCCCCGAATCCCGGTCAATCGGGAGGATCGGTAACGATCAGATGTGGCAGATCTGAGTCACAGGTCCAAGTGTGGTTGTGACAGCAACCATTTGGTTACGTTACTCCAGGCCGAGTGGGGCCTCCTTCTCATGGACTCGGCAAGCGTTGGAAAAGTTCGCGGAGACCTTTCTAAATTCAATCACGAAAACACGAAGGCAAGAAACACGAAAAAGACAAGAGAGAGCAAGATAGAGACTTCTTTGGTGGCTGGTGCTGCCTTCTTTACTTTCTCTTTCCCTTTTTCTTGCTTTCGTGTTTTCGTGATGGAGTTTAGTTCAACAATGGCCCCGAAGCTCGGTCGAGGTGGAGGATCGGCGGCCTTCGATTTGGCTCAGTCTGATCCCCAGCGCTGAAACAGTTGGGGAGTGACCAAAAGGCCGCTTTTCTCCTGGCCGGCTGGGGCCTCGGCTATTATAAGAAACGGCGCTGGCGCGAGAGCAGGTCTGACCTATGATGCCCCTATGGAAAACCAACCTGACGAGCGGCGTTCGTCCCTGAACTACAAGTCCGCGGGCCTCGATCTCGATCTATACGACCAGACCCTGGCCGGCATGGCCCCGTATCTGCGCCGGACGCACACGCCGCGCGTCCTCGATGGTTTCGGCGGTTTCGCCAGTCTGTTCAGCCTCGATTACAACACACGCCTGTTCGCGCGCAATTATCGGCGTCCCGTCCTCGTCTCCTGTACCGACGGTGTCGGAAGCAAACTCAAGGTCGCCTCGCTGATGGGCAAGCACGATACCGTCGGCATCGACCTGGTCGCCATGTCGGTCAACGATTGCCTCTGCACCGGCGGCGAGCCGCTGCTTTTTCTCGACTACCTGGCGATGCCGAAGGATGATCCGGCCCTGACGCGCGATCTCATCAAGGGCATCAGCGACGGCTGTCTGGATGCGGACTGTGCCCTGGTCGGCGGCGAGACGGCCATTCTGCCGGACTTCTATCAGCCCGGCGACTACGACATGGCCGGCTTCTGCGTCGGCATCGTCGAACGCGATCACATCATCAATGGCCGATCCATCCAGCCCGGCGACGTGGTGCTTGGCCTGGCCAGCAGCGGACTGCACTCCAACGGCTACAGTCTGGTGCGCAAGGTAGTGTTCAATCACGCTGGAATGAAGGTCGGCGATTTCGTGCCGGAGCTGGCCCGTACCGTCGGTGAGGAATTGCTGGAACCGACGCGCATCTATGTACGGGCAATCAAGAACATCCTGCATCACTATCCGGTCAAGCGCCGCGTTGTGCGTGGCCTGGCCCACATCACAGGCGAAGGACTGGAAGGCAACGTGCCGCGCGTGTTGCCTCCGGGCCGCCGCGTCTTCATCCGCAAGGATAGCTGGCCGATACCCCCGGTGTTCGGCTGGCTCCAGCGTCTAGGAGGCATCGACGAGGCGGAGATGTTCCGTGTTTTCAACATGGGCATCGGCTTCGTCGTCATCGCCAGCCGCTACTACGCCGACAGCATCATCCGCCAGCTTGAAGAAGATCGCGTCCGTACTTTCGTCATCGGCGAGGTGCGCGAGGGCGATCCTGGCGTCGAGTTTGTGGCGTGAGCGGAAATCCATCAGGCTCATTTTGTGCGCTGGCCGACGGTCAGAACCACGGGTTCATTGTCCGACTTCTCCTTGGAGCGCAACTCGAAACCGCCCTCGAAGGCGGCATAGTCAAATGGGCTGCCGCCAACGGGATCGGGATGATTCTTCAGGACATCGCGGCCGTTGAGTTGGATGTCCAGAGCCGCGGACAGAAGAGCGCGGCGGACATTGGCTTGCATCTGACGACGCAGAACGTTTTGAAGAACAGGGGCGAATAGCTTGAACACCGGGTTACTTGCCAACGCTTTCTCCTCGCGCTCGAATTCCTTTGCAGCCTGATCCGGCGGCAGGTCCAGCATTTTCGCCATCCGCGCAGAATGCTGTCGCATCTCCTCCGCGCACTTGAGTATATTCTCCTTGGTGCCACCGCTCTCCGCGAGGAAGGCGCGGCCTTTTGCGCGGTTCTTTTCCGACGACTCGCCCTTGTTACCGCAGACCTGACTCAGGAAGGCCAGCAAGGATTCCTGGTCTTTCGCTTCCTTGACTTCGCCAACGATCCAGTTCAACAGTGCTTCTTCCATCCGCACCGTCGCGGTGGCCACACTCCCACCCGGGGGCAAGGCGTGCAAACGCTTCGATACGTCTTGTATCGTCTTGGCGTCGAGCCTGGGCAAGTGCATCGCGAGCGCCTCGCCCATGCGGCGTTCGATCGCGTGGCTGGCCCGGAGGCTGTCGAGAGTGCCGTCCCTGGAGATGTGCCGGGCCAGGGTCATGGCGGCGACGATGTCCTCGATGGCGTCCGCGTTCTTGCCTTCCTGGAAGCGCAGGCGAGCGCGCAAGCAGGCAAGCGAGGACAACAGCTGAGCACCATCGGCGTGGGTGTAAGATACTTCGATTCCGCAATCGAAGTCGATGGCCCAGTCACAGCGCGGCCGGGCTGCCCCGCGCTGGACCATCCGCAACGCATACGCTCCCTTGGTCACAAGCTCCCTTGCGCGAGCGCCCAGCGGCATGGTCAGACACTCGGTGATGAGCTTCTCCTGGTCTCCTAGTCCCCTTCGCAATGCGATGTACGCCTGACCGTACTCGGAAGCGGCGTTCGCGCCTCCGTCGGGACCAGCGCCTTTCGTCCGGGCCACTGAGGGCGGTTGCTCTCCAGCCTGTGCGGGCGGTACAGAGGAATTCTCTTCCCCTGGTTGGGCCGCATTCGTCTGATAGGCTAGCGCGCCCGCGCCGAGGCCGACCACCATGAGGGAAACAACCAGCGCTAAACGTAACTTGTGCAGGAACATTTCTCGTATCCTCTCTTCAACGAGGGTAGCCACCGACGCGGGAATGGCGGACACCGAGGTTTGCAACGCCATCCGCACGACGGATGAGGCCAAGAGCGGCGGAACCGCGGCCGACGCCGCTTCCTCGACCAGCACCGCCGCCAGCACGCCGGCCGGTAGGGCGACGCCGCGGCGCAGCAAGCGTTGTCGCAACAGTTCCCGGCCTCGCTCCAGGCGCCGTGACATCGAGCCAATGGGCCAGCCCAGCTGATGCGCTGCCTGTTCGTTTGTCTTGCCTTCGAGATAACAAAGAATCAACGGCTCACGATACTTCGCTGGCAGCTGCCGTAACTCCTCGTCCAGCAGCGACCGCAATTCACGCCGGCACACGTCCAGCGCCGGCTCTTCTCTCGGCGTCATCGAGCGGACCTCATTCTCGATTCTCTGCCGTCGTGCCGTTCTCTCTCGCGCCCGCAGCGCGAGGTGGTAAGCCACTTCGTGCAACCAACCGCCCAGCGAGCGATGCGGACGCAGTGATGCCGCCTTGCGCGCCAGGACAAGGAACGTGGCCTGGAAAACATCCTCGGCGTCGTGTTCGTGATGCAACACCCTGCGGCAAAGGCCGAACACCATCGCGCCATGCCGCCGTACCAGCGCCGCGAATGCGGACTCCTCGCGGCGGACGCAGAAACGCTCCAGCAAGTGACCATCGCTGGCTTGCTCGCTCGGCGAGCCGGAGAAGCGACGGATTTGCTGCAAAAGCAAATTCAAGTGCGGCGTGGCCATTCGCAAGGCTCCCGAAGGATCGTGTTCTCTGTATCTACTGAGCCGCGCGCTCGCCAAAGAAATGCGAAAAATTACAGGATTTTCACGAAAAACCGAGTCAAGTGTTCAATTCATCGATCGGACTGCTGCAAAATCGCTCAACGGTCCTCGCCGGGATGCACCCACTCCGTCGAACCATCGGCCCAGTTCTCTTTTTTCCAGATGGGGACGAGTTCCTTCAAGCGGTCGATGGCGTGGCGACAAGCCTCGAACGCTTGGGCGCGATGCGGGCAGCTCACGGCCACGGCGACGCTGATTTCGCCGACTTCCAGACGGCCCAGCCGATGCACTAGCGCGATGTCGCCGATTGGCCAGCGCTCTCGCGTATCGGCCTCGATCTCGGACATTTTCTTCTCGGCCATTCCTGCATAAGCCTCGTAATCCAGGGCTACCGTCACACGCTCGCCGGTCAAATCCCGCACGGTGCCCAGAAAAACAACGACGCCACCGCAGTTAGGACGCCGGACTTGTTCGGTCAGTGCGTGATAGTCGATCAGCTCATGGGTCAACCGAACCATCGCAGAATACCCCAGAGAAATAAGTAGCAAGCGTCTTCTCTCGCGCCTCTGGCACGTATTGTAGCAAGTTCTGGCGCGGCTTTTGCTCAATGGTTTTTCCGTTGGAAAAGGACGGTTTGATAAGACCAGCCCATGATTTAGAAATGGAGGAAAACATCATGAAATGGGTCTTCGCATCTATCGTTGGCGTCGTGTTGACTCTGGCCGGGACTTCCACCGCGAACGCCCAATGGGTGGGCGGTTACGGTTATTACAATCCCTGGACCGGCGGCTCGGCGTACCGAGGCGGCTACTCCAGCCCATGGGGGGGCGGCTATTATGGTGCTTACGGCTACAATCCGTGGGGCGGCCGTTACTACGGCGGCGGCGCCTTCGCCAACCCGTGGACGGGAACGTACGGCTACAGCCGCAGCTGGTACAACCCCTGGTCCGGACGCTATGGGTATCGTTACCGCGTTTGGTAAGTGCAGCATTCAAGACTCAATTCACCAGCCCGAAGCGTAAGCGAGGGCGGCCCTCGCTTATGCTTCGGGCTGGTAATCCATGTTGACGCATTTCTTTCATCTCCCATAATAATAATTTCGACTCACCAAGGAGGATTCGCTCCTCCGGCAATGATGCTCACCGGGACGACTCCCGGGCAGACAGTTGCTTTCTGCCATGAGGTATGACGATGGCTCTGGGTATGCTGGGTTTGAAGGTCGGCATGACGCAGGTGTACGACAACGAGGGCAAGATCGCGCCCGTCACCGTGTTGCAAGTCGGCCCTTGTCCGATCCTTTTAGTGCGCAATCAAGAACGCGATGGCTACGACGCCGTACAGGTCGGATTCCTGGACAAGATGCGGCGCAAGGCCAGCCGGGCTGAGCGCGGCCACGTGTCCAACGCTCTGGAATCGCGGCGGCGCCAGGGGCGAGCCAAGGCGGGCGTGCAGCTGCCGCCCAAGGCCGATTGCGAGCCGCAACGCTACATTCGGGAATATCGTCTGGAGAAACCGGCCGAGCTGCAAGTCGGCGGTGTGCTGAAGGCCGACGAGGTGTTCAAGGACGTACCGGCCGTCGATGTCACCGGCACTTCCAAGGGACGCGGTACGGCCGGACCGATGAAACGCCATAACTTCGCCGGTCTGCCGGCCAGTCACGGCGTCAAGAAACATCACCGCGCCCCCGGCAGCGTCGGCTCGCTGGCCAGCAATCGCGGCAGCGGCCGGCCTAAACGGGGTAAACGAATGGGCGGACGTTACGGCGCGGAACGCGTCACGATCCGCAATTTACGTATCGTTGCCATCGACGCCGACAACAATCTTGTCCTCGTCGAAGGGGCCGTTCCCGGTCCCAATGGCGGGCTGGTGTCTATTCGTCCCACCAACAAGAAGAAACGCTAAAATGTTGTTTCCCCACTAGCCCGGAGCGCAAGCGACGGGCGCTTCGGCCCGTCGCTTGCGCTCCGGGCTAGTGGGGAAACCACTTCTTCACACAGATCACTTCTTGGCCGGCTCTTCTTTCGGCGGCGGCAGTTTTTCAGGCGGAGGGGCTTTGTCTGCACCCGGCGGGGGTAGTTCCTCCGTCGGCCTTGTTTGGCGTTCCTGTTCCGTCTCCGACTGTGCCTGATATGAGGAGGACGGCGGGATGCCGTTCAGCCCCGGATAATTCTGGACCGAGAACTGAATCGGATTGACGAACGGGCAATGATACCGCTTGATGTACGTGGTTGTTGCGATCTCGGGGCGCAGGACGCGCGCGAAGGTGTATTTGCACGGACCCTGACACCAGGCCGCCCAGCGCCACAGGACCGGCGTCAAAACGTGCATGGCGCTGTAGTGGTTTGGTGGACAATCGCAGGGTTGCATTACGTTAACGTAAGGCCCCGCGAAGACTGTCCCGGCCAGGCCTAGCCAGCCAACTAGCAACAGACCCGTCGTTGCCTCGCGCTGCGATCGCTTCATACGTCCCCCCTTCGCATCTTGGACTGTGTCCTCTCTTTCTATCTGACCGGCAGCGACATCGACTGTGTGCAATGAGCCGAGATTTCGCATCCTTCCGGCAATCCGGGCGGTACGATCCGTACTCTCGCTTCTGGACGGCAAATCCCGCCTCGATGGGGACGTTTCGGCGGATTTTTTCTGGACAAGACACAGACGTACCGTAGTGGAGAATGGAGAGGATGCACGCTGTTCACGGGACGGGAGTCTCGTCGCTGCCGGAGAAAGCGTTTTTCTTTTCGCGCAAGGCCAGGACAAGTCCATAGGCGCCACCCCCCGCGGCAGCGACACCCGCGCCGAGGATGGCGCCGTCCAGACCCAGGGAAATGTCGCGATAAACGACGCCAACCGCCATTCCCAAGACAGCGCCGGCGAAGCTGCCGGCAAAACTTCCGCAGATTGCCCCGCCCAGCGTCAGTCGCGACAACCAACCCGCTGACGGCCGTTGACTTGAGGGCGGCACTTCTACCGGCGACCGACGCGAACACGGTGGGGATTGTCTCAGGATTTGTTGCACGTGTTTCATGACCCGAAAGAGGAAGGTTAGGGAAGTGCGGCGGTCCCTTCGGCCGCCGCGGGAGGAGAGGCACGCTCGACGGCCGCATCCTTGCTTTGGTCTTGGATACGCTCCCAAACTTCATGACGGTAAATCTTCACCTCAGGAGGGGCGTCGATGGTGATGCGAACACGGCCGCCGCGAAGCTCCAGGATGGTGATGACAATGTCCCCGTCACCGATGACTAAAGCCTCGCCGCTTTTTCTGGCCAAGACCAACATGGTTCTTTTCTCCCGAGATCTTACGTGAAACGAAGGCTCCCCAGAGGTCGAGCTGGGTGCTCAACCTCCGTGGGAGCTGAGCGATGGTGGATCGGCCTTCTCTATCCGGGGAACGGGAAGGCGAACCGAATCGCGCGATGCCAGGCGATCCGCGGGGGCGAAGCTCCGCATCGAGCTTCCGCAGAGAAAGGTGGCGAAGGCGTCGCCTCCCAGGCGGGCATCGTCGATTCAGCCTCAACAGAGGCAAGCGGCATACCAAAAGAGAAAAGACCGCATCGTTAACGAAAAGAACTGAAATTGCTGAGGCTTGTGCAATCTCGCGGCACAGCGTATTTTGTCTGATCCGCGTTGTTGTGGTCAGGTTTTTTCCAACAAGGGCAGTTTTCGCCCAGCCAACTGGGTTGGGGAAGACAGCGGTCATTCCCCGCGGTCTGAATCGGTGATGATTCGTTCCACCGTCAGACCGAGTAGGCGCAGCTTATGACGTAGCGTTGCGCGGCTGATGCCGAGAAGTTCGCTGGCCTGCTGTTGATGGCCGTGCGTGTGTTGCAATATCTGCGGCAGCAGAACCCGCTCAACAGCGGCCAGCACCTGGCTGTAGATGTTGGACTTGCCGTCTGCAAGCAGGCCGGCGATCAGGTTACGCACTTCCTGCAGCTCCTCCGGCGGAGACTGTGGAGGCGCGGTTGGCTGTTGCCCGCGCAGCTCATCGGGCAGAAATTCCGGCAGCAGAAGGTGTCCCGAAGCGTTGACCATCGCCTGCTTGATGACGCCCTGCAATTCGCGGACGTTGCCGGGCCACGAATACGTTTGCAGCAGCTCCAGTGTTTCTGGAGCCAGGCTGCGCAGATCCATACCCAGCTCGCGGTTGAATCGGAACAGGAAATAATGGGCCAGCTCCGCGATGTCGTCGCGGCGCTCGCGCAGCGGGGGAACGGCGATGGTCACGATTTTCAAGCGATAGAAAAGGTCGGCGCGGAAGCGGTCGTTGGCGACGCGCTCGTCCAGGTTTTGGTTGGTGGCAGCCAAGATGCGGACCTGCGTTTGCAGCGTCTCGTTGCCGCCCAGCCGCTCGAAGCGTTGTTCTTGCAAAAGACGCAACATCTTCGCTTGCAAGAGCGGCGGCATGTCGCCGATCTCGTCCAGAAACAGCGTGCCGCCGTCGCACTGCTCGAACTTGCCAATGCGGCGCTGGTGCGCCCCGGTGAAGGCGCCCTTTTCGTGGCCGCACAGCTCGCTCTCCAGGAGCGTTTCCGGAATGGCGGCGCAGTTGACAGCCAAGAAGGGCCGATCGGCGCGGCGACTGTGTTGATAGAGAGCGCGGGCGACTAACTCCTTTCCCGAGCCACTTTCTCCTAAAATCAGGACGTTGACGTCCTGCGGCGCCAGCCGGCCAATCAGCTTGCACATCTCTTGCATGGCCCGGCTGGAGCCGATGATTTGATCGCCGCTCAGCTCTTCGGTCGGCAGCACGGCCGGCGCCTGCATCAGTCGCGCCGCCGCCAAGGCGCGTTCGAGCACTTGATTGAGGGTCTCCAGGTTTACCGGCTTGACAAGGTAATCGAAGGCACCCTGTTTCATGGCCTCGATGGCCGTATCGGCGGTCCCGTGAGCGGTCACGAAGATGACCGGCCGTTTGGCGTCCAGGGCGCGAATGTCCTGAAACAACTCCAGGCCGGAACGGTCGGGAAGCTGCAAGTCGAGCAACACCACGTCGGGTTGTTGGTCTTGCAGCAGCTGCCAGCCTTCGGCCGCGGTCGCCGCCGTAAACACCTCGACGCGGTCGGCCTCATAAACGTAGCGGAACGAGTAGCGCACGCCTTCTTCGTCATCGATAACCAGCAATTTCGCCATGACTATTCCTACCAAAAAATCCTACCACCACGAATCACACGAATCACACGAATAAAAGACAAAAAACAAAGAGAACAAGGCACAACGGTGGATGGATTTTTTTTGCCTTTTTGTTTTTATTCGTGTTATTCGTGTGATTCGTGGTGACTCTCTTTGTTCAAGGTGGGCAGGGCGATGGTGAAGCAAGCGCCGCCATCGGGGTGATTGCTGCCGTCGATTTGGCCGCCGTGATCCTCAATGATTCTCTTGCTGATGCACAGGCCCAGGCCGGTTCCCGTCGGCTTGCCGCTGGTGAACGGCGTAAAGAGTTTTTCGGCCACTTCCGGCGCGATGCCCTTGCCATTATCGAGGACCTGGATGATTGCTTTCTCTGAATCCGGGCGCAGGCGCACCTCCAAGCGACCGCCGCCAGGCATGGCGTCCAGGCCGTTTAGGCAAAGGTTGACGAACACCGCACACAAGCGGGCGCGGTCCACGTCTGCGTAGATTGGCTGGTCGGGACAGTCGAGGACCGCTTCAACTTTTTGCTGGCGTGCGCGGGCGCGAATCAGTTCGAGGGCTTCGCTCACCACCGCGCGAAGATCGCAAATGCCACGCTGCAAGGCCGGCGGTCGGGCAAAGTCGAGGAATCCTTGCACCGTCGTCTCCAGCCGCACCACGGCACTATGGACGACGCGCAGGTTCTCTGGAGTGAACGGACGCGGGTTGTTCGGCCGCAGCGCCGCCTCCACGAGCATTTTGATCGACATGAGGGGATTGCGAACTTCATGGGCGACGCTCGCTGCCAGCTGGCCCAGGGCCGAGAGCTGCTGAGCGTGCAGCAGCGCGCGCTGCTGGGCATGGAGTTGCCTTACCACGTCCTGAATGCGCTGCAAAACCTGCTCCAGCTGTCGATCCAGATCGACGGCGTTGCTCTCCGAGGTTACGCGAAGGACGCCGGCATCCGGAGCGAGGTGCTGGGCCATGCCTTGAATACGCACGCTCAACGAGCGCATCGACCGCGACAACCCGCGAGCCATGCTCCAGCCGACTAATAGTCCACTGGCCGGCCCGACCAGTCCCAAGAGCAGCAGCACTCCGCGCAGCAACCGACTGACACGCTCGCTCTCCTGCTGCGTTTGATTCATTTGCACTTTGTTGAGGTTGAAATAGCGTTCGCACGGTTCCACGACCGGACGAATCGGATTCTGTTCGGCCAAATCGTCATAATCGGCTTGTTGCGGCGGCGGCTTATGACTCAATTCCTGAAATTGTTCCTGATAGTGCTGGTAGGCAGCGCGAATTTGACCGACGTACTCTCCCTCCTGATCCGTCAGCGCCCAACGCTCCGCCTCTTCCAGAGCCAAGCGAAAGTCCCGATCGTCTTCTGCCAGTTTGGCGAGCAAATCGCCCTTGGCCTGGTCTTGCTTCGGCTCGATCAAGTAGAGATAGCAATGAAAACGCAGTTTGCGCAGATTGATCTCGAGTTCCTGGGCCGATTCCATGCTCGCCACGTTGGACGCCAGAACTTCCGACAATCGGGATTGCAAATGATTGACGCTCCAGGCACTGACCAGGCAGACGACGAACAGCAATAGACCGATCACGACTGTCGGGGCCGTCATCAGGATAAGTAGTCGGCGTTCCATTTCGAGACTCCTTTTTCACCAGGATAGTGATGGATCCTCTCCCGACGAATAGGAAGAAAGGCGCTATTTTTTGAACAAAAAGTTTCCTTTCCGTCCGAAATTTGCCATAATAGTCTTTGGCCACTCTTTTCCAGTGCCCACGAATCGCTGCATTTTCGCGCATCTGGCCGTGGGAGGCCGTCTGCCGCGGTTGGTATGGAAGTTGCATATGATCGTTTGATTTATTGTTCACACTCGCAAGCGGCAGATCGGCCCCGGTTTACAACGATAGTGACCTTCCCCAGCGATGCCAAACGCCCTTCGCCAAGCGGGTCGTTCGCTCATTGAATTGAACTTGGACACCTCGGGAGGATCGCGTCATGGCGTGGACTAAAGAGCGGTTGGAAGACGTGGTGCGCACGCGTTTGGCCGGTTCGCGTCTGGTCGTAGTGGCCAACCGCGAACCTTTCATTCACGTTTACGACGGCAATGAGATCCGCTGCATGCGCCCCGCCAGTGGCGTGACGACGGCACTGGATCCGGTCATGCGAGCGTGCGGCGGCGTTTGGGTCGCCCACGGCAGCGGCGATGCCGATCGCGTCGCCAGTGACGAACAAGGCCGCGTCGCCGTGCCTCCCGAGGATCCCAGCTACACTCTCCGCCGCGTCTGGCTCAGCCGCGAAGAGGAAGAGGGCTATTACTACGGCTTCTCCAACACTGCGTTGTGGCCCTTGTGCCATGCTGCCTACACGCGGCCACGCTTCGAGGTCGAGCACTGGGACGCCTATCGTGCCGTTAACCAGAAGTTCGCCGAGGCTGTGCTCGAAGAGATCGACGGCGAACCCGCCGTCATTTTCGTGCAGGACTATCACTTCGCTCTGTTGCCGCGCATGCTGCGCCAGGCGAGGCCCGATCTGACCATCGCTCAGTTCTGGCACATTCCCTGGCCCAATCCCGAGACATTCGGCGTCTGTCCGTGGAAAGAAGAGATCTTGGGCGGCCTGCTTGGCAACGATCTCCTGGCTTTCCATACGCAGTATCACTGCAACAATTTCCTGGAGACGATCGATCGTCACCTGGAATCGCGGGTCTGTTTCGAGCGCTTCGCCGTGACGCGCCACGGCCACTCCACAGAAGTGCGGCCACAGCCCATCAGCGTCGATCCCGAGGAAATCGCATCCCTGGCGCCGGCCGATTTTGCGAGCGAGGAACGCCGTCTGCGCAGCAAGCTCCGTGTCGGCGATTTGCCCTTACTGGTCGGCGTCGATCGCATCGATTACATCAAGGGCATTCCCGAACGCTTGCGGGCCGTCGATCGCTTGCTATGCAAGTATCCCGAATGGCGACGAAACTTTTGTTTCGTGCAAGTGGGCGCGCCGAGCCGAACTCACATCCGGGAATATCGCGCTGTGGACGAGGAAGTGATGGGACTGGTCGAAGAGATCAACTGGCGACATGGCGACGGGTCCTGGGATCCCATCGTTTATCTTCACGAACATCACGGACCGGACAAGTTGGCTATACTATACCGCACAGCCAGGGCGTGCGTGGTCACGTCCTTACAGGATGGCATGAACCTGGTAGCCAAGGAGTTCGTTGCCGCCCGCACCGACGAACAGGGCGTGCTGGTACTGTCCGAGTTCACGGGGGCCGCCCGCGAGTTGACCGACGCACTGATCGTCAATCCGTATGCGCTGGATCAATTGGCGGAGGCTTATTCGACTGCCCTGACGATGCCGCTTGGAGAGCAGCAACGGCGTATGCGCCGGATGCGCCGGCAAGTGGCGGATAACAACATCTATCGCTGGGCCGGCAGTCTGTTATCAGCTGCCGGCCGCTTCGTGGAGCCAGAGGCGCCGTATCCGATCCGCCGCGGCGCACATCAGCTCCACGGCAACGGCGTACCTCTCCTAACCTGAGGGCAATGTGGCCGACCATGTACCCGATGTTTTGATGCCTTTGCTCGCCGCCTATCATGCCGGCGAGAAGTTATTGTTACTGTTCGATTACGATGGCACACTGACCCCGATTGTCGAGCATCCCTGGCAAGCTCAGCTGGCGCCCGAGACGCGCGAGTTGTTGGCCGAGTTCGCCGCTCAACCTCACATTTACACCGGCGTCTTCAGTGGTCGCTGCCTGGACGATCTGGAGCGCTTGATTGACTTGCCGGAATTGTCCTACTGCGGAGTCAGCGGCATTGAGATGCGGATTGACGGCAGCCTGCTCGTGCATCCCGCGGCTCGCGACAACGTCCAGCTCATCAACGAGATCACCCGGCGGTTGTCGGCCATCGAGCACGTCTATCCCGGCGCCTGGGTCGAGAACAAGCGCTATGGCTTCACCGTGCATTATCGCGGCGTCGATCCCACGCTGCTCGACGAAGTCCACAAACGTATCCTCGGTTTTTTGGAAAGCTGGGCGCGGCAATTGCGCATCGTCGAAGCGCCGTTGGCGGTGGAAGTGCTGGTGGGCGGAACCTGGACCAAGGGAGACGGCGTTCGCAGAATGATCGACCATGTCGGCGAGCCGGTACTTGTCTTCTACGCCGGTGATGCACCCAACGATCGAGAAGCCCTGGAGGCGGTTACGGCTCACGGCGGCATCGCTCTGGGCGTCGGTCCTCTGGCGCCGCCGTGCGCAACCGTTCATGTCGCCGATCCGGAAACCCTGGTAAACTGGATGAGTGCGCTGCTCCACGCAATTCAGGAAGCGCCGGTGGCGCTGTGAATCTACGTTGGCGTGCATTACTCCTTCACCAGCCCGAAGCGTAAGCGAGGACGCCCTCGCTTACGCTTCGGGCTGGTAGGGTTTCCTGAACTCGCTCTCAATCGCTCTAGCCATTCTGCTCGATATTTGGCATGATCCCTTCCTTCGCCCGCAGCGGAAGCGGGCCGGACAGGGAGGCCATTGCGCACATGACCGTTGACCCAGTCGCTCGACGCGCCCGGCATTCACTGTCTCGCGCGCTGGGATACGGCTGCCTTGCCGGAGCGCTCTTGGCCGTGGCCGGGCACGCCTGTTATGTCCTGTTCGGCAGCAATTTTCATACGGTCATTCGCGGCCAGGTTTATCGCTCGGCTCAGTTGTCCGCCGCTGCTCTGGAACATTTCATCCGCGACAAACACATTCGCACCATCGTCAACCTGCGCGGCTGCTGCGATCCCGAATCGTGGTATCTCAACGAGGGGCGCGTCACTCTGCGAAATGATGTCTCGCTGGAAGATCTCAGCTTCTCGGCTTGCCGCTTGCCGTCCACCGTCTCCCTGCGCCAGCTTCTCGACGTCATCGACAAGAGCGACTATCCCATTCTCTTTCACTGTCACAAAGGCTCGGATCGCACCGGCATGGCCTCGGCCCTCTCCTTGCTCCTCCGCACGGACACGTCGCTTGAGGAAGCACGTCAACAACTTGGATTCCGCTACGGCCATTTGCCGCTGGGCCGAACCGTCTACATCGATCAATTCTTCGATCTGTATCAGGAATGGTTGACCAGCCGCGGTCTGCCCCATTCGCCGGCCAACCTTCGCCACTGGATCGAAGAAGAGTATTGTCCAGGCGAGTGCCGCTGCCGTCTGGAGTTGCTCGAACCATGCTCCCAGCCCATCCATGTGCGAGGGCCCATGCCCATGGCCCTGCGCGTGCGCTGTCACAATACGTCGATCAAGCCGTGGCGGCTGCATCCGGGGCACACTTCCGGCACGCACCTGATCTTCGTGCTAACCAACGATAAGGACCAGCGCGTCGCCAATGGCAAGTCCGGCCTGTTCCACGCCGTCGTGTCTCCGGGGGAATTCATCGATCTGACGGTGGTTTTGCCGGGTTTTTGCCAGCCGGGACACTATGAGCTTCGGCTGGACATGGAAGAGGAGCAGCACGCCTTTTTCCTGCAAACCGGCTCGCAGCCGTTGATCTGCGCAGTGGAGGTGCCGTGAGGAAGTATGGGCGGCTGCTGGGCAGCTTGATCTTGGTAGTGCTGCTGGTTTGGCGCATTGAATGGCGTCAGGTGGCGCGGGCGTTCGCGCAGCTGGACGCAACCTACTGGCTCCTGGCCCTCGGTTTGTATCTGTTCAGTCAAGGCATCAGTGCGGCGCGCTGGCAGATGCTGGGCCGCATGCTCGGTCTGGGCGGCCGCTGGCCCGATTACCTCGGTCCCTATTTCATCGGCATGTTCTTCAATCTCGTGCTGCCAACCTCAGTGGGCGGCGATGTCGTTCGGGCCTGGTATCTGTCCCGTCGAGACCAAATTGCACTTTCCACGCACCCGCCTTCAACCTCCACTCGATTGACTTCCTTCCTCAGCGTCCTTGCCGACCGCGTCAACGGCCTGGCCGTGTTGATTGCGGTGGCGTGCGTGGCGACCGTCTGTTGTCCGATGCCGTTGCCGGGTTGGATCGTTGCCATCGTCGCCGGCATCGGAGGGGCCTGTTTGCTCGGCTTCGCTGTCTTGCCGTTTTTGCCGTGGCTGCGGAGACTACTGGAGGCGTATCCGCGCCTGACGTCTGTCCTCGACGGCGCCAATCTGTGCCTGAGGAATCGGCGCGGCCTGGCTGCTGTGTCGGTGTTGTCGTTGATGGTGCAGTTGGCCAACATCGTGCTGGCCTGGCTGGTGGGCGAGGGACTGGGTTTAGAAGTGCCGCCCCTTTATTACGGCGTGTTGATTCCCCTGGTGTCGATCCTGACCTTGTTGCCGATCAGCCTCAACGGTATGGGATTGCGCGAGGCCGGCACTGTCCTGCTGTTGGCTCCCCTTCACGTCAGCTCGGCGTCGGCGGTGACTTTGTCGCTGCTCCTGTTCGCCATCTACACGGTGGCGAGCCTGATGGGCGGCGTTGTTTATCTGTTCGGCCGCTCTCCTCGGTTCTCAATGGAGGCGTCTGGTCATGCGAACTCTGTCGGTGGTGATTCCAATCAAGGACGAATGCGCAAACCTTCGGCCGCTGCATGAGCGGTTACGCCGCGCGCTCGATCCGTTGTGCGTCGGCTATGATGGGCATCCGGCGCGCCTCTCGAACTACGAGATGCTTTTTGTCGATGACGGCAGCAAGGACGGCTCTTTTGTTGTGCTGCAAGAATTGGCATCGACCGATCCGCGCGTCAAGGTCATCCGTCTGCGCCGCAACTTCGGCCAGACGCCCGCCCTCCGCGCCGGCATCGATTGCGCCTCCAGCGATGTGCTGGTCACGATGGACGGCGATCTGCAAAACGATCCCGCCGACATCCCTTCGCTCCTGGATAAGCTCGACGAAGGCCACGATGCCGTTTTCGGTCTGCGCGCCAACCGCCAGGACCACCTCTTGATCCGCAAGCTGCCGAGCGTCATCGCCAACTGGTTGATCCGCCACGTCACCGGCGTGCACATCCGCGACATGGGCTGCACTCTCCGCGCCATGCGCCGCGATGTCGCCGAAGCCTTGCCGCTCTACGGCGAATTGCACCGCTTTGTGCCCGTGCTGGCGCAGATGCACGGTGCCAGCATCGTGCAGGTTCCCGTTCATCACCACCCCCGCGTTGCCGGCAAGACCAAGTACGGACTGACGCGCACCGTCCGCGTGGTGCTCGATCTGATCACTGTCAAGTTCCTGCACAGTTATTTGACGCGGCCCATGCACGTTCTGGGCACAGCGGGACTCATCTCGATGGGTCTGGGCGGCCTGAGCCTATTGGCCACAATAGCGATGAAGCATTTCCTTAACCCGCCGGTGTTCATGACCGGCAATCCGTTGCTCCTGCTGAGCGTGATGCTGGAGTTCATCGGCGTGCAATTCATTTCGTTGGGATTGATCGGCGAAGTGCTGATGCGCACCTATTTCGAGAGTCAGGGCAAATCGTCGTACACCGTGCGGGCGACACTCAATCTCGATGCGCAGGAAAAGCGCCGCGTTGCCTGAGATTAAGCTGGGGTTGGCGTTCCCGAGGGTGGTTCGCTGGGCTGCTGGAATGGCGAGTCACCTTGTTTTAGCGCTTCGTGTCGCGTGACATGCATGTACCAGATCGTGCCATGATGGTCGAAACCTTCGTCCGGCTTATTCGGATCGAAAAACCAGACGATCGCATAGTTCCGGCCAGGCGAAGCAACTTCTGGACTGCGGATATCGACATGTCCGCCGTCGCTGAGCCACAAACGAAACGGCGTGAATGGCCTGGCATTCAACCGGGTGCGTAGATCTCGTTGCGTAAACATTTGAACCTTCCTGATCGCCTAACATTCTCAGTATACATGCTTGCTGCCCGAGTAGCAGGCCGCAATCAGAAGCGCACACCGAGTTGGAAGAGCAGGTTCAGGCTCTGGAAATCGCCGGGGTTTTGGCGCTGGAGCAGGCCGGTCCAGATGTAGTTGTACTCCAAGCGCACACCGGCGAAGGGAATGCCGCAGCGGAAGGGATATTCGATATTGCTGTAGATGCCGCAGTCGGCGCCGCCAACGACGCCGTTCTTGTGTTGGATCTCGTTGAACCCTATCTTGGCCGAGCCCCAGCGTCCGCCGCCATCGACGCCGACTTTCCAGTTCAGACCATGCGTCTGCCCAGGGTCGGCGGTTCCACACAACCACCATTCGCGGCCTAAGCCCAGGTTAACGAAGGTCATGTTCAGGTTTCGGACGCTCAACTCCATGGACGGAATATTTTTGACGGTGCGAACCGGGAATGTGCTATTGGGGGCTGGAGGCAAGATCACGGGTACGTTGAACATCAAGACTTGTTGGCTGTTGGCCACACTGTTGCAGAAGATATTGCTGACGCTCAGGGTGCCCGTCCAGGCTGCCGTTTGAGGCGGATTGAACATGTACAGCCGGCCGCCGCCCTCAATGTCCCAGCCCGTGAGCAGGTTTTTGTCCAAGATGCTCGATCCGATGGGGAAGACGAGGCCGGAGCGAATGAACACATCGTAGCCGAAGGGACCGCCGCATTTGCCGATCGGACCGCAGCAACAGGGCGAGTGAGGATAATTGATATAGGGTGAGTAGGGCGGAGCCAGGGGAACGGGCACATATGGCGGCGGCGGTGGATTGCCCTCGTCAATGGCGATGCCCTCCTCGTTGACCCCTGCCGGAGCCGGCCGGAACGCGGAGCTGAGCGGCCCGCTGCCCGTTGACGAAGTCACCGGGTTGGTCGGCACTTCGCCTCCCACATTCGAGCGAAGCGGTGAGTATACAGACGGCGCATCCCCACTCATCGGCCCAACGGTCGGAGCCTGGGCGTGGAGCCAACCAAGGCCGCAGAGGAGCCAGCACAGACCACTCAGCCCGATTTGCTTCACGCTCATGCCGTCCTCGTCCACAAAACGCATCTCGGCGGATTGCCCCGCCTGTGCCTGCGGCCACACGCCGGCCATACGACGAGACGCTGGGGTCGATCATCCTATTCTTCGGACGAAAGACACTCCGAAATTAACACCAATGCGGAAGAAATCGGTTGTAATAGATTCACCGATCCTGTGGCGTGGTCAGGTGGATAGAGAATCGGTTAGTTGGGTGGTTGGGTGGTTTGGTGTACTCTGGAGGTATGAGTCGATTAGCGTTACGTGATTCGGAGGAAGCCCTGCGGTTCTTGCTTCAAGGCTTGTGGTGGCAGCGCGTGCTGCCGCCGTGTCCGGACCGTGTGCGTCCGGTGCTGGAATGGGCATTGGAAATCGCCTCCGCCGGTCAGGATCTTCCTCCCCTGGGTTTCGTGGCCGATCTGGGTCATGTCGCTCTCGGCCAGGGTCAGGATGCTGCCTCCGCCCGTGAAGGTCCGCCGCCCTTCTTGCCCATCCATCTGTTGCGAACCTACGAGGATCACGTCCTTGGCAAGTTCTACGCCGACTGGACGTTCAGCCGCGCCAGCGATGCCCTGCGCCGCTACAAGGGACGCGATCAAGCACGCGGTCTCGCTTTTGTCGTCAAGCAGTTTGTTGAGCGTTCCGGTTTTCAAGGCGCGCGGCTCAGCCCCGGCGTTCTCAAGTCGGTGCTGGAGATGCCTCCGGAGGAAGCTCACACCAAGGGCTGGGAATCGCTGAGTCGTGATGGACTGCATGACGCTTTGATTCCGCAATACGAAATGTTGATCGATGCGGCGCGACGAACGGCCGAGGTGCTTGGCTCGGAGGACGTCTCGCAGCTCGAGCGCGGCACCGCGCTCAAGCCCGAAGGCGAGCAATTGGCCGAACGCCAGGTGTTGCGTGCGGCTCATCTGCTGGTGGAAAGTCTGCCGCGCCATCGCCTCCGTCCGCGCCCTAATCGAGGTGAAGTTCATACCCGCATCCTCGATGAAGACACGTATCCCGTCGGCGGCTTCGCCTCGTTGGCCACCCGCGGCAGCATCGAAAGTCTCCTGCATTCACAGTTGGCCTATCTGGAAGAGGAACAGCGCCCCGATCTTTTCGACATCAAGTTCCTGCGCGACGAGCTGTTGTACTATGCCCGCGATGAAAACCAGTTCCTGCGCCGTCGCCGTACTTTTGTCTTCGTTCTCTATCCCGACCTGGATCAGACGCGCTTCAAGGACCGCGGTTTGGACTACCAGCGCGGCGTCCTGTTGCTTGCTCTGCTGTACGTGATCGTCCGAAAACTAACGTCGTGGTTGAGCACCGATGCGTTGTCGTTTCGCTTCCTGTTCGTCGTTGAGGCCGGGAACGATCCACTCCAAGCCGAGCGCGATCTGCTGGCGTCGCTACTGATGGAGGAGATCGCCAACGGTTCGGTGCAGTTGGCGACGGTGCCGGAGAGCACCCTCGCGGACCTGTGCGCAAACTGGGCGCGGCGAAGCCTGTGCTACGCGCTCTTGATCGATGTGCGGCCACGCGAACTGAACCCCAGCGATACCGCGATTCATCGTTTGCAAATCAATGGCGCGCGGCCTGCTCTGGGAAATGCCGAGAGCGAGCCTATTGCTGTTGAGAGTGAGGAGCCGCTGGAGAGCTGGTGCAATGTCTTGCAAGAGATCCTGCAACTCTGGGTCTGACGTTGGGAATCCGAGCCACGCACGCGCAGCTCGGATAATTGCGCTACGCTATCATGCTTCATCTTCCGCCGAGTTTTTCTAGAGTCGGGTCCGGCTGCCACAGATAGAGGAAGGTCGGTAGTCGGCTGCGGTCCAACCCGGGCACACTGATCGGCAGCATCGTGTTTTGCAGCGGCACATTCGGTGTGATGGCATACGCCGAATGCACACGATCGTTACAGCGGTGATAGAGCACAACACGGCCCTGTTCGACGTGAGCCAGCTCGCGCGCCGCGGCGATGGCATCGTCCAGGTAACCGATGCGATCAATCAGGCGGTGATGGAGCGCTTGCCCAGCCGTCAGGACGCGGCCATCGAATAGCTCGCTGTTGGTTAGTTCCACAGCCGGACGAGCCTGGGCGACAACCTGACGAAATCGTTGCTGGAATTCGTCGGCCATCGCTTGAAGAAGCTGCCGGCGTTCGGGCGATGGTTCCTGCACAACCTCGTTGCCGAGATCGATGTGCTTGCCCGACTTGATCGGTAGTGCCTGCAAGCTGAAATAGCCAATCGCGCCGCTGAGATTGTAGCGGTTGAGAATGACGCCGATGCCGCCGGTGATCGTGGTTGGATGGGCGATGATCACGTCCGAGGCGGTGGCCAGATAGTAAGCGCCGCCGGCCGCGACATCCATCAGGCAGGCGACGACCGGACGGTGGGTCTTCGCGCGAAACGCTTGCAGATCGCGCCACATGACGTCTGTCGCCGTGACCCCGCCGCCAGGGCTATTGATGCGCAACACCACCGCACCGACGCACGGATCGTTGGCGATAGCGTCGAGTTTCTCGCGGAAGAGTCCTACCGGGTTTTCGCCCAGGGAGTACATCCCCGTCATGTCCATGTTCAGCAATAGGCCGTCCACATCCACAACCGCGACCTTTGGCTCCTTGCCCCCCCCTTTATCCCCCCCCACTTGTGGGGGGGGATAAAGGGGGGGGCCATCCAACGGCATCTCGACGACCGGCCCGCCATCGCTAACCGGAGGATTTTCCGAGATGACGTGGCTCCGCGTGACGAACGGCTTCTCGGTGCGGACCATGGAATCGGTGGCGATGTGCAAGGGATGATGACTACACCCCGTCAAGCTAATCGTCAGGACCAACCATCCGCGGAAAGATCGCATGGTCCCCTCGCTTCGGACATTCAACCCCTCTTTTCGAACTTCTCGTTAGTTTCGTCATCGGCATTATTTCCCGCCTTCTGTCACAAAAGCTAACTGTCGCCGTATTAGAAACAGAGACCCGGATTGAGGCAGAAGACCAAGAGAACCGTGACCGGGAGAAATGCGTAGAATAAGAAGGGAACAAGAGAAAGCAACAAGGTTGGATCAACATCTGCCGTTGGCAGACAGATCAGCTTGGCCCTCCGTACGTCCGTCGCTCTCGGAACAGCTTTCCTCTGGTCCACATACAGCGCTTATGCAAACCATGCCGCGTAGGAGTTTTGCGCATGGTCGCGCTTCAGGTAGTTCGCAATCGGATGTTCTTACCCATATTGACAATTGCTCCCATACGGATAATTTGGAGCGATCGAAGGAACAGATTGCTCCTTTTGCCTATCTTTCCTCGTCCCAATGTCCTGCCGTACACTGGGACTGAGGACTAGGCGATGTCCGCCGGTGTTGATTTGCTCACGGACAAGAGCCTGGTAGGCGGTAGTCGGCCGCCGTACTAATCCCCCACGGAAGGTTAAGTTGATGACACCGCTCTCGTGATGGGAGCACAGGAACAAGAGAGATCCGTGATGGGGAACTTTGACGTTCTCATCCTGACGCCGGTCGGGACCGGCGATCCTTCCCTGGCCATCGCCGCCTGTCGTGCCGGTGCCCGGGGTTTCCTTGATCTGGAGCATAAGGCCGAATCTGTGGACGTTGCCCGCGTCCTGGATCAGCTGGCGCGATTCGCTCCGGAGGGATTCGGCGTCAAGCTCGGCCCCAGCGGCGGAGAATTGCTGCCGCTGTTGCTCAGCGACAATTCGATGTCATCAGCACCTCACCGGGCGCGATGCCGTGAGGTCATCCTCGCGGGGAACGAGCAAGCCGAATGGATCGAGTGGATTGCGCTCCTCCACAGCCGGCAAATCCGTGTGTTCATGGAGGCCGTCACCATCGCCGAAGCTCGACGTGGCGCGGAGCTGGACATCGACGGCCTCATTCTCAAGGGTCACGAATCCGGCGGCCGGGTCGGCCCGGATACGACTTTCATTCTACTTCAACGCTGGCATGCCGCTGTTACTGCAGGCGAAGTACGTAATCTGCCGGTCTATGTGCAGGGCGGCATCGGTCTGCACACCGCCGCAGCCTGTGCTGTAGCCGGCGCTTCGGGCGTGGTTCTCGACAATCAACTCCTGCTCAGCCGCGAATCGCCCTTGACGGAGGAAGCGCGAGCTTGCCTTGCCACTTTCGACGGCAGCGAGACCCAATGTGTAAGCGATGCAGAGGGGAGGATGTACCGATGTTTCGCGCGTCCAGGTCGAGCGGAAGAGATTCATCGGTTCGCGCGAAACGATAAATCAAGTTTGTGGCTGATCGGACAGGACGCGGCGTTTGCCAGGACATTGGCCGAGCGCTATCGCACCGTCGGCGGCATCGTGCAGGCTCTGCGCCAGAGTGTCGCACAGCACATCGAGATCGCTCGTCGTCTGACGCCGCTGGTCGAGGGATCGCCTCTGGCCCACCGGCACGGCACGCGTTACCCGATCGTGCAAGGACCGATGACGCGCGTTAGCGACACAGCCGCCTTTGCCGAGTCCGTTGCCGCCAACGGTGCGCTGCCCTTCCTTGCCCTGGCATTGCTCCGCCGCGACGATACCGAGAAGCTGTTGCGCCAGACGAGTGAGCGACTGGCCGGCCGACCGTGGGGAGCCGGCATTCTCGGTTTTGCGCCGCCGGAGCTTCGACGCGAACAGACCGATGCCATCCGTGCCATTCGTCCACCCTTTGCCCTCATCGCCGGCGGCCGACCTGACCAGGCGCGCGAGCTGGAAAACGAAGGCATCCCTACTTATTTGCATGTGCCGTCGCCGGGATTGTTGTCGCTGTTTCTGCGCGACGGGGCACGACGCTTCATCTTCGAGGGACGCGAGTGCGGCGGACACGTCGGCCCGCGCTCCAGCTTCGTCCTCTGGGAAACCATGTGCGAGCTGTTGCTCGAACATCTGGCCGTCACGGGATCGAATGCCTTCAAAGCCGAGGAATTGTCGGTCCTGTTCGCGGGAGGCGTTCACGATGCACTGTCGTCGGCGATGGTCGCGGCGTTGTCCGCTCCTCTCGCGGAGCGCGGCGTCGCCGTCGGCGTCCTCATCGGCACAGCGTATCTCTTCACCGAAGAAGCGGTCGCGGCCAACGCCATTGTGCCCCGGTATCAACAGGAGGCGCTTCGCTGCGAGGACACCATTCTCCTGGAGACCGGTCCTGGCCACGCCATCCGCTGTATCGCCACGCCCTACGCCGAAACGTTCGAGCAAGAGAAACGCCGTTTGCAAAATGAGGGTCGAAAACCCGACGAGATCCGCGAAGCGCTCGAAGGCATGAACGTGGGCCGGCTGCGCGTCGCCTCCAAGGGCATTGATCGGCCGACCCCCCACCCCAACCCTCCCCCACAAGGGGGGAGGGAGAACGGAACGCCCTCCCCCCTTGTGGGGGAGGTGCTTCTTTCTCCCTCCCCCCTTGTGGGGGAGGGTTGGGGTGGGGGGAAGCGCTTCGTCGAAGTGGCGGAGGAAGAGCAGTTTCGCCGCGGCATGTATATGATAGGCCAGGCGGCGAGTTTGCGACAAGGCGTTGTCACCATGAAACAACTGCACGACGACATCTGCACCGGCGGCACTCGTCTGTTGCAAGCCATTGCCGCAGATTCCGGCAAACCACAGCCGCGTCCACGTCCTTCCGATATCGCCATCATCGGCATGGCCTGTTTCCT
>DATBHJ010000053.1:0-19320 GCA_036557565.1 Gemmataceae bacterium
GTCGCAGAAGAGGATGACGGCCTGCGGCAAGTCCTCGACACGTCCGTTGGTGCATTCCAACGACGGTCCAGTTCGTCTCAAGCCGTCTTCCCATCGTCGCCACACGCGAAACGAGAGCGGTTGTGAGAAATAGCGGTTAGCTTGTGAGACGATGCCTCCACGTGCGGACGAGCCGTCTCGACGGCTATTTGCACCGCGTCCGCCAGATCGATCCGCTTTTTGCGGATTTGCACTTTCCCTCTCTCAATGCGCGAGATGTCGAGGAGGTCATCAACCAGTCGGATCACTTGTTCTAGTTGTCTCTCCATGATGCCACGCGCCTTGTCCACTAGCTCCGCATTGCCGTTGACGAAACGCAGCAGCTCGATCGCGTTGCGGATGGGTGCCAGCGGGTTGCGCAGCTCATGAGCCAGGGTCGCCAGGAACTCATTCTTGCGGCGGTCGGCTTCTGCGCGGGCCTGATCGGCTCGCCGATGATCCGACAATCTGCTCTCCGATAGCCAGACAAACGCTCCGACCAGCCCCAGCCCAACCACGGCCGTGAGCAGCCCGGTAAACAAAGCGATACGGTAGGCTTGGTCCAACTGGCGTTCCCGGTCCTTGAGCAATTCGTGTTCTTCCGCTTGCATCGTTGCGATCACCCCGCGGATGCCGTCCATTGTCGCCCAGGCCTTATTGGTGACAGAGAGGAACGCTTGCACGTTCCTCTCTCTCTTGCGCCGCAGGTCAATTGCCTCCTTCAAGAGCGCCACATGCTCGTTGCTCATCTCTTCTAGGTTTTTGATCCGCTCTTGCTGGTCAGCGTTGTCCCTGGTCATGTCCTCCAGGGACGCAAGTTGCTCGTCCAGCCGATCGAGGGCGGCATGGAACGGTTGCAGGAACTCGTCGTTGCCCGTAATGAGGTAGCCTTGCTCTCGCGCGTCAGCGTCCAGTAAGGTCAGTAATAGTTTGGAGGTTAGCTCGGACGCTTCGTGAGAATGAGTCACCCAACCGGCGTCTTCGTTGAGCCGCTTGGTGTTGAGATAAGTCAGGACGGCGCCGAGTATAAGTAGGGCGACGATCAACCCTGCGCCCAGGACTAGCCGCTTATCGAAGTGACGATTCATTGTCGCACCTCGTCGTTGAGGGCAGTGGATAGACATTCATCCAAACTGCCTTTAGGCAGTTAAGGCAAACATACGCTCCAACTCCTTGGTGTCAGCCCGTAACACTGACGTGAGGCAGCTTCCAGACCGCGACGGTCGAAGATTACTAGCTTGCCCCGGCTGTAGCGCAACAATCCCACTTTCTGGAGACTGCTCGCTGCCATCAAGCAATCGTCTGCCTTCGTTGGCAGAACCGCGAGCAACTTGTCGATTCCAGGCGCGGAGGCCACTTGGAGTGAACCATCTCTGGACCTCGGTTGAGCGATGGAAGGCTCGGCAGGTTATGTTAGCAATCTTACATAGGGAAACAGGACACTTACAAGTGTTTTCGGTGCAGAACTTAAGAATTAGTTAGGTAGAAGAAAAGACGCACACCTACCTTAAAGCGATACGTTTGCCCTCGCTTCGACTCTGCACGGCCGCTCGCAGCCAGCTGAGCGCCTGGTGAACATCCTCGAAGCTTGGCCGCAGCGGTTGCCCGGCCCGCAGCGCGAGGATGAAACGCTCCAAACTGCTTTGCTCCGCGGTGCGGTGCGGCAAATGTTGACTGTGCTGGCCATCAGCGTCGTGCCAGCGAAGTTGGCGCGGCAACTCTGCTCGGGCAGTACCTGCCTCGGCTGCTACGTCGAGGCGCGTCGGCGAGCGTCCTATTGTCGTCGTCCACAAGTTAACCTGTGCCAGGCGATCGCAACCGAAACGCAGCATCAAGGTGAGGAACGAAGCACTCTCGCCTTCCTGAGTCCAAACGCTGCGCGGCACATCGTCCAGCAGCCAGGCGCAAGCCGCTAGTAGCGGCAGTATGGCTGCATTGCAGAGGAGATCGCTGTTGGGACGCGCAGTTCCACTCCAGTCGGCGCGCACCAAGCGAGCCTGTCCCAACCGATGCGTCAGCAGCTCCCGTAGCTGGCGCGTCGCCGGTGCCAACAATGTCGGCAGAGCCATCAAGACCGGCAGGCTGCTCGTTTGGATGCTCCGGAGGAGAGCATCGGAGTGGGCTTCGTCATTCGTTGGAGACAGGGCGCACAAAACAGGCTTGCGGGTACGGCAAGCATGTTCGAGCGGCCACAGACCGTACCATTGGGCATCCAGGAGAAGGACCGCCTCGACATCCGTGCGTTCGAGCAGCTCAACGGGACCGGCTGCGGAGGCGCACTCGAATTGCTGTGCCTCAGTCTCTGCGCGATGGGCGATTTGATCGCACACGGCCCGCACTTCTACATGGTCGCGCAGCCGCGCCAGCAACGGCCGATACCGCCGCCATCGTCGCCCTAGACCGATCACTCCGACACGCAGCCGCATTTCAGATCTCCACAAAGTCGAGCGATATGGTGAGAATAGCGGCTACCCATCACAGTGTCACTGTGTTACTCAGCCTGGCATCCCTGTCCGCCGAGAAAAGAAGGGAGATTTACGGAACGGTTCTTGTACGCCTCGTTGCCCCGAGAATGGTAAAATGGTGGAGTATCGGTGGCTTTACTTCATGCTCTGCGTTGATCTTCGGAGTGGTGCGGTGAAAATCGATGAACTGATCTTTGTGGGTCTACGAGGCTACGTGATCGCTCTCCATCGAGACACAGGCGAGATCGTGTGGAATTGCTCAAAACTCAATTCTGCTCCCATCACCTTACTGCTCGACGGTGACCGCCTGATCGCCTCGACCAACGGTTACATCTACTGTCTGGATCCCCTGACAGGCGAGGTGCTTTGGAACAATCCTCTCAAGGGCTACGGTGTCGGCATCACCCATCTGGTCTCGGTGCGCGGGCAAAGCGATCAGACGGTGAACCAGCAGGCGACGGCCGCTGAGGCAGCGGCACAATCCTCGGCGGCCATCACCATCGCGAATCCGGGGGTCTACGGTTCGTAGGGAAGGGCCGGCTAGTTGGAACAACGAGTCATCACAGGAAAGGAAGGAACAGACCAAATAGGGACTTGTGCCAGTAAACACTCTCTGTCGTTCCGGTCATGGGGAAAGTCCCTCTCCAGTAGCGCACCATGAATGTCATCGTGAATGCCGTGCAAATTAGGGCGAGTACGCCAGCCCAACGGCGTCCAGGTCGTGTGAGATCCCCCAGGGTGGCGGCGAAAAGGACGATGCCCAGCGGTATCAACTCGACGAAGCCGCGATGACCAAAGCCGCACCCTAACTCCCACGACCACCAAAAGCCGTACAGCGCGACATAGAGAAGAAGCAATAGACTGAACCCCACAGCCGGAAAACGCAGCCTCCCGACCATCCAGGAGCAGAGTAAAATCAAGCCAATAACGGGGTAATAGCTGAACAGTCCTCGGTCATAGGAGAATAAGACCGAAAGTAGATGAGGTTGATTCCACAGAAAGGCCTCTTCTCCGTAGCTCGACCACGAAAACCGTCCGCTTGTGTAATGGTTATAGAGGAGCTGGAGAAAAGCGGCGCTTCCTGCCCCAAAACATACGGCGCCCAGATCGAAACAACCGTTCTTCAATGACAAGCATCTCTGCTTTTGCCGAGCGACGCCGTAGGCGAGGACCATCATCGAAAGCACAATGATGTTGGTGTTGCGAAACAGAATCAACAGAAAACATGTCAGGGCTGTGAGAAGCAGCGGCAAGTGATTTTCCCGGCGTACGGTCGTGCGGACACCCATCCACAGCAGAAAAGTGACTCCCAGAGATGAGTAGATGTGGCTGAAACACGAGTCATACGTGGCGTAGTGAAACAATCCAGTCCCGAACACGCCTGCGAGTATGGCCGCATGACTGCAGAAATCATCAAGGGCCAGGAGGTGACAAGTCCGCACTAACAAGTAACCGATGGCAATCAGTACGAGGGCCGAAAAGACGACGTTGGCCGCGTGTTCCGCACCGGAAATCGTGGAAACGCCGGACCGTGTATCGACAAGAAACGCCATCACGGGCAGGCGAAAGAGCGCCACGCCGGGTGGATATTTGTTTTGATAAATGTCGCGCTGGCGGTCTGCCAGATAGACACCAGTCTCCCCCGCATGACGCCGGAGTGACAGATCACCCTCCAAAAACGCTCGCGTCCAGAGATGGTAGCCTTCGCCGTCCGAGCGGATGGGTGGCCCATTCTTCCAGGGTTGGAAACAAGCCACCGGAACCGTCACGAGGACGATGATAAGCAGAGACCACCATCGATGGATGAAAGGAACCATGCGCAGCATTCCCGTCAGAATTTGTGTCATTCATCGGAAATTGCGCGCAAAATGTGCAGTTTAACCGGATGGCTTTGATCTTTTCTCTTTCCGATCTCAATGTCTCAACGGTTTCTCTTACCTGCTCGAGTCGATAAGATGGCCTGAGGTTCGACGCAAGCACTGTCCACAGTTGAGGATTGAAGATTCGTGAACGAGCCTCTTGGCATCGCTCTTATCGGCTGCGGCACAGTAGGCAGCGGCGTGGTCCGCCTGCTGAGCGAACAAAGCGAACGTCTCGCCGTTCGCGCCGGCCGGCCCCTTGCGCTTCGCCGCGTTGTCGTACGTGATCCGGAGAAAGCTCGGTCCATCGAATTGCCGCGTGAACTGCTGACGACGGACCTGCAATCAGTGGTGCGCGATCCGAACGTGCAGGTAGGAGTGGAACTGGTCGGCGGCGTGGACTGGGCCAAGCAAGCGGTGTTGTCGATGTTGGCGGCGGGCAAGGACGTGGTGACGGCGAATAAGGCCCTTCTCGCTCAACACGGCGCTGAGGTGTTCGATACAGCTCGCAAGCACGGCAGGGCGATTGCCTTCGAGGCCAGCGTGGCCGGCGGTGTGCCGATTATTGCTGCCCTTGCTCAATGCCTCGCCGCCAATCAGATTCAATCGCTCCAAGGCATTCTCAACGGCACGTGCAACTTCATCCTTACTAGTATGACCGAGAACGGCCAAAGCTACCGCGATGCCCTGGCAGAGGCGCAGCGATTGGGGTACGCCGAGGCCGATCCCACTCTCGATGTTAACGGCACCGATGCGGCTCATAAGTTGGCCATTCTCGTGCAGATTGCCTTTGGCCTGTCAGTTCCGGTGGAGGGTATCGATCGCCGCGGTATTGCGGAGTTGGACGCACTGGACATCCGTTTTGCACGTGAACTGGGCTACACGATCAAACTGTTGGCCGAGACTTGGCTGAGCGGCAACAAGCTGGCGTTGCACGTATCGCCGGTGCTGTTGCGACGGCACGCGCCCCTGGCGCAGATGCGCGGCGCTTACAACGCCATCCACATCATCGGTGACGCCGTTGGCGATGTGCTGTTCGCCGGTCAGGGGGCAGGACAAATGCCGACCGCCAGCGCCGTCGTCGCCGACATCATCGATCTGGCCGTCGGCCGCGCGCAACGGACATTCGCGACACTGAAGCTCTGGTCTGGCCGACGCAATGGCGTCCAACTACAATCCTCATCCACCGTGCGCAGCCGTTTCTATCTGCGTCTGTTCGTCGAGGACAGACCCGGCGTGTTGGCCGATGTATCGCGGGTATTGGCACAGCATCACATCAGCATCGCCTCGGTGATCCAGCACGAAGCCCCGGACGACCACGAGGGCGGTCGCGTCCATCTGGTCATCATGACGCATACGGTCCTGACCGGCGACTTTCGCGCTGCGGTCGCCGACCTGGATCAGCTCAGTTGCGTCGTTCCACCGAGTGTTTACTATCCCGTTGGGGATTGATCTTGAAACGTCCGATTCTCTCGCTATAGTCCGCAGACTCGGATGATCCGGTCCCCGGGGTGAGGGAGATTCAGTCTATGAGCCGGCATGGTTGGCTGGCGGTGACCGAGGCGGCGCTGGTCCTGGCAGCCTGCGGATGCATCAGCAACTCATCTACGATAGCGGACGCGGCGCCCGTTCCGGCTAGCCCCGCCGCGGCTGACCCAGCCGTGTCGCGGGCACAGAAGCCGGAGGAGCGTTCGCCCGCGCAGCGTGGTAACGACCGAAGTGCCGTTTGCCGTCTCATCAACCTCCCAGTGGATCGGCCCGCCGAGGCTGCGCATGCCGACCGCGCCGCTACCATTCGCGCCGTCGTCAACGGCGATTTGATCCTCGAAGAAGAAGTGCTCCTCAGCTGTCAAATGAACCTACCGCTCGCTCAACAATTATTTGGCGCGCGCACGCCTGAAGAACGAGAAGCCGTCCTCAAGGAGGCCACGGAGGATCTCATCGAGCGCGAGCTTCTTTTACAAGACGCAATCGGCAAGCTCAAACGCGGTGGAAAGCAGGGCGAGGCGCTGCTGAAAAAAATCGAAGAGTCCGCCGATCAAGAGTTCGAGAAGAGCATGCTCCGACCGATACTGAAGGAAAAGCACCTGGGCAGTCGAGCAGAGCTAGTCGCCTATCTGCGCGAGAGACGTATGTCCTTGGACGTTATGCGTCGCTGGTGGGAACGCAAATGGATGGCCCAGCAATACCTCGGTGCCCGGCTTGAGCATTACCTCAACGGCATCGGTCATCTTGAAGTCACTGATTACTACAACAACCATCGCGATGAATACATGCAGTCCGATAGCGTGGATTGGCAGGACATCTTCGTTGACGCGGGGCGCCACGCTTCGCCCGCAGCCGCTAGAGAATTCGCCCAATCGCTGGTGCAGCGCGTGCGCGAGCGTCAGGACTTCGCTACCCTGTCGAGGGAATACGACAATGGCGAGAGCCGTTTCCGTAAGGGTGCAGGCCAGGGCCACAAGCGCGGCGAAATCTTCCCGCCGGAAGCTGAGCCGCATCTCTTCCAGATGAACGAGGGTGATACGGAAATTGTCGAGTGCGCCCACGGCTTTCACGTTATCCATGTCCTTAAACGCCAGCACGCAGGCCCGATCCCGTTCGATGCCAAAGTGCAGAAAGAGATCCACGATAAGATCCGCAATCAGGTGTTCTTGCGGGAAAAAGAGAGCATCGTCAAAGAGCTGAAACGAAAAGCCGTCATCGATCGTTGCGATTGACTCGTCCGAGCCGCACGCAATGTAGCGGAGTAAGCGGCGGACTGTCGTCCACGTACTCCGCTGCATTGCGTGCGGCTCGGAGGAAGACTCCGACTGTTATGATTGCGACGGGAATACCACGGGGGTATTATTGCTAGTCGCCGTCGGCACGGATGTGCCCGGCAGCATGGCATCGTCTTGTCCCAGCAGTTCTTGCAAGCCCTTTTTCAAACGTTCGCAGCGGAGCCTCAGATTGTCGCGCTCGTTGGTGCGAGTGGCAATCTGTTTCCGAAGCGCATCGCGTTCCTCTAGAACGACTTGCTTGTCGGCTAAGTCCTTTTGCAGGCGCGTTCGCTCGGCTTCGAGCGCGGCCTGTAGTTTTCGTGCCTGGTCGCGTGCGGCGGCGACAGAGCGATAATCGTCCTCCAATTTCGTACACTTCGTTTCCAGGGAACGGATGCGCTCCGCCTGCGCAGATTGCCCTACAGGTCCGCGGGCGCAGCCCCATAATCCCAGGAACACCACAAGCATCACACTAAATGCTTTACCACCACGCGTCATGGTCTATTGCTCCCTTTTTGGGGTCCGAACTGGGCTCAATGAGGGGCCGAGTATTCGGACACCGTAGCCAACATGAGAAGAACTCCGGGAAGTGGATAATCCGGCACACCGCTGGAACGCACCGTTGGTCCTACTTCTCGCGTCACCGTAATCGCCAGGGTTTATTTCGGCCGAAGAGTTGGCTGGACTTTATCCAGCTTGGCCGTCTTGCCATCGTCCAGGCAGGTTCACTGAACTCTGCAAACGGCAAAGACGGTGTTGTCGGGAAATGGCAGATGTCGAAGGGATGGCTTCGCAGAAGCGCCGTGTCCAGCAACGCCTCTGCGAAGCAAGCGAGTCATACTCACCTATCCGAATCCTCATCATGCAGGGCTGCGGCGACCTTGCGCGAACTGCGGAAGCGCGGGGCCCAATAGGCGCCGACGGCACAGGAGAGAATGGCGACAGCGGGAGATATGCCGCTCTGCTTCTCGGACTGGTCCTCATCGGCCGACATCCCGGCATCATCCTCGTTGAATAGGAAGTCGTCCCGATTTGCGTGCAAGCGAGGGTCGAAGATCGGCGTTTCAACCGGGAGGGGCCGATCGGGCAAGAGTTTCAGGTCAGGTCCTGGGACGCTGCTCCGTTCGCGGAGGAACATGTTGGCCAAATGAAGTGTCAGATCGCCCGCTTGCGGGTCGGAAACCCACCACTGATCGTCAGGCGGCGTAGGCGGATTCTCCGGCAACGGCTCCTCACGTTCTTCTGCCTGCGGATGCATCAAAGCGAAGGGCGCCGTCGCTCCAGGGCTGCGGTCGGTGAACAAGTCGACCCGGCCGAGTACCGACCCTCCATAGGGTGCTCCAGTTAGTTGTGCGGCTTGTACGGTTGTGTTGGTCGTCCCTTGCATGACGTTGGAAGGACTCAGTAGGGATGGCAGATTCCCGAGCAGTTCGAAGTTGATGCCGGAGACCGATCCTCCCAGGACGTTGGACGACCCAGCTTGAGCCGCTTGGATACCAAGCGCCGGGGCAATGGCCAAAGGAAGGACGAACGTGCTTCCTGACCCCTTGCCGACCCCTTCATGAAACACTGAGGAGGAGCTAGCCGACGATGATCCGGCCGACGACGCGGCGGCACTACTCTCGCCAGCAGTAGCTGTCGGTTGTTGCGCAGCTGCGGCAGGAGTGAAAGGCACGGTTACAGATGCCGCAGTGTTGCCTGGCGCGTTTGGACTGAATGTAATCGAAATTGAGACGACACCGGGTGAACTCGTTGTAGTAACTGTTGTGGACTGGGATGTTGAAGACGTAGGAGTTGGCGTAAATGCAGATCCAACCGAGAGTGTCACAGGCGGCAGAATGCTGACTAGAGGCAGCTCAATCTGCAGGTCCAGTAAAGAGGGAACGAGACGCGATTCCAGTTCCTCCAGCAAGAGCCTGAGGCAGCGCCGCGATAGATGTCTGCGTGTGGGATAGCTACGCATGATCCTACCTCAATGTGGTGGTGGATAGGAGGGAACCTTACTTCTTTTCATGTAATCGGTGCCGCAGTCAAACCTGTGAAGCATCGTCCTTAACTGTGATTGGCACCTTGCAAGACTCTCCAGCTGAACTATGACTCTGCGAGTACGCCGTGGCCACTAAGGGCCGTGATTGAAATAAACTGATGCAGGACTGCAGCAAACTCAGTGCCGTCGTGAGAAAAATACAGATGTCTCAGTCTCGACTGCCGTAAGGCGATGCTATCCGCTGTATCAGGACAATATCAATTGCTGAGATCGCCGGAAATTAGGTTTATTCGCAACTGGAGAAGTTTGTCGTGTGCTCGCCGATGGGAAAAGAATCAGGTGAAACTCGACGGCGAAGATGTGAGGATGTTTTCGCATCGTCTGCGCGCATTCTTCCCACGTTTCGGTCGCGGCAGGGTTTGTTCGCTGGCAAAGCGTGCGTTTTCTGACTGTCGGATCCTGTCTTGTGAAGGCAGAATTGTCCCCAAGTTGCAGCTGGCCGGTTCCTTGGGTTCATTACGTAGATGATTTATCATAACAGAACATTTTCATTCATTGAATGCATCGCCGGGCACAGAGTATGCAGCCTTGTCAAAAAGTCTCAAGAGGACAGTGGGCCAGTCGTTGCACGCTTATTGTGCCAGAACCCAAAAGCACGGAGCTTCGGGTCGGTCATTCATTTGTCGAAGAATCAGGTCGAACGGAGGAATGATTCCTGATCTGCCCGCCTTATCTTGCTGAATCATTCACCTTATACACTGTTTGCCCGCCGTAATCCGTCGTCGCTCTTGTGTGGGCGTCGAAGGACAGCTTGCTTCGCCTCTAAGCAGCGAGGCCGAGAGCTTCGCGTCATTTGAATTACCCCAATCCTATCGGGAAGCGTCGTTTCTGCCCCACGCCGGAGGACGCCACGGGGGTAGTCCGTCCCGTGGGGCTTGTTCCTTAGCTCGACAAGAGAAAGAGGAGGTTTTCGCATGAAGTTCGGTCAATTATTCCGTTCAAGTCACAATCGTAAAGCTCCGGCATTCCGAACAATCAAGCCGGCATCGCAGCGAACAGCTCTGCAAATCGAACCTCTGGAAGATCGCACGGTTCTATCCGGGCTGCTGGGCCTGAATTTACCCCTCCCTGGGTTGAACTCCTCGGCGAGCAGCGGTGCCGATTCCAACGGCGGCCTTCTGGGCGCGGAGCTTAACTCGCTGGCCAACCTCGGACTGTTTGCGGGCCTCAATGCCAGCGCCCATGGATCGGTGAGCATGAATTCCCCAGCTTCCCTCCTGCTCAGTGAGGCCGTTACGGATCTCAATAATCTGGCAAGCAACCTATCCAATGACGCCAGTTCGCTCACTGGGGCCACGACGAGCAGTCTGCCCGGCGTCGTGTCCACGATAACGAATCAGGTTAACATGACAATCGGCCAACTCAATGGCATCGCCGATTTGCTGCCGGGATTCGCCGGAGGCGTCTCCAATCAGGCGATTAGCACCTTGGCTAGCTCGATCAAGGATATCGCTAGTAGTCTTTCGTCTGTAACTGGCACGCTCAACGCCGTCAGCAGCGCCGCGCCCGGGTTGACCAGCAGCACGTTGAGCAGCGCCACCGACGCCCTGAGCACTCTGCTCTCGAACGTCGCCGACACCAGTACTTCTCTGGCAAACAACCTGAGTAGCCTGACAAGCGGGACCACCAGCACCCTGTCGTTTCTCCAGGCCGTGGAAAAGGATGTTGCCGGCAGCTTGAGCAATGTGTCCAGCAGCCTGACCGGATTGGTTGGCAGCTTGGGCGATACGACGGCCGGCTCTGCGAGTGCGGCGGGGGCCATCCTCAATAGCGTCGTGTCGGACGTGAATAACAGCGCGGGTGCTATCAACAGCAGCCTTATAACCCTTGCGGGTGCGCTGCCGCAGGCGGCCACCCTGCCGCTTAGCGACGCTCAGTCGTTCTTGACTTCCGCGCTCGGGGATACTTCGAGCAGCCTGTCGAGCATCAGTGGCAGTCTCAATTCGCTGGCCGGCGATCTGCCCGGCGTCCTCGGACCGACGATGGCTGGCACCTCCTCCTTGGTCAGCGGGGCCCTGTCGAACTTGTCCGGCAGTATCAACACTCTATCGGGGACGCTAAATGACCTGGTAGGTTTAGTGCCTGGACTGACCACACCACTACTGGGGCAGTTAACGGGCATTCTCGGCAGTACCCTCGGTTCCACTATCTCGCAGGTAGACTCACAGCTAGGCACTCTGAACATCGCGGGACTGCTATCGAGCTTGATGAGCGGCACTACCGGAACCTCGACGTCCATGCTCGATTCGCTGTTCAGTGTGCTTTCCCAAGAGTTGAACGGGATCGGAGGTCTCGTGGGTAGCGCAACTTCCACGTTGAGCAGCACTCTCGGCGGCCTCGGTTCCGACCTGGGCAACCTCCTTGGCAATATCTGATATTGCCTGCGCCCTCAATTGTGAACAGCCGTGCTTGATCCGAAGTACGGTTTGCACTCTACGGGGTATGTGCGGGCGAAAACTCCTCACATACCCCGTTAACTTATCCGAGGATGCGGTCCCAGCGTGATTTGTGATAGGCGATCTTCTGCGCCGATGTCATTTTGCTGAAATCAACTGAGCCGTTCGTCTCCTGTGCCGTTCGATTGTTGTTCGTGCAGGCGCAGGAGTGATGACTTGTTGCTTGACATGCACAAGAATTGGCGGATGTCTTGCTCTTTTTCGCTTCACCGGGACCGGAAGGCAAACTTACTACGACACCGTTGCCGCCGTAACTCATGACGTTCGTTTGCAGTTGCATGTCGTCGTTCAGCGAACGATACGGCTTGATGGCTAGATGCTGCAAGACGCCGTGATAGGCTCGCACTGCTTCTTCGGGAGTGATCTCACCGTCAGCGATGAGTCGCAAAAAGCGGATAAAGGCGAGCTGATTTTCCGCGTTATTTATCTTGCGACCGAACAGCGCTACTTTGGCGCCGTACTTCCGGGCCTCGCTGAGCAGCTTGAAAGCGTCGTAGGTGGTGCCAGACGAGCCGCCAAGGATGCCGACGACAAGATGCGGATCGTATTGGACCAGCTCTTCCATCGCCTTGGGGCCGTGATAAACCATTTTGAGGAACAGGGGCCTTCCCCGGGCGGTGACGCCGCCGAGCGTGCGGACGATGGCGTCGTTGATGAATCCGGGTAAGTGACTGGCCTCGACCGATTCGGGTCGATTGGGATCGAAAACTTCCAGGAAATGATGGAATCCCTTGCGTTCCGCTTCTAGGCGAAATTGCTTATATTCCTCCAGCGCCGCGCGATCCAGGACGGCATCGTTGTTGAACGTGATGCTGTACAGCCCGAGGTTGGCGCCGAGTTGTCGTTCTTCCGGTTTGCAATCGAGATGGCCACATTGAATGTGATCCAGTGTGGCTGTGCGGAAAGGCAACGATGGCGAGGACGGATATTTGCTGCCGCGAATGATGTGAATGTCCGTTGTGTCATTGGCGCGCACGGCTGGCGTGACAGGGCTATTGTCGAATAGCCTTTTCTGGATGGTCAGAACTTCACTGGTGCTCGCGGACATGAGCATAATGTCCACCAGCTTGGCCTCGACGATCTGCGTGATAATGTCGCGGAACTCGGCCAGGCTACGATAGCGCAATTCGCCGCTGTGCGCCTCAGGCGAACGTCCGGGTGCGCCAATGGCCAGAGCCATGTCGGCATCCTTGGCGTCGGCGAGGATGAAGTCCTTGCACCTACGCGGATCGGCGTGAATGCGGGCAAGTTTTGCTTCGAGAGACTTTTGCATCTTCGAATTCCAGCTTATCGACCCCTCGATCCAAACGTCATCCACCAGAGGACCGCTCCCAGACAGCCTTGGGCAACCATCCCTGTTAAGGGTTCGAGAAACGACCAACCGACAGTGACAAGAAAGATTACTGTAAAGATCACTTTTGTGCGGAACTCAGCCTCGCCCATCAGCCAGCAAAGTACCAGCGTTACCAGAGCGAATATACTGATTGCTAGCCCAAACATGTTCAGGCCCTTTCCTTTTGGAATCAGGCATGCGAACTTTCCCAGGCCCTCCGTGGTATGCTCCGCCCATTACCTGCAGGTACGGCATTGCCCTTCGGTCGAGACGTTGCGTCGTCGTTGGCTCGCACCTTGCCGATCCGCGCCTCGACCTGATCGATTGTTTCCCTCAGCACACGCGCCGATTGCTGCATCGCCAGGCGTTCCTTCTGGGTCAATGCCAACTCAACTTGCTGGCGCACGCCCCCGCAGCCGACCACTGTCGGAACGGACAAGCACACGTCACGGATGCCGTACAGCCCCTGCTGCAAGCTGCTGACCGGCAACACACGGCGACTGTCGCGGGCCAGCGATTCAACGACTTCGCGGATCGATAATCCAACGGCGAAGCCGGACCCGCCTTTGAGCTTGATGAGTTGTGCTCCTGCCGTTTTCGTGTCCTCGAACACCTCACGCTGCACGGCTGGCGTGAACGTCGGCCATTGTTCCAAAGGCAGTCCAGCCACCGTCGCGGAGGACCATACCGGCACCATACTGTCGCCGTGCTCACCGAGAATCATCGCCTGCACCTGCGATGCGGGCACTTCCAAACGCCGGGCGAGATAACCACGTAATCGGGCCGTATCCAGCTGCGTACCCAGGCCGATGACGCGCTGCCACGGCAAACCCGAACGCTGTACGGCCAGGTAGGTCAGCACGTCAACTGGATTGCTGACAACGACCAGATACGCATTGTCCTTGAGTCCAGCACTCTTGACCTGATCGAGCAGCGACAGAAAGAGATCGACATTGCGATTGATAAGATCGAGCCGGCTCTCCTCCGGTTTGCGACGCAGACCGGCCGTGATGACAATGATGTTGCTCGTCGCCACATCTTCCATCGTGCCGGCGCTGAGCCGCTGGTCGCTGGCCAATGCCGCGCCGTGAAGCAGTTCCAGAGCATGCCCCTTGGACGCGTCGCCGTTGGCGTCAATGAGGCACAGGTGATTGACAATGCCGCCGCACTGCAAGGCGTAAGCGGCCATGCTTCCGACCAATCCGCCACCGCCAATGATGCTGACTTTCATGATTCCTGCCTACCCTCTTGAGGAGAGGTGTCTTCGTTTGTTTCGCCTTTTTGTTCCGTCAGTTTCTGGCGCAGCGCCCGATCGGCTTGCCATTTGTAGATTCGCAACCGAATGAGCACCGTGATGATACACGCCACCCAGGCCGAGCCGAGAATCCATTTGACACTCAGAAGGTACTCTTTCCAATTCCCCTGGACGATTCCCAGGATCAGGAGCACCAAGGTACTGATTGCCGTGCCGGTCACGATGATCAGCAAGATGATCGTGACGAAGAAACCCGTCTTGTCCCGGCGAAAACTAAACATCGTTCGACTCGTCGCCTCATGATCGGCGCGTAAGTATTTCAGACGCAAGCGCCGTTCAGTGCAGCCATGACCTGGTCCGTGATGGTTCGCACCAGCTCGTCCATATCGACTCCACCGCCCATTTGCCCGTTGCGCGAGGTCGCGGCCAGACACGACTCGCGGCGGAAAGCCTGCGGCTGGGGCACGAAATCCGTGTAGGACTCGTCAAAACTACTATCGCCGCAAGTGGGATGGCTGTCATCGCGGAAGCGCACGTCGTCATAACCCAAACGCTTCTTCAATTGCAGTAACTCGCGCGTCTTTTGCTCGTCGAAGTAATTGACGCGGCCCAGTTGCTTTGCCAGAATGAGAATTCGACAATAAGCGTCGATAATCTCCGTATTCCAGTACGCCTTTTCCAGATCCGGACCAAAGGTCAGCGTGCCGTGATTAGCCAGAATGATCGTGTTGCAGTCCTTGGCGAAGGGCACGACCGTGTCGGCGAACTTTTGGCCTCCAGGAGTTTCGTATACCGCGAGTGGAACTTCGCCGAGGAACACTTCAACTTCGGGAAGGATGCACTTCGGAATCGGCTCATGTGCGACCGCAAAGGCGGTGGCGTGGGGCGGATGACAATGAACGCAGGCCTTCACATCCGGCCGTTGCTTGTAAATCGCCAGATGGAGTAGTACTTCGCTCGAGCGCTTGCGCATGCCGGCCAACTGCTTGCCTTCAATGTCCACTTTACAAATGTCTTCGGGCTTGAGGAACCCCTTGGACACCATGGTCGGCGTACATAAGAACTCACGTTCGCTGAGTCGCACGGTGATGTTGCCGTCGTTGGCCGCCGCGAAACCTTTGGCATACACAAGACGACCAATCTCACAGATCTGTTCCTTCAACTTATACTCGTTCACGCTTTACTCTCCCTCATTGACAACAACTGAATCTAGAATACCCGCGCAGAAGGCGTCCACCGGCTTTTTCTCTGGGTGAAAAGGCGCGGCTGCTTCGCTGCCCTCGCTAAAACCAATACGAGCGCCGACGCCAGCGCCAAGATTGTCGTAAATCACGACGTCTTCGCCGTCAGGAGCGCTGTTTTCTCTCAACGCTGCCAGACTGTATGGCACACCGATCAGCCATCGCGCTCCGGTCATGCTCGGATGTACGCGCGAAAGCGTGACATTGCCTATTACCTCAGCGATGCGCATGGCCGTCGAGCTCCTGTAAGATGCACGCTACATTCGGTGGACAACTGGGCCCCTCACAACACAAGCGCAGCATCGCTTTGCACTCAAAGTAAGTGCGATCCACCATATCTACTATCAGCAAGTTCGCTCCCAACTTCTCCAGCGCTTGCTTCGCTTGCGCGACCGTCCACACTGCCGCCGCTCGCACCCCCGGAACCTTGTTGGCAATGCAACAAGCAAGGCAAGCGTCGCGGCAGAACAGTATTCCCTTGCGGCATCGGCCGCTTCTTAAACAGTCCGCCACGCTGCGAATCCAGTCGCACGTGTCGCCCTTGCACTCGGACAATAGCTGCGGCGCATGGCCATTACCATGCATGGCGCGCAGGGCAATGTGCAACATCGTCGAGGGGCGGCCTTCCACGGCATAGCCCCATCCCGATCCAGTTTGCCCGTTGCCGTTCATTGATCCGCCAAGCCCATCACGAACCAGCGAGCCGGGGAATTCTTGGCGCCGACCATCGCCCGTGCCTCGGCCCCATCATTGCACATGATCACTCGGTCGCCCGAGCCAGCGCCAAGACGATCGATCGCCAGAATCGGTTCGCCGTCCGAACTACAATCCGCACCCAGCATCTGCACGAGCAATAGCCTCCAACCCTGGAAGCTGGCATGCTTTGTTGTTGCCACGGCATGTCCAACGACGCGTCCGATCTGCATGTGCTTCTCCTTACAACACCCGCAGCGCCCGCACTGTGGTCGAACGCCGTTGCCGCGTGAACGTCATCGGTGTTGTTACGCCTTCTCCGGTCGGTGTGGCGATGCTGAAACTCAAATAGCCCTCGCCGCCGCTTCCCAAACCTGCCGTGCTCGGCCCATTCTGCACGAACAAGGTCGTATCCATATCGCGGCCCATGCGCGTGATCGTTTCCAGATTGCGCGAATGGATGATACTCGTGTGCTTGAAACCGTGTTCCGATTTCTTCGCCAACATGATGGCCTGGTCCACATCCGGTACGCGCACGAAGGGCACAAACGGCATCATTTGCTCCAGATCGACGAAAGGATGCGACGCGTCGGTTTCGCCGAACAGCAGCTCCGTATCTGCGGGAGCCTTGACCCCGGCTCGCTCGGCCAGGACGGCGGCATCCTGGCCAATCAGATCCTTGTTGACCATTTCGTGGCCCTTGTCGTCCTTGACGATGGCCGCCTTTGTGAGTGCTGCGATCTGGCCTGCATCAAGTCGCACAGCCTTATATCGCGTCATGAGATCGCACAACTCGTCAAAGATGGCTGCGACGGCGAATACTTCTTTCTCGCCGATGCAGAGCAGATTGTTGTCGTAAGCGCCACCCGCGATGATCGATCGAGCGGCGTTATCGAGGTCGGCAGTTTCATCGACGACCACGGGAGGATTGCCCGGCCCGGCGACAATGGCACGTTTGGGACTCCGCAAGGCGGCGCGGCCGACCGCGGGACCGCCGGTCACGCACAACATGCGAACGTCTCGGTTATCGAAAATCGCTTGCGCCGATTCTAATGTCGGCGTTTCGATGATCGACAATAGATTGTCGATACCGATCGCTTCATAGATCGCCTGATTGAACAAATGAACGCCCTTGCAGGCGATACGTGCCCCGGATGGATGCGGATTACAGACGAGAGCATTGCCTGCGGCCAGCATGTTGATGGCGTTGCAGGCCAACGTCGGAAGCGAATGCGTGACTGGCGTGATGACGCCGATCACGCCGAACGGCGCATATTCCTGGAGTGATACACCGTTTTCACCGCTGAAAGCCTCGGTGCGCAGGAACTCGACGCCCGGGATCCGGTCCGCAATGACCTTCAACTTCTCGATCTTATGTGGAAGCCGGCCAATCTTGGTTTCTTCGAGTTCCTCTCGGCCTAGCTCATCGGCTCGGTCGCTGCAAATCTTACGGATACAAGCGACGGCCTTGCGGCGATCCTCCAGTCCGCGCGACTCAAACTCGCGCTGAGCATCACGAGCCGCCGCGACGGCGCTTTCGACATCGGAGAAAACGCCGCGTTGCGACACATGTCCATTGCGAGTTGGTCCCTGCCCATTGCGCATCTGCGCCAGGACTTGCTGGATCACCCCGCGAATCAATTCATCGGTGACTTGCATGGTTGTTTCTCACTTCAAGCCCTTGCCGAGAAGATCGTTCGATTCTCGACATTCACAGTATCCACGATGCCAATGATCGTGGCGTCCACCGGCAGTTTTTCTGTTTCCGGGGTCAAGCGGGCACTTGAGCCTTGCACGATCAGCACCAACTCGTTTTGGCCGGCACCCACGGTATCAACGACGACAAAGCTGCGGCCGGTGCCCACGAGCCGGTCACGCTCTTTCGGATCGACGCGCAATGGTTCGACGATGAGCAGCTTATGGCCGGTCATCGAAGCGACTTTCTGCGTCGATATCACCACGCCGTTGACCCGCGCTAGAAACATGATTCACTTCTCCAGAAGAGCTTTCGCTTGCCGGGCGACGATCAGCTCCTCGTTCGTCGGCATAATCCACAACTGCACTCGGCTTTGACTGCTATGAAGCGCCATCTCGCCCCTGGCTTGTTCGTTCTTGAGACGGTCCAGATAAATACCGAACCACTCTAGCTCGGCACAGATTGCTTCGCGCATCCGAGACGAGTTTTCACCAATCCCGCCGGTGAAGACAATGGCGTCCGCTCCATTCAAAAGCAGCAGATAGGCGCCGAGATAGTGCCGCACAGCGGCGACGAATACGTCGAGCGCGAGCCGTGCATCCCTATTCCCAGACGCAGCCGCGGCTTCGATGTCGCGCAAGTCGTTGTAACCGCCGCTTAGACCCATCAAACCCGAACGATTGGCGAGATCGTCGAGAAGCTGTTCCAGGGTTTTGCCCGTGGCGCGTCCTAGCGCCGGCAGAGCGAACAGGTCGAACTCCCCCACGCGGTTGTTGTGTGGCAAGCCGCTCTGAGGGCTCATTCCCAGGCTACATGCTTGCGATTTGCCATTCTTGATCGCGCACAACGATGAGCTTCCGCCGAGGTGACACGAGATGATTTTCGCATCCTGCTTGTTGAGCAGCTGCGTTGTGCGTCCGGCGATGTAGCGATGGCTCGCTCCATGAAAACCGTGCTTCCGCACGTCGTGTTTGTCGGCCCATTCGCGCGGCACCGCATAATATCGCTCCGCGGCCGGGATGGTCTCGTGGAACGCCGTCTCGAAGGCGGCTACCAGTGGAATCTGCGGCAATTCCCTCGATAAGAGGCGCATGGCCCGAACATACGGGGGATTGTGGGCGGGGGCCACGTCGGCGTAGGCGTCCATCGCCGCCAGGACACGCTCATCGACACGCTGTACCCCGCTCATTCCTTGAGCATGCACGGCCTTGAAACCGATGGCAGTCAGTTCTGAGGCATCGCGTAGACAGCGCCTTTTCGGATCGGCCAATTGCTGTAAGCACAGCCGCACCGCTACGGCATGGTCTCGCGCTTCGACGGTAGTCTCCTCCCGCTGTCCACCGGATTCGACGAAGCAGCGCGATTGCGGCGAGCCGATGCGCTCGATGCCGCCGCGCGCCAGCACTTGCTCGATTGTCATGTCGAACAACCGATACTTGAAGCTGGTGCTGCCCAGGTTGGCTACCAGGATCTTCATCACGTCATTCCACTTTGC
>DATBHJ010000054.1:0-4474 GCA_036557565.1 Gemmataceae bacterium
GCTTACTCCGCTGCGCTGCGTGCGCGGCTCGGATTCTCTAAGATAAGCACGTCCGAATGAATGCCGAACCAAGATAAGGGACTTGAACTGTCATGCCGGAGGAACCACAAACCACCCTACGCCCGATACGCAAATTGCTCGTTGCCAATCGCAGCGAGATTGCCATTCGCGTCTTCCGCACCGCCACGGAGCTGGGCATCCGCACCGTGGCAATTTACTCGCACGAAGATCGTTTCGCTCTGCATCGCTTCAAGGCGGATGAGGCCTATCGCGTCGGTCAGCCCGGCGAGCCGATCCGGGCCTATCTCGACATCGCCGGCATCGTCGCCCTGGCCCAGCAACACGATGTCGATGCCATCCACCCCGGCTATGGCTTCCTCTCGGAGAACGCCAACTTCGCCCGTGCCTGCCGAGAGGGCGGACTGAACTTCATCGGGCCGGGCGAGTCGATCCTCGAACAGCTCGGCGACAAGGTCGTGGCCCGAAACATCGCCCAGAAGGTCGGCGTGCCGATACTGCCCGGCAGCACGGCCGTCCAGACGAACGAAGAAGCCCACAAGCTGGCCGAGAAGCTCGGTTTTCCGGTGATGGTCAAGGCAGCGATGGGCGGCGGCGGGCGCGGCATGCGCGTGGCCACCAGCGCCGACAAGCTCGACGATGCTCTCGATCAGGCTCGCCGTGAGGCCGGCTCTGCTTTCGGCATTCCCGATGTGTTTCTGGAAAAATACATCGCTCGCGCCCGGCATATCGAAGTGCAGCTTCTGGGCGATCAGCACGGCAATCTTGTGCATCTTTACGAGCGCGATTGTTCGCTCCAGCGTCGCCATCAGAAAATGGTCGAGATCGCGCCGGCGGTCAATCTCGATCCGGTCCTGCGCCAACGCATCCTCGACGCCGCTTTGGCCGTCGGAAGGGCCGTGCGTCTGGACAATGCCGGCACCATCGAGTTCCTGGTCGATGTGGACAGTGGCAATTTCTACTTTATCGAGGTCAATCCTCGCATTCAGGTCGAACACACCGTTACCGAGGAAGTGACCGGCTACGACGTGGTCAAAAGCCAGATCCTCATCGCCCAGGGATTGCCACTCGGCGATCCGGAGATCGGCCTGGGCGATCAGGGCCGGGTGACGACGCACGGCTACGCCTTGCAGTGCCGCGTCACCACCGAGGACCCGGCCAACAACTTCCTGCCGGATTACGGCAAACTGAGCAATTATCGCTCTGCCAGCGGCATGGGGATCCGACTCGACGCCGGCTCGGCGTTCACCGGCGCCGTCATTACGCCGTTTTACGATTCGATGCTGGTCAAGGTGACGGCGCACGGGCTGCGCTTTGTCGATGCCGCACGCCGCATGTTGCGCAGCTTGCAGGAGTTCCGCGTCCGCGGCGTCAAGACGAACATTCCTTTCCTCGTCAATCTGGTGACAAACCCTGCGTTTCTCGCCGGCGGCTGCACGACGCGCTTCATCGACGAAACGCCGACGTTGTTCAAATTTGCTCGCCGTCAGGACCGGGCCACACGGCTGTTGCGTTACATCGCCGACGTGATCGTCAACGGTCATCCTGATGTCCGTGACAAGGTGACAAGGTGGCAAGGTGACAAGGTGAAATCGATCGAGCCACCCTCGGTCCCCTTGTCACCCGGCCACCCTGTCACCTTGTCACCGACGTCGCCGGGCACGCGCGATAAGTTTCTGGAACTTGGGGCCGAAAAATTTGCGCGGTGGGTGCTGGAACAACAACGGCTGCTCATCACCGACACCACATTCCGCGACGCTCACCAGTCGCTGTTGGCGACGCGCATGCGCACCTACGACATGCTGCGCATCGCACCGTATTACGCGGCTCGCTTGTCCGGACTATTCTCACTGGAGATGTGGGGCGGTGCCACCTTCGACACGGCCATGCGCTTTTTGAAGGAGTCGCCGTGGCAGCGGCTCGTCGATCTGCGTTCGCGCGTGCCGAACATCCTTTTTCAGATGCTTCTGCGTTCAGCCAGCGCCGTCGGCTACACCAATTATCCCGACAACGTCGTGCAGGCGTTCGTCAAGGAGTCGGCCCAGGCCGGCATCGATCTCTTTCGCATCTTCGACGCGCTCAACGGCCTGCCCAATCTCCAGTTGGCGATCGAGGCCGTGCGCGACACCGGCATGTTGTGCGAAGCGGCCATCTGCTACACAGGGGACATTCTCGATCCGTCAAGGAAAAAATACAATCTCGCCTATTACGTCAACCTGGCGAAGGAACTGGAGAAACGCGGCGCTCATCTCTTGGCCATCAAGGACATGGCCGGCCTGTGCAAGCCGTACGCGGCACAAGTGCTGGTGCGGACGCTGCGGCAAGAAGTCGGCATTCCCATCCACTTCCACACGCACGACTGCGCCGGTGGGCAAATCGCTTCGTATCTCCTGGCCGCCGAGGAAGGCGTGTCCATCGTCGATTGCGCCATGGCGCCGTTTTCCAGCATGACCAGCCAGCCCAGTCTGCACGCGCTCGTCGAGGCAATGCGCTTGCGGCCGCGGGCCACCCAGATGGATGACGATGCGCTGCAAGAGGTCGCCGACTACTGGTCGAGCGTTCGCCGCTTGTATGCTCCCTTCGAGACAGGCCAGCTGGCACCGACGGCGGACGTGTATCTCAATGAAATGCCCGGCGGACAGTACACGAACCTGTATCACCAGGGGCAGGCGCTGGGCCTGGAGTCGCGCTGGCGTGAGGTGTGCCGGATGTACGCCGAAGTGAACCGCATGTTCGGCGACATCATCAAGGTGACACCGACCTCGAAGGTGGTCGGCGACATGGCGCTGTTCATGGTCGGCAATAACCTGACGCCGGACGAAGTGCTGCACGGCTCGCGCGAGTTGTCGTTTCCGGAGTCGGTGGTTGAGTTCTTCGAGGGCCGGCTCGGCGAACCGCCGGGCGGCTTCCCCCAGGAGCTGCAAAAGCGCGTGCTGCGCGGCCGCCCCCCCCTTTTTCCCCCCCACAAGGGGGGGGAGAAAGAGGGTGGCCGGCCCGGCGCCAGTTTGCCGCCCATCGATTTCGCCGCTGCCCGCGCCACTCTGGAGCAGCAAATCTCGCGCGTCGTCACCGACCGCGAACTCTTGAGTTATTTGCTCTATCCCCGCGTGTTCCCGGAACTGGCGGCGCATCAAGCCAAATACTCCGATACCAGCGTGCTGCCGACGCCGCTGTTCTTCTACGGCATGGAAGCCGGCGAGGAAACATCCATCGACATCGAGCGCGGCAAGACGCTGATCCTGAAATTCCTGGCCGTCGGCGAGGCCCATGCCGACGGCAGCCGCACCGTGTTCTTCGAGCTGAACGGTCAGCCGCGCGAGGTCGTGGTGTCGGATCGCAAACTCATCGGCAAAGTGGCGGCGCATCCCAAGGCCGAGCCGGGCAATCTCCGGCACGTCGGCGCACCAATGCCCGGCCTGGTGGTCCGCGTGATGGTCGAAGCAGAGGAGCAAGTTGCCGCCGGGCAAAAACTGTTCACGCTCGAAGCGATGAAGATGGAAACGACCATCTACGCCGAACGTCCCGGAACCGTGGCCGAAGTGCTGGTGCATTCCGGCACGCAAGTCGATGCCGGCGATCTGCTGCTGCGCTATGAGGGGTGAAACTAAATTTCAATCACGAAAACACAAAAGTAAGAAGACGCGAAAAAAGAAAGAGAAGAAGGCAGCACCAGTAACCAAACACGACTATTTCTTGCCCCCTTGTTCTTTTCTTGTTTTCTTACTTTCGTGTTTTCGTGATTGAATTTAGCCGTCGAAATCACTTCGTGCGTTCCCAGGTCGCCTCGATCAGTTGCTTCCACTCATCACCCTGCTTCAAGGTCGCGGTCCACACGAAGTGATCGTTGTCCTTGAATTTGAGGACCTGCCGGAGGTTCGCCGGCTGGTCGCTGTGAAAGGGTGCAAAGCCGATGTGGAACGTATGGCGATCTTTAGGCTCGATGAGGACTTCCGTGATGCTGCCGTCGAAGGCGAAAGAGATTTCGTACAGAGACTTCTTCTTCGGGTGCCAGGTCATGATGCTCTCGTAACGTTGATACTCCTTGTCGCCGTTGCCGACGAATGTTTTGGCGATGAGGATCTTCTTGCCCAGACCCCATTCATAGACGCCGCGTGCTTGCAGTGTTTCTCCGTTGCTCCACTTGCCATTCACGCGCCACTCGCCGACAAAGGGGGCCAACACCGCCATCGGATCGTCCTTCTTCGCCGCATCCGAAGCAGGGGGTTGTGCTGGGGCCGACAAGACGACAAGAGCGCAACTGAGGATCGCACAGAGACGTACACGCATGGAATTCTCCCTATCTTCCTCGGTATTTACAGGCAGGCCCCGAGCAGGCGAACGTCACCCGCCCAGGATCGCGCCCATGAGGGCCAAGAATAGTAGTGCGTTTTGCAAGTGGTTGTAGAGTCCTTCTCCCTCCCCCCTTGTGGGGGAGGGAGAAAAACTGCTTGCAAAG
>DATBHJ010000055.1:0-14817 GCA_036557565.1 Gemmataceae bacterium
CGATTCATCGCGGTTTGCTTTAACCGAAGAAGAATTGAATCCCGTCGGCGAAGGCGAATCAAAACCATCTCTTTCTCCTAACGAGTAAATCGGACCGCCCGGTGCCATTGCCACCCCACGAACAAGTATACGTCTTATGCCGTTTTCTGTCGGGGAGACCACCGCCCAGCATCCTTTACTGGGACCGTGCTTCACCGGGGGATAGATTATCACATCGCCGAGGTGATCGGCATCGAAGAGAAGCGGGCGGGCCAGGTTGGGGGCTAGTGAAGAATAGCGAACGGCCTCCCTTGTTGGACCCGCCCAAGGCATTGTCCCCCTTGCCGAGAGAAGATGCAAGGAATAATCAGCCGGCCTGAAGGTTTTTTTTCCGGAATTGCCGATTCCGCTAAAGAGGCCGACGTGGTTCTGCCGATAAATCGTAAAGTACACACGCCCATGGCAGGGCCGGGTCGTCCGTGGCAGGCAACCCGGCCCTGTCTTTTTCAACTAATCGATCGCTCTCAGTCGCGGGCCTTGCGTCCCACACTCCCTCAGCCGAGGGGGCGATCTCCTTGCGTGGCGCTCGTGCAGCAGACGGGGAATGGTGCGTCGGGATAGCCTACGGCGACTGTCGCTCGTACAAAAACTACCTGGTTCGACAGCGGCCGGTGGTACCCTCACGAGACCGCCGGCCGCTTTGTTTGGAAATCAAGTCGAGAATCCGAAACACGTTCAAGCGCCGGCTGGCTGTTCGAGAAAGCACCCGTGACGCGGCTTGCCTGTCGCCGAGATGTGTCCCTTCGATATTCTCGATTTACTACCCTTGCTGAGCGAGGTGGGCGAAGTAGGCGTCGGTTATCGCAGTGATCGCCGTCACTGCTTGGTACGCGATGACATTCCCCAGGGGCGCGTGCGTTTGGTCCAGCCAACCGTTCAAGACCCATGGGAAGCGCCTGCTCTGCCGTCGGCGGACGCAACGCCGCTTGCTGTGCTCCCGTCTCCCCTTTCTCGCGATACTCCAGAGGATCCATGAAGCCTCGAATGGCAAACTCAAGGAATGGAAGGTAATCGGCGCCATGAAGACCGGTGAGCTTGAAATCGACGAACCCGTAGCGGTCGGTCCCCAGGTAGTCATAGTCGAGAAGTAGGAAGGATTTCTGATCGGCGGTGTGCACTCCCAGTAGCACTTTCAGATGCCAGACGCCCTTCTCGTCTGGCAACGAACTGGCGCATTCCAATGTGACCGACCGAATGCTCCAGATGTTCCAGCCCTTGGCCACAATGAACGTGTCAAAGAGTTCATGGGCGACCTGGCCAGCCTTCTGGTCATCAAACGGTTGCCCACACCCCGAGTACGAAGCCCTGGCAGCACCTACTTGACCCTTGATGTTATGCACCAGCTACTCGACGGGGTGCGACCAGACGGAGAAGATGTGATCGGCCGCCAGAAGGCTCGCGCCCAGCTGCTGGGAGTGCGCCAGAAGAGCCTGGTTTGCCTGGGTCAACGATTGCGACAGCGGGTTGTTCTGGTTTTGAAGTGCCGACGTTTCCTGAGCCAGCAAACGAATCTGGGCGCCTTGTCCGAGATTAGGCAGCTGGTGCACGAGTGCTCCGCCAATGCCGGCGTCCATCCTGTCGCGGGTCTCCAGAGCTTCGAGAGTTAGCCGAAAGTAGTTCTTGGTGGTAGCGGTTACGGAAACCTTCCTTATTCCAAGGATTCCTGTTCAGTTGATCGTCGCTTCTACTCGAGTCAGCGACAACTGAGTGCGGGAGGGGGGACAGAAAAATGCGTAAAAGAGAGATGGACAAAGAAGCAATGGTAGCCCTACGTTCACCACCGTGGTCTCCACGGGCTATCACAAAACGGACGGCAGGCCTTCGGAGTGGCGATCGCGCAACAGATGCGGGCGTAGGCTTGGGGATGGCGTGCCGCGGTTGGCGAGCATACAATGGCCATTGACTCTCAGCGTGGCGGCCGGCGATCTGATGTGTGGATCGCCGGCCGCGTTGTTTGATAGCCGGGCGACTCGCCCGCCTCTCCGCCGCCGCCACGCTTTGGAACTCGCCGCGCCCATGGCGCTGGTCGGCTTCCGGATGATCGCGGCGCAGGCGGCGGATGCGGTAGTCCTTGCTGATGCCTCCCTTGTCTGCGCCATCCTGCAGCCACCTTCCTAATTTTTCTTCTGCGTGAGGCATGCGACCTCCTTTTTTCGCATTATCTATTAGAGCCACAAGCCCCAGCTGCTGATGCCGCACTCAGCAATCGTGCTTGTGCTGGGCGATGAGGGAGGAGACTCGCCATGAATATCCTGCAACGGCACGCGAAAGCCTGCCCTCGGTGTAGATGGCAGGATACACGACTGTCAGCCCGACGCAGTTGGCTCGAACACTTTCTTACTGTCTTTCGGATCTTCCCCTACCGCTGCCGAATCTGTGGCGAACGCTTCTGGCGGTTTACTTTAAAGCCAAGTCGCCAAGACGAGCAATCTGCCCCATGTCTCTCAAGTGGGGAAATTCAATTGCCTCCAGGAGCAGAGTTGAAGGACCAGAAGGCGCCCAGCTGAAATAGGTCGCCTCAGCTTGGCCGCGGTCGCTTGAGGTATTTTTCGAGGATAGATTTGGCGGAGGCGGAAGTATCGCCGCTCGGTTGCTTCGGCTTTTCCTTGTCTGCCACAAGAGGCGAGGGGATGTCGTGAACGGTGGAACCTTCGGGCACCTCCGATGGCTGCCCTGAGTCCGGGACGCCACTCTCTTGCATGGCTAGCAGCGTTGCGGCGGCCTCGTCCTCGTCACTGGCGGCACGGGGAGACTCCTGCGTAGGTGCAGGGACGGCCTGCCCAGATGCCTGCTTGTGCTTCGTCTCCTTGGTCGCAGGTAGCGGCACCGTCTGATCGAATGACGCCATCTCGACGCGCACGGCGAAAGTCAGCGGGCCGACGCGAAGGCGATCGCCATCGAGCAGTTCAATCTCTCCTTCGATTTGCCGATCGTTGACAAAGGTGCCGTTAGTGCTGCCGAAGTCGCGGACGAACACTTTGTCTTCTCGTCGCAGCAGAGCGCAGTGGCGTTTGCTGATTTGGAGACTTGCCGGTCGCAGTTGACAGGCGGGATCGCGGCCGATGACGAACTGCGGCAGGTTGATGGAGATGACCTTGCCCTCGGCAGGTCCGGGGGTGAGTACGACGATTCCCAGCTTCATGCCAGCCTCACTTCTTTGTGATAACAGCCGGCCCTGCGAAGAGAGGATCTGGGCAGGGCAATGCGATTGCGAGTCACGTGAGGCTGAGTGTAACGCGCTGGCGTCCGCTGTCCAGTAAATTATGGATATTTTCGATAGTTTTTTCGGGCAGGGCAAGGCCGAAACGGAGTCATTACACAGAGTCAATGAATGCCGCAGGGGAATTCTTCTTCCGCGAGAGTTGAGGGCGGGCTAGCGCGGATGGCCGCCCCGCCGGGTAGCCTTGTCGCGCCGGTCCCGCCCATGGTCGCATCAGCACGAGCAATCCGCCACCTTACGAATAAGTAATCCATTAGCTATTGAGTAATCGAAAACCAAGGAATAGGCTCATCCTTGCAAGCGAGTCATAGGCGGCGCCAGCGGAAGACCCTTCTGCGTCCTTAATCCTTCCAAAGCTGGCCCGCTCCAGGGCGGCGTCCTGATCTATCCCTCCATGGCGCGGACGCCGCCCTTTTTCAATTGAGTACATGCCGAGGCGTGAAGAATGCCGGCCGGGCCGACGGCGACAAGTCCCCGGTGCCGTTTTCGTCGCCCCGCCGATGTACATCAAGCCGGCACCTTCGGCGGCGCGGCTCATGAATGTTGAAGGGTAGCGCCGGTAGCGATAGTATCGCTAAGATACCCCTCGCCCCTCTTCCCAGCCCTACCCTTCGCGGCATTAGATGCTCTAGGTGAAGAATGGATTCACGAACACATCGGCATGAATGTTGGGAGGGCCGGCGTGGGGTGTGGTTGACGATGCTGCCCTCGCCGGTCCCGCCCGAGGTATTGTCCGCCATGCCGAGAAGAGCCCCAAGGAAAAGAGCGGCCTTCCTTGCTTCGATAGCTGCGACCGCTCAGACAGCTGTGGAGTAGCCGTGGGCTTGTGATCGCCCTGAACTTCGCGGGCACTCGCCTACTATCTCCCCCGCAAGTTCGGCAGGGAGCAAGGATTGCCCTTTTTGTTTCGGAAGGAGGTTGTTTTCAGCGAGCCCCCAATTATGGCGAGCAAGCCCGCGTCGATGCGATCTCACACGCTCGCCGGCCCTGCATCCACACGCCATCGCCGAGGGCAGCTCCTTGCGTGGCGATCGTGTATCAGACGCGAGAGCGGGAAGAAGCAGGCAGGGAGAGGATCGTCACTTTTTTCGGCGCAGTCTTTGCTCACCAATAAGGATCATTGGACCCGCGGCCAATCGCGACTGGTGAAACGTTCGCTCGAACACCTGGATTGGAGGAACATGATGCGGCAGTCAGTGTGTATGGTGACATTCCTGGTGTTGGGGTTCTGTGTGATGGCTCTCGATCGGCCAGCGCCGGCTCAATCGGGCAAGAAGCCTAAAGGGCAGCCGATCAAGCTAACGGCCGAGCAGTTGGTCAAGGAGTGCGAGGCTAGCTCTGACAAGGCCAACACGAAGTACAAGGGTAAGACGCTGCGTGTGACGGGCATGGTGGGCGACATCTACGACGACATGCTGTACTTGCCCGTAAAGGGGAAAAACGAGACCGTGCGTGTAGGTATCCGTTACGACGAGAAGAACAAGCCGCCGGTCAAGAAGGGTGATAAGGCCACGTTCGAGGGAGAGTTCCAACTCGTTGCGGTTCTAGGGCCACTCTTGGCCAAATGCAAGCTGATTGAGGACGAGAAGAAGAAATAACCATCGGCAAAAGATAACTCCGCCGGGGACTGCCAACCGCCACTGTCGCACGATAGTAGTATGAGAGCGTTTCTTCGGCTGGAATAAAGGGCTGGCCAGGTCGGGGCTGGTGAAGGGTGGTGAACGGCGCACCCTGGCTGGACCCGCCCAGGCAAGTGTGGACCATGCCGACGGAAGACGCAAGGAATAATGAGCCGACGCGAGGCATGATTTTTCCAGGCAAACGACTTGCTCTCAAGGATCGGGTGGGCTTCTGTCGATAAGGCACACGACTTAATGGTCGATCGAAAACGGCCGGGTTGTCCACGGTGGGCAGTCCGGCTTTTTTCTTTTGTCCACGCCATCACCCACTCTTGCCGGTCTTGCATCGACTAATCATCTGCCGAAGCAGGGAGAAGTGGGCGAGCCAGCTTGGGGAGTGGTGAACCGTCGCCCGATCCACCTCTTGCTGGCCCGCCTATGCAACTGTGGCACCATACACTGGGAAGCGACAAGGAGCGATCAGCAGAGGTGATGAATGATCTTGCCGAGCAAGAGGATGCCTTCAAGGGATTGACGGGCTTGTGCCGATGAACGAGATACTCACGATGATCAGCAGCATGGCCGTGGTGGCTCGCCTACTGCCATAGCCGGGTTTAGTGGAAGCGCGGCCGGATTGCCTGCGAAGCGCCCAGGCAATCCGGCCGCGCTTCGCCGCGGAAGTTGTCGAGTTTGCGCAGGACCCGCAACATCGCTTCCTGCGAACTAGCCCCCTTGGCAAGGGACTCCGCATGAGAATGGTTTTGCAGCTGTTCGTGATTGTCGTCGTGGCCGGCGTTTTGTCGTTCGGCGTGGCCGCCATTCTGGCGCCTCTCTTGACCATGCTAGACCAATCGTCCTCGACCACGTCCGCACCCCCGTCAGCTTCGTCGGCGACGGGTTCGGCCAGCAAACACTCAGCCGCTTCTTCGACCGACGCCAAAATCATCGACGAGATGATCGCCATCCTCAAAGAGACTAAATCGGAGGAAACCTTCATTGTCACCGTGATGGCGCTGGGCCGCATGGGGCCAGAGGCCAAGCGCGCCCTGCCGCAGCTCATTCGCAATGCCGAACGGCTGAAACTGTTTCAGGTTCTCTTGAACGCCAAGGCGGAGGCTGGCGATCGGGGGGTCTCACAGCACGTCGCCGAGGCTATCGTGATGATGGCCGCTGGCCAACCGATGGGCTATCTGAGTGTCCAGCAGACGATGGCCTGTGCGCATGGTTCTTACGGCAATCCCTCGGCGGTTGGCAGTTGGACTCAACCTGCTGTTGCTCCCACGGTCGTTCCCACTTGCCAGACTCCGGCTGCGCCCTGTCCGGTAGTGTCTGGCCCCGTCGTTTCGCCGCCCGTAGTGACGCCTGGGAACGTTCCGACTATGGCTGTGTCCTCACCGACACCGCTAGAGCAAGAGCCGAGTGCGCCGGCGCCGACTCCCACGCCAACGGCGAGGAAGGCATCTCCCAAGAGCAGTAAGTCTCGCACTCCGGCCACGCCGCTGCCTTCTCCGTCCCGGTAACGACCGCATTCAGAACGATCGGACGATGATGCAGCCGGCCCGTCAACGCCAACGGGCCGGCTGCTTTCGCTTGGGCAGGGCCCGCCGGTGTTTTTGCTCAACAGGGCAACTCGACGATGCCCACAGAAGGCAATCGCCGTGGTGCTGACGACAGCGCCGCCGAGGTGGCGCTTGAAAGAATGGCGGGCGGGCCAGCGATAAGAGTGTCCATTTCTTCCCAAAAGGTACTTCATCGCCAGCGCCGCCCGTAGTATGGCTCGTGGCATCGAGGAGCCTGCAAAGGTGGGCGGGCCAGTGGAGGTTGGGGCCACGGGGCTTACCCTCTCACCGGCACCGCCCATAATGGCGGTTCCTGCGCCTTACTAATCGTAAAGCGGGGGCAATAGTGGACACGACTTTTTGATTTTTTTGAATTGCCGAGAGTAGCGGCTGCGAAATGGCAACGAAGGTGCGCCTCGACGCCATAACCTACGCTCGCCGCCCTTGCGTCCGCACTCCATCAGCCGAGGGCAATCCCTTGCGTGGCGAGCGTGCAGCAGACGCGGGCGTAGGCGTGGGGATAGAGAGCCAACTGTTCGACCTGATTTTCCCGCCCAAGACGAACGCGGCCAACGAGACCTTGGCGCAGCATTTGTGGAACCATCGGCATGAGCTGTTCACGTTCCTGCGTCAGCCGGGCCTGGACGCCACCAACTGGCGTGCGGAGCTGGCCATCCGCTTCGGCGTCATTCTGCGCAAGGTCTGGGGTGGCAGCCGGACCTGGGTAGGTGCGCGAGCGCAATCCGTGCTGATGTCGGTGTGGCGGTCCTGTTGTCAGCAGAGGCGTTCGGCCCTGGATTTCCTCAGTCAACTCCTACGCAGCACACCGGCATCTCTGGCCCTGCCACCTTGACCCACCGCACACAAGCACACAAGCCGGTGCACTCGAACGACTCTTGTACTATCATCTCTCTGCCGATACATTTGTGCTGATTCTGAGGCTCCCAGGAAGACCTTGGTTGGCGTGACAGCCCCCTGACCTGCTCGCCATGTACGCGTAGGCAGTTGCTTGGTCCCGCGGGCCAGAGCGCTGGCCCAAAAAGATCCCCATGAGTAGCAACCCAGATGCGGCTGCAAGCCCCGCGCACCGTCCCTGGCACGAGCAGAGGCGATGGCCACGGCGGCTAGCGATGGGGGTGGGCGCCCTCCTACCCCTCGCCCTGCTTGCCGAGTGGGTCTATCGCGCCGAGCTATCCGCTTGGCTGTCCGCGGCGGGGTCCCAAGGCCACGCTTCAGGGATTGCTAACCCTGTCTGGGCTTCTGATCGAGGGAAAGACGCCATACCCGGCATCGATCATGCATCAGTCACTTGCGGCCTCTGGAGTGACGGCAGAACGGTCTTCGCTGTCTGGACTGATGTGTCCAGCGGCAGCAGCACTCTTGTTCCTCGCGCTGCCACAATGGTAGAAGGATTTGTCTTCGAGGGGCACCACCGCGGCCCCGAGGGCCGACATGTCGATTGTCGATGCTCGACGCCGGACGGGTGTACGGGCACGGTTACCATAAACGACAGGACCTTCGACCTTGCGCACGGGGCTCTCTTTCTGGTGTCCACGTAAGGTGGGCGGACAGAGGTTCGCCAACTGCGGCGCGACACCTCGAAGTTCGCACCCGAGGGCCTGAAGGACCTTGCCCGGAATCATCAGGAGATCCAGGACTTCTTTTCGAGCCATGCACAAGCAAAGTAGTCGCTAAGCAAATCCCCGACAAAGATTACCCTGTGGCTAACAAAAACCACAAAACAAAAAACAAAGTCAAGAAGAGAGGCAGCGACAAGCAGACAAGCCTGCTTTTCGCCGGTTCCGCCTGTGACCGCTCGGATCGCTTCGGGCTGACCCCTCGATGGCAGCAACGTCGCCAAGAATGGCGTGCGGGCCAGCAGGGAGGCCTCGCCTTACTCGCTTCTCGCGCCGGTCCCGCTCGAAGCATTCTCGACCATGCCGAGAAAAGGCGAAGCGAAATCACCACGGCATCACTCAGGCTCGGCGCTCTTGCGTCCACGGTTCACCAGCCGAGGGCAGGGATTGCGTGCGGCGGCGAACGATGGCCACAATCATGGCTACCACAAGAACAATTCCCAAAACGATCAGATTCCACATCCACGAGTGTGTGAGCAGCCAGCTTAGCAGAGGGGAAGAACGGGATGCTCCAGAAGAGATCGGCGGTTGTGCCGGATGACTGGGAGGCTCAGTTTGCAACGCCGGGACTGAGATTTCTCTACCGACTGGGTTGCCCTCCCCGTCTACTTTGTACTTCACTTGGCGGTCAACGTCGGTACATTCCATACCGGCGATACCTGGGAGACGGAGCATGTCCTTGTCCAGAGGCTGGTTGACCGCGACATCGGAGAGCGTGGTTCTCAGAACTGCTTGCATCCTTCCCTCGACGAACTTGCGGTGCTCGATGACGATGGGGACAAAAACCGCCGGAGCTCCTTCGAGAAATTCGATGACTTCGTCCTCCCATCGGTATGTTTTACTCTTTGCGGGAATCATGATGCTCTTGCGGACCAGATAGTTTACCTTGGGGTCAAACCAGAGTTCCAACCGCCCGCCGTCGTGAGTCAGTTCGATGTGAATGGCGTTGTGTGGAGGCGGAAGCCGCTCCGCGATGTGAATGACATGGGGATGCTCAAGAATATCTTGGAACGGATAGTAACTCGGAGGAATCCAACCCCAATGGCTGAATAAGAGCAATTTCCACATGTTTTCCAGCGCGCTGTCGACCGGTGTAAGTGTCCAGAGACAGAGTGACGGTTGTGGACGGTGCCCATCCTTCTCCAGAGAGAGAGCCCGACCCTTACGAACGACGCGATCCACGGTCGTGCCCCCTCGTTGAGAGTAAGAGTGTCTGTAGACACTCCCAGATAGCCAAAATCTCCCCGGACTGTTGATGGGCCAACACTTGCTTGCCTGCTCCAGGGTGGTATCGGCCCAGGGTTGGCGTTCGCACCGGCATTTCAACGAAGTGATCGACTGGATGGCGTCACGATTCCCATTGCGGGCCGTCGCGACTAGCTGCTCAAAGTCCTCGCTACCGCGGATCGTCGGCGCCAAAGCGAACGAGCTAACGAGGACACCAAACCAGGAGAATCGTGCGCGTTCGATCATCGTTTTTCACAGGAAACGAGCAAGCCGCAGAGCGGGCCAGCGTGCGAGTACTGCGGTTGACGTCTTTCCGGTCGCCGGTCCCGCACGAAGCATTCTCGGCCACGGCGAGACGAGACGCAAGGAAAATCTCAACGGCTGTCAGGAGACGCCTGACCGCCTGACACCGCTTGCAGAAAATCCTTGCTTCTCGTCGTGCCCTGTCTCTACAATGGGGGCACACAACGCGCACAAAGCCGGCCTACGATACTGCTGGTTCAGTGTCAGTGGATGACGTTTCTGGATCGCATCTCTTTTCGTGGAGGGTATCCGATGTTTCGCCTGAGATTTCTGGCTCCGTTATTTGTCGCCGGTGCGGTTGGGAGTGGGTTTCTCATCGGAGACGACCGAACTGGTTCGGCCGTCGGAAGAACGACGGTGCCCAAGCCCTACAGCCAGCTGAATTTGACTCCAAAACAGAAGAACGAGATCTTTAGAATCCGCGCCAAGTATACCGCCGATATCATCGAACTTGAAGAAAAGATCAAGGATTTGAAAAGGCAAGAAAAGAAAGAGTTCGAGAAACTCCTGACCGCCACCCAGAAAGCGCGTCTACAGGAGATCCGTGGCGGGAAAGACAGCGACGACGAAGACGACAGACCCACGACACCCGACAAGAAAAAGACCACGCTGAAGGACAAGAAGTAAGCGCGCAGTAAATCAAGGGAAACGACACTCAACCGCAAGAAAAATGGTGCCGCCGCAAGAAAAATACCCGCCAAGGGGCAAATTCTTGCAACGCCCCTGGCCGACAAGACCATGGGCGGCGCCGGCGACAGGAAAAGGAACGTCAACCGCGATCCTCCCAAGCCGGCCCGCCCTCCATTCTCCTGCCTACATGCGGCAGTAGGGATTGTTCACTCCTGTTGTGGCAGATTTGCTTTGCAAGAACAATTGCTCGTGCAGCAACGGAATCGTTTTATGTCGCTACAAACACTCACGCGGGCTGGCGAAAAAGGAAACGGCACCGGTGTCTTATCGTCGTCGGCCCGCCCAGCATCTTTCAGGCACGCCAGGCCAGGGCTGCCATCAACAGCTCCTCGGCGGAGAGATCCTTGAATCCGGCATGTCCAGAAGACTTCGGAAGAAGGGCTTGCGCGAGAGACCGTGCGAACAGCTGGGGAGAGTGGGATGTCCATGCGCTCTTGGTTCCTTGCCTCTCATCCAGTCGTTCTGCTATGATCATCCTCGTCTAATAACTCATCCCCGGAGCATTGCCTAGAGCCAAGAAGCAAAGAATCATCTTATCGAGGGGCGCTGCGACGGAACGCTTGGGCGTTTCTGCCAGGCTCGCTGGGGTGAATTACCACTGTGTAACGGCGCCCGTTCAACGTTTTAGGAGACCTTGAACGTGACCGCTGTCGCACAAAAGCCTGCTACATTCACGGACTACCACGTCGCCGACATCTTGCTCGCCCCGTGGGGCCGCCGCGAAATTGCCATCGCCGAAACCGAAATGCCCGGCCTCATGGCCATCCGCGAGGAGTATGCCTTGCGCCAGCCCCTGAAAGGCGCACGCATCACCGGCTCACTCCACATGACTATTCAGACAGCCGTCCTGATTGAGACGCTCAGGGCGCTGGGTGCCGAGGTCCGCTGGGCCTCCTGCAACATCTTTTCAACTCAGGACCATGCCGCTGCCGCTATCGCCGCTGCCGGTATCCCCGTTTTCGCCTACAAGGGTGAGACTCTCACCGAGTATTGGGAATACACGCACAAGATATTCGAGTGGGCCGAGGGCGGGTACTCGAATATGATCCTCGACGATGGCGGAGACGCAACCCTGCTGCTTCACCTCGGCTCCCGTGCCGAAGTGGACATCCATGTCCTCGACAAGCCGGCCAGTGAGGAGGAGCGCGTCCTCTACGCCGCTATCAAGAAGCGCATCGCGTCGCGGCCAGGCTGGTACGCTAAACGTCTCGCCGCCGTCAAGGGCGTCACCGAGGAGACCACCACGGGCGTCCACCGCCTCTACCAAATGCACAAGCGTGGGGAACTGAAATTCCCTGCCATCAACGTCAACGACTCCGTCACCAAATCCAAGTTCGACAATCTTTACGGCTGCCGCGAGTCGCTAGTGGACGGCATCAAGCGCGCCACGGACGTTATGATCGCTGGCAAGATCGCCGTCGTCAACGGCTACGGCGACGTAGGCAAAGGTTCGGCCCAGGCCCTGCGCGCGCTCTCCGCACAGGTATGGGTCACCGAGATCGATCCCATCTGCGCGCTACAGGCCGCCATGGAAGGCTATCGCGTCGTCACCATGGACTACGCCTGCGACAAGGCCGACATCTTCGTAACGGCCACCGGTAACTACAAGGTCATCACCCACGACCACATGGCCAAAATGAAGGACCAGGCCATCGTCTGCAACATCGGCCACTTCGATAATGAGATCGATGTGGCGTCACTGGAGAACTACGCCTGGGAAGAGATCAAGCCTCAGGTCGATCACATCATCTTCCCAGACGGCAAGCGGATCATCCTGCTTGCCAAGGGCCGCCTGGTTAACCTCGGCTGCGGCACCGGCCACCCGTCGTATGTGATGAGTTCTTCCTTCGCCAATCAGGTTCTAGCCCAAATCGAGTTGTGGCAGCAGAACGACAAGTACCCCGTCGGCGTCTATGTCCTGCCCAAGAAACTGGATGAGCACGTGGCCCGCTTACAGCTGAAGAAACTGAACGTCGAGTTGACCAAACTGACTTCTGAGCAGGCCGCCTACATCCATGTTCCCAAGGACGGCCCCTTCAAGGCCGATCATTACCGCTATTGACCGGCTTTCTGGCGGCAGGGAGTGCAGCTCCCTGCCGCAAGTGCTCTTGGGTTGCGTGGTCAGAATGGTGTAGCTATCGACGGCTTCACCCTCCGGATCGTGCCAGCGCTCCCACAATCCGGCGAACGATAATGGCTCCCCGTCACCCCCTTAGCTCCTGCGTTGGTGCCCGATCACCACGCAAGCGGCCCCCTGCCCTTGGCTGATGAGCCGTAGACACAACGACGGCGAGCGTAGGCGATGGCGTGTGTCACGCTCGGCCCGCGAACAGATACCTTTCTGTGTGTCGGAGGGTAGCATTCCTGCACTCGTTGCGACGGCTTGAACCAGGCAAATTATGGTCGCGGGCATACTGGATAAAAGGAAGCATGAAACATGGCTACGACCTGGAACTCCTTTGTGAGACTCGCTTGGTGTGGATTGCTCCTTTTGCTTGGAACATGCCAACTCAGCTGTGAAAAGAACAGCCAACCCTCTGTTCCAACCCTGATTAGCAAGTTGAGCAAGGGCGATTTCAAAACCAAATTAGAAGCACTCCAAGCGCTCAGAAAACATGGAGCGAACGCCAAGTCCGCCGTTCCGATCCTGATAAAAATACTGGAAGACAAGAAAGCAATCATTGCGGGGGTCGAAGCTGCCGTCGCTGAACAAATCATTCCCGAAAAGGAAGATGCCAACCCAAATCTCCGGGCTTCTTCTGCTGCAGCGCTGGGAGCGATTGGACCAGACGCGAAACCAGCCATTCCGGCTCTTCTTGCTAATCTCAAAGATAAGGCTTGGAATGTCCGTACTGCTTGCGCAGAAGGTTTGGCCAAAATCGGAGTGAAAGATAAGAGGATTATTTCTGCTGTCAAGGATGCCATGTTGGCCGAGAAGGATGATACGGGGCGAGTTGATCTTGCAGAATCTCTCGCCGAGCTAGATCCCGATAGCGATGCTGCCATTTCTGCTGTTACAAAGGTGCTTCTGAAAGGCGATGATCCAGGAGATCGCGGATGGGCAGCACTGGCTCTCATGAGAATCAAGTCATCGAAGATCAAAGAAAAAGCAATTCCCGCTCTGATTGTTGCCCTCAAAGATTGGGATGAGCACGTTCGTTGGGACGCTGCTTATTCGCTGGGTAGGATTTGTGAAGAATCGGAGACGGTCGTACCTGCTTTGGTCGAGCTGCTTAAGGATGAATCCACTGATGTCCGCAAGATCGCCTGTCAGTCTTTGGGAGAATTCGGACCAGAGGCCAAGGCTGCACTACCGGCCCTTACACATGCCGTCGATGATCCAAATAATGATGTGCGAGTTCGTGCCGCTCAATCGCTGGAGCAAATAAAAACCTGGCCCAAGAAGAGAGGGCAGAAAGGGATGCAAGAACAGGCAAAAGAGGCGGAAAAACGTCAGAAGGAGATAGAAGAACGAATCCGAAGAGAGTCGTTCTGGCCGTGGGCAAGATGGGGCAGAGGAAACTTGCTACTGAGCAGCAAGCGCGTATGCGTTCGCGGATCGAGGCTGGCAAGCGAACAGCGAGAGGGCGTGGCGAGTTCAGCACTGCGTCCAGCACCGCCGTGTCCGGCTACACGACGAGCGTGAACTGGGCCGCCAGCGCCATCATCGAGTTCACCTACCTGGAGATGGTCCTCGGCCAGGAGCGGCTTCCCGCCGAGGCCGAGGTGCAACTCCTGAAACTCCTGCCCTTTGCCGGAGCGGAAGGCGTGGCGCAGGGGACGTTTCGGCCCGCGGGCTTCTGCAGGGTGACGCCGGGGCCCAGGAGCCGGCCGAGGAAGGATGCCGGCCAGAGCCAGGTCGCGCCTACAAAGAAGAGGCGGAAACGAACATGACACCACCTGACTTTCTTCACTCGCTCGAATCCGTCCTCCAATACCGCCGCCTCTGGTTCTCCCGCGATGCCGCCAGCGCCCTCGTCGAATCCTGCTGGAAGCTGATCGCGGACGATCTCGATGTGTGGTACTGGTCGGAGCGATTCATCGAGGCCGGAGGCGTCGACGTGCCTTGCTGATGCGAACACGGGCGGGACAGGCGGAGAGGAAGGAGACCAGAGGCACTTCCCTCCGCTGTCCTGGATATCGTTCAATCCCCCGAAGAGAAGCTGATCGGCCGGAGAGGAGGGATGGACGGCAAATGATCGACATTCTATGAGTTGCAGACGAGACAAGGGAGCTTTTGCAAGAGCTCCCCTGTCTCGTCTCAGCCTCGATGGCAAATGCTACTCAGCAATCAACTGCTGGAGGCAAAGCTGCTACTGCTACTGCTGTTGGCGTTACTGTTGTTGATGCTTATGTGGATGCCTATGGCGTTCGCCGCTGCTGCGGCGGCCTGAGCGGCTACCGCTTGGAATTGCGCCTGTGCTTGCAGCTGCTGCTGCACTTGCAACTGGAATTGCAGTTGCAGTTGCAGTTGCAGTTGGAGCTGTAACTGGAACTGCAGTTGGAGCTGCAGTTGCAATTGC
>DATBHJ010000056.1:0-7306 GCA_036557565.1 Gemmataceae bacterium
TGCCGTTACCTGTGAACAACGAGCGACCCTCCGGAGAGTAGGCCAGTGCTTTGATCTGAGTGTCCAGTTCCACCAGCCCGCACGAGTCACCTGTGTAAGCGTCCCATAAACGGAGCGTGCGATCGTCGCTGCCGGAAGCAAGGAGTCTGCCATCCGGGCTGAACGCAACGCTGGTCACCGTATCCAGATGGCCGAACCATTCGCCCGTCTGTTGCCAACCCTCGCTGTCGAAGAGGACGATGCTCTGATTCAGCGTGGCCGCGGCAAGGCGGCGACCGGAGGGATGGAAAGCCAGACTTTGCGTGCTTGCCGGAAGTATGGAAACGGGTTTGCGTTCGAGTAAGTCCCAAAGAACAATACGCCCTTCTGTGCCAGGCGGCGCCAACCAGTTCACGCCACCGACGGCCAGTAACCGGCCCTGTGGATGAAAGGCCAACGCCTCGACGCTGTAATTCGCCAGGACATCCGGCACTAACAGCGGTTCGCCATCCGGAATCGTCCACAACCAGACATCGCCGCTCCTCTCTCCTGCCGTTGCGAGATACCTCGAATCTGCGCTAAATGCCAGAACACTGATCGGCGCGGCTTGACCGCTGAGGATGCGCTCGCGGCGCCCGTTGTCCGCGCGCCACAGATGGAGCGTGCTCCGGTCGGCTTCTTTTCCGTCTGTGCGGATCACGCTGCCGGCGAACCAGTGGCCATCGGCACTCGCGGCAAAAGCACGCAAGAGCGGTGCATCCTCCAGTTCCAGCACAGGCTTCGCCGTTGCTATGCTCCATACCCTCAATGCTGTGGCCGAGCCTAGACTCGCCAGACGCCGGCCATCCGGGCTGACTGAAAGGCAGGTTCGCGTAGAGCGGGCCGACGGCGGATTCCCACCAAAGAGACGTGATGGACCTGCTCCGTCGGCCCACCTTACGGCGGAGGTGTTCCAGAAGTGGATGACGCGGTTGGCGCCCCCAAGAGCAAGGCATCGCCCATCGGGGCTGAAGGCGAGGCTGCGGATCTCACGATTCTGCTCGCGATCTACCGCCAAAGTTCGGTACGCACCCATGTCCCACAGATGAACGGAGGCAGACGAATCGGCACACGCCAGCCGCTGTCCATCGGCTGACAGGACCAGGGCGTTTACCTGAGCGTCGTGGCTGTTAAGAAGGATGAGAGGCAGATTGGCCTCGGTGTCCCAAACACGAGCCGTCGTGTCCCACCCGGCCGAGACGAGACGCCGACCGTCAGGATGCCAGGCAAGGGCAGGAATGCGATCGGTGTGGCCCAGCAGCCGGCCGAGCATCTCGCCATTGGCCAGATCCCACACCATGATGCTGCGTTCCTCGGCGGCAACGGCCAACTTGCGACCGTCGAGGCTGAAGGCCAGAGCGCTCACGGCCAAGTCCTTGCCGGCGCCAGAGGGCGCAATTGGTGGGCGCAGCTCATAGGCCAACCTTCCCCTGGCACGGTCCCAGAGGCGGACGCCCCCGTCATCATGGCCGCTGGCCAGCAGCAAGCCTGCCGGTTGAAACGCCAGCGCCGTTACCCAAGCTGCTTGTGGCCAGCACGCCAGCAACTCGCCGGTCCTCGTCTCCCAAAGACTCAGCTCATCGCTGCCCGCGGCAACATAGTGGGCCGAGCTACTGAAGGCCCATTCGGCCGCCGGGTCGCCCAGCTCGTGCCAGCTGATCTGTTGTGTCGTAGCGAGATTCCAGTGGCGCAACAGGCCTGGCTCCTCGATCGACCACAGGCTGCCGTCCGGAGCGAAGCGAAGAGCGAGAACTTCTCCGTCCGTATGAAACGGACAGGTGCCGAAGACACGTGGACGAAAGGCGGATTCCGAAAGTGAGGAAGAGTCACTCATCGCGGTCATGTCCCAACTTTACCCTAATTTTCGCTGGCGTGCCGGAGGATGCGTCGCTAGGTTGGAAAAGATGACGACAGGCGAATTTGCCTTCATTGACTGGATACGGAAACGTACTCCGTCGGCCCAGCGCGTGCTGTTGGGTCCAGGCGACGACACGGCCATCCTGCGTTGGCCGAGCGGCCCTAATTGTTTGGTGACAACGGACATGCTATTGGAGGGCAGCTGTTTTCACCTGATTGAGACCCACCCAGGAGCACCTGGAGCTGGCTCGGCGCGGCAGGTCGGCAGAAAAGCGATGGCCGTCAACCTCAGCGACATTGCCGCCATGGCCGGCGTCCCGGTTGCCGCCGTCGTCAGCGTCGGCCTACCCCGCAAAGGCGGCAGAGCTTTAGCAGAGGAGCTCTATCTGGGCCTGCGTGAGATGGCCGACGCTTTCGATACTACCATCATAGGCGGCGACACCAACAGTTGGGATGGCCCGCTGGTCGTCAATGTCACACTGTTGGGAGAGGCGACACCGCGCGGCTCCGTAAGACGCAACGGCGCACTTCCCGGCGACAGGCTCATCGTGACCGGACCTCTCGGTGGGAGCTTGTTGGGTAAGCACCTGGATTTCTTGCCGCGCGTCCGTGAAGCGCTGGCCTTACACGCCGCCGTCGATCTACATGCCATGATCGACATTAGCGACGGCCTGGCTGCTGATGTCGCTCACCTGTGCGCGGAGAGCGGCTGCGGCGCCATCCTCCATGCCGATGCAATCCCCATCGCCGACGCCGCCCACGCCATGCTCGACGAACGCACGCCGTTGGAACACGCCCTTGGCGATGGCGAGGACTTCGAGCTGGTCTTCGCCGTTAGCCCTTCCGGAGCCGAATCGCTTCTCCAATCGCCTCCGGTCCCCGGACTAACCATCATCGGTGAGTGCTTTGCGGAAGCGGGTTTATGGCTGGACGAGAACGGCTCCAAACGGCCGTTGCCTCCCCTGGGATATGTCCATACCCTGGAATAAGCTGCATGCGGCTTGGTGTTCCAGATCAGGCGGCATGGGGTCCCACCTGCGCAGGAGTGAATTGCATGCGGTTTCTTTTCTTCGCGTTGATCTCCCTTGTCCTGTTGAGCAATGTCACTCGCGCCGAGAACTGGCCGGGTTGGCGCGGCCCGCGCGGCGATGGCGTCTCCCAGGAAAAGAACCTTCCGCTTACCTGGAGCGAATCCCAGAATATCCGCTGGAAAACGCCACTCCCCGGCAAAGGCCATTCCTCGCCCATCGTCTGGGGCGATCGCGTTTTCGTTACCACTTGCCTGGAAGGCAATGGCGAGCGCGTCCTGATTTGCCTGGCTCGCCGCACCGGCTCCATTCTCTGGCAACGTGTTGTCCTCACGGCCCCGCTCGAAAAGAAACATCCCCTCAACAGTTTCGCAAGTGCTACACCCGTCACGGACGGCAAACACGTCTGGGTCGCCTTCCTCGCCTACCCCGACATGCAAGTGGCCTGTTACGATCTCGACGGCAACCAAGTCTGGAGGCGTTCCCCCGGCAAACTACTTTCGATGCATGGCTTTTGCAGCTCACCGATCTTGCACAAAAACCTCGTCATCCTCAATGGCGATCAGGATGCCCAGGCTTTCCTCGTCGCGCTGGACAAAGAGACCGGAGTTGAACGCTGGCGCATCGATCGACCCAACCGCACTCGTTCCTACTGCACGCCAATCTTGATCCGCGCCAGGAACAAGCCGGATGTAACCCAGCTCGTCCTCAGCGGCAGCAAGTGCGTCACCGCCTACGATGCCGACACCGGTAGGCTCCTTTGGATTATTGACGGCCCAACCGAGCAGTACGTCGCCAGTCTTGTCTTCCTCGACGATGTGCTGCTCTTGACGACTGGCTTTCCGGAATACCACCTGATGGGCATCAGTCCCGAAGGGCAGGGCAATATCACGCACAGCAAGTACGTTCGTTGGCACATTCCCCACAAGATCAATGGCCGCGATGGTGCTTCCTATGTGCCGTCACCCATCGCTGCTGGTGGCTTCTTCTACGTCGTCTCGGACACGGGCCATCTGAGCTGTCTGGAACCACAGACGGGCAAACGGCTATGGAAGAAGAAGTTGGCGCGACACGTCAGCGCTTCGCCGGTGCTCGCGGACGGTCGCCTGTATTTCGTAGATGACGACGCCATTACATACATCCTCAAGGCCAAAGGCGAATTTACAGTGCTGCACAAGAACGCACTCGACGATGAATGCTACGCTTCCCCGGCAATCTCACAGGGACAGATTTTCCTCCGCGGGCTGCACAACTTGTATTGCATCGAAACCGATTCCGCGAAATAGATGCTCCTATGCTTACGATCGACACTCATCCGCTACTAGATCTCTGTGCCTTCATCACAACATTCCCGCGCCCGCTGGGTGAGATGCCATCTCCTCCCGAATTGCTGTCCCTCTTGTCGCTGAACGCGCCCGCTCTCCTCCATAGCAATGACAACGTCCGCGAGGCTGTGCGAGCGCTGCTTCGCCACGGTGGTTTCAGACCTGCCGGACGCAGCAAACCGGCTTCGGAGTATCTACTCAAAGTCGCCACTGACAACGCCCTGTCACCGATTAACCTGGCCGTGGATGCGTGCAATGTCGTGTCGCTGCATAGCGGCCTGCCGATCAGTGTCGTCGATCTTGACCGCGCCCGAGAACCGTTCCGTGTCGGCATCGCGCCGGCCAGTGCCACCTACGTCTTCAACGCTTCGGGCCAGACTATCGACCTGGCCGGTTTGTTGTGTCTGTTCGACGTTGAGGGTCCGTGCGCCAATGCCGTCAAGGACGCTCAACGCACCAAGACGACGACAGAGACGTGGCGAACGCTGTCAGTGATTTGGGGAACGAAGGCGCTGGCGGATCGGGCAGCGCAAACGGAGACGTGGTATCGCAGCTTGCTGGAACAGCACGGAGCCGGGACAAAGTCGCTTACGGTTTAGCGCTCCCAGCGCCACAAGCGCACGCTGCCGTCCTTGCCCGTCGTCAGGGCGTGCTGGTTATCGGGAAGTGGTGCGATGCCGAGAAAACCTTGCTCCACTTGCTCGGTCTCGCCCAGTTGCCTGCCGGACGACACGTCCCAAAGACGTAGCGTTGGATCGCTCTCATCAGCACACGAAACGACGCGTCGGCCATCGGGTGTGAAGACGGCACACTCGATTCGGCCCGAATGGCCTCGCAAGCACTTCACTTCCTTGCCGTCGGCCACCTGCCAGACACGAATCGTCCGGTCGAAGCTGCTCGTGAGCAGGGATTTACCGTCAGAGGAAAAGGAGATGCTGGTTATCTCCAATTCGTGTCCCTTCATGGAGCGGACCTCCGTCCCTTTGGTGAGATCCCAAAGCCGCAGGATACCCGGACCATTCACGGCGGCGAAATGACTTGCTGCCAGCAACTTGCCGTCCGGTGAGAGGGCCAGGCAGCGAACAGAGTCGCGGACTCCATTGAAGGTGCGGAGCTGCTTACCCGTTTCCGTGTCCCAAACGCGGATAGAGCGGTCCCACGATCCCGACAACACCTGCTTCCCGTCGGGCGAAAACACGACTCCCCAAATCGCCTGAGCATGGCCCTTCATCTCGTGAAGCAGTTTTCCTGTGTTGACATCGAATAGACGGACTATGTTGTTGTTCCCCGCGCCGACAATGCGTCTTCCATCTGGCGAAAAGGCTACCGACCAATAGCCCTGCCTGTTCTCTCCGAAAACGCGGATCTGCCTGTTGTTGGTGAGATCCCAATAACGTACTGCGTCCATGCCAGCCGTAACGGCGTGCTTGCCGTCCGGGGAAATGACCCCTCGCGTGGCCCAACAGGAGTTGGGATTATTTGGCTGGCCCTTGTGTTCGCCGAGGCGACGGACCATGTCGATCTTCACTGTGGCGATGGCGAAGGCGGCACGGGCGGCACGCAGACGCACGTCGGGGTCGGCCAGCTTATCATCCGCGACTCGCCGCAATGCCCTCAGCGCTGACGGGCCGATCGCTATCAGACGCTGGATCGCGTCTTCTCGCTCCTTGAACGAGACCGCACCGAGCTGAGAGATCCACTTGTCGATGTCTTCCGCATCGGCCGACTTGCTCGACTTTTCCTCTTTGCTTTCCTTATCCTTCGGGTCGCTCGATCCGGCGAGCGGAACCGAACTGCCGCCTAATATCGTCAGAAGAAATACAAGAAGCGCGAACAGACGTTTGCCGGTCAGCATGGCTTGCACGCCTCGGTTCGTAAGGGAGTCGCTTTAGAGCTTTTCTTACAGGTTTGCAGAGCGAAAGGCGAACGAGCCGGAAGCATGAGCGCCGCTCACGCATCCGGCTCGTTCGGTGCTTCAGGCCGCCAGGCGCCTCCGAGCGAACGCTCGCGCCATGTCGATGCGCAAACTCATTTCCACTTTCCAGCGGCCCTGCTCATCGGCGAGGACGGTCCATTGCAGCATGACGATCGTGCTCTGATGCACTAGCTCGAATCCGCCTTCGGATTGGCTAACTGTCTGAATCGGAAAGGCACTTATGCACCCGCGCTGCGACAACGACAGCGATATGTCCAGGCTGCGCCATTCATCGACCAAACCGATGCGCTCGACTTCCGCGAGATCTTGCCTTGTTTGCAGTTGGCCCGCCGGATCACTCATCCTGTCCTGCGACGCATCCCCAACTAGGCGTGGCGGAACTGCGAACGAAGTTGAGGTCGGCAAGATACGGAAGACGAAAAGAAAATTCCCAGTTGACAGTTGGCCTGGTCGATCTATAATTCTCTTTGCGCGAGTGTCGGTATTGCCTGGTAGCTGACGAGGTGTTCATGGCTTTGATTTCCATTCACTCCTGGAAGGCGAGGTGACGCTCCTATCCATTCGTCCTGGGCGGATAGGGCCAAACCTGCGTCGGTTTGGCTTTTTTGTTTTCCGAACTATCCGCGGGTATAGCTCAGTTGGCTAGAGCGCAGCTCTGATAAAGCTGAGGTCCTTGGTTCGAATCCAAGTACCCGCATTCGCTGAGCAAGCCTTGCCGGGGATGTAGCTCAGTTGGGAGAGCGCGTGGTTTGCAACCACGAGGTCAGGGGTTCGAACCCCCTCATCTCCACATGCGGAAATAATTGGAAACCGATACCTTGACTTGTATAGTTGCCGACATAAAATAGTATTCCCATTACAAGGAAACAGGGCATCTTTATAGGCCTCCTTGTGTGTTTCTTGCCTGGGTGAGAGTCGCTGCACTGGCCATTTGTGCTTGAGTGCATCGACTCCTGGTCAGCAAGACCTGGCGCGGCTGGCTTGAATCAGTCGTGTGTTGCTCTTTGACAAATCGGTAGCGGTAGAAGTTGCAATTCACAAGCAACGGCGTCGGGCGAGCGGGGGGCGTAAGCCCCCTGTTGAGTCTTCGTCCTGACGTTGTTTCTTGCGATCTCTGCATGAGCCTGAGAGAGAAGTTAGGA
>DATBHJ010000057.1:0-35853 GCA_036557565.1 Gemmataceae bacterium
GATCAATGGCCGACGCTCCTGTCGCAAGTGCTGGCGCTGCCAGGTGTCGTGCCCGAGCCGGCCGCAGCTGCCTGGAACATGGACGCAGAATGGCCAATCATGGAGAAGGTGCTGGAGCAAGCCCTGGACCGCTTACAAGCGATGCGGCGGGAAGAAGGCCGAGCCATGGCTCAAGAGCTGCTACAGATGCGTGACCACATCGCGGCTCAGCTCGAACACATCCGCGAGCACATTCCGCGCGTGGCTGTGGTGTATCGCGATCGCTTGTATGAGCGCGTTCGCGCCCTTCTGAGCGAACTGGATGTGAAGATTGATCGTAGTGATCTTATCAAGGAAGTGGCCATCTTCGCCGAACGCAGCGACATCGCCGAAGAAGTGGTGCGCCTGGCCAGCCACCTGGAGCAGTTTCAGGAGATCGTCAACGAGCCGGAAAGCGCCGGCCGCAAGCTGGAGTTTCTTACGCAGGAGATGTTCCGCGAGACCAACACCATCGGCTCCAAGGCCAGCGATGTGGAAATCTCCCGCCACGTCGTCGAGATTAAAGGTACATTGGAGAAGATTCGCGAATTAGTGCAGAACGTGGAGTAAGAAGAAGGGTCACCATCCCGAAGCGTAAGCGAGGGCCGTCCTCGCTTACGCTTCGGGATGGTCAGGCATGGGGACAATGGCCAAGGCGCCGTTAATCATCCTGGCCGGCCCGAGCGGCAGTGGGAAGTCCACCATCCTCGACCGCCTGCTGAAAGAGAGTGGTCTGCCGCTTCGGTTATCTGTCTCGGCAACGACGCGGCCGCCGCGGCCCTATGAACAGAATGGCGTTCACTATTATTTCTGGACGGACGAACAGTTCGAGAAACAGAGACAAGCCGGGGCCTTCCTCGAATCGGCGATGGTGCATGGCCAATGGTATTATGGCACCCTGCGAAGCGAAGTGGAGGAGTATCGAGCGCGCGGCATCGGCGTTCTTCTGGATATCGACGTTCAAGGGGCCGACCAGGTGCGTGCTCATTATCCTGAGTGCCTGTCGCTCTTCGTACGAACTTCCTCCTCGGAGGAATATGAACGACGCTTGAAGAAGCGCGGCGAGAGCCGCGAAAGCATCGCCCGGCGCATGGCCACGGCACGACGCGAGCTGGAACGAATCGATGAATTCGATCACGTCATCATCAACGATGATTTGGATCTGGCGGTTGCAGAAGTCCGCAAATGGATCGAACAGGCTTTTCAGAAAGGGAGCGCGTAATGTTGGATGAACTGAAAGAAGAGGGCATCATCAACAAGGTAGGGGGCCGTTTCAAGCTCTCGACGTTGATTCAGAAGCGGATGGTGCAGCTGAATACCGGCGCCCGGCCGTTGGTCGAAGTGCGCGGCGGAGACAAGATGGCCACGGTCATTCAGGAGATCTTGCAGGACAAGATCTATCTGGACGCGTCAGGTCATGTCCAGGCACGCGGCCTGACAGCCAACGACGCCGCCCGCCGCGCCATGCTGGGCGACATCTCTGCTGACCTTGGAAGCGACTAAAACAAGACAAACTCACCACAGAGTCACAGAGAACACGGAGAAAACACCGAGGCAGACGAAGAAGAACAAAAGGGAATCCTCTTGTATTTTTCTTTTTTTCGGTGTTCCTTCTCTGTGTCCTCTGTGACTCTGTGGTGAATTCTTGGAGAAGCACAGCTATGGCCGAAGCAACCGACCGTCCGCAAGTTCCGCGGGATGCCGTGATGCCGACAGAAGCGTTGGGTGCATCCGCACCGGTCTCCTCGGAGACCTATCAGCCGCTTTCGCTATTCGCGATGGCCAGCTTTGGACTCTCCGTCGTTTACGCTTTGGTCGTGCTGATCGGCGCTGCCGTCGCGCTCGTGAGTCACATTCCTTGGCTAATGCCTTATTGGACCTTCTTGATCCCCATTGCCGTGCTGGTTGTTTGCTGGGCGGCGCGGACGCGCATCCTCAACTCCGAGGGGACCATGAGCGGGTTAGGCTTCACCACCTGGGGCTCACGCCTGGCTATCCTCTGCAGTGTCCCCTACGCCGCTTATTACTTCGCAACTTTTCTCGCCGTGCGCAGTCCGGCGATCGACCGCGCCAATGACTTCCTTCAGAAAATCAAGGAGAGCCGACTCGATCTGGCCTTCCTGCAATCGCAAGACATCTCCATCAAGGGCAAGGACAAGAATCTCCTGCGCGACGAGATCGAAACGCGGTTCAACCAACCTGCCGGTACCGTGATGGTACAGCCCGGAACCTTCTCGACCTTCTGCCAGCAGCATTTCGTCCGTTACATCGAAATGGACGGCGAAAAGGCGATCACCACGCCCACGGGCGTGGACTCCTGGGAATTCGGCAAGGGCGGTTATCGAGTCGTCCTTAACTACCATGTCGCCACCTCGTTGGTTGAGTTTGACTTCAAGATCGATACGTTCGGCCGCGATCCCAAGCCGGGCGAGCCCAAAAGCCGGCAATGGCAGGTCCAACTCGCGCGCAGTGAGACCGGCATCGTTACAGGATCGTTGCGGTACACAGACAAGGGCCAGGACTTCGTGAAGAAGATGACCAATGCTCAGAAGTTCGCCATGGAGTGGGCATCCAGGGTCTCGGATGTGGACACGCTCAAGCCCGAAGAACGGGAGTCGTATTCCAAGCTGATCCGGGGGTTGGACACGTTCTGGGCGAGTAAACTCATGCGAGACGAGATCACCCAATATGTCCGCAAGATGTTTTCCGCGGGAAAAAAGTTCAGCATCAATTTTCAGCCCAATGACATTCCGTTCATGCGTGAGACGGACGGTCGGACAACGGGGGCGTTCGACCTGATGATTCGCTTTACCGAAGAAAGCAGCCCAATGCCTCTGTATATTTGTGAAGGGCGACTCCTGGTTTCCGCCGACTCTAACGCCGCGAGGGACTCGTCGTCAGCCTGGCGAGTCGATGCGCTGGAGATCGACAGCGGCCGAACAGCGCCGGAGAGGCGCCGCATGCAAAAGAACATGCCCATACCGCCCGGACCGGAGCGTGCTCCTGGTCCACCGCAACAGCCGTAGTCCCCGCCGAGGCCCGCCGTGGACTTGACGGCCCCATGCCCTGCCGTAAACTGGCTTGATGGTTGCGTTCTTAACCACCCAACCACCTAGCCACCTTACATTCCCGGCCAAGTGGCGGAATTGGCAGACGCGCTGGACTCAAAATCCAGTGCCCGCAAGGGCGTGTGGGTTCGAGTCCCACCTTGGCCAGCTCTTCTTCTCAAGGCACCGTGTGCAATTTGATCGAGCCGCGTTCGACCGTCAAGTACGAGGCCGGCTTCTCCGTCCAGCAGCCCGTGTTGGCGTAGCAAACGCCGTCTTCCAACTCTGACACGCTGGCCAGATGCGTGTGGCTGGCCGCCACCAGACCGCAGCGGCCGCGTCGCGCCTCGCGCACGGCTCCGGCAGCAACCGCCTCGGCGCAGGCCAGGAGGATCTTTGAGCGACGTTTCAAGTAGCGCGCCAATCGATGCGTGGGATCGATCGCCTGAGCCAGGCCATAAACGATATCGCCCATCCAGGTGAGAATGGGGTGGGCGCGGATAAAATCGTCGTACTGATGGCCATGCTGACACAACACCGGCACGCCGGCCGAAGAGAAGCGATATTCGTCCACGAACGGCAGGTCGAGAATCGCCTTGGCCTTGGTGCTGCTCTCCTCGTGGTTGCCGGCGATCCACACGAACTCGACACGCTCGCTCAGGCAGCGAAGACTGTCGAGCGTCTCACGATGCTCGCGCGGCCAGCGCGGCAAATTCCAATGGTCCACCAGATCGCCGTTGAAGACGATGCGCTTGGTACGACGGATGAAATGCGACAGAAAGCGCCTCACCTCGCGGTGGCGGCTGTTGGCTGCGCCCAGATGCAGATCCGATATGATGACGGCATCGAGCATGACGCCCTTCTCCTCCCGGCAATACAGGCTGCGATTCTCGCATCGATGGCCGTCGCGGAATAGAGCAATTCGTCAGTGTGCCTTGTGAAGATTCGAGCAAGTGAGTAAAAGGCAGCGAGGATTGAGGCGTACGCGCCGGTCAGGGAGCAACGAATGCGAATTGTCATCGTTACGGATACCTGGGAGCCGGAGGTCAACGGCGTCGTCCGCACAATCCGGGCAACCCGCGACGAATTGACGAGACTAGGGCACGAAGTCACCCTGATCGAGCCGTCGCAATTTCGCCATATTCGCTGCCCATTCTACCCCGATGTTCGACTCTCGTTCGGCATTCGCTCCGAAGCCATCGCCGCTGTCTTGTCCCCACCTTGCGCCGTCCACATCACCACCGAAGGCCCCATCGGCCATGCATTTTCCGCCTATTGTGTGCGTCACGGTATTCCCTTCACAACCTGCTACCACACCAATTTCCCGGAGTACATGAAGAAGTATGCACACATCCCGCTCGCTCTCAGCTTCGCTGTTCTACGCCGCTTTCATCGTCGATCGAATCTAATCCTGGCGGCGACACCGACCCTGGAGGCGAAACTGCACCGGCGGGGCTTCACGACGCCGATGGCACGCTGGTCGCGGGGCGTGGACTTGCAACTATTCCATCCACGCCCGAAACAGCGTCTGGACAAACCGATAGCCCTCTACGTGGGCCGAGTGGCCAAGGAAAAGAATATCGAGGCGTTTCTTCAGACGGAGGCTGATTGTCACAAGTGGATAGTCGGTGAGGGACCACACCTGACTTATCTGCAAAAGAAGTATCCCACGGCCAAGTATTGGGGATGTCTGCTTGGCCAGGAACTGGCGAAGGTGTATGCGCAGGGCGATGTGTTCGTCTTTCCCAGCCTCACCGACACCTTTGGCATGGTTATGATCGAAGCGCTGGCCTCGGGAGTCCCCGTAGCGGCGTATCCAGTCGAAGGCCCGGTGGATGTGATTCCCAACGGTCGAGGAGTGGGGCATCTCTCGGAGAATCTCGGCGAGGCCATTCGACAAGCGCTCTCGACCTGCTCGGCCACGGCTTGTCGCCAGTTGGCGCTGCAATACACCTGGCGAGCCTGTACGAAGCAATTTCTCGATGCGCATCTTGTGTACCACGGAAAGGCGACGGCTACTCGACTCGCTGCTCCAAGGCCGCGCCTCTTGCCCAAGGAGATTGATCTTGCAGCCCTATCGAAAGTGTGATAGGAGACGCCCCACTTAACTCCGTTCAAAAAAGGTATCCTAAGGGGCTATGTGATTCACGTCCGAGCTCCGAGACCGCGCATGGGTCGTTTAGGCGACCGCGCACGCGTCGAGTGAAGAGAAGATGTTTAGACGGGAAGGGAGTCCATGCTCACTTTGCAAGATGTGACCAAAGTGTATCCCCAGGGTACGCGCCTGGTCCACGCCCTGCGCGGCGTGAGCTTGTGCATCCGCGAAGGTGAATTCGTCGCCATCATGGGACCAAGCGGCTCCGGCAAGTCCACCTTGCTGCATCTTCTGGGTGCGTTGGACGTTCCCACGACCGGTTCCGTCCACTTTGCCGGCCATGAATTGAAAGTCCTGTCCGAACGTAAACGCTCGTTGTTGCGCCGCCGACGCATCGGCTTCGTCTTTCAATCGTTCAACTTGTTGCCGTCGTTGACGGCAGCGGAGAACGTCGCTCTTCCCTTGCTGTTGGCAGGCCAGGGCCCTTGTCGCTCACGCGCCCTGGAGGCTTTGGACCGCATGGGTCTATCGGCGCGTGCGGATCACTTTCCCGAGCAAATGTCCGGCGGCGAAATGCAGCGCGTCGCCATCGCCCGCGCTCTCGTGACCAATCCCGAACTGATCTTGTGCGATGAACCGACAGGCAATCTCGATTCGGCCAACGCCCAGGAGATCTTGCTTCTGCTAAGGAGCTTGCCTGACGGCCGGCGCACGGTCGTGATGGTCACGCACGACTGCCAGGCCGCAGCCCACGGTGATCGCACAATCTACCTACGCGATGGGCGTCTGGACGTCACGGGAGGGCGCCATGCTGTCGCTCTATCGCACGCTTAGTCTACGCTATTGGGGCCGCTCTCGCCTGCGCTGCGCTCTGGTGCTGTCGAGTATCGCCGTGGGCGTCGCCGCTTGCGTGGCTACGTGCGTGCTCGACGCCAACCTGGAGACCGCCTTTCAGCGCTCCGCGACGCCGCTGGCCGGCTTCGCCGATCTCTACGTCAGCAACGGCGACGCCGGCGTCCCCCGCATCCTGGCCGAGCAGCTGGCTCAGGTGCCGGGCGTGCGCAGCGCCGCACCGCTGGTGTTGCAGCGCGTCGCCTTGCCGGATCTAGACTATCGCCCCGCCCTCCTCCTCGGTGTAGATATCAAATCTGAAGCAGAACCTTCTTCCTGGAGCGTTACCACGCGCGAGCTAACGGGACGCGATTTTTCGCGCACCGTGATTTTTCGGCAAAAAACCGTTGTGATCGGTCAGGAGTTGGAGCAGGCGTTGCACCGCGACGGCGAGACGGTCCAGGTGTTGATCGGCGGTCAAACACATTATCTGCGTCGCGTCGGCGTCCTCAATGCTCAAGGCCCGGCTGCCGCCCTGGGAGGAAATGTCCTCGTTCTTTCGTGTGGCGACGCGGCAGAACTCTTGGGTCGGCCCGACCTCGTAAGCCGCATCGATCTCACCCTCGACCCGCAAGCGAATCGAGAACGGGTGTATCAGCGCGTCGCCGAAGTATTGGATGGCAAGGCAAGGCTGGCGACGCCGGATCAGCATGGCCGCTGGGTCGAGGAGATGCTGGCGGGCCTGCGATTCGGTTTACGTCTCTGTGGCGTGGGCGCTTTGATGGTCGGCCTGTTTTTCGTAGCCAACGTGCTGGCCGTTAGCACCGCGGAACGTCGTCATGACATCGGCATCATGAAGTCCGTCGGCGCACTGCCGTGGCAAATCGCCGCGCTGCTCGGAGGGGAAGCCGCCATGCTCGGCCTCGCGGGAGGCATCCTCGGTTTGCCCCTCGGTTTTGGGCTGGCTCGATGCGGATTGTGTCCCGTGCAGCACCTTCTGAGCGATGTCTTCCTTCCCGTGGAAACGGGTGCGCTGGAAATGAAGTGGGGCGCTTTGCTCGCTGCTCTCGCTGCCGGGGTCATCACCGCCTTGCTGGCCGCCATTATCCCCGCACTGAAAGCCGGATCGGTCAGTCCCCTCGAATCGCTTCGTCGACTTCCGCCGCCGCCGTGTTTACTTGGGCGTCGCTTCCACCTCATCGTCGTCCTGGGGCTGCTCGCCTGCGGACCCAGTTACCTGGTGATGAGCATTCTCCCCTTCCGTTTCGCCAGCTTCGGCAACCTCGTACTCGTCCTCTTGGCTTCATTACTGGCGACACCGTTGCTTACTCTGACCGTGGCACGATTCCTCCAACGAGGAGTACGGCGTTGGCTCTGCACGCCGACGCGGCTGGCCGTCGATAATCTGATCCGTTCGCAGGCGCGAACGGGTCTGGTCACGACCACGCTCGCCGCCGGTGTCGCCTTGTTCGTGCAGACAAGCGGTTTCATCGCAAGTAACGAAAACGCTATTCGCTCCTGGGTCGAACAATCGCTGACCGGCGATTTGTTTATCACTTCCGGCGGACCTCTGAGCATCACTGGCCAAAACCTCCCGATGGGCGAAGGAATCCGCCGGCAGCTGGAAGAAGTCTGTCCCGAAGCGCAAGTCGTGCCGATTCGATTTCGCTATCTCGACTGGCAGCGCTGCGGCAGACCGACGCGCATCCTCCTGTGCGCCGTCGATGCGGAACGCTTCTATAGTGCCAACAAGGACCGCTTGCCGCAGGTGTCGGATTTGAATCTCTATCAGCGGCTGTGCGAGCCGGGCTCGGCACTGGTATCGAAGAACTTCGCCGCTTTGTACGGCATTCGCGCGGGCGACACGATTGCCCTTCCCGGAGCGGACGGCCCGGTTTCTCTGCGCGTCCTGGGTGAGGTTGAGGATTACACCTGTAGTCGTGGCACCGTTCTGGTCGATCGCCGTCGTTATCGCCAGCAATTTGATGCGCATCTGATCGATACGTTTACCGTTTACTTGCCGCCCGGCGCGGATGTCCCGAGTGTACACCAACGCTTGCAGGAGTCGTCGCTCGCTACCGAACAGGCCTTTTGTGTGCTGACGCGCGCAGCACTTCGCAGCCATATCCTGGGTATGGTGTTGGGACTGTACCGTTTGGCTTACGTTCAGGAGATCATGGTAGCTGTGGTGTCGCTGTTGGCGATGGTGACGGCGCTGCTTTTGTCCGTGCTGCACCGCCGCCGCGAACTCGGTCTGCTCCGCGCCGTCGGCGCTACTCCGCAGCAGGTGTTCCGCTCGGTGCTGGCGGAAGCCCTGCTCATGGCGATTCTCGGCACGGCGACCGGGTTGGTCGTTGGCATTCCCTTGGAGTGGTATACGGTCCGTATACTCCTTTTTGTCGAAACGGGAACACTTCTCGCGATGCAATTTCCGTGGGCGACGGCGGCGACGATCTTGGTTTTGATGCTGATTTGTGCCGCCCTAGCCAGCCTCGCCCCAGCGCTCCGTACGGGCCGAATGCGGATTGCCGAAGCCATTGGCCAGGAATGAACGCGCGAGAAGATGTCACTCGCACTGTGACATGCGGCGGTCGATGATTTCCCGATCGAAGGCGGAATGCGTTTTTTGCCGTGCCGATTCGAAGTACCGTCGGGCCCGGACGAAATCGCCAGCACGGCGGTAGAGTTCGCCGAGCGTCGCATCGTAGAGATGATAGTGTCGCAGGGCATCGTGCTGTCCCACTTCCTCCAGTCCGCGAATTCCCGCCTGTGGTCCCTCGATCTGGGCCAGGACAATCGCACGATTGAGCAGATAAACCGGCGAGCGATGGACCTGGAGCAAGACGTCGTACAGCCGCAGGATCGCCGGCCAGTCAGTCTCGGCATAGTTCATTGCCGTGCAGTGGTGGGACGCAATCGCCGCTTCGAGATGGAACGTGGACAGGACGTTTCCTTGTGCCGATTGGACCAGGAACTCCAGGGCACACTGGATCAACTGCCGGTCCCACTTGCCCCGGTCTTGCTCTTCCAACAGCAAGAAACAGCCGTGGCCATCGAGTCTCGACTCCAGGCGTGCGGCGTGGAAAAGCATCAGGGCCATCAGGGCGTTCGTGGCCGGCGTGCGGAATTGATGCGAGCAGAGCAGATGGCAGAGCCGGGCAGCCTCTTCGCACAAATCGGTACGAATGGCCGTTTCACCTTCGGATGAACTGTACCCTTCATTGAAAAGGAGATAGAGCACTTGATGCACACTGTCGAGTCGGCGGCCCAGTTCGTCGGCCCCAGGGGGATCGAGTGAGATGTGATGATCGATCAGGTCACGGGTGGCGCGCTGGAGGCGCTTCTTGACTGTCTCCTCGCCGATGAGGAGGGCGCGGGCGATCTCTTTATTGCCGAAGCCGCATAGCGCTTTCAGCGTCAATGCAAGCTGATTCACACGTGCCAGGTGCGGATGGCAGCAGGCGAACATCATCCGCAGCTGGCTATCCTCAATCTCCGAATCGAAAAATAGCTCGTCGATTCCTTCTTCGTATGTGGGCCGATCTACAGCCCACTCGTTCAGGACGCGCTTGCCGATCTGGTCGCGGCGCAGAGCATCAAGGATCTTGTTCTTGGCGATGCGATGAACCCACGCCGACGGATTGTTGGGGACCCCGCGAACGCGCCACGATTCCAGGGCGTCCAGCAGCGTGGACTGGACCATGTCCTCGACGAGGTCGAAATGCCTCCATCCGAAGAGGCGTGTCAGCACGGACACCAGGCGCCCCGCCTCGTGGCGGAAAAAATGCTCCACGAGCGGAGCGACTGGCTCCTGTTGCACCAAGAACATGGCCTGCTTTCACTTCCCTGAATCCTCGGGAGGACGGACTTCAAATGAGCCGTCCTGAGGTCTGACTACTTCTTTCGTTTGAGCTTGAACACGGCATGCTCTGCGGCCTTGCCGCCCGTGTAGGCAGTCCATTCCGAAGTAAGTGTATCCTGGTCAACAAACGTGAACGTGGCATCGTGCATGTGCATGTCCTTATCGGACTTCATGTTCGTTGCACGGACAAATTTGAACTCGATCTTGTTGCCGTGCCCGCCTCCGGAGGCCTTCATCTGAGGCTGATTGCCGAGCATGCAGTAGTGAGTGAGAATCAGATCGGCGCCATCGGGATGAATGACGCTGACCATCTCGTGCTCGGTGCCAGGGGCTATCGTCTCGACGACAGCGCTGCCTCCGGAGGTCACCTTGTACTGGACGCGGACCTCATGGCCTTCCTTACCTTGTTCGTTTCCTACCCATTCGCCGGCGAGCCGCTTGAAGCGCTCGAATCTCGTGTTCGTGCCGGCTTCTTTTTCATGCGGTTTCTTGTCCTCCCCCACGAGAGGAGCAGTCGCCAGGACGACTACAAACAGAACGGAGAATACCGATCGAGCAAACATTGCTCTCTCCTTCGGGACTTGCGTCCCTTGAAAAGTGTGACTTTTCACACATCTGAACACGGCTGGGTGTCTTCAACTTTTCGTCGTGTAGCCGGCAAGGGGCCGGACCTCCACCGAACCGCCAATGAGCAGACCCGGACAGCCTTTGGCCAGTTTGGCCGCGGCATCGAGTGATTCGGCCTGAATGATCGAGAAGCCGCCGACGACCTCTTTCGATTCCACGAACGGCCCGTCGGTGACAACCTTCGCGCCGACAACGCGTCCTTCGCCCATCAGAGCATCCCCGGGGTCGAGGATCCACCCATTGCTTAGACCTTCGCTGATCCATGCGTTCCATTTCTGAAGTATCTGCTGCATCTCGTCGGGCGATAGGGCAGAGCGGGCCTCGTTGGGGCTGCGGTAGACGAACAGGAATTTAGCCACGTGAGCGTTCCTTTCGTGTTGGATTTCTAACGGCGTGCCACACTGTGCGACCTGCCGTTCTTCAAGATGACGAACGAGACCGGCCCGCGGGGACAGGAATCGGAAAAAGTTTTTACATCCGCGAACACGACGTCAAATGCGGACAGGTACATGCGAGCTTTGACGCTGTGCGACGAGTTCTTGCGCTGGACTAATCTACCGAGACTTCTACCACCACGCAAACGCTTTTCTGCAACTTACCTCCCACGTTCTCAGTCGTGCCAGCGCGAGTTGCTCCTTAAACCTTGCCGGGAAATCACTTGCGGAGAACATCAACTGCGAGGAAAGCATCGGAGCCCTCGGCGATCTCCCCTGACGCGCCATGCATGATGAAGACTTGCCGGCCAGCTGGCGTGTTCGGATCAAGACGCAGTGTGAATGGTCGCCGCAATGTACCGCCTGCCGGTACATTGACATCCCACGATTGGTCGGCGAAGTGTCCGCGTCCATCCAGAGTCAATGTGTGTCTTTGCGGACGAGATAGCGGATTGGAGACAACGAGCGTGGCATGAAGCATCTCGCCCGGCTTGCCCTTTTGAACCACCGGCTCGATATGAATGCGATGCGGGTCCCAGTCGTACCGATGATTGTCACTGATGCAGATGGCATCGGCTGCACGAGCGCACTCTTTTCCCCATTGAACGCGGCGGCGAAAGTCCTCGGCGCTAAACTCCATCGCCCCGCCGTGCTCGGCCAGGACCCAGTGCGGGTTGGCGTCCAGAACCTTCAGGGCGCTCTCCGCATAAGGGAGAGGAAAACTCCGATTTAAGCCCATCCAGCCGCCGGTGCCGCTGAACTGGTCCTGATGAAAGAAATTGTCGGCCGTGAAGAAACACTTCTTGCCGTCGATTTCGGTTTCGACGCCCATTGTGAACTCGGTCTGCCCCGGCAGGAAACGGAAGCGAAATTGATACTCGCGCCAGGTCAGGGTCTCGCCGTCCCTGGCGAGGCGATCGAATTTCACGGGCCGGGGATCGAGGAACGGCGCACGCAACAGCGACGGATCGGCAACGGGAATCGCCACACGATCAAGCGTCCACAACCGCGGCTTGTCGCGCTGGAGGATGGAATACACGCCGTCGTAATGATCGAAATGCGCATGGCTGGTCAGCACGACTTCGAGCTTGCCCAGCTCCTGATCCTCTTTGAGTTTGGGTAGCTGGCGGGCGCTGTGTGGATCCCACGGATCAACTACCAAAAACGCCCTCTCTTCCTTCGAGACCAGGACGTAGGTGTTGCCGGTCAGGAACAGGTGCTCGGAGATTTTCGACCACGGCTTTGAGCCGTTGCTCTCGGCCTGTTCGCGAGCCAGGAAGCGGTAGCTTGGCGGCTCCTTGAGACGTTGCTTCGTAAAGCGCTCGAAGCTCTTGAGAAAGGCAACCTCTTCGACGGCAGCGGCGGTCTGCTCCAGCGCCCTCGCCGCATCCTTCTCGATGACTGGGCCGTGCGCCGGCAGCAACACGCCCGGCTTGAGCTGAGCGATTTTGTGCAGCGACTGGGCGGCCGGCTTCAGTCCGGCATCGGTCCAGTGGTCCCAATCCGTCGTGTAAGGCGACCACATCTTGCCTGGCGCGGCCAGGGCATCGCCGCAGAATACGAGCGGCGGTCCCTTGCCACTTTTACCTACAACGAAGGCGACGTGATCGCGCGAATGGCCCGGTGTTGATAGGACGCGCACACTCCAACCGTTCCAGTCGATCGTCTGGCCATCGCTCAGCGAGCACTCGACACCGGCGAGGCCCTCCGGCAGCACCAGATATGCAGTTTGCGAATTGCTTAACGGCAGAGAGGAACGCCAGTAGCCGCGCACGCCATCCGGGGTCAACCATTCGGCGGAGGCACGCGACGCGCGCACCGGCACGTGCTGATTCAGATAGTGTCCGGCGAAGGCGGCGGTGTCCCGATGATGATGCGTTAGCAGCACCATATCTATGGTTCGGACGCCGAGTTTTTTCAGACCGTCCGCAGAGCCAGGGGCGTCAATGAGGAGAGCATGTTCTCCGGCCATGAGAGCGTAACCGAACGGCATCTTAGGCGAGCGAAAGACACCCGTCGCCACCTGATTCCAGTCGCTCGCCGCTGTGCTGTCCTCGGCCTTCTGCGTTCCGACCCATACGGCCGCGCCGAAAACGCCGACACACACAACGGTCGCGGTGCAACGGGATTTCATGGTGAAGTCTCCTCTCGACGAGCGCTGGAGGCGATTCGCTACTTCTTTGTCGGCAGTTTTACATCCCGCGGCTGCAAGCAGAAATCCAGCACGGAATACACATCGCTGTCCTTGGAAATCAGTTCCGGTAGGCGGGCGGTGAGCTTCAGATGCTCGGCGAGTTGAGTGGTGAAATCGGCTATCAAACGAGCATGCTCCGGCTTGTCGGCGAGGTTGGTCATTTCCTCGGGATCGTTCTCTTCGTCATAAAGACGGATCGTACGTCCGGGTAGCGGCCGGCCCGTGGTATAGCCGTCTTGCCGTTCGCGCTTGCCGGTGCAGTAGATAAATTTCCAGCGCTCGGTGCGGATCATCGCCTCTTCGTTCTCCGAATATTCGACCACGACTCGTTCGCGGTGCTTTTTTGTCTCGCCGCGCAAGAGTGGTGTCAAGCTCTTGCCCTGCACAGTCGCCGGCGCCGACACACGGCAATAATCGAGGACTGTCGGCACAATGTCGATGAATTCGACGAGCGCATTTGTGCTTTGTCCGGCCTTGAGTTGTTCCGACCAACGAAACAGCAGCGGCGCGCGCACCGCTGGTTCATAACAACAGTGCTTCTCGAAGCGGCCGTGCTGGCCGAGCATGTAACCGTGATCGCCGGTGTAAATCACGAGTGTGTCCGCGGTGCGGCCGGATTGTTTCAAAGCGTCGAGGACGAGGCCGGCGTTTTTGTCCATGAACTCGGTAGACGTGTAATAGGCAGCGATAATGCCCTGTTTCTCGCGGTCGGTCAGGTTGCGGAAGATGGCCGGGATCTGGGCGTCGTCCTCCGGTCCGACTTTCGCAGCTACAAATTGTTCCGCTCGGTACTTGCCCCGATATTCGATCGGAAAGCGGAAGGGCGAATGCGGCTCGTAGAAGCTCACCATGAGAAAGAACGGCTTATCGCCGCGCTGGCGAAGATAGTCGGCGGCCTGGCGAGCGAAAAAAGTGCCTGTCATGTCTTCGTCGCGCGCTCCGAAGGGTAAGCACGCGCTGTTCAACCAAACGCGGGCCGGATCGCGGAAGGGACGCCACGGCGGCAGCACTTCGATTTCCGACGGCAGCGACTTGGGAGGATGTTCTCGCAAATAGCGTGTGTGGTGTGGCACGTCGATGCGACGATCGAAACCGTGCGTGAGATTGCTATTGAAGTGCATCTTGCCGACGGCGGCGGTATCGTAGCCGGCGGCGCGGAGCATTGTCGCCAATGTCGGTTGATCGGCCGGCAACGGCGTCTGCAAGAGCGTCACGCCGAGAGAGCGCGGATAGCGTCCGGTCAGAAACGATTGCCGCGATGCTGTGCAGACAGGTGAATTGCAGTAGGCACGATTGAAACGTACTCCCTCGGAAGCGAGGCGATCGAGATTCGGCGTACGGACGGTTTTGTTGCCATAGGCTCCACAGACATAGGGTGCATGATCGTCCGCGCAGATCCATAGAATGTTCGGCCGCCTCGGTTCGGCGCGGACGGAACCGACCATCATCATCACGACTGCGGCGGCCAAGCACAGTTGACGCATTTTTTACTCTTTCTGAGCCGCGCACGCAGCGCAGCGGAGTAAGCGGTGGATCCAGCAGCCGCTTACTCCGCTGCGCTGCATGCGCGGCTCGGATTACCGGCGCGGCGCGTCCGGCTTGCCGAACTGCTTGTCAGCGAAGTCGAGGAAAATCTTCCAGTCATCTTTCGTCATCGAGTGTTTGCCGGCTCGGATGTAGTAGCCGAGCGGGCTGTCGATGAGTTTGCCCAGCGGCGGCTCGTCCTTTGCTTCCAGACCGGCCACGCCCAAAAAGCGATAAACCGGATCGGCAGCTTGCAACATATGGAACTGGCCACCGGGATTGGCCCACTGGTCCTCGATGGCGTTGCTGAGCAGCACAGGCCGGGGCGCCATCAGAGCGACCAAGCAATGCTGATCGAATGGCAGCTTGTCGGTCTGGTCGTTAAATTGCTTGAAGGTTTCATTGAACCAATGGGGGAAGCTGGTGTTGATGCGCTTGACGGTCTCGGCCTTGGGGTTGTCATTGCGGTCAGGTGACGTGCCACCGCAGCCGGCCTGGTGCGGAATGGCCAGCGCAATGCGTTCATCCAGCGCCGCCGCCAGGATCGCCGTCTTGCCTAGCCGCGAATGGCCGACCACAGCAATTCGATTCTTGTCGAGATCTTTGTGATTGGCGACATAATCGACGACGCGATGCACGCCCCAAACCCAGGCGGCGATCGTGCCCCAATCGTGCGGGCCGTGCTTGTCTGCCATCTTGAGTAAGTAAGGCTGAATGCCTTCGCGCGCATCCTTCTGATCCGGATCGATATCACCGTTGTAAAACGTGGCCACGGCGTACCCGCGATCGATCGACTGCTCCAGCGCCCACACATCAATCTGCTTGCCGCGACCGGTCTGGGTGGCGTGGTTGTCCTTCACGCCGGGTATATGCGGATACATCCACGCCGTAGGAAGCCGTATCGCAGGATCGTTCACAATAGCATGATTGCCACAGAAATTGATCCCGACGAAGACGGGCGCCGGTCCTTTGCGCTGATTGGGAACGACCAGAAGCAGGTGAATGGACGGCGTATCCGGCGGACCGAAAGAGATCGCCACCTCGCGCAGCGTCGCCTTGCCTCCGAAGGCGTTGGCGTCCTCATGTTCAACCTTCGATCGGATTTTGACGGGCGGCGGCAGGTAGCCATACATGTAGTGCTGAAACAACGCCTTGAGTTCGGGACGGCGTTTGTCGTTCCATTGCTCTGTGCTTGAGACACGCTCGCCGTTGAACATCACGAGCGGATCGGGTAACTCCGGATGCGAAGGCAGCGTGTCCGGTTCTGGAAAGCGAGATTGAGCCATAAGGGACCTTGCGGGTATGAATACGGTGGTCAGGACCAACAATCCTGCCGCGATGGAGCGGATGATGCAGCGCATAGGTGAGATACTCCGGAACAGAACGAGGAAATCGATTGCTGTGGGGCTATTCTATAGCTTCCGGCGACGTTTTTGACTCTATCGTTCCCTCAGCGCCATTCGGCGAATCGGCGGAGCATTTCCAGGCCGACGCGCTGACTCTTCTCCGGATGGAACTGCGTGGCAAACACGTTGTCTTGCCAGATGGCCGACGTGAACGGCGTCGGATAGTCCGTCTCCGTCGCCGTCAGTTTCGAATCGCGCGGCACTACGTAATACGAGTGAACGAAGTAGACCGACGCTTCGGTCGGCAGTCCAGCCAACGGCGGTGCATGCTTACGGAGACGCAGCTGGTTCCAGCCCATGTGCGGCACCTTGAGTCCTGGAACGTCCGCGAAGCGCACCACGTCGCCGGGAAAGTAATCCAGTCCGCGGTACTCTCCGTCTTCGTGGCTGGTTGTAAACAAGAGTTCCAGACCGAGGCAGATACCGAAGAACGGTTTGCCGGCACGCAGGTGCTCGACCAGTGGCTCCGCCAATCCAGCCTCGTACAGCCGGGCGATAGCGTCACGGAAGGCCCCGACGCCGGGTAGCACAACCTTATCCGCATCGGCAACGCGATTGGGGTCGCTGCTGATGACGGCTTCGTGGCCGACCTTCTCGAACGCTTTTTGGACGCTGCGCAAGTTGGCCATGCCGTAGTCGATGATGAGGATTTTCTGCATTCAACGCCTCATGCCGGTCAAAGTAGGGTGGTCAATTGACCAAGCTGGCTCAGACTCGTATCGTGTGAGCAGAGTTAGCGACCCGAACGACTCCCGGGAGACAATATCATGATACGATTCCTGTCGCGCCTGGCATACTTGGCAATAGTTCTGATCGTTATCGCTCTTCCGGTGGGTCTGGGACGGGCCGCCGACAATTTCAAAATCGAGGACGGCTACTCGAGCCTGTTCAACGGCAACGATCTCACAGGCTGGCGTTATCCCGGTGCCAAGGGCCATGACATGGACGGCAAAGTCGAGACACCCGATCAACGCATCTCCGTCGCCGACGGCATCATCATCATGAACGAGAAGGACAACCAGGGTAAGGGTGGTATCCGCGATCTGTATACCAGCAAATTCTACGACAAGGACTTTCATCTCAAGCTGGAGTTCCGCGCCGCGGTCAAGGCCGACAGCGGTGTCTACATTCGCGGTCCGCAATTGCAAGTGCGCGACTTCATCCGCCGTGGCGAACAAAAGCAAATGAAGAAATTCAAGAACGACGATTGGAACGAGCTGGACATCACCGTGACGGGCACCGAGGCGGTGTGTCGCGTCAACGGCGAGCCGTTAGCCACGATGAAAGTGCCGGCCAAGGGCGGCATCGGTCTGCAAGCCGAGACCGGCAAGTTCGAGTTTCGTCGCATTCGCGTCAAAGAACAGGATTAAGCGAAACGGTTTCGTGTGCTTGAAGAGAAAAACGCCTCAATCAAGGAATGTTGTCGAGCAAGAGTGGAAGTTCGTCCTCAGTTAGAGAACTTGCCAACCTACAACCGATAAGCCAGCCTCCTTCAGATTGCCGTGAAGTGCGGACCACGCGCGCTACGAAAAGGCGTTTCTGTTCGTTCGTCTCTTCGGCTATCTCCACGGCGAGCAATGTCCCCGGCTCGAAGCGACGCGGAAGCAACAGACCGATGCCCGTGCAAGAGATGTCGCGCACGATCGCTTCCCAGCCCAATTCGCGCTGTTTCGACAGGCTTTGACAAGAGCCTTTGGCGCCCGATTGCAGACGCACCGAAGCTCGTCGCTCTCGCTTGTCGGCGGCCGCAACGGGTTCTCCTCGCACCTCAATGGCTGATCGCGACATAATCGCCTCGCAGTGGAAAGGAGGGGATGTGCCACACAACAATAGTCCATCCCGCTCTTTCTGTCAAAAAACTTCATTCTTGGCCTAGCCTGGAGTAGATGTCGAAGTGGTAGTCACGTGTCCTGCCTTGACGGCACGGCGAAGCCTACATTACCATCCAGCCTCCGTGGGGCGCCGGGTCATACGCGGCTCGGAAAGGAATCCTTCATGCCGACCTCCCTCCATACTCGTCCGCGCTGGTTTCTCCTCCCGACACGCCGTCTGCGCGAAGACGTGTCGTTCGGTCCATCCGTTGCCTGGTTGCTTCCCACTCTCGTGTTGCTCGCTGTCCTGGTGCTGGCCGGCAGTCTGTATGTGCATTTTCTCGGCGTTGATCGCGCTTTGTGGTACAACCCCTATCACGACCGCAGCGCCCACTATCTGTACAGCCTGAAACTGGCTACGGATGTGCAGAACGGCAGCGCACTGCAACTGCTGCGCGATCTGAACCAGGCCCGCATCTGGCCGCCGCTGCACGGCATGGCGGCGGCGACGGCGTTGTTGATCGGCGGAAGAGACTATCGACTCGCGGTGCTGCCGAGTCTGGCCGGCTGGGTGGCGATGGTGCTAATGGGATTTCTGGTAGCGCGACGTGCAGCCCCGCGCGGCGGCAATCTGGCCGGAGGGATCGCTGCTCTTTTCCTGGCCGCCAGCCCGGCCCATCGGGCTTACGCCACAGACATCATGCTCGAAAGTCTCGGTGCTGCCCTGTCGCTAGTCGTCCTGTACTGCTATCTGCTCACCGTGCAGGGCGGTGCTTACGAAACCGGCAAGGCGCGTTGCCTCGCGCTGACACTGCTGCTTCTGTTTCTGGAGAAATACAATTATTGGCTGCTCGCCGTCCTGGCCCTGCTCACCGCCGAAGGTTGTAGTCGAGGGCGTCTGTATTGTCAGGCAGGCCGCAATCTGCTGACCGGCATCGATTGGCGGCGCTGGATTGCGCTGCAATTCCATCATCCGCTGACGTGGGCCGTGGCCGTTTTGTTGCTCTGTAGTGCCTACATCTATGGATTTGGTGAGCAGCCGATTCGCTGGTTGGGATATTCGATCTCGTTGTATCCTCCGCACAACCTGATTCACCTTGCCTATGTCCTGGCATTCATTCGGCTTGCAATATGGTGGCTGCGACAGGGACGATACTGGGCGCGGCAACTCGATAACCGATTGCGGCAAATCGTTCTCTGGTTGATTTGTCCCATCTCGGTGTGGTTCCTGTTGCCCAAGCACCCCAGTTATTTCGTGTGGTATCTCAGTTTCGCCGATCGCGCGCCGCACCAACAAATGGATCTTCTTGGAGGTTTCTTCGATTACGGTACCTGGGCGGCGCAAGATTATCACGGCAACCTGGCTTGCGGGCTGGTTGCCGCGCTTCTGTGTTTGTTCGGACTGCTAGTATGTCGGCGGCTGCGACCGGGCGGGATCGCTGTTGTGGCTCTGGTGCTGTTGGCGTCTGTGCTGACTCCGATGCACCCCAATCACAAGGGCCGCATGTTGCACTCATGGATTCCAGCCGTGTGGGTGATTGCCGGGCTGGGCGCGGCGGCACTCGTTTACGGTCGCAGCACGGTACGACTGCATCCCTGGATAGCTGGTGTGGTCGTGGCCAGCGTCGCCTGTATGAACTATCCCGCTCTGATCGCTGCCGGCCACGCAGTCGAAGGCGGTCCCCATGCCGAACAGCCGTCCATGCTCGATGTCACGGACGCCTATCTTTCCGACATTCAGGGCGGGGAACGGACGCTACTGCTAACCTCGCTGCCGCTTAAACCGATGGCTCAATGGACATGGCTGGAACGTTTCGGCAATTTCGAGAATTTGGAGGAGCGCTGGTATGGTTTCGGTGCCGCCGGTGTTGACAACCGCGGCGGGTTCGCCAGGTGGCTGCAAACGGCAGATTGCGACACGCTGGTCTTCTGTGAAACGACCATCGATCGCCCCGGTGTGGACTCGGGGCCGGAATGTGCCCTGCACGCCGAGCTGAAGGACGAATTGGCCAATCAGCCGAGCTTTCGTCTTGTCCAGGTGCGAGAGTTGCCGCACCTGGCTTGTCGCGTCCAAATCTGGCGTCGTCCGTGGGCCGGGACGGAAAATGTTGCAGGTAGAAGATGAATTGTGCCGATGGTGACGATAATCCTGATGAAGGGGGATAGTCGTGAATCACTCCGTCGAGCCGTGTTTGGGAGATCTCCAGTTTGTGGAGACGGAAAGCATTCCACGAGTCGAAACGGCTCTGCTCAGAGACGTGCTCGGGCGGCGACCGGAACGCGGGCAGGATCTCAGTGTCGTGAACGCCTCCAAGCACCGCCTGAACGCTCTCCGAAGCGAGAACTGTACTCTCCGCCAGCGTATCGACGACCTGGAAACGCAACTGGCCCAGATGCGCGCAACGCGCGGCTGGAAATTGCTGGAGAAACTCCGATCGTGGCGGCGAACTGTATCGGGTTGGCTCCATCCTTTCACCGAGGCGGACAAATCCGAGCCGCGACTGTAAGGGAGCGGTCTGGATAGCATCAGGACAAGGTGCTAGTTCATGTCCAGCACAACTGCGGATGCCAAAGCAATAGCGACCAGCCAGGCGAAGGAGCGCTTAATTCGCTTTTTGGAGTCGAATAATCGCTTGGAGCTACCGCGTCCGGCGGTCCCGCGTTTGAGCATTTTGCTGGTCCTGTACAACCGGGCGGAATTGACACTGTCCTGTCTCCGGTCGCTCAAGCCGCGTCTGGCGGAAGTGGATGCCGAAGTTGTTCTGGTGGACAACGCCAGCCTCGATGAAACAGGCACTTTGCTTGATCGCCTCATCGGCGTCACCGTGATCCGCAACTGCGACAACCGGGGCTTTCCCAAGGCCGTCAACCAGGCCGCCGAGGCTGCTTCCGGTGAATTCCTGCTGCTCCTCAACAACGATACCGAAGTGCTGGGTGATAGCCTGGGGGTTGCCCTGCGATTCCTGGAGGCCAACCCGGATGTCGGCGCTGCCGGAGGACGCATCATCCTCCTGGACGGCACGCTGCAAGAGGCCGGCTGCACATTCTGGCGCGAGGGCCATTCATTTCAGTATGGCCGCGGCGACAACCCCACCGCGCCACAGTACATGTACCAGCGTGACGTGGATTATTGTTCTGCCGCCTTTCTGATGACGCGCCGCGAGCTGTTCGCCCAGATGGGCGGTCTGGACCTCGCTTTCTCGCCGGGCTACTTCGAGGATGGCGATTACTGCATCCGTTTGTGGAAGTCTGGCCGGCGCGTCGTCTTTTTGCCGGATGTCGCCATCATCCATTTCGAGAATGCCAGCTCCGATTCCGGCAACAACACGCACGCCCTCTATCACAAAAATCACCCCTACTTCGTGAAAAAGAACGCCGATTGGCTGGCCTTGCAGGGGCCTTTTGGGACTCCTCATTTGGCGATGCGTAGCTCACACGACGATCGCTTCCGAGTCCTGTACTTGCCCAAACGGGCTCGTGGACAGGCGCCGCAATGGAAACGAGTTGTGCAAGAACTACAGTCTCGCAATTGCTTTGTCACCGTCTATCCCATCCACTCGGATGGGACCCTTGAGCGAGACGAGAACGTGAGTCTGCCTCCAGACGTGGAACTGCTGTCGGGCGGCAGGCTCGATACTCTGTCTCGTTTCCTGGACGATCGACGCCACTACTACGACGGGATGTTGGCGAGCGATAGCGAGATCCGCAAGCGGCTGGAACAATGGCTGCGACAGGGCGAACAAACGTAGTGAGGGATGTATGGATTCCCCGGAGAGGCCCCAAGACGCGCAAGGGACTGCGGAGTGCTTGACAGCGCGATTCGCCATGCTATGGAGCGAGCATCGCCGTCTCGTAGAGGAGAAGAGCGCCCTCGAATCGAGCACCGCCTGGGTCTTGGCGCAGCGTTTACTCAAGTGGAGACGACTCCTCGTGCCGGAGGGCAGCAGGCGAGAAACGTGTCTTCGCCTGCTCATGCATGCAGTGCGCCAGGTACGACGCCAGGGGTCAAGGACAAAGGAGCGAAGCACCAGTGAGGAGCGCAGTAGGGGATTCAGGCGACATCAGGGCCGCCGCATGTTTTCTCCCTCCTCCCTTGTGGAGGAGGGAGAAAAACAACGAGGGCGCCCTCATAAACAATTACTCCACACCCTCGGAGGAGACACGTACACAAACTCAGAACGTTAGCGAGACATCCAGCGCCGTCTCACAAGTGCTCACAGACTGTATTGCCGCGGTGCCGACCGAGCCGAGAGACAAATTCCATGTCGTGTTCATCGGCTCCGGCTGGTCTTTCGACGCCGCCACTATGCGCTATCGCGCCCATAATATCATTGAAGCCCTGGCCCTTGCCGGACTGGAAGGCACTTTTGTTGTGCAGCAAGATGTACCGTCCCAGCTGTCCAAGATCCTCTCTCACGACTTGATCGTCCTGGTCCGCAGGGTACGCGATGACACCCTCACTGCACTCATCGGGATGGCTCGTCGGCGTGGCGTTCCGATTGTTTTCGACATCGATGACTACATATTCGACCCCTGGATCATGCCTTATGTCGAGGCTTTCCAGGACCGGGAAGGTCGAGCGCGGTATTTGCGCCTCATGGACGAGTTGGGCGCCTGCCTGGATCAATGCTATTACTTCACTGGCTCTACTTCCTACCTGGCGGATAAGGCGGCGGCGCTGGGAAAAGAGAGTTTTGTTATTCACAATGGATTGAATGCTGAGCAGCTCCTGAAATCGCAATTGGCTCGGGAACAACGCGATCTTCACCGGCGCGGTCCAGGCACACGCCTGGGCTATTTCAGCGGTACGCGCACGCATCAGGCGGATTTCCGCGTCGTCTATCCCTCTGTGATGCATCTTTTGCGCGAAGATCCCGACCTCCGCCTGACAATTGTCGGCCAACTCGACCTCGATGTTTTTCCCGGTCTGGCCCTATTCCGGGATCAAATCGACCTGTTACCGATCTGCGATTGGCGCGAGCTGCCCGCGGTTATCGCCGGAGTCGATATTAACCTCATTCCCCTGGAGCTGACGCCGTTTAACGAAGGCAAAAGCAATCTCAAGTACTACGAGGCGGGATTAGTCGAGGTTCCCTCCATCGCCTCGCCGACGCGCATCCTCCGCGAGAGCATCACACACGGTCACAACGGCCTGTTGGCACAAACCACGGAGCAATGGTACGACGGCATAAAGGATCTGATCGCACGACCCGACTGGCGTCGGCAGTTGGGGCGGAACGCGCTGGAGCATGTCCTTCGGACTTACTCACCCGCTGCTACCGCTGCCGAGGCCGTGGGGGTCTATCGTCAAATCCTTGGTCTCCATCGCGACCGCCGCGACGTCCCAAATCAGATCCTGAACATCATCCTGCTCATTGCCGATGCAGCGGGGGAATGGGAGCAGGCTGTACAACGGGCCAACGAACTCGCGGCCCTGGGACATATCGTTACGCTATATCTAGCGCCTGGTAAAACCGTGGACTCGGCCTCAGTTCTCGAGAAGGCCATCTCTCGTCTGTTCCTTGAGACACTCTTTACCGTGCAACTCGGCGGCGAGATACCTTGTTGTGACGTGCTGATAGCCGTCGATCCGCTTGCCTCGAATTTGGCCAAGACCAATCAGCACCGCGCCCGTGTCACCATCGCCGACGCGGATCGATTATCCACGATTCTGGGGATAGGCCGCGCCCTGGAATCGTTGTTGCGCAACTGGGTGCAAAACGGCACGGCTGCCCACCGGCCGGGTCAGGCCGCCTGAGATTCGCACGTAAAAGGGACAAGTTCCATGTTGCAAAGCGCGTCCTCATCTGTTATGGGCCTCCGCCTCGCGCCAAGGCGGACGGTCCATCGATACAACCTTGTCAGGAGCATCCTGGCGAAGCGCCCAACTTCCGCAGAATAAGGGAGAGACGATGAAGATTCTTTCCGTGAGCGAGCTGGCAATTCCGGAAGTAAAGGTGATCCGCTTTGCTCGTTTCCTGGATCATCGAGGCTATTTTACCGAGTCCTATCGCAAGAGCGATCTCCAGGTCGAGAGTGTACCTGCTTCCCTCCGTGGACTACGGTTCGTTCAAACAAATGAGAGTTTTTCACGAGCGGGAACGGTGCGCGGGTTACATTTTCAATGGAACCCTTACATGGGTAAGTTGATCCGAACTGTCGCCGGGCACTTGATCGATCTGGCGCTGGATATCCGCAAAGGTTCGCCTACTTTTGGCAGGATCATCGCCCACGATATGCCCTCTACAGGCGAGCAGGCACACGGGGAGTGGATCTGGGTGCCGCCTGGCTTCGCTCATGGCGTTTTCTTTCTCCAAGATACTTACATTGAGTATTTTTGCACCGGAGAATACAGCCCGGGCTGCGAGGCAGGCATCTCCCCGCTGGCGAAGGACATCGATTGGTCCCTGTGCGATCTGCACCTCAAACGGCAGTTTGATACGTTAATGTCGGGCAACAAGCTCATCAGCGAAAAAGATCAAAATGCCTTCACGATAGCCGCATGGGCCGACGATAAAAGGTCTGATAACTTTATTTTCCCCATGAGAGCACTGGCAGCCTGAGAACGACCGGGAGTGAAAGCTCCTTTGACGCTCATGGTGCGCGATCTCCCATGCACCACGCCTGATCGACCTTACCAAGGGCGAGAATGGTGCTCCTGGGACCACTCGGCCGAACGGCCATTTGGGCGAAGTGGAGGCCGCGAAGGCGATGAAGGAAACGCACGGACAAGAGGTTGTCCCCGAACACGATAGAGCTTTCGTTCCCTATCGACTGACGAGTGCCGATGCAGAGGCGTATTACCGAAGAAAAGTTCTGAGTCTGACCTTCGAGGTCAACGAACTAACACGACAACTCTATGACACGCAAGTTGCACTCCAACACACACAACGCGATGTGAATCGCATTCAGTCACGTCTTGTTTTTCGCTTGTTGAAAGGGATGAAATCGAAGATTCAGGGTTTGCTGCCGGCGGACTCTCGCCGAGGAAGGTTCTTCGCCCATTGTCGCCGCGGAGCAGATCTTTGGATCAATCAAGGTTCTCGGGTCACCGTCCGCAAGTTCCTTGCGAACATGACCTCGCGCGCGTTCCGATTGGGACGTGGCCCAGTTAACGCCCCGCCGCCGCGGAGTGAAGCTGTCATGTCGCGGAAGAGCGAATACGAAGAGTGGATCGAATTGGTTGAGCCGCGCGAGTTGGCGGAGGCCGGCCATCATGCCAACTCCCTTGGCTACCGTCCTCTGATTAGCATTATCATGCCGGTCTACAACGTGGATCGTAGTTTGCTTCAGCGGGCCGTGCAATCGGTCAAGGAACAGCTTTATGACAACTGGGAGTTGTGCGTTTGCGACGATGGTTCCACGAACCCAGATGTGCGCCCAACGCTCCTTGAAATTGCCGGCCACGATCCGCGGATCAAGGTGGTCTTTTCCGAGAAAAACGGCGGAATCGCGGTTGCCTCGAATCGAGCGCTGGACTTGGCGACGGGGTCTTTTGTGGCATTGCTCGATAACGATGACGAACTGGCTCCGCACGCGCTGTATCAGGTGGCCAAGCTGCTCAACATCAACGCCGACGCCGATGTCATCTACAGCGACGAAGACAAGATGGAAATGTCCGGGCGCCGCTACGACCCTTTCTTGAAGCCGGACTGGTCGCCTGACCTTCTGCGCTCCTGCAACTACCTGTGCCACTTGACGGTATTGCGGACTTGCCGGGTGCGCGAAGTAGGTGGATTCCGCCCTGGCTTTGAAGGCAGCCAGGACTATGACCTCTTCCTGCGGGTCACCGAGCGGACACAGAAGATTCACCATATCCCGAAGGTCCTGTACCACTGGCGGGCCTGCCCCGGTTCCACGGCGAGCACTCCGGCCGCCAAAATGAATGCCCACCTGGCGGCGCGCCTGGCCCTGAAAGAACACGTCGAACGTTGCGGCATAGCGGCGAAAGTGACCGAAGGTTGCAGCCTGGGACGATGGCGAATTCAATACAAAATCCAGGGCGACCCGCGCGTCTGCATCATCGTGCCTTCGGGCGGCAAGGTCGATCTGCTCGATCAGTGCGTCCACGCAGTCGTCGGCAACACGGACTATCGCAACTTTGAGTTTCTCATCATCGATAACTCAAAGGGCGAGCGCGTCCAGTCGTACTTTCCGACAATCGCCAAGCTCTGGCCGCACTCCCACTATCTGGACCGCCGCGGCATGCCCTTCAACTTCTCGGCCCTCAACAATCAGGCGGTTCAGTTGGTCCAATCGCCGCTGGTGCTTCTGCTGAACGACGATACCATCCCAATCAATGCGGGCTGGCTCGAGGCGATGGTAGAGCATGCCCAGCGGCCGGAAGTGGGCGCGGTCGGATGTAAGCTGCTCTACGCCAGTGGAGCTATCCAACACGCGGGCGTCGTCATGGGCATGTCGGACAACTGCGACCACGTTTTCAAGTACTTGCCCGGCGACCCGAGCCACCCCGGCTATTTCGACTTACCGCACATGATCCGAAACGTGAGTGCCGTGACGGGCGCCTGTCTCATGACGAGGCGTGAGGTTTTCTGCGAGGTCCGTGGATTCAACGAAGTGCAACTGCCCATCGCCTTCCAGGACATTGATCTCTGCCTGAAAATCCGCGCACGGGGTTATCTCGTTATCTACACTCCGCACGCTCAGCTCTTCCATCTCGAAAGCCAGTCAAAGGCCGAGGGAGAGAAAACTCCCGAATCGACCGAAGTGAGCTACATGCAGCATGAGTGGGCGGAAGTGATCGCCCACGACCCGTACTATCATCCAAACCTTACTCGGACTCGCCACGACTGTTCGCTGGAAATGCACGATATCCGGCAGCGTGCACTGAGACGATTATCTGCCTCATCGAGCATCACGGCCCGGGCTGCGTGATCGAACTGTCAACTTGCATCTACGCCGCGACCGTAAGACAACGCCTCGACGCCACAGGAGGTTACGCGTCCCCCTGCTTTACGAACGTGCAGTGAAGCTCGTCCCCGAGATGAAGAATGCTGCTAATCTTGGCCGGCATGTACTTTGCCAGCCGCTTCAGGATTGCCTTCCTATAATGCGTTCTCGGCGTATGGTCCTCGTGAACCAACGATACATTGACATTGCTGGCGACGGACAGTGTCTTCACCTTAAACCCGGTACGGCGCGCGATTGCGCGCAAAGAACGCGCAGAAAACAGGCAAAGGTGTTCGGCGGGACTAATCAGGGCCCAGCGATCGGACAGAATTCTCCGGCCGAGACTGGCCACATTGGGAGTCGAGATGACCAGGCCGCCTCCCGGCCGGAGAATCCGATTGATCTCCGATAAGAGACAGAATGGGTCTGACACATGCTCAATGGTATCTTGAAGCATGACTGCATCGAAATGCCTGTCGGGAAAGTGTGCCTGCTCGAGAGTGCCACAGAAGATCTCGATCCCGAAACGCTCCCTCGCGTATCGCGGTCCGTATTCCGAGACATCGACGCCATACGGTTCCCAGCCGTTTCGCGAAGCATGAAATAAGAAGAGGCCTGCGCCAGCGCCCATGTCGAGCAGGCGGCCATTGGAGAAAAACGGCCTGACACTCTCTAGCTCGGCCCCGTACCGCTGGGCTAAGTGATCAAAGGACGGGGCCGATGGGTTGATGCCATATGACGGAAGGTATTCGTTCAGAAACCAGCCCTCGTTGTACCTCGCCGATGCAGTAGTGAGAGCCGGAGCTGGATACGTAAAGAGCGCCCCACAACCTGCGCAGCCATGCATCGTCAGATCGAACTTACTGAGAGCTGGCTCGACCGATTGGCCTGCACACACTACGCACTGAGGGGTAACCGAACGGACTGACCGATCATTACTGGTTACTGCCACTTCCATGTCTAATTCCCCCTCCTGATCCTTGCGTCCATGCTCTTAAAGTTTGATCCGTACAGACCCTAGAGCCAATACACCATCCGTGGAAATCACACAAGAGGGAGGGTCGTTGCCCCAAAGTCCCCAGCTTGCCGCGGCACCTACAGCTATGCCGAAACGACCGAGTAATCTGGGAAATGTGGTTTCTGGCAACATGTCCAATTTGTTTGGCCACCATGCCAGGCAACCAGTCAATCCACTAAACTCGACCCCTGAAATATGTCGATTTCAGGAGGGTAGGCTGGATCTATGACAAGGATCGGTTAGTCCAATAATTCGAAGGCTCTCATTCATGAGCACTGTACTGGTAACAGGCGCGGCCGGGCTGATCGGCAGTGAAGCCGTTCGTTTCTTCAGCCGGCAGGGCTATGGGGTGGTCGGCGTTGACAACAATATGCGTCAGTATTTCTTCGGAGAAGAAGCCTCCACTGACTGGAGCCGCCGGCAGCTGGAAGCGGAGATTACGGACTACAAACATTATCGCGCGGACATTCGGGATGAGCGTGCAATCGACCGCATCTTCGCGGAATACAACCAGGACATTAAGTTAGTAATCCACACGGCGGCACAACCCTCCCACGACTGGGCTGCGCGCGAGCCGCTGACCGATTTCTCGGTCAATGCCACGGGGACGCTTGTCTTGTTGGAAGCGACACGAAAGCACTGCCCCGATGCGGTGTTCATCTTCACTTCCACAAACAAGGTCTACGGCGATTCGCCGAATCGTCTGCCACTTGTCGAGCAAGAGACGCGCTGGGAAGTATACGCGCCGCACCCCTTTTCCCAGCATGGGATCGACGAAAGCATGCCGATCGACCGGAGCAAGCACTCGGTCTTCGGCGCCTCCAAGGTGGCCGCCGATGTGATGGTCCAGGAGTACGGCCACTACTTCGGCATGAAGACGGGTGTATTCCGCGGCGGCTGCCTCACCGGCGGCGGGCACAGCGGGACGGAGCTGCACGGCTTCCTATCCTACTTGATGCGCTGCTGCATCGAAGGGCGGCCCTATATGGTGTATGGCTACAAAGGCAAACAAGTACGGGACAATATCCACTCCGAAGACCTCATCGGAATGTTCTGGCACTTCTTCCAGCGCCCACGTGCCGGCGCGGTCTACAACGCGGGAGGCAGCAGGCACAGTCATTGTTCCATGCTGGAGGCCATCGCCCTGTGCGAGGAAGTCAGCGGTCGAAAACTCAACTGGAGCTATTCAGAGACAAACCGGATCGGCGATCACATCTGGTACGTCAGCGATGTCCGTGCCTTCCAGACGGACTACCCGGAATGGTCCTACAAGTATGATCTGCGGGCCATCATCGAGGCCATTTATCAGGGCTGGTGCAACCGTACACAAACGAGCCGGAGGGCTGCGTAAATGGCAGCGAGCATGCCCTTCCGCAAGGTGTTGATCACGGGCGGCGCGGGCTTCGTCGGCGCCAACCTGGCCCTGCTCTTGCGGCGAGATTTTCCCGACGTTTCTGTTGCCGTCTTCGACAACCTCAAACGGCGCGGCAGCGAACTGAACCTACCTCGACTGAAACGAGCAGGGGTATCCTTCCAGCACGGCGACATCCGCTGCCGCGAAGACGTGGATGACTGGTCGGCCTTCGATCTGTTGATCGATTGTTCCGCGGAGCCTTCGGTGCAGGCCGGGGCGGATGGCACACCACTGCCGGTTCTGCAAAACAATTTGACGGGATCCTTGCACTGTCTGGAGGCGGCTCGCCGCAACCAAGCAGCGTTTCTTTTCCTCAGCACCAGCCGAGTCTATCCGATCGCCCGGATCAACGGCCTGAGCTTTCACGAGCAGGGCACGCGCTTCGCCTGGACCGCCGAGGAAAACATTCCGGGCTTCTCCGAGCGCGGCATTGCTGAGGATTTCCCGCTGGATGGCCCGCGCTCCCTGTACGGCGCAAGCAAGCTGGCGACAGAGCTAGTCTTGCAAGAGTACGCCTTCTTGTACAGCATGCCGGTCCTCATCAACCGCTGCGGCGTCCTCACGGGGCCGTGGCAGATGGGCAAGGTGGATCAGGGCGTGGTAACGCTCTGGGTGGCGCGACACACCTTTGGCCGGCCCTTGCAGTACACAGGCTTTGGCGGACAGGGCAAACAGGTCCGCGACATGCTACATGTGGAGGATCTGTTCGATTTGATGGTGCGACAGATGGGCGACCTGAGCCGGTGGGATGGCCGCGTCTACAACGCCGGTGGCGGAACCGAGGTTTCCGCCTCCCTGCGCGAACTGACAACGATCTGTCAGGAAGTCACGGGCCACAGAATAACGATCACGGGCCAGGCAACTACCTCTCCCCTGGATGTGCGTATTTATCTGACGGACAACACTCGGGTAGAGCGCGACTTCAACTGGCTGCCCGTCAAGTCGGTCCGGGCCATCGTCGAGGATATCTATGCCTGGCTGCGCGAGTATGAAGCACAGTTACAACCGATCTTTACCTAAGAGGGGCTAACGGGAGGAACCACGAGCCCGGAGCGCTAGCGACGGGCCAAAGCGCCCGTCGCTAGCGCTCCGGGCTAGTCGGTAAAACGCTCGGGACTCTAACGAAGGATTGGTGTGATGAACGAGCTCAAACTGTCGGTGGTCATCCCTGCCTACAACGAAGAAAAAAATCTACCGCAAGTCCTCAATTCTCTTCAGAGCGAGTTCCGCAAGGAACGTATCCCCTATGAGATCATCGTCGTCAACGATAACAGCCGTGACGGCACCGCGGCCGTTATAGCGGGCTTCATGGCCGAGGATGCCGGCGTGCGAACGGTCAACCGCCGACAACCCGGCGGCATCGGTCGAGCCATTCGCTCCGGACTCGATCTGGTGACGGGAGACGTGGTTATCGTGTACATGGCCGATTGCTCCGACCATCCTGGAGATGCTGTCGCCTACTACCGCAAGATTGAAGAGGGCTACGACTGTGTATTCGGTTCGCGCTTCATCAAGGGCAGCAAGGTCACCGATTATCCGCGCGTCAAGTTGATCATTAACCGAATCGTCAACAAAACGATGCAGTGGCTTTTCCTCTGCCCGTTCAACGATTTGACAAATGCCTTCAAGGCCTACCGCGCCGATGTTCTGCGGGAGTGTGGACCGTTTCGCGCCAGTCATTTCAACATTACCATTGAAATGTCTCTGGCGGCAGTGATCCGCAACTACTACATCGCTCAGGTTCCCATCGGCTGGACCGGCCGGGAGTGGGGAAGCAGCAATCTCCGCATCACGCAAATGGGTCGGCGCTACCTGAGCACACTCATCAAGAGCCTGGCAGAATGGTTCCTCATCTCCGATGATCTTCTCTCCGAACGTCTGGCCGTCCGCGAAGCGCATCGAACGCGTCTTCCCCTGGTGGAAAATCGTCTCGCGGCACTGGAACAGCGCGTGCAAGCCATCGAGCGCGAGCTGGAGGCCGATCGCACTCCGAGGCTGCACGATTGCGACGCGGCGTGATCTGTCCTGGCCGTCGCCCATAAGGAGTTCAGAGTTGCAAAAGGAACATCTTCCTTGTCCATCAGCTCTTCGCCGGTGGCTGGCAGGCATTCTCGCCGACCGCCTGTTTCACGGCGTTCTCCTTGTCTGGGCGCTCTGTTCTTTGACCCTCGTGCTGTGCGTCAACAGATTTGGGCTAGCGCTGCCCTGGGCCGATGAGTGGGGGTTTACTGCCATCGCCTCCGGCCAGGAATCGCTGTCGTGGTCGTGGCTGTGGGTAGCGAACAACGAGCACCGTCAGCCGCTCTTGCGTCTGGGATTGTATGTCCTGGGCGAGCTGAGCCACTGGAACTGGCAGGCAATGCACTATGGAACGCTGGCTTGCATGGTCCTGGGGGCGCTGGCTCTCTTGTTTGCCGCCCGGTCCATCCGCGGCCAATCTGCCCTGAGCGATACATTCCTCTGCCTTGTAGTGCTCTGTCCGGGGCAGTTCGAGACTATCTGGGAGTATGCCTACTCCTTCGGTGCGCCGGGCGGTTTGACGTGTATCGCGCTGGCCCTGGCGGCCATCCGTTGGCCGCAGCGCTCGCTGAAGCACCTGATGTCTTACTGGCTAATCGTGATGGTGGTCACGCTGACGGGCGGCCCGGCCGGCAACCTCATGACCTTGGGTCTGGCCGGCGCCCTGGTGCTTGGCGTCCGAGAGACGACTTGCCGCGCCTGGAAGATCGCGGCCAGCCTTGGTGCGGCTCTGATCGTGGTTGCATCGGGGTTACTGCTCTTTCTCACGCCCGCTCCTCATAACCCCAACTTCGTTAGCAATTCCCTCTTGACCACCCTCAGGGCCACCGCGAAAGAAAGCGTTTGCTGGCTGGGGCCGCCTGTGTTGCAGGTGCTTTGGCCGTGGGTGTCTTTGGTCCTCTTGCTACCCAGCCTGTGGGTCGTGGGGCGGATTGTTCGCGACCTCGTGCGCTGGCGACGAGACAACCAGGCGGGGGCGAACGACTGGCTTGACCTCGTGCTGGTCTGGGGAGCGTCGTTCTTGGTTGCCGCATCGATCGCCTATGGCCGTGCTCGCCTGGAATTGTGGGCCTTTCGCTACATGGTGCTGACCATGCCAATCGGCATCATACTCTACCTGTTATTGGTGCGCATGAAGGCGCCGCTGGCCATCCCTCAGACCCTGGCCGTTGTGATGGCAATTCTTTGCGGGTGGAACTGGCCAACCATGTTGGCGCACGAGATCGGACATCGAGCCAGGGCAACCGAATTTGTGCGAGAACTCGCCCGGGGAGATGCCCCGCTCAGCAAGGTGTGCAAGCAGCATTGTTCGGAAATCGCTCTGCCCTCGGATCTCGCCTGGGCTGCCAGGCTGACGACCTGGATGGTGGAGCTGCGCCGAAGCGACCAGTGCATCTTCCGAAAGATCAATGGGCGCAAGCGGCGTGCCGGCGAAGCCTTGCCGCAGGCATGGGAGGCCGAAAGTGGTGAGCTTTCGGAAGGTTGGATATGCCAGCCGGACGAGACCGCTACGCAAGGTCGGGCGCTGCGCATACATGCTGCAGTTGGGAAACCAGCGTCCGTTGTCTATCATGTTCAGGTGACAGTCAGCGGCGACTACCAGTTATGCTGCCGGATGCGTTCGCCCAAACGGCAAACGCTGACCGTCACGGTGGATAGAAGCCAGCCTGAAGTGCAGACCTTCCGCGCTACAGCCGATTTTCGGCCCTGTGTGCTGACGGACCCTCTTCATCTGGAACCGGGACAACACGATCTAGCGCTCACTCTTTCGCCGGTAGGCTCGGACCTCGACTTGCTGGAGCTTGTTCCGCTGTCGCCGACCAGCACGGGGAAGGACAAAGTGCTTTGGGAACTCTCGACGTGGCTGCGAATCCTTACGATGTGGTGGTGATCGGCGGCGGCATTGTCGGCGTGGCGACGGCCCACGAATTGACGAACCGAGCGCCGGGACTGACATTAGCGGTACTCGAAGCGGAGGATCGCCTGGCCGCCCACCAGAGTGGGCACAACAGTGGAGTGATTCACTCGGGGCTATACTACAAGCCCAACTCTCTCAAAGCGCGTTACTGTACCGAAGGCCGCCAGGCCATGTATCGCTTTTGCCGCGACCAGGGCATCGCCCACGAGCGATGCGGCAAGGTCGTGGTCGCCACCCGGAGCGAGGAACTACCAGCCCTTGAGGAATTGAGGCGGCGCGGCCAGGCCAATGGTCTGGAAGGCATCCGCCTTCTGGCTGCTGCTGAGCTGCGCGATTACGAGCCACATGTCGCCGGTATCACCGGACTGCTCGTACCGGAAACCGGCATCGCCGATTATCCCGCAGTGGTCCGTCGGTTGTCCGAGTTAACGTGTGCCGCTGGATCCGAGGTCCGGCTGAATACACGCATGCTCAGCTGCGTCCCAGATCAGGGACAGCTGACGCTGACTACTTCTCAGGGTGAAGTTTACTGTCGTTTTCTGATCAACTGCGCCGGCCTGCAATCCGATCGTGTCGCTCAGCGTTGCGGCGTTCAGCCCGAGGTACAGATTACACCCTTCCGGGGCGAGTATTACCAGCTCGTTCCCGAGCGTCGCCATCTGGTCCGAAATCTCATCTACCCGGTGCCCGATCCGCGTTTCCCGTTCCTGGGTGTGCATTTCACGCGGATGGTCCACGGCGAAGTGGAAGCGGGACCCAACGCGGTTTTGGCCTTGAAGCGGGAGGGCTATCGTCATCGCGATGTTTCGGTCCGTGATATTGGGCAGATGATCCGCTACCCGGGCTTCTGGAACATGGTCAAGCGCTATTGGAAAACCGGCATGGGCGAGTTGTATCGCTCCCTCAGCAAGCAGGCTTTTCTACGCGCCTTGCAACGCCTGATCCCGGAGCTGCGTTCGGAGGACATTCGTCCTGCCGGCGCCGGAGTACGCGCCCAGGCTCTGGGTCGGGATGGTTCGCTGGTGGATGATTTCAGCATCGTCTCCGCGCCGCGAATGGTCCATGTACTTAACGCACCCTCGCCGGCCGCAACCGCTTCCTTGCGCATCGCCCAGGCAATCGTGGACCAGGTTGCCGATCATGCCGATTGTCCCTCTCCAAGGCTGACTCGTAGCGTTTCCTCGAATGCAATATAACAACGAGCGGATTCCGGCTGGTCGGGCAGGTAGCAACCGTGGAACACGCTCACTCGCTTGAACATCGTCTGCTCGGTCAAACGCTCGCCGGCAAGTACAAGCTCGTGGAAGTGCAGGCCAGCGGCTTCTACGGCGCCGTCTTCCGCGGCGAACAGTATTTCTGTCGGCAACGCGTTCGGCCAGTCGCGGTCAAAGTATCGCGGCAAACGAAGCTGACCGAAGAGACGGCCCCGCATCTCTTCGGCGACGCTCTCATCCTCGCGCAAATCCTCGCCGCTTCCGCCAACGGACTGGATGATCCGGGTCGCCATCATCTGGTGCAGATTCACGACATGGGGCTGTTGCCCGAACACGACAATCGAGCGTTTCTGGTCATGGAATACGTCGATGGTTTGCCGCTTATGTCTCACCTGCGGGCGGCGGGGCGTTTTAGCGTGTCAATGGGGTTGCGGTTTCTGAAACAGATCTGTCGAGGCATGGCCCTGGTGCACCGTCAGGGGGCGGTGCATCGCGATTTGAAATCGGACAATATCCTGGTGGATCGTCGCGGCGTCATTCGCATCGTGGACTTCGGTCTCGCCGCCTACACCGATCGCAGCCTCGGCTTCGCGCCGGGATCGATTGGCAATTTCGTGTACATGGCTCCGGAGACGCTGCTTGGCCGTTCAACTCCCGCCTCAGACGTGTACAGTCTGGGCCTGTTGATGTACGAACTGTTCACCGGCGGCGGTCCTCATCTGACGGCCTCGTGGCCCAGCGCCGAAAACAGCAATCGCGGCGAACTGTCTCTGCGGATGAAAAAAGCCTTCCACTTTCCGCCGCCGTCGGTTGTGCAGAACGAAATCCGCAACGATTATCGCTGGCTGGATGCGTTGATCTTACGCTGTCTGGACGTGGAGCCGGAGCGCCGCTTCGCAGACGCCGGCCGTCTGCTCGCCGCCATCGAGTCGTGTGAAGCGGGTGAGCCGCTGCCGCCTCTCGATACAACGGGCGAGACGCCGGACACAGCGGGACTGAGTGCAGACGATGCTGTGGGCGCGCTGTTCCACGAAGTGCGGCGACTGCTGGCGGCGAGAGCGTATGAACAGGCGATCGATCGTTTGGACGTGCATCGTCCGGCGGAGTGGGCAGTGTTAGACGCGAATGGAGCGCGGACGCTGCGTCTGTTGGGACAGGCGTATCTCGGCCTGGACAATCTGCCAGCGGCGCGCGACTGTTTGGAGCAACTCCGCGCTGCGCAAAAGGAGCAGTCGTTGCTGTCGCAAGGCGAATATGCAGCGGCTTTGTCCGACTTGTTCAAGTGCTATCGCCGGCTTGGGCAGATGGATGCGGCGCAGGTGTGTCAAGAAGAAGCACGGAAACTGTTGTAACCATCTTTCCGAGCCGCACACGCAGCGCAGCGGAGTAAGTGACTGTCTTGAAAGTCAAGCGATCGCGATGCGTTTTTCGTCCCATGGCGTTCGGTTGCGGATCAGCGCATTGAGGATGCCCAGCAGCCGCCGGGCCACGGCGATCAACGCCAGCTTCTT
>DATBHJ010000058.1:0-63739 GCA_036557565.1 Gemmataceae bacterium
TCCTAACTTCTCTCTCAGGCTCATGCAGAGATCGCAAGAAACAACGTCAGGACGAAGACTCAACAGGGGGCTTACGCCCCCCGCTCGCCCGACGCCGTTGCTTGTGAATTGCAACTTCTACCGCTACCGATTTGTCAAAGAACAATGCGTCCGCTCCAGAGGAGCCATCGCTTTCATGGGCGAGAGATGTATCTTACAAAGTCCTCGGTTGCCGACAAGGGATATGGGCAAAAAAATCTTCTCGGCACTATTGACGACCTTCAATGTCTCAAACACGGCCATAGAGGTACTCGTTGAGGAGGAAAATCGTTTGCTCCTGGTGAGCGACCTGGAAGGCATTTAGGTCGCCGATCGAGACCAGACCGAGGAGGTGTTCGTCGCCGTCCACAACGGGCAGATGGCGGATACGGCGATTTTTCATCGCGCCACGCGCCTCTTCCAGGGACGTGTCGGGGGTGCAGCAAGCAACCTCGACGGTCATGACATCGCCAACTGTGATTTGACTTGGGTCGCGGCCTTCAGCGACGACACGCTGAAGGATGTCGCGTTCACTAAACATGCCCACGATGTGTTCGCCATCGAGAACGAGAATCGCGCCAATTTTTTGTTCCGTCATGAAGCGAGCGGCTTCCAGGACCGACGCCTCGCCGCCGATGGACCAGACCTGGGGGCCTTTCTTCGCCAGAATGTCGCGGACTGTCGCCATCGTTGTTGCTCCTAACCGGGACCGTAGTTTGTGGAGGGCGTCTCGTCTATGAGATACGCCAAAGACGCAGCCGGCATGAGATGGGGGCAACTTAGCTTATCGGGAGAATTTGGAATGTACAAGTCCTTAACGGCAGCGCGGGCCATTTCTTGGGAGGAAGCGCAGGAAGCGAGCCGAGGACTTAAAGGCTATTTGCGACGATGAAGGTAGGATAGAGTAGTGGGAGAAGAGATGCAATTCAAGGAATCAGCAAGGGGGTCAAAAGGCATCCGGGTCTGGGCGATAGGCGAAATCGGGCGATTAGGCGACTCCGGAAACCTTTTGACCCTCCTGATTGCCGATGCCCCTCTGGACGCGAGGCCCTCTTCATCGTTCCGGGCGAGGGGCGAGACGGTGGGGCGACGAACACCGTGCAAAGCACCCCGGGCGAGTCTCGGGTGCGAACCAGCCTTCGTTGGCTGGCTTATGAACCAAATCTCCAGTCAGCGCCTCTGCTGACCGGCTTAATCACGTCTCTTAGTTTAGCATAACCGATGCCGGAAAGCTACCTTTTTTTCAAACTTTCCTAAACTACTGAGGCGTAAGACTTTGAGAAGCTAGGGACTTTGGAAGTCATTGGAACGTGAATGCGAAATAGCGCCGGATTTTTCGTACTGATGTCGGAAAAACCGACAGATGAAGCGAAAAAACGGACCTCCAGCGACGGAAATTCCGTCGCTGGCGATCTGCACAGGTGGGCCTGAACGTCACTTGGAGGCAATGCCGAAGTCACCTTTGAGATCACGCCAACAGCTGTGAATATGGTTGGCGGGATTCCTGGCGGAATCTTCCTGAACGTTGAGGAACTCAATGAGGAACGTCGGTCCCTGAATGTGATAGGTGTAGGGTTTGCCGGGCTTGTCGGCGGATTGGGCGAAGGCAAAGTGAATCTTGTCGGTGCCGGCCGAGTTAACCTCCGCCATCTCTGCCTGGGCGACCTCCGGCGGCATACGCTCCGCATACGCCTGAACCAATTTCATGAGCAAGCCACGCTGATTTTCGTTCATCTTGGCAGCGGGAAGGCCATTGGGCGCGCCGGGATTCGCGGCGGCTTTGCCCTGTTCGATCTCTGGAAACTGAGCTTTTTGAAGTGCGATCTTGCGCTGATCCTCGTCGAGTGAGGCGAACAGCTGTTTTGCGAGATCTTCTGCCTCCGGTAAGGTGCGGAAGCCCTTGCGCGATCCCATTTTGATCTCGGCTGGGTTAGCGCCGAAGAAGGCCGGGGTGGAAGCCACGATTTTGCCTTGATCGACAACGAAATTCAGCGACAGATGATGACCCTCGATACGCCAACCCCATTTGCCCGATTTCAATGGCGTGCCGAAGATGCTGACGAAGTACCACCCGGGCTTACGAACCATTGCGCCGCCCATCTCCAGGTCTGCGAGAATCGATTCCAGACTCATGATCGTGGATGCCTTTTCGTATCCGGCTCGGCTGGTCCCGGCCCGTAGGAGCGCCTTCGCTGTGTCTTTCTGCTCGACGGACATGAGTTCAAAACGCAACCCTTTGCGCGTCGGGTTTTTCTTGGCATCCTGCAAGGGCACGAAATGCCAGTTGGTCCGTTCCTTGTCGTCGAAGGTAAACAGCCCCATGCTCTTCTGGTCGTCGTTGAGACCATTCACCAGTTTGGCGGCGGCGTCACACATCCGTTCCCCTGGAGAGCCATCTTCCTTGCTCAGGGAGACGGTTCCCACCAGGCCGGTCGCCACGATCCCCACGAGTAACAGCTGTTTAAGTTTCATGATGTTCCTCGGTAAAAGCACCTCGATTTGACCTCACAACGTCGGGCCGATTGACCACGGTGCGAATTCTTCCTCGCCGACGCCGTTGTGTTCGCTTTTCGTTTTCTTGCCGCTGGCGACAGCCAGAATTTCCTCGAAGATTTGCCGACCCACTTCCTCCACAGGCGTGCCTTCAAGGATAACGCCAGCATTGATGTCCATATCATCGATCATGTGCTCATACATGGGCGTGTTGGTGGCAACCTTGATCGATGGGGCTGGCTTGCAGCCGAACACCGAGCCGCGGCCGGTCGTGAATACCAACACATTCGCTCCTCCGGCGACGATCCCGGTCATGCTCACCGGATCGTAACCCGGCGTGTCCATCACAACGAGACCTTTCGCCGTGACGGGCTGTGCATAGCCAACGACGTCCACAAGAGCGGTACTGCCGCCCTTGGCGATCGCTCCCAGCGATTTTTCGTAAATTGTCGTCAGGCCACCTTCCTTGTTACCGGGCGACGGATTGTTGTTGATTTCTGCCCCGAAAATGCCGGTGTACCACTCCCACCATTTGATGCGCTCGACGAGTTTTTCGCCCACGGCGCGACTGACCGCCCGGCGTGTGAGCAAATGCTCGGCCCCATAAATCTCCGGCGTTTCGCCAAGGATGCTCGCTCCACCCTGGGCAACGAGCAGGTCCGAGGCGACGCCAAGTGCCGGATTGGCGGTCACGCCGCTATTGCCATCGGAACCGCCACAGTTGGTGCCGAGAATGATCTTCTCCGCCGCTAAGCGTGTGCGCTTCCCATCGTTGACGCGCGGCAGCAATTCGGCAATGGCGCGGACGCCGGCCTCCACGGTTTTGCCGATGCCGCCGCACTCCTGGATCGTGATGACCTGCGGTTTTTTCCGAGAACCGTTGAGCTGGACAAGTCCCTGATGCTCGATCAGGTGGATGGCCTGTCCAGTTTCGCAACCGAGTCCAACGAGGATGTAAGCGGCAACGTTGGGGTGTTTCGCGAAACCGGCCAGCGTACGGTCGAGTTGGTTGTGGTCGGCCCCATCGTATTGCATGGCGCAGCCGGCCTTGTGTGTGATGGCCACCACCCCATCGACGTTGGGATATTGCTTAAGCAGCTCCGTGGCATGGAAGCGCTCGGAGATGTATTTGCTGGTGCTGGCCGAGCAGTTCACGGTGCTGATGACGGCGATGTAGTTGCGCGTGCCGTAACGACCATCGCCGCGATCGTAGCCCAACCAATGGCGCGGCTCCGCCGACGGCGGTGGCGGAGGGCGATCGCGGCAAAAAGCGTAATCGCGCGCGAAAGCACTGGCAGTGATGTTGTGAACATGGACCCATTCGCCGGGTTCGATGTTCTTGCTGGCGAAACCGATGATCTGGCCGTACTTGTGGACGGCTTCTTCGACATTGATCCGGCGAAGGGCGATCTTGTGTCCGAGGGCAATGCGCTGCGGGAGGGTGATTGTGTCGCCGTTGTGTTGAAAGCTGGCGCCGGCCGGCAAAGAACGCGCAGCGACGGCGATGTTGTCCTCCGGCCGGAGGTGGACCGCGACTTGGGAGAGTGCAGGGGCCGGCATGAAACGGTACTCCACGAGGCAAGGTGGGACGGTCCCTGTCACGATATAGCGGAAGCCGTCAATTGCAAAGGGCTGACATGGCGTGGATCTTGGCTAACTGATAGATTTTGTTTCGTTTATAATGCGCAAAGAGGAGTTTTGCTTCGTGTCGCTAGACGTTTTGTCCACGTTACCCGAGCGTTTACAGGATCTGCCGGATCTCTTGGCGCGGATGGAGGATTTTCCAGCCGTGCTGTCCGCGCTGCACCAGCGTCGCGGCGCAGTGGTGGATGGTGCCTGGGGTTCGTCGGGAGCACTGGCGACTGCGGTGTTGGCTCGGCAGACGCCGCGCACTCTGCTCGTCGTCCTCGCTCATCCGCGCGACCTCGACGGGTGGATCAGCGACCTGTGCAGCTTCGCCGGAATTGATCCCGTCGTTTTCCCCGCCTGGGATGACTTTCGCCAGGAGGCTTCCCTGGCCGTCGATGAAATCGCCGGCCAGCGGCTGCGGCTGCTCAAGCAACTCGAAGGTCGCAATCCTCCCCGCCTTGTGCTGACGACGTTGCAAGCTCTCATTCAGCCGGTGCCTGACCGCAGCCAGCTCGCCGCCACACGCAGACGTCTGCGAAGTTCTGAGAGCGCCGACCTGGAAGAGCTAGTCTGCTGGCTGGTCGAACGCGGTTACAAGCTCACGGAGGCTGTCGAACTGCCCGGAGAGCTCAGCCGGCGCGGCGGCATCCTTGACGTGTTCTCTCCTGATGCTGAGGCACCGTATCGGCTGGAATTCTTCGGAGATGAAATCGAATCGATCCGCCAGTTCTCGCCACAAACGCAGCGCAGCCTCGGTCAGCTTGACGAAACGGAAATCACGGGTACACTCCCAGCGCGAAACGTTAGCGGGGGCAGGGAACACGGCCATCTCTGCGACTATTTGCCCGAAGACGCCTGGACGGTCCTCGTGGAAGTCGAGGAGTTGCGCGAGCAGGGCAAGCACTATCTTGAGCGCGTCGCCGAGGTGACGGGACTGTACTCCGTCGAGGGCGTGTTTGGGCAATTGTTGCGTTTCCCAAGTGCGACGGTTTCGGCAATGCCGTCGCCGTCGGTGGAGGCGACATGCCATCTACGTGTCGAATCGGTCGAGCGTTTCAGCGGCGAGGTTGGCCGCGTCCGTGATGAGTTAGACGCCGTGGCGGCGCACGATGTCGTGCTGATCGCTTGCCACAACGAAGGGGAGTGCAAACGTCTGAGCGAAGTCTTGTCCGCTGGTCAGCTGGCGCAATCGGATCGACTGCGTTTGGTAACAGGCCGCGTCCGTTCCGGTTTTCGTTTAATCGAAGGAGTCGGGTATAACGGTTCGGCGCGATCGCTCATTGCGCTCGGCGGACAAGAGCTGTTCCACCGTGAAGAAACCCGCCAGGTGCAGCCGCGCCGCCGACTCGAATCACTCGCCATTGATAGCTTTCTCGATCTGGCCGAAGGCGATCTTGTCGTTCACGTCAGCCACGGTATCGCTCGCTACTGCGGCATGCAGCTAATCGAGAAAGAACCGAGCCGCGCGCGGAAGGGATCGGAAACGAAGCACGCTGAAGAGCATCTCATCCTCGAATTTGCAGGTGGGGTGCGCGTCTACGTTCCGGCATCGAAGATCGATCTGGTACAAAAATACGTTGGCGGAGCCAAAACCGAGCCGGAGCTGTCGAAATTCGGCGGCACGAGCTGGCAAAATCGCAAGGCGCGCGTCCAGGCCGCCGTCATGGATCTGGCCAGCGACATGATCGGCTTGCAGGCGCTGCGCGAGGCTGAGCCCGGCACAGCCTTTCCGGCGGACAGCGAATGGCAGGCTGAGTTCGAGGCATCGTTCCCCTACCAGGAAACGCCGGACCAGCTGACCAGCATGGCCGAGATCAAGAATGACATGCATCGGCCCCGCCCGATGGATCGCCTTCTCTGCGGCGATGTTGGCTACGGCAAGACGGAGCTTGCCGTCCGCGCCGCCTTCAAGTCCGTCGATAACGGGCGTCAAGTCGCGGTCCTTGTGCCCACAACCGTGCTGGCTGAACAGCACTATCGCACATTCAGCCAGCGCCTGGCCGAATATCCGTTTACTGTCGAATGCCTCAGTCGCTTCCGTTCCTCTGGCGAACAGAAACGGATCGTCGAACGACTGAAAACGGGTGGGATCGACGTCATTATTGGCACGCACCGACTCGTCAGCTCCGATGTGCAGTTCAAGGATCTCGGCCTGGTCATCATCGATGAGGAACAGCGTTTCGGCGTCGAGCACAAGGAGCGCCTCAAACACCTGCGGCAAAAAGTCGATGTGCTGACGATGACGGCCACACCGATCCCGCGCACGTTGCATCTATCTCTCTTGGGCATCCGCGACATTTCCAACCTGGAAACACCACCCCCTGACCGGTTGGCGATCGAAACGCGCATCGTTCGTTTCGATAGACAACTGATTCGCCATGCCGTGCTGCGGGAGCTGAATCGCGAGGGCCAGGTCTATTTTGTGCATAACCGCGTGCAGAATATCCAGGAGATTGCCTCTCGACTGGAGCAAATTGTGCCGGAAGCTCGGATCGCCATTGTCCACGGACAGATGGCCGCCGACGAGCTGGAACAGGGAATGCTTCGATTCGTCCGCCGCGAGGCCGACATCCTGGTGGCCACCACGATCATCGAGAGCGGTCTGGACATCCCCAACGCCAACACCATTTTCATCAATCAGGCCGACCATTACGGTCTTGCGGACTTACACCAGCTGCGTGGTCGTGTCGGCCGTTACAAGCACCGCGCTTACGCCTATCTTTTGCTCGACAGCGACCGCACCGTGACGCCCAACGCGGCCCGTCGTCTGAAAGCGATCGAGGAATTCACCGAACTGGGAGCAGGCTTCAAGATCGCCCTGCGCGACCTGGAGATCCGCGGGGCCGGCAATATCCTGGGCACGCAGCAGAGCGGTCACATTGCCGCCGTCGGATACGAACTGTACTGTCAGCTTCTCGAAAACGCCGTGCGAACGCTGAAACAACAACCGCTGCGAACGCCTCTTGATGTGAGCATCGACCTACCGTGGACCGCGTATCTGCCGCGCGACTACGTGCAGGGGCAGCGCCAGCGCATCGAGGTCTATCGCCGTCTGGCGCGCGTGCGGCGGCTGGATCGCCTGAACGATTTTCGTCAGGAGATGCGCGATCGCTTCGGAACGCTGCCAGAGCCGGCCGAATGGCTGATGCGTCTTGCAGAACTGCGTCTGCTGGCGGCACAGTGGAAGATCGCATCGATCCATCTGGAGAGATCCGCCGAAGTCGGCAGCACTGCGGTGGATGTCGTACTTGGCTATCGCAACCCACGGCGAATACGGGAATTGGCCGACAGCAGCGAGGGGCGGTTGCGCGTTGTGGATGATGCCAGCGCCTATTTTCGGCTAACGGGGGGGGAACTGGAGCCAAAGGTGCTATACGAGAGGCTAAAAAACTTGATGAGCCGCGAATCGGTATAACCTCCGTCTCCGGTCCTGACGACTGCCGTTGCATCACTCAGTGCGATGCAGCGGGACGATATGCGAGACTCTGCTTGTTGAGTTCGAGGTGGTTCGCGTAATGTATCTGGCCCTCGCCATCGTCATCCCGTACTTGTTGGCGATCATTTGTTTTCCACTCCTGGCGCGGAAAGGTTGGCTGGGGCAATTTACATTGATCGCCCTTTGCCCGCCCATGGCTCTGTCGCCGTGCCTCATCCCGCCGGTCAATCGATTACCGCGATTCCTCGCGGCGGTGACTGCGGTTGTCATCATTGTCAAGCTCCTCGATCACCGGCATGAAGTGCGACGCGGAGGTGGGCCGAACTGGTACGTCTTCGTGGCGTTCGTCATGAACCCCTTTGTCCATGTCCGTCGATGTCTGCCGATGGAGCCGCAATCCACTCTTCGCATGGATCTCTTCAGGCTCATCCAATCGACGTTTGGACTCGCGGGAGGCATCATTCTTCTCTGGCTCTTGTTTCACGTCGATTGGCATGCTCTTCCATTTCTCGCCGAACACGCCAGCAAAGTGACCGCGTTCTTGCTGGCTGTGTTTTCTGGACTTGCCATCGCATCAGCCCTGTGGCGACTCTCGGGTGGCAGAGCGAGGGACTACATGGCCAATCCGCTGGCGGCCACGACTCCGGCAGATTTCTGGCGTCGCTATAACCGGAACATGCACCAGTTCTTCCTGAAGGATGTCTTCGTCTCCGTAGGAGGGCTTCGGAACCCGCTTCGTGCAACCTTGGTCGTCTTCGTCCTCTCGGCTCTGATGCACGAATACATTTTCGGCATTGCCATCGGACGGGTACAGGGTTATCAGACTTCGTTCTTTCTCATTCAAGGTGTTGCCGCGGCTGCGACGGCCAGAGTGAAAGTGGGCGGTCTGCGCGCCCTTCCCTGGATCGTCGCCACGTTGGCCTTCAATCTCGTGACGTCCGTGCTCTTCTTCGCGAGCATGAACGAGCTTGTCCATTTCTATGACCGTGGATTACCGACCTGGCTGAGCGGCTGGTAGGTAATGTGGCATGTTCGTGAATTTGCATGGCCGCCGATTGCGGCTGAGGTAGCAAAGCCATAAGTTGATTGTGGAATAGCGACGACGGCATTGCCAGGGAGATCGCACGTCCGGAGTTTCTAGGTAATGAACGGTCCTCTGTTGCTGGCGCTGAGCGAGGGATCGCCGCAGAACCTATCGATCTTCGATCCGGTCTCGCCGCCGGCCGAGTCGATTCACCATCTGTCCATTCTGGTGCTGTCCATCACAGCCGGCATTTTCCTTGTCGTTGAAAGTATCCTCATCTACTCGCTTCTGCGCTTTCGCCGCCGCTACGTACCTGGAACCAGCGAGCCGCCTCAAGTCTACGGTAGCATGCCCATCGAGATCGCCTGGACGGCCGCGCCGGCGCTGGTTGTCTTCGTCCTCACGCTGGTCATCGCTCGCACCGAATGGGAAGTGCGCGTCGATCCCAACAATCTGTCTCCGGAACTCAAGGATGCCAAAGCCCTGCACGTCCGCGTCGTCGGCCATCAGTGGTGGTGGGAATTTAACTACGATCGATACGGAGACGAGAAGCTCGATTTCGTCACGGCGAATGAGCTGCATGTACCGGCGAGCCATCGTGCCGAGCGAAGCGAACGCCGGCCAGTTTTTTTGACGCTTCAGTCGGTTGATGTCGCGCACAGTTTTTGGGTGCCGCGTTTGGCGGGCAAGACGGATCTGATTCCGGGCCGGACAAACGACATGTGGTTTGAGACGGAACATACGGGACTTTTCGTCGGTCAATGCGCCGAATACTGCGGCACGCAGCATGCCAACATGCTCTTGCGCGTCTACGTCGATTCCCCCGAGGAATTCACACGCTGGTTAACCGACCAGAAAAAGGAAGCGAGGGGCGGCGACGATGCCGAGCTGCGCAAGGGCAAGGAAGTCTTCCTGGCTCAGTCGTGCATTAACTGTCACCGCGTGCGCGGCACCTCGGCGCGCGGCACCTTTGGCCCGGATCTGACGCACCTGATGAGCCGCGACACGCTGGGTTCGGGAGTGATTGAGAACGATCGCGCGGGAAAGAGATTGCGTGAGTGGATCGCGGACCCGCAGAAGATTAAGCCGGGTTGTTTAATGCCGGCGTTTGGCTTGAGTGAAAGTGATCTGGATCGTGTTACCCGCTATCTGGCGTCGTTGGAGTGAGGTAAGCGCTGATGGCACTCGCCGAACAAACACGCGAAGCTCCGCCGACCTGGGAGGCCGTGCTGCATGAATGGGTCGCCACGGTCGATCATAAAAGGATTGGCATCCTCTACATTCTCATGGCCGTGGTTTTCCTGGTCGTCGCCGGTATCCAGGCACTATTGATGCGCTGGCAATTGATAGTGCCGCGAAACACCTTTCTGTCGCCGCAAGTCTTCAATCAGATGTTCACGATGCACGGCACCACGATGGTGTTCTTCATGGGCATGCCCATCCTGATCGGACTCGGCAATTTTGTGGTGCCGCTGCAAATCGGCGCCCGCGACATGGCTTTTCCGCGACTGAACGCTCTTGGCTTCTGGGTGTCGTTGTTCGGCGGCTTGCTCGTGTATTTCAGCTTCCTTACCGGTAGCGCTCCCGATTTCGGCTGGTTCGCGTATGCGCCGTTGACCGAGCGAACATTCGCGCGCGGTCCCGCAACCGAGTTCTGGGCCTTGGGTTTGATCGTCAGCGGCATCGGCACGATTACGGCAGCCGTCAACTTCATCGCTACCATCCTGGGAATGCGTGCGCCAGGTATGACGCTCTGGAAAGTGCCGTTCTTCACCTGGACCATCCTGTGGACGGCCGTGCAAATCCTGTTTGCGATTCCGCCGCTGACGGCCGGCCTCTTCCTGGTGCTGTTCGATCGCCAACTTGGCACGCACTTCTTCGACCCGCATACCGGCGGATCAGCGTATTTGTGGCAGCATCTCTTCTGGTTTTTCGGACATCCGGAGGTATACATCCTCATCCTGCCAGCCTTCGGCATGATTGCCGAGGTAATTCCGGTGTTCTCGCGCAAGGTGTTATTCGGCTACGAATTCATGGCCGCCGCTACGATGGCCATTGTCTTCATCAGCTTGAGCGTGTGGGCGCACCACATGTTTTGCGTTGGCATGAGCCGCAAATTGGATCTTTTTTTTGCCGCCTCCAGCCTGCTGGTGTCCATCCCTACCGGGATCAAGATGTTCAACTGGCTGGCCACGATGTACGGCGGTAAATTGTGGATGGCCTCGCCGATGCTGTTCGCGTGCGGTTTTCTGTCGATGTTTCTCATTGGCGGACTGACCGGCATCATGTTGGCTGCGGCACCTTTCAATTTTCAGCTTTCCGATAGCTACTTTGTCGTCGGCCATTTCCATTGGGTACTGATCGGTGGGACCATATTCGCCACCTTTGCTGGACTGCATTACTGGTATCCAAAAGCCACAGGCCGGATGCTCTCGGAACGCGTCGCGCGCTGGCAGTTCGGCTTGCTTTTGATCGGCTTCATCCTGACGTTCGGCCCGATGCACATTGCGGGAATGCTGGGCATGCCTCGGCGCATTTACACTTACGACGCCGATCGCGGCTGGGATCTGTGGAATCAGTTGGCGACGATCGGGGGTCTGATTCAAGCGCCGAGTTATCTGCTGTTCGTGTACAACATCACGGCATCGTTGTGGAAGGGCCGACCAGCCGGCGATAATCCCTGGGATGCCTGGACCCTGGAATGGGCGACGACTTCACCGCCGCCATCGTACAACTTCGAGGAAATTCCGACCGTTCACAGTCGCCGGCCGCTGTGGGATCTGCGGCATCCCGACGATCCCGACTGGCAGTACGAGTGACGGAGCCGATAGCCGTGATCGAGTCGCGCATCACTTCCGAGCAGCTGAAACCTCCGGCGATTTTGCCGTATCGCGGCCTGAGCGCGCGGCAATGGGGCATGATCGCGTTTCTGTTCTCGGAAGCGACGTTCTTCAGCACACTAATCATGGTCTACATCGTCTACATCGGCGCGGACGCCCAACCAGGTGGACGCGGCGGACCAACGCCAGCCGGAGTGCTGTCGATGGGACTGGTTATCTTCACAACTATCTGCCTGCTTTCCAGCAGTGCGACGATCCACTTCGCCGAGAGGGCATTGCGGCGCGGAAGCGAGGCCAGCTTTCGTCTATGGTGGGCGGCGACAATTGTGCTCGGCATCGTTTTCCTTGCCGGCACAGCTTACGAGTGGCGCGAACTGATCGCCCACGGTTTGACGGTGCAGCGGAATCTATTTGGCACGACATACTACACGCTGGTCGGCTTCCACGGCGCTCACGTCACGGTCGGCGTGATAGTCATGCTGATTCTGTTGATGCTGGCCTTGGGGCGGCAGGTGACGGCGAGAAATCCACACGGCGTCGAGCTGGTCTCGTGGTACTGGCACTTTGTCGATGGTGTCTGGGTCGTGGTATTCACCGTAGTTTACATCGTGGGGCGATAGCGGACAATGCCGGACGAAATGCACGAATCTCGCCAGCACGAACGGCAAACAGTCGAGATGCCGCAGCCCAATGTCTGGCCGATGGTCCTCGGTTTGGGCATTGTCCTGATGGCCGCGGGCGTGGCGCTGCACCTTGCTTTCCTTGCCGCAGGCGTTGGGATCTTCGTCGCCGGACTGGCGGGGTGGATCGGCCAGCTTCTGCCAGGTCAAGGGCATCATCACGAGGCGATGGTCGAACCCGAACGGCGCGCAAAGCCGGTTGAGGCCGTCATCGGGATGGTCGAGCAACTTCATCCCGGCCGGCCCGGTTATCGTTTCCAGTTGCCCGAGAAAGTCCATCCCATCTCGGCAGGCGTCAAGGGCGGTCTGCTTGGCGCGTTAGTGATGCCGCTGCCGGCTTTGGCTTATGGACTCCTGAGCGAGCACCGCAGCATCTGGTATCCGATCAATCTTTTGTGCGGCATGGTGTTGCCGGGCGTCGAAAACATGACGATGCAGGAACTGGAGCAGTTCCATGCAACGCTGTTCGTGGTTGCTTTGCTGATTCACGCCGTCAACTCAGCAGTCTTCGGTTTGGTCTACGGCGTGCTCCTGCCGACATTGCCGGAAATTCCGCGACCCGTCGCCTGGGGTGGGCTTCTGATGCCGCTGCTCTGGACCGCCGTAAGTTTCAGTGTCATGAGTGTTATCAATCCTGCGCTAGCACGAGGTGTGAACTGGGAATGGTTCATCGTGTCGCAGTTCATTTTCGGCCTTGTGGCCGCGGGTGTCGTGCTGCGTCAGATGGCTGCTCGATTTGTTCCTGCCGGTATTCTTGGCGGTATAGCCGGCGGAATCCTGATGCCGATTCCTGCTATTCTCTGGAGCCTGGCGAACCATCATGGCCTGTGGTATCCCGTAAACCTGCTGGCCGGCCTGGTCGTTCCGGGCATGGACGAGATGACGCTGGAGCAGCTTGAGCAATTCCACAGCGATTGGCTGGCAAAGGCGCTCGTGATCCATGCGCTTTTGTCCGTCGGTTTCGGCTTGATCTATGGCATACTGTTGCCGAAGCTTCCGCCGATCCCCGGTTCGGTGGCGTGGGGGGGGCTGCTCATGCCGCTCTTGTGGACGGCAACCGCTTACAGTTTGATGGGCGTTGTTAACAAGGTGCTACAACGCTATATCGATTGGCCGTGGTTTATCGTTTCTCAGTTCGTCTTCGGTATCAGCGCTTCCATTGTCGTACATCGCTCGGAGAAGATCCCCGTGCCTCCATTGAAGGGACAAGGAGAAGAGCAGCCAAGTGAACCAGGAGAGGGGGATGCACATGCGGGAATCTAGCTCAATTGTCGGCACGCGTGTTCGTTTTGTCTCCTTGTCTCCCTGTCTCCTTGTCTCCTTGTCTGTGTTCGCGGGCTGCGATTGGCCGGGTAAGCCGAGGGACACGGATCGGCCGATACCGGCGGAACAAGTCGAAGATTTCGGCCTGCTCTACAACACTCATTGTGCCGGCTGCCACGGCGAGGACGGCAAGGATGGCCCTGGGCCGCCTCTTAACGATCCATTGTTTCTGGCCATTATTCCCGACGACGAACTACGGCGAGTCATCGTGGAAGGCCGGACGGGCACACCCATGACTGCGTTCGCCAAGGACAGGGTCGGACCTCTGACGGAAAAACAGATCGACATTGTTGCCAAAGGAATCAGGCAACGCTGGGCCGCACCGGACAAAGCGATAGGACATCCACCGCCTTATCTGCTCTCCGCTGCCAAATCCGGGGACAAAAAGACGGGGCTGAAGGTTTTCGCGCGTGACTGCGCCATGTGTCACGGCGAACAGGGCCAAGGAAGCAAAGTGGCCGGGGCGATCAACGATCCGGCGTTTCTGGCACTCGTGAGCGATCAGACACTACGGCGCTATATCATCACCGGCCGGCCCGATTTCGGCATGCCCAACTACGCGGATCCCGATCGCAACGATGCGAACTTGACATCGCAAGAGATCAACGACCTCGTCGCGCTTCTTGCCTACTGGCGCGTTGGTGGATCGATTAACGACAAATAACATCGGGCAGCGAACCATGACGCAACCCTCGTTACCCAGCAGTCCGGAGCGACGGACTTTCTTTCACTGGCTGACCTACCTGGTAAGTGTTGCGGCCACGATCGTCCTGGGCATACCGCTACTTGGTTTCCTTTTCGGAGCGCTACGGAAGAAGCAGGAGCAATGGTATCCCCTGGGTCTTGTGAAGGATTTTCCTGAAGGCCAAACGCGCATGGTCACGTTCGATAACCCACTGCGTCAGCCCTGGGACGGCATGACTGCTCACACAGGCGTTTTCGTGTGCAATCTCGGCAAGGACGGCGAGAAGAAAGACCAATTCCGTGTGTTGGCGGTCAATTGCGCCCATTTAGGATGTCCGGTATCCTGGTTTCCACGGTCTGCGTTGTTCATGTGTCCGTGTCATGGCGGCGTGTACTACGAAAACGGCGAGCGTGCTTCCGGCCCGCCACCGCGCGGACTTTTTCCCTGTGTTTGGCGCGTCAACAAGGATGGAAAGCTGGAAGTCCAGGCGCCACACTATCCGAGCTTACAGGACACGCTGCGAAACCCGGCGAAGATTTGATGGGCCGTTAGTGAGGGAGATGCGAAATCGATGAAGCGAATCCTGGCGTGGTTAGATGCGCGTCTGAGCATCCGCGAGAGCCTGCTGCCGATGCTGACGCATCCCATCCCCCAAGGGGCCGCGGGGCCTATGGGGTGGTGGTACGTCTTCGGAAGCGCTTCCCTGACTCTGCTTGTTGTGCAGATTCTTACCGGCATCGCCCTCTCTCTTGTGTTCGTGCCCGGCGCGGATACGGCTTATGAGAGTCTGCTCTATCTCAATTTCGATCAACCGCTCGGCTGGTTCATTCGAGCCCTGCACTATTACGCTGGCTCCGGCATGGTTGTCATGGTGCTGCTGCACATGGCACAGGTTTTCCTGCACGGTTCGTACAAGTATCCGCGCGAACTGACGTGGGTGCTAGGCGTGTTTCTATTGCTCTGTACGATGGGCATGTTTTTCACCGGACAGGTGCTGCGCTGGGACCCCGATGCTTACTGGGGCATCGCCGTTGGCGCCTCCATGGCAGGGCGCGTACCGTACCTTGGTCCGTACATCGTTCATCTACTCCTGGGGGGCCCGGTGATCGGCGGTGACACGTTGAGCCGATTCTTCGATCTGCACGTTTTCATCATCCCCGGTGCGCTGCTCTTTTTTCTTACCGTACATCTGTGGCTGGTACTCAAACGCGGCGTTAGCGAGCCACCGATTCCGGGCAAAGTCGTTGATCCGAACACCTACGATGCCCATTATGAGAAGGAACTGCGCAACGGTGTTCCGTTCCTTGGCAAACCGCTCTTGCGCGATGCGCTCGTATCGGCGTTGTCCGTTCTCGCTGTCGTGGCGCTTGCCGCCGTGATCGGACCCAAGGGACCTTCGGGACCGCCCGATCCGACACTGAGCGGGGCTAACCCGCGACCGGAATGGCCCTTCTTATGGCTGTTCGCGCTTTTATCGCTCAGCCCGCCGTCGGCGGAAACTTTCATCATGCTCGTCTTTCCGGGGGTCCTGATATTCGCTCTCTTCTTGGTGCCGTTTGTGTCGCGGCGCGGCGAACGTGCCCCCAGCCGACGGCCGGTTGCTGTGCTGTCCGTCCTGGTTATTTTCACGACGCTGGGCGTCCTTACCTACGAGGGCGTGACCGCTCCGTGGTCGCCGAAAATGACGGCGTGGAGTGGCGACCCGGTGCCGAAGCATCTCCTCGAAAAGCGCTCGCCTCGGCAGATGCAAGGAGCAGCCGTTTTGCAAATCAAGCAATGCCGCAACTGTCACGCCCTTGACGACGTCGGCGGCCAACGCGGTCCGGATCTCACGACCGTCGGCGGCCGCATGACGCGCGATCAACTGATCGATCAGATCAGCAACGGCACTCCCGGCGGCGGCAACATGCCAGCGTTCGGCAAACAAATGTCCCCAGCAGAGATGGATGCACTGGTTGATTTTCTGACGACCCTGCGCGGCCAGGGGCAACCAGCCCCGGAGCCGACCTCCCCCGTCGCGGGAATGGTCAGGCCATGAGTCCCCTCGTCGATGCTTTCTTGCGTTCCTGGCCCTTCGATCCGTGGTTGATCGTCATGCTCGTTCTGCCGGCCGCAATCTACTTGCGGGGCTGGCTTCGTTTGCATCGCCGCGACCCGGAACACTGGCACGGCGGGCAACTGTTGGCCTTTTTGGGTGGATTGACCATTCTCTTTTTGGCTCTGGCCTCTCCAATTGAGCCGTTTGCCGCGCTCTTACTTCAAGTCCACATGGTCCAGCACCTTCTGCTCATGATGCTGGTTCCACCGCTCCTTTGGCTGGGAGCGCCGCTCTTTCCCTTTCTGCGTGGCCTGCCACAGCCGATTCGCGTTTACTGGATCGCGCCCGTCTTGAAGTCTCGATCGGTCCGCGTTGTCTGCGGGCGAGTCACGCATCCGCTGATGTCACTGCCATTGTTCACTGGAGTCGCCTGGATCTGGCATATCCCGAAGTTTTATGAGATCGCTTTACAATCAAATTATTGGCATTATTTGCAGCACATCTGTTTTCTCAGTGCGGGGCTGATCTTTTGGTATCCGGTCGTGCGTCCCTATCCCAGCAGGCCGCGATGGTTGCCCTGGCTGTTGCTTCCGTATCTGCTCCTCGCCGATGTACAGAACACGGCTCTCTCAGCGTTGCTTACCTTTGCCAGCCGGGTTCTGTATCCGTACTACGAGCAAGTACCTCGCGTCGGTGGCGTGTCGGCGCTGGAAGATCAAGCGACGTCAGGCGTACTGATGTGGGTGCCCGGATCGTTAGCCTTTCTTCTGCCGTTGTTCGCCATCGGCGTGCAACTGATGACCAGCGGCAAATCCATCCGAGCCGCGCACGCAGCGCAGCGGAGTAAGCGGTTGGCCATTCGACCGCTTACTCCGCTGCGCTGCGTGCGCGGCTCGGAAAACGCTGGCATGTACCGAATATCCCTGCCGGTCGTGGGCCAGACCGCATCAACGCCATTAGATGTGACGCGATGGCCGGTACTTGGCCGCTTCTTGCGCTGGCGATATGCGCGCCTTGTCCTGCAAATGCCGTTGCTGGTGCTCGCAGGTGCGCTGATCTGGGATGGATTACATGGGCCGCAGGTCGGGTCCATGAATCTGGCCGGCGTGCTGCCCTGGATTCATTGGCGCGGTCTGCTGATAGTGGCTTTGTTGGCGGTCGGCAACGTTTTCTGCATGGCGTGTCCGTTCACGCTGCCGCGCACGCTGGCAAGACGGTGGCTGCCGGCACGCCGAGACTGGCCGCGCCGACTGCGTAACAAATGGCCGGCGGTGCTGCTGCTCGTCTTGTTCTTGTGGGCGTATGAAGCGTTTGCCTTGTGGGACAGTCCCTGGTGGACGGCGTGGATAGCGCTGGGCTATTTTGCAGGTGCATTCCTTATCGATGGCTTGTTCCGCGGTGCGGCATTCTGCAAATACCTCTGCCCCATCGGCCAATTCAACTTCTTGCAATCCACGATATCTCCCTTGGAGGTGAAGGTCCGCGATCCGCAGGTGTGTGCTTCGTGCCGAAGCAAGGATTGCCTGCACGGTCGGGATGGTATTCCGGGTTGTGAGATGCACCTATTCCTGCCGCGAAAGGTCGGCAATCTCGACTGCACGCTCTGCCTCGACTGCATTCACGCATGTCCGCACGGGAATATCGGGATTTCGGCGCGTTATCCTGCATCGGAACTGTGGCGCGATGTCTTCCGCTCCGGCATCGGACGCATCAGTCGCCGGCCGGACCTGGCAGCGTTGGTCCTTGTTCTGGTATTCGGCGCCTTCGCCAACGCTGCCGCGATGGTTGGGCCCTTCGTGCAATGGCGAGAGGACCATTCGCCTTTCCTCGCAAACCTTATCTTTTTCCTCCTCCTGCTTTTCGTCTTGCCTCTACTGACGGTTGGAGCCGCTACTGTTGTGGGGCGCCACCGTGGCGCAAGTTGGCAGGAGACGGCTTGCTGCTATTCCTTCGCCCTTGTGCCGCTTGGCTTCGCCATGTGGCTGTCGCACTACAGCTTTCATTTCCTGACGAGCTATGACACGATTATCCCCGTGACGCAGCGATTTACAGCAGATCTGGGGTGGAAGGTGCTGGGCGAACCGTCTTTTGTCGCCGGCTGCTGTCGCACCGTCGGAGGTTGGATGCCAAGGCTGGAAATCCTCTTTCTCGATGTCGGGTTGCTCTTATCCTTGTACACCGGATATCGCATCGCCTCGATGGGAACGTCGCGTTTCGGCGAGGCCATAAGGGTGATGTTGCCGTGGGCTCTCTTGATGGTGACACTGTTTGCGGCCGGCGTGTGGATCGTCCTTCAACCAATGCAAATGAGGGGCACGCCGTGAAGAAGGTTCCCCTTCTCTTGATCTCGGTTCTCCTCATTCAGCCGCCTGCTGTGCTACATGCAGACGGTGGCGCGGTGCGTCTCTCGAAGCAAATCGGAAACTACCGCATAACGGTTTTCACCTCGCCGGTACCTCTTCGTGCCGGCCCTGTAGACATAAGCGTATTTGTGCAGGATACCGCCACAGGCGGCCCGGTCTCCGAAGCGCGGATTACAGTCCGAGCCTCGCCTCGCGAGCTTCCTGAAAGCTCCATAATTCGAGAGGCGACGACCGATGCGGCAACAAACAAGCTCTTCCAGGCCGCCGTCTTCGATCTGACACAACCGGGCTGGTGGGATGTTCAAATCCTTATTGACGGACTGAACGATCCCATCGGTTTGCAATTCCAGATGGAACTAAGCGAAGCATTGCCTGGCATTTGGCAGTTGGCACCGTGGATCTGCTGGCCGGCTGTTGTGGTCGCTTTGTTCTGCGTACACAAATGGCTGGTAGAGCGGAAACAGCGGGAATTGAGGCGCATAAAAAAGGCCGGTTTCCACAATAGAGAACCGGCCCTCGTTACGTTGTCGCCCAATCAACGTAACAGTGTTTAGGATGCACCATCACTGACTGGTTGGCAAGAGACGGAGGATTAATTCTTCGTAAGCTTGTCAGGTTAGTATAAGCCTTAAGATCTCGTAATAGTCGATCCAAAGACAATCTCAAGCGCGCATGCTCGCGGCGAGAGTGTTTTATACACTGTCTTTTGACAGCGAATGTCGTTGTTGTGCTCGACTGAAAGGCGCGATGGGAGATCCATCATGAAGTACACCATCCTTGGACGAACTGGCGTCACCGTCTCGCGTCTATGTCTGGGCTGCATGAGTTACGGCGATCCCTCCTGGCGTCCCTGGGTGCTTGATGAAGAAGCCTCACAGCCTTTTTTTCGCCGAGCTGTCGAGGTCGGAATCAACTTCTTCGATACCGCCGACATGTATTCGCTGGGCGTCAGTGAGGAAGTCACAGGCCGGGCGCTGCGCGAGTTCGCTCGCCTGGAAGAATGCGTCGTCGCTACCAAGGTTTTCAATCCGATGTCCGACCGCCCTAATATGGGTGGCCTGTCGCGCAAACATATCGTGCAAGGATGTGAAGCCAGCCTGCGTCGCCTCAAGATGGATGCAATCGATCTGTATCAAGTGCATCGCTTCGATCCGCAGACACCCATCGACGAGATGCTGTCGGCGCTCGACTTGCTCGTTCGTCAGGGAAAGGTTCGCTATATCGGCGCCAGTTCGACGGCCGCATGGAAATTCGCGCAAGCACTCGGTGCCTCAGAGCACCACGGCTGGGCGCGATTCGTGACTATGCAGAACCATTACAACTTGCTCTACCGCGAGGAAGAGCGCGAGATGATCCCGTTGTGCGAGGCAGAGGGCGTAGCTTTGATTCCGTGGTCGCCGCTGGCGCGCGGCCTGCTTGCCGGTACACGGCGCCATCCTTCGGACAAGACTTCCACGCTTCGCGCCGAAAGCGATGAATTCGCACGCAAACTTTACGATCAACCGCACGATCAAGAAGTAATCGACACCGTCCGGCGCGTGACTCAGACTCGCGGTGTATCGCCGGCCCAAATCGCGCTGGCATGGCTGATGTCAAAGCCGGTCGTCGCCGCTCCGATCATCGGCGCGACCAAGCTCCAACACTTGGACGATGCCCTCGCTGCACTTGAGGTGCAGTTGAGCCCCGAGGAGATCAAGCAACTGGAGGCACCGTATCGCGCGCATCCGGTACGCGGACATTAATTTGACCGGGCGAAGCAGTGTTACGGATTGTCTTCTTCGAACAAGGTCTCCATCTTATCTGCAATGCTGCCTCAAGTGTATTTCTCCCCGATGATCGGCCCGGATGGTAGCAATTACACGGCCTGGTCCTTTTTTTACAAGAAACCGCGAGGTATCGCGGGACTGTCCTCGCGAAGAGGCAAACGTAAACACTTGCCGATGTGTGATTTGATTCGCATCAGAGTCTTGGTACGTTTTTTCGGCACGGTGCTTGCATTAACCACTAGCGACCCGACCGATCAGTGGAAGCGTTGGTCGGGTGCTCGCTCGGTTGGCAAGCAGTCTCCCCCACTGTTTTGCCCACGGTCTCCCGTCCGTGATCTGGGACCGCGAGGCTTGTCGAGAGACTCCCCCGTCTTTTCGACATTTGTTCACGCGGGACCTATTCCAAGGCGAGCGCCAGGACGACGCTTCTCCTTTCCCCCTCATGCCTACACTGCAAGTCAGCGAACCCCCTTACTAAGCCCTCTGCTCCCCCCGCAGAGGGCTTCTCTTTTTTTCACGAAGTCAAGTAGAATCCTCTCGTTCCCACACAGAGCGTGGGAACGAGGAGAAACGAGGAGAAAGGCCAATGCCGAAGGTCTCAAAGTGTGTGGTCGGTGTCCCCAATGAGATCAAGACACATGAATCGCGCGTGGCCCTCATACCCGTCGGCGTCGAGGAACTTACGCGCGCGGGACACAAGGTGCTCATTCAATCGGGAGCAGGCCAGGGAAGCGGCATCAGCGATGAGCAATATCGCCAGAACGGCGCTGACATTGTGGCCAGTGCCGCCGACGTGTGGAGAGAAGCAGACCTGATCGTCAAGGTCAAGGAACCGCTGCCCATTGAATGGCCTCTCATGCGTCCGGGGCAGATCGTCTTCACCTTCTTCCACTTCGCGGCCGACGAATCGCTGACGCGCGCCGTGATGCAGTCGGGCATCACCGCCATCGCTTACGAGACCATGAGTGACGATAAGGGCCGGCTGCCGCTGCTGACGCCCATGAGCGAAGTGGCTGGACGCATGAGCATTCAAGAGGGAGCGAAGTTTCTCGAAAGGCCTTTTGAGGGCCGCGGCATTCTGCTGGGCGGCGTGCCAGGCGTGTTGCCTGCCAATGTCGTCATCCTTGGCGGGGGTGTTGTCGGCGCCAACGCCGCCAAGGTCGCCGCCGGACTCGGTGCCAACGTCACCATCCTCGACATCAATCTCGATCGACTGCGTTATCTCGACGATGTCATGCCGCGCAACGTCACCACACTGTACAGCGATCGCCACAACATTCTCGATAGTCTCGCGCGGGCCGATTTGCTCATCGGCGCCATTCTGATTCCAGGAGCGCGGGCGCCGCATCTCGTGCGCCGGGCAGATCTCAAGAGCATGCCGCCGCGGGCCGTCATCATCGACGTGGCCATCGATCAGGGCGGCTGCGTCGAAACATCCCGGCCGACCACGCACACACATCCGACTTTTCTTGTCGATGACGTACTGCACTACTGCGTGACCAATATGCCGGGGGCCGTCGGTCGGACAAGCACCTATGCCTTGACGAACGTGACGCTGCCTTACGTATTGGAGCTGGCGCGCAAGGGATTGGACAGCGCCGTTGCGGAGAACACCGCTCTTCGTCACGGAATCAACATCTATCAGGGAAATGTGGCGAATCCCGCCGTCGCCGCCACGTTTGGACTGGAGTGCGTGACCATTTGAACGCTCGCCGAGCAGGGGGAGAAGCTCGTATAATCTCGGAAAGTGGTCTTATCTTTACTTGACGTCCTTCATCGACTTTCGCCGGCGGAGGAATGTATCCATGAGCGATTCTCCTCAAACTCCCCAATCACCCAACCAGCGTCTGAATAAAGAGTATGAAGACCCGCATTACCACGACGAGGATGAGGCGGCTCCGGTCGATGACGAGGAGCATCGGCGCAGTAATGCCGGCAAATCTTCCTCGCGCCGAAAGTCTCTGTATCGGCCGCGGCGACGTTTCATAGACGATTGAATGCACAACAGCTCTGGGCCGGCCAGAAGGACGATCTCGATTTCATTTTGCCGTGCGACCTTTCTTCACTCTCAGATGTTCGGTCAGGAAGTCGATCGTCTTCGTCGGTGTGCCGCCCCCCAATCGCTTGCCTGCCGCGACAACCTCGCAGGGAATACCAAGGGAGTCCATTTTTTCTTTCAGCACCTTGCCAAACAAAGGGTGGTGAATGCCGATCCCCTGGTTGACGATCTCTGCGTCAATCGGATTGTTGTAGACGAGCAACACGGGCGGGGCGTCCTTCGTGACATGAGTGATCGGTGAGCATTCCTCGAACAACTTGTATTTCTCTGCGGCTAGTTCGTCTAGCTTGCTCAGATTGACACCGAACAGAGTCGCCAGGGCACCAATCTTGTAAATGTCCTTATCGGGAAATAACGTGCGAATGAACCGTGGATCGTAAGAGGTTTGTCCCTCGAACACGACCATGCACGACAGTCGAGTGGACTGGCGCAGGACGGGATCATCGCTTTTCGGATCGGCCATGTCTTTGTGAAAACCCAGCCATAACGAGATACCTGCGCCCGCGGACCCGCCGGTGGCAGCGAAGCGCGTGGGGTCGATGTTCCATTCCTTGGCCTTGGAGCGAATGAACTGCACTGCACGGGCGCCATCCTCGAAAGGAGCGGGGGCGATGGCTTGCGTGGAATAGCGATAATTGATCGCGGCCACGGAGATGCCGGAATTGAGGCAATCTTTGAGAAGTTGCGGTTGGGCGCCCTTGTTACCGGCCACGAATCCGCCGCCGTGAATGGACACCAATACGGGTGTCGATTGTTCCGACTTGGCTTGCCAGAAGTCCAGTATGTTCCTCTCATGAGGGCCATAGGAGACGTTAGCAAAGGTCGGCTTGGGAATTTGCACTTTGGGCGGAGGGGGAGGTTGAGACGCCTCTTTCTTGGCCTCGGGAACCTGGACCGTCGGCTTACCCTGGAGATACCCCAGGGAAGCCAGAAACTCGTCGGTCTTTTGCAAGGTCTTCTCGCGCCAGGGCGACCTGTTGAAGAACCCGTGGGGTTGCTTCTCAGCCGTGAACAACTCGGCCCGGTGTCCAAGTTCCTTCGAGCGCTCCATGAACTCGTTGCCCTGGTTGATTAACCGGTCATCCGTCCCGAAGAAGAGCAAAGCCGGCGGACTGTCTTTTTTCAGATACAGGACCGGCGAGATCGCTTTGCCCACGGCTTCATCATTGTTGACTCTCTGCAACATTTGCCGACCGAATCGTAGTACGGGGTTGAAAAGGATCAACGCATTCGCCTTGCACGAGACGTTCTCGTCCTTGAGTTCGTCCTCCGGCATCAGGGTCGTGCAAGCAGCAATATGACCTCCCGCCGAACCGCCCGATGCCACGATGCGCTCGGGATCGACACCCAACTTTCCGGCGTTTTGACGAAACCAACGGAGGGCGGCGCGAGCGTCGTCCACGCATTCTTTCGGCGTGACGCCATGACGAGACTTCACGCGATAATCGGCCCGCGCCGTGACCATGCCTCGGCTTGCAAGATATTGCGCCTGCGGCTCAAACGCCCTGATTGTGCCGTTCTCCCAGCCGCCGCCGAAAAAGAAGACGATGCCGGGCCTCTTGTCTGATTCCTTCCAGTCTGGCGGGAAGTGGACGATGATCTGCAACTCAGCCTGCTTGGTCTTCGTGTACGTGAAGGTTTTGGTGTTCTCCTGAGCGAATGCAGTCGCAGCGACGCAGAAAGAAAGGAGGGCGGCGGTGCCGGCCGAGATCGAGCGCATGGCGGTATCCTCGTTGTGGAAGCGGGATGGTTGGATGGAGCGTATTTTATTCTCTCGCCTGGCACCTGTCCCGCCGAATAAGGGTCAGCCCAACAAACAGGGAACCGGATGCTCACAACAACGGAAGTGACATCCGCCCGTCCTTGATCTCATGCCAGGGACTCCCACCGCAGCCGACGCGATCCCCAGTGCTGTCCCGCGTTCGATCGAAGATGCCCTTCGTAAGAACGTACCAGCAGAAAAAACAGTGATTGCTCGTGGCCCCCGGCAGGGCCTCGGGGTCGCGTGCCAGGATTTCGTCGCGGATGGCCGTCAGTCCCTGACGAAATACCTTACCGACATAAGGATGGCGCCGCGCGCGTCGGATGATGCGGCGAACGCTGTCGCGGTAGATGTTGCCAATTGTCAGCTGATCGAGGTCGGACGCGAAGCCGCAACACGGTTTCACCTCACCTCGCGGCGTCACGATCAACGCCTGCCCTGGACCTTCGCAATAGTCCTCCGCGAACCATTCCCCGTCCCAGGCTCCCGTGAAGCGCTCCGCACGTTCTACGGGTGCCAGATGGTTCCAATTCAACAAAATCGTAAATTCATCCGACACCAGCAAATAGCGGTGCAGCAGATCGGACCACTCGACGATTGCTCCCAGCTCGCGAGCCAGTTCGTGGACTGGCTCCAAACCGAGATCGGGCCGGCGGCTGGCGTAGGACAATGACACGATGTTATCGCGCTGGAAAACGCGGCGAGCAACACGGCAAAACTCTACAGCCTTGGCGGTATGCCGGCCGTGGAATTTATCGACGCTCAGGCCCAGCTTCCCGCTGTAGCCTGTCTCGGCCAACGCGCGAAGTACAACCTCCAGCTGGGCTGCATCGTCGTGCCATACCCCGTTGCTGATGATTTTGTCGAAGCGGAATCCCAGTTCGGCTGCCCGCCGACAAAGCGCGAACAGAAACTGCGGATAAAGAAACGGCTCGCCGCCCGTGAAGCCGAGTACGCCGATTCCCTCTTTGTGTGCGTCGTCGAGGAATCGCAAAGCCGTGTCGATGTCCAGGCGATCCGGCCACTCGATGGGCACACAACAATGTGGACAGGAGAGATTGCACTGGTACGTGCCAGCAAACATCAAATAATTGGGACGAAAGGTCCGCGTGCGCCGACGAACAGGACGTCCTTCACCGCGTCCAGAGGTGTGAATCATCTTGGTAGTCTCTTTCTCTCGCTGCCAGGTCATCAGCCAGGAATTCGTCCCATCCGCGGCCCAGGCTGCGGCGCTCGACTGTTGACGGATCTTAGCAAACATCACCCTTCTTTCCGACTGCACCCGGATCATCTAAACTCAATCCATCGATCCAAACGGACCGAGAATCGCTTTCCGGAGACTGGCTCTTGAGTTCACGAAGCCCTGTCCGCACTGGATTGGATTGCCTGGCCGATCAGGGTTTCGCGTCCCTCCGCGGCTTGCGAGTTGGCCTGGTAACCCATCCCGCGGCGGTCGATCGTCAACTGCGACATATCCGCGAGGGATTGGCCGAGGCACCGGGTGTGCGCCTGGCAGCCCTGTTTGGACCCGAACACGGGTTGATGGGAGAAGCACAGGATCTCATCCGCGTTGAGGGCGGCACCGAGGCGGAATCAGGTCTCCGTATTCACAGTTTGTACGGTGACAGCTTCGACAGCCTCACGCCCAACGAGGAACAACTCCGTGGGTTGGACGCACTGGTAATCGATTTACAGGACGTCGGCAGTCGATACTATACCTTCCAGGCTACCATGCTTCTCTGTATGGAAGCAGCGGCGCGGCAGGGACTTCGCGTGATCGTCCTGGATCGTCCCAACCCGCTTGGCGGCGATCGAGTAGAAGGTCCGCTATTGCGTCGCGGGTGTGAGAGCTTTGTGGGTATCCACTCGATCGTCACCCGGCACGGTCTGACCATCGGGGAACTGGCTCAGCTGTACCGAGCCGAACGAAATCTCAATGTCGAGCTGGTCGTGGTTCCCTGCGAAGGTTGGCGGCGCGATTGCAACTTTGATCAGACAGGTCTTCCCTGGGTGTTACCTTCCCCGAACATGCCGACGCTCGATACTGCGTTCGTTTATCCGGGTCAGTGTCTCCTGGAAGGAACGAACCTATCGGAAGGTCGAGGCACTACCCGGCCGTTCGAGCTTTGCGGCGCCCCCTGGATCGATGCCCGCAAGCTGTGCGCACGCTTGCAGAACGAAGGCTGGCCCGGTGTATTCTTTCGGCCCGCGTGGTTCGAGCCAACGTTTCACAAGTTTGCCGGCCAGACATGCGCAGGAGTCCAACTCCACGTAACGGATCGACAGACGTTTCTGCCGGTGCGAACCGGCCTCGCCGTGTTGGCGGCGCTTCGGGAACAATCGGTGCAGGGATTCGACTGGCGACAAAAGACGTACGAATTCGTGACCGATCGACTGGCCATCGACTTGCTGTTCGGAAGTGACCGCGAGCGCCAAGCGTTGGAAGCCGGAATGCCCGTTCACGAAATATGCAAGGCATGGGACGCCGAGGAGGAGGCTTTCCGTCAGCGTCGCAAGCCCTATCTGATCTATTGAGCGCGTCGCTGTCGATTCACGTCGGGGGAGAGAATGAGTTCGGAACTGGCAGCTGTAGACGTGACGATCGTTCTCCTCTATGTGCTGGGAACGATCGGGCTGGGAGCCTGGTTCAGTCGGAAGCAGCACAACCTCAGCACCTATTTCGTCGGTGACCGCAACGTCAGCTGGTGGCTGATCCTTATCTCAATCGTTGCGACCGAGACAAGTACTGTTACCTTTCTGAGCGTGCCCGGCGTAGCTTTCAAGGGCGACTTCACCTTCCTGCAACTGGCCTTCGGCTATGTCGTGGGCCGGGCGCTGATCGCCTGGTTCTTGGTGCCGCAGTACCTGCGCGGCGAACTCCTGTCCGCCTACCAGCTTCTCCAGCAACGCTTTGATCCAACCGTGCAACGCACCGCTTCCGGCGTGTTCCTTCTCACTCGCGCCGTCGCCGATGGGTTGCGTCTGTATCTGGCCGCCCTGCTGCTGCATCAGTTCACGCGCTGGAACGACTCCGTCGCTGTGCTGGCCATTGGCGGCGCAACCATCCTCTACACACTGCTGGGTGGGATGCAGGCCGTTATCTGGACCGACACGATCCAGTTTATCATCTACATTCTCGGAGCGATCGTGGCAGGGGTCTGCATTTTGAATCGGATCCCGGAGGGCGTGTCGGGATTCGTCACTGCCGGAGAGCAAGCGCACAAGTTCACTGTGCTCAACTTTAGCACCGACATAACTCAGACCTACACCTTCTGGACCGGGCTAGTGGGCGGGGCATGCTTCACCATGGCCAGCCACGGAGCCGACCAGATGATGGTGCAGCGCTACCTGTGCAGTCGAACGGTTGGTCAGGCGCGGACGGCACTGGTCCTGAGCGGGATTGTGGTTCTTGTGCAATTCGCGCTCTTCTTAGCGATCGGTGCCGGATTGTATGTACTGTCCGCGCAGGGGACCCTGGACATACCAGCCGATACTGGCAATGACGAGGTGTTCGGGTTGTTCATTATCCATTTCTTGCCCCGCGGAATCATTGGCCTTGTAATCGCTGCTGTGTTGGCGGCTTCCATGTGTACTCTTTCGTCTTCGATGAATAGCTCGGCCGGCGCATTCGTGAACGATTTTTATCGGCCGATGCGACCCGGCTTGAAGGAGGAGGACTATCTTGTCGTCTCGCGGTGGATGACGCTTATTTGGGGCGCCGCTCGGATTGCCGTCGCTTTGTTCGCGCTGCGCTGGTTGCATGATCGAAGCGTCATCGAAAAGGTGTTCACCGTGGCCGGCTTCACTACCGGCATGATCCTTGGGCTGTTCGTGCTCGGCAGCCTGCGCCGACCTGTCCCGTCCTGGACGGCCCTCGTGGGGATGACGGCCGGGTTTGTGGTCGTGTTCATCATCTGGCTACCGCCGTTATGGGAGCGTCATCTGGCGTGGCCGTGGTACGCACCGGTGGGTACTGTAACGACCGTGATCGTTGCCCTCCTTGTGAATTTTTTGGGATCGCAATATGGATCATCTACAAACCGAGGCACGGAATCCAGCCTCGACAAGATTGGATGAGATGACGACTCTTGAGATCGTCCGCCTCATGAATGCCGAAGATGCGCGGGTCGTTCCCGCCATCGCCGGTCAGGCGGATTCCCTGGCGCGAGCCATCGAAGTCACAGCTGATCGTCTTCGTGCCGGAGGACGGTTGATTTACGTTGGCGCCGGCACGTCGGGCCGGCTCGGCGTGCTCGATGCCAGCGAGTGCCCACCTACATTTAATTCACCGCCCGAGCAAGTCGTGGGTGTCATTGCTGGTGGGCCCGCAGCACTGACTCGTGCTGTGGAGGGCGCCGAGGACCATCCTGAACAAGGCGCACGCGATTTGGAGTCTCTGGGAGTGACGAGCCGCGATGTTGTCGTGGGCATTGCGACGAGCGGCCGAACGCCTTACGTCCTGGGGGCTGTTGCTTATGGTCGGAAACTAGGGGCGTTCACCATCGGCATAGCTTGCAATACGGATGCGGAACTGAATCCGATGGTGGATCTGCCGATCGTTCCCGTAGTCGGACCTGAGGTACTCAGCGGCTCGACGCGGCTCAAAGCGGGCACGGCTACCAAGCTCGTGTTGAACATTCTCAGCACCGGAGTAATGGTCCTCCTGGGCAAGACCTTTGGCAATCTCATGGTGGATCTGCGGGCCACAAACAGTAAGTTGCGGGCGCGCACGAACCGAATAGTCCGTAATCTCACCGGACTATCGACCGAAGACGCGGATGCTCTCCTTCATCGCTGCGGCGGCGAGCTGAAAACGGCACTGGTGGTCCAGCTCAGCGGCATCGAACCACAGGACGCGCGTTCCCGACTTGCGTCGGCGGCCGGTCAGGTTCGGAAAGCCTTGCCGTCTCTTGTACCGGCGACTCCAGAGACAGTACACGCATCCCCTCCACAGCGAAACGTCTCGTCTCTGGTACTGGGCGTTGACGGCGGCGGTTCACATACCGTGGCCTTGTTGGCGGTGCTCACCCCGGAGTCTTGGACTCTGCTCGGTCGTGGCACGTCCGGGCCATCTAACCTACAGGCTGTGGGCAAAGACCGGGCATCAGCGGCGCTGGATGAGGCCGTCAGTATGGCCTTCAAGTCGGCGGAGATAGCACGCTGCCCGGTGGCCTGCGCTTGCCTGGGCCTGGCGGGGGCGGATCGTCCGGACGACCAGAGCGTGGTCCGCGAATGGGCGAAGCGAGTTCAGCTGGCGCAGCGAGTCGATGTTGCCAACGATGCTGCAATTCTGTTGGCCGCCGGGACTCCCGAAGGATGGGGCCTGGCCCTCATCTCGGGCACAGGATCGATGGCCTTCGGTCGCAATGCGGACGGTCAGCGCGCACGGGCCGGAGGATGGGGTTACCTGCTCGGAGATGAAGGCAGCGCCTATGCTCTCGTCATGAAGGGATTGCAGGCGGTCGCTCGTGCTGCCGATGGCCGCGGGCCTGCGACACGATTGACAGAACGCTTCTTGGGGGAGTTCCGTCTAAGTCAACCGCAAGAGTTGATCGCAGCTGTATACCGCGGCGGCCGGGACCGGGCGAGCCTCGCTGCCCTGGCACCGTTGGTTGTCGAAGAGGCAGATAAAGATGAAGTCGCGAGTGCCATTGTGGACGGGGAAGCGCAAGAGCTGGCGCGAGCGGGGCAAGCTGTGGCGCGACAATTGCGATGGCAAGGTCCAATTCCGATTGCCCTGGCGGGAGGCCTGTTGCTCGGAAGTGAGATTTATCGACAGCGTGTGCTCGACGCATTAAAAACCACTGGGGTGCCGACCGGTCCCATCGCCTACGTTGACGAGCCTGCGCGCGGCGCTTTGCAGCTTGCTGTGATGGCACTAGAGCGAGAAGCCTCCGTAGGATGTCGAATTCCACCGGCTTGACGGAGGTGGTGATTAAGGCAGGATGCGTTCAGTCCCAAATGAGTGATCATTCCAGCGGTTGCAATCGCAATCCCTTGGGCACGACAAACCGCTCGATCAGCTCGAACAGCGCCTGCACTAGCAAGGCCATCACTACGGCGGGGACAGCACCTTCCAGGATCAAATGCGTATCGCTGCGTGTGACGCCATTCATGATCGGCTCGCCGTAACCGCCGGCACCGATGAGTCCGCCCAGAGTGGCATAGCCTACGTTGATCACCGCAGCCGTCTTGATCCCGGCCAGAATAGCCCGTGACGCCAGGGGCAACTCAATCAGATAAAGGCGCGGCCAGGGCCCGAGTCCGAGCGCCTCTGCCGATTCACGCAGGGGCAGTGCAATGTCGTGTAGCCCCGTGTAGGTGTTGCGGACAATAGGAAGCAGGCTGTACAGGAACAGAGCCACGATAGCCGGCAGCGGCCCGATGCGATGCAGAAACACAAGCAATAACACGAGCAGGGCCAGAGCAGGGATGGTTTGAACGATTCCTACGCCCGCAAGTAGGAAGTATCCCAGGCGCGGCTGCCGTGCCGCCGCGATGCCCAGAGGGATCGCCGTTATAATCGCCAGCGCCAGCGATATTCCGACCAAGAGCAGATGCTGCTGGGTTCGCACCAGAACTCGCTCCCAAAGTGATTCGTCCGTTACCTCAATCGAGAGATTCATCGCTTCGTTCAAGAAGCTTGCTGCGACTCGCCGCTCCGACTGACGATCGATCTCTACACGAGCGTTGAGATCGATCATCGCCGAGGTGCTAATCTGGCCTTCCAGTCGTTGCCATGCTTCGACAACCCGGGGAGCACGCTTTGCCAGATCCTCACGATAGAGAATGACCGCGTCGTAGGAAGGGAAAAAGTGTCGATCGTCGGTGAGCGTGACGAGGTCGTACTGCCGGATGGCCGCGTCCGTTGTGTTGACGTCGGTAACGTCTAGGGAACCGACCGCCAGGCCCCGCAGGGCCAGCGCATGTTCCAGACCGTCGCGCGTGTCCTGGGGCAGAGCGTAAAATGGCCGTAAGCCTCGCCAGCCATCCGGTCGATCAAGGAAGTGAGCGCTAAAGCCGACTTTCAGTTGCGGATGCTTGCGCAGATCGGAAATCGTCCGAATGTTCAGCTCGCCGGCGCGTTTCCGTGTCATGCCCAATTCGTAGCTATCGGAGAATCCGAGCGAATGACTCATGCGTAGACCGCGCCCCTGCAGAGCCGCTCGTAGTTTTTCCGTTGTAACCACATCTTCCTTGGACAGGATTTGCTGCGTCAATGTACCCATGTACTCACAGTATGCATCAATCTGGCCAACGAGCAAGGCATTCCACACCTTGGGGGTGTCGGCGAGTCCTTGTATCTCCTCGGTCTCTGCTCCGGCTTCGCGCGCTAACAAACGCAGCATCTCGCCGAGGATTTGCGACTCGGGAAACGCCTTGGCGCCGATGTGCACGATCGGCAATTCCTCTTTCGCCTGTCGATGCGCGCATCCAGCCAAGGGCAGGGTCGATCCTGCGAGCAGCACCAGAAACCCAGAACGCCAGGACACCATGTTCTCTATAATCGTCCACGTGTCTTGACATCGCAAGGGGAGCCTTGCGTTTCTAATAACGGCTTTTATCGCTTGGATGAGTTAATCTCACCGACTCCCCCATCATTTTCGGCAATTCCTTCGAGCAGTCGGCTGCTTGACTCAGGATGTAAAACGAGCGCTAGACCAGGATATCACCGGGCTAGCGCTCGCAGGGGTTTCGTGTCGAAGAATGTAGCGCATTTGGCGTTTCGGAATGGGTTGTTGCTACCTCTTCGTGGTGGCCTTGGGATTGACGGCCTTCTCGGCCAGCATGTTCAGCTTTTTGTCGGTCTCCTTTTCCTCGGCAAGCGTCTCTTCGAGAAGGCGCGCAGCCTCGGACTTCCCGAGTCGTTGCGCGAAGGTACGCGCTGTGCCGTAAGCACAAATCTCATAGTGCTCCACCTTCTGGGCTGCTGCAATCAGCCCCGCGTCCTTAACGTCTGGGTCGCCCTCGCCCGAGACGACTTCTTCGCCTTCCTCAATTATCCCTTTCACTCCTGCGCACGTCTTGCTTGAAGCGCTCTTGCCAAGGATCTGGAACACCTGTTCCAGACGCTTGACCTGGTTCTGCGTCTGCCGAAGATGCTCCTCGAAGGCAGACTTCAACGTGGAATTGTGAGCCGCGGCCGCCATCTTCGGTAGAGCCTTGGTGATCCGCTGTTCCGCGTCATACAGATCCTGCAGCTGCTCGACGAACAGATCGTCGAACGTGTTCAACGCCGCACTGCTAGTGAATAAAGCCATGCGCTCACTCCTTCTTGCTGGTCTTCTGTCCGGCCAACCGCGTCCCCACGACGCAGCCTGGGTCGGAATCTGGGTCTATACTGTGGAATGAGCAATTGAGATGCCGATTCTGCTTTCGTTCTCTGGCTCAGCATGGGAACAGCCGCCAGGTGCCAATCCATCAAGAAGTTCGGTCTGCCTCATACAACTCCAGACGCGAGCGATACTCTGCTTTCTCGTTATCGCCTGCTCGTTCGAGAGCCCTTCGCTGTTGCTCAACGGCTTCGGCAAACTTTCCCGCGGCAGCATATGCCGCGGCCAGCGTGTCGAGAAAGCCGGCGATCTGTCCTTGCGTTAATTCGCAGGCGCGGCGAGCAAAGTCGATGGCCTTCTCCGGATCGCGCTGTTCCGGGCGCGGATTCGTTGCCCATAGCCACCCGAGATTGTTGCACGTGCGTGCGTCGTCCGGGTCGAGTTGCAAGGCCTCGAGATTATCGGCGATCGCTTGTTCGTAGTTACCGAGTACAGCGTGAATGCGCCCGCGATTGTGATAGAGGGCCAGATTATTCGGTTCCAGGCGCAGGGCCGCAGTGTAGTCGGCCAAAGCGGCGGTGTGATCGCCCCGGTCGAGCAGGGTGTTGCCGCGATTGTAGAGCGGCAAGGCGAAGGCCGGGGCGGCAGCGATAGCGGCAGTAAAATCCGCCAGCGCCGCGTCGAAGTCGCCCTTCTGACGATAGGCGCTGCCTCGATTATTCAGGGCCCCGGCGTGGTTGGGATTCAGGCGTAATGTTTCCGTGAAGTCAGCAATGGCCTGATCCAACTCGCCGCGCTCGGCGCGGACATTGCCGCGATTGTAGTAAGCCGGCACGTGAGACGGTTCCAGGCGGAGCGCGGCAGTGAAATCGGCAATGGCCTCATCGAATCGACTGCAGGCATTGTGAAGATTTCCGCGACTGGTGAGAATGCGAGCATCGGCCGGATCGTAACGAAGTGCTTCGGTGTAGTCGGCCAAAGCGCGGTCGTGATCCCCCTGGCGCACGTAGATGTTTCCGCGATTGCACAAGGTCAACACATCAGTAGGATCGAGTTTTAAGGACCCGTTGTAGTCGGCCAAGGCGCGTTCCAGATTACCCAGACTGGCATGGGCGTTCCCGCGATTCGTGAGTGCAGCTGCATCATCGGGATTGAGGCTCAGAACTTCATTAAAGTCGGCGATCGCCTCATGCCACTTTCCGCGCTGAGCGTGGACGTTGCCGCGCTGGAAGTAGGCGGCGGCATGATCGGTTTCGAGATCCAAGACGCGCGTGTAGTCAGCCAGCGCCTCGTCGAGAGCTCCGCGGCGCAGGTGCAGGTTTCCGCGATCGAACCAGCTGCCGGCGTACTCCGGATCGAGGCGAATCGCCTCAGTGAAATCGGCCAGTGCCTTATCGAACTCGCCCTTGTCGGCGAAGGCGTTGCCGCGCAGCAAGTACGGGCCAGGAAAATCCGGTCCCACGGCGATTGCTTGCGTGAAGTCGGCCACAGCCGCATCGAGATTGCCCAGCGCGACCTGCTCCAGACCGCGGTCGTTGTACAGAGTGATGCTCGGTTCCAGATCCAGGGCCGCACCGTAGTCGGCGATCGCATGCTCGTGCTGGTGCATGGCGCTATAGGCGGCGGCGCGATCGCACAGAGCATGGACATTGTTAGGATCGAGCTGCAGGACACGCGTGAAATCGGTGACGGCGCGGGCATAGTCACCGCGCAGGACGTGGAGTTTGCCCCGATTGCTGTGTGCCCACAGATTGCGCGGATCGAGACGAATCACTTCGCTGTAGTCGGCCAGAGCAAGGTTGTGACTGCCCTTGGCATAGTGAGCATTGCCGCGATTAAACAGTAGTACGGGGTCGCGTGGGTTCTGACGCAGTGCCTCGTTGTAGTCCGCCAGCGCTTGCTCGTAGTCGTTCGCTTGTGCGTGGACCAGGCCACGGTTGGCATGCGCCTCGCTGTTGCGCGGCTCCAGTCGAAGCGCCTCGGTGTAGTCGGCCAAGGCGGCGTCCAGAGCGCGGTTGCGCGAGTGGACCAGGGCACGACGACGATACAGCGCGGCATCACCCGGTTGCAACTCGATTGCCCTTGTGTAATCGGCGATGGCTTTCTCGAATTCGCCTTGACGAGCATAGGCGTTTGCACGATTGACAAGAACCGAGACTTGCTGCGGATCGCGCTCCAGAGCGGCCGTATGTTCGGCAATAGTGATTTCATGCAGATTGTGCTCGATGTTGCGGATGCGCTCCCCGGCATCGGGCATTTGCGAGAGGCGATCCAGCACGATCCCAAGATGTTCCGGGCGCCGGCCGATGGTCCAGGACGTGCATTCGGCGAGCAGTTGTCGCCAGGCATCGGTCAGGTGAGCCAAATCGTCGCCATCGGGATCCGCGCGGCCTGTCAGGGCGAAGGCGCACAGTTTGCCGAAACTATAAATGTCGGAGTGCGGGCCCACCCACACTTGCCCTTTCGGCCGGGCAACAATCTCGACGGGCGCGAACGGCACAGTACGGGACACGCTTCGTCCCAGCGTCGATTGGGAACAGGCGTCCGGATTGCTGACACAGGCGTGAATGAGCGTGCGCTTCAGGCAAAGACCTGTGTCGAGAAGTTTGACTCGCCAACGCTTGAAGTCTGTCTCTTGCGGTTGTTGGTACAGCATCACGGAGGCAGGCTGGAGACAACGGTGCAAGATGCCTCGGCCGTGCGCGGCTTGTAAGGCTCTGGCCAAGGGCCAGGCGATGCATAGCCAGTCATCCGCCGGCAGCGGTCCGTGCTGTGCGACATGATCGGCCAGTGACTCTCCTTCCAGATATTCCATAGCTACATAGGGGTGTGCTTCTTCACCTCCGGCAAAGGCGCACTCGAGGATTCGACCGAACGTAGGATGATCGAGATCCTGTAATGTAGCAATCTCATGAAAGAGCGGCGCGACATCCCGATCGAGACTATCGGCCCGCAACGCCTTGATAACGACCTGTCGGTTCTTGGACCGCTCACGGCACAGGAAGGAGACGCCAAAGCCTCCGGCCCCGAGTATGCGTTCTGGATCATATCGTATCAGTGGAAATGGCTCGAAGGTATCCGAGTCGAGAGCAACGGCGCGCCGCAGCGACGCGAGTGCTGCTTTCCAGTCGCAACGTTCCAGGGCGGCACGGTAGACGTTATGATGGGCCACGGCTTGCGAGATCGGATCGGCGACGAGTCGGGCCACTTCCTGGAAACTGTGCTGACTCGATTCGAGATCGCCAACAACCACTTCCAGCTGGGCCAGACTGTTGAGCAGTGCCGGCAGACGCCGTTGCTGTTCGATCGGCAGATCTCGGAATCGTTTGACCAGATCCTGCACGACTTCGCGTTCGCTCTCACGGCGCAGAGCCAATCCATCGCGCGGCCTCACGGCGCAAGGATGCAGATCGTGACGGCGCTTTAACTGGACCACGGTTTCGTAGATATCGACGCAACATTGACCGTGATCGTGCTGTTCCGCTTGCAGATCTAACATAAGCGCCTGACACCCTCCGGAGCGCGAAATCCATATCTGCGTCATTGTATAAATGATGTATTGGCCCGCAGGATCGGCAAGGGGCGATTCGCAGCATCACGCGAGGATGTGTTTGATCACACTTTGCCGTGAACATCGGTCAAGCGATGATAGCGGCCCTGAAAGCGGTAAGTGAGGCGCTCGTGATCCATGCCTGGCAGATGCAGAATCGTCGCCTGCATGTCATGGGCGTGAATGGGATTCTTCGTCGTGTTGTAGCCGAACTCGTCGGTAGGGCCGTGAGTCAGGCCGAGGTTCACGCCGCCGCCTGCCAGCCACATTGCAGAGCAGCGCGGATGATGATCGTGCCCATAGTCGGCGACGGTCCGTTTGCCCTGAGAATAGTTGGTCCGGCCAATTCGCCACTCCAGACAACAAGCGTCTCATCGAGTAGTAGACATTATTTGAGAGATGACCAATGAGTCGAATTCATTCATCGCACTCCTCTCCAAGCAATTATCGCCTCCCGTTCCCAAGCAGAGCCATGTAACAAAGGCGAGCCTTATCCATGCCGATCCAACTCCGCAAACAGATTTCGCAAAGGCAGAGTGAAGCCCGACAGCACGGGGCCCCCATCGAGTGTATCGGCTGCCGTCAAGGTGCTCATATTCGTGGCCGAGGTGTACACGGCCATGGTACGAGCGCTTGGATCGATCTCCCAGACCAACTGTACGCCAGCAGTGAAGTAGTCCTGGCGCTTGACATCCATCTCACCCGGAGTGTTGCTCTGGCTCAAGACTTCGACTGCGAGGTTGGGGGCTAATTGCGGGACCGGAGCAGTAGGATAGCGACGGCCCGGTAGGCGGTCCCAATGGATGTAGGCCACATCGGGAATCCGAACAAGGCCGGCCATAAGTTCTACCGTCCCGTCCGGTCCCGTCACTATGCCAAGGTTACGGGGAACGACGAAGGCCCTCAACGCTTCAATCATGAAACATGCCAGTGCGGATTGGACGAAGCCCATGACTTTCTCCAGTAACACGCCATCCACTAGCTCACAGAGTTTGCCTTCGTGTCGTTGAATGTCGATAACGTCCTGGACTGTGGCCCTGCCGATGGAAGGCTGGAAGCGAATGCGATCCAGTGGAACGCCTCCCAGCCGGTTCAGCAGATCGGCCAAGGTTTTGATCGCAGGAGTGATCGTGGACATAATTGCCCTCCACTTCGCCCTTAAGATTCAGCGTCGCATCACGACTTCGTCGTGATTGCACACCGTCAGCGCCAGGACCGTGCTGGCAGCCAACTCTACCGATTCGAGTTTCGTATCATTTTTCCCATCGCCCACAGTGAGGAGTTTCACTGCTCGTCGCGGATCAGCCGTGAATAATTCCTTCTCTTCTGCGAACAATCGGGCAGGGATCCTCACTTCTTCATTCGTCGCAGCGCGTCCAGTCACTGTACAGAACACCCAGGCGACTTAATCGGATGCGCTCTTGTCGTCTTCCTTGCGGATGCGGCGGATCAGCTCGCTTGCCGCACTATCTCCCGCCACGATAACCGACCTGCCCTTGCGCAGACGACATGCGCCTTCCCTTGTGTCGAACAGTAGGTTGGTTTTCCGTGCCTTAGCGTCGGGTTCGTGACACTGGAAACACTCGTCGGACAGGATCGGCAAGATCTCGCGGCCGAAGTTACCTTCGGCGCGCACATTCGGGACCGTCAGCACTACAGACGCGGCGACTGCAATCAGCAACGAGTGATGACGCTTTTGAAAGCGACGAATCATGGAAAGTATATGTCTCCTTCCTGTCCAGTGTAAGCCGGAAGTAGCACCCTTGACAACCACTTGCGGAGGAATTGCTATCATCATCTCAAGAGTTCTCTCGGCCCCTGAGGAGTCCTATCATGTTACGCATTATTCCTGCCCTCGCGGTCCTACTGATGGGTGCCGGCCTGGTGTCGGCAGAGGACAACAAGGTCGTCATCCGCTGGCATGGCCAGTCGATGTTCGAGATCATCTCGACCAAGGGCACGCGAATCGTCCTGGATCCGCATCTCATCGATGCCTATAACCGGCCGCAGGTCAAGGCTGATCTGGTCCTCATGACACACTTGCACGTCGATCATACGGCCACCGACGCAATTACGAACCTCAAGCAGGCCAAGCAAATCAATGCTCTGAAAAAAGACGAAAACGGCCGCGATACCTGGAACATCATCGACGAGAAATTCAAAGACGTGCGCATCCAGACCGTGGGCACCTTTCATGATGACATGGCCGGCACCCAACGCGGTAAAAACGGAGTGTTTGTCATCGACGTGGATGGCCTACGCATCGTTCACCTGGGCGACCTCGGCCATCTGCTGCGCGGCGAACAAATACGCAAGATCCAAAAAGTCGATGACAACCCACGCGCGCGCCATCCGATCGACGTGCTGATGATCCCGGTTGGAGGTGTGTATACCCTCAACGGGCTTGATGCGCAGAAAGTCGTGGAGCAACTCAAACCGACGCGTTTGATCCTGCCCATGCACTACGGCACAAAAGTCTACACGGAGCTGTTGGATTTAACGTATTTTCTCGACGACCAAAAAATGGGCAAAGTAGATCGCTTGCAGCGAAGCAATGAAATCTCCCTCGATCCCAGCTCCAAGGTGCCCCAGGAGCCGATCATCGCCGTCCTCAATTGGGAGAAAAGAGGCCAGAAGGAATGAGACCGCCCCCAGCACGGAAAAGCAATCCGTTGTTAAGCGCCTGGCAAGCGAGGAAGGTGTCCACTTATGGTTTATCAGGAGCAACTGACCGTCTCGACGAACGGTCACGGTGACATGCATGACCTGACAGAGCGTGTGGCAAGCATCTTGAAGCGTTCGCAGGTGCGTACCGGCCTTGCCAACATCTCGAACATCGGCAGCACGGCTGCGATCGGCGCTATCGAATTCGAGCCGGGGCTGCAAAAGGACCTTCCCGCAGTCCTCGATCGGTTATTGCCTCCCAGCCGTGGCTATGGCCATGAGCAGACCTGGCATGACGGCAATGGACATTCGCACCTGCAGGCGACACTGTTGGGACCGGGACTAACTGTTCCTGTCGGTGATGGCAAGCTCCTCCTGGGTACGTGGCAGCAAATCGTTCATCTGGAGTGTGATATTCGACCCAGGCAACGCACGGTCGTGGTTACGGTGCTGGGTGAATGATCCATGACGACCGGTCAAGGCAGAAGGCAGTTCCTGAGTCAACGAAAAGCTCAACTCCTCTCCTCTTCGATCGGGGCGAAGCGATACACTAGCAAAGACGCTCGCCTCCCACCCCGAGGTTGTCTCGATGGCTGATTCGCTCCACCGTTTTTTCTTCTCCCTGACTCTGACTTGTGTCTGGATCGTAGGTCTGCCTGGACCTGGCCGCGCTCAGGAGGATACAGACGAGGACGAGCCTTTTCTTCCTGGATTATTGGCCAATTACCGTGACGTCCAAGGACACACGGCGACACGACTCGATTACCTGCTTTCGTTTCACTGGGGAGAACTGCCGCCCGATTCGCGTCTGACAGCAGGAGAATTCCGCGCCACCTGGCAAGGGAACCTCCTTACGGCGTCGCGGGGAGACTACCGCTTCTTCATCTTCGGCTGCGGCGAGGTCGAGTTGAAAATCGCAGGTCGCGTCGTCCTGTCTAGGCTGACCCTGCACAAAGAATGGATATCGTCGCCAGTAACTTCACTGTCCTCCGAGTACCACTCAGTGGAATTATCGTTTCGTCGGACGGAGAAGGACGCTCACTTGATGCTCTTATGGTCGGGACCTGATTTCGGACTGGAGCCGATCCCAGGGCGCTTCCTCTATCATCCACGTCAGAAGCCTGTCGAGCGGGATTTCGAGCGCGGCCGTTTGCTGGCGCGCGTGCTCCGCTGTGGACGATGCCACGGTGAGGAGTTACCTTCTGCACCGGCTCCGGCGCTGGATCATCTCACTGGAAATCTATCCCGCGACTGGCTGGTAAGTTGGTTGAACGACAATGAGCATGCGGGCGACGGGCGCTCGCCGCGGCGGATGCCGGCGCTTGGTTTGTCCGACACCGAATCGGAAGCGGTGGCCGATTGGCTGCTAGCTCGCCGGGAAACCGAGCGTAAAGGAGAGCGAGAGGCTGTAGCTCTTCCCGCGGAGCGTGGGAAGAAGGTCAAACCAGATGCCAAAACCGGCGAACGCTTGTTCGTCTCGCTCGGCTGCCTGGCGTGCCATAACTGGCGCGATCTCGGAGCCAGCGGCTGGTTGGGCGGCGGTGACTTGACGCACATCGCCGACAAGCGACCTGCAAGCTTCTTCGCCGTCTGGCTCGCCGATCCAGCCCGCCTGAATTCCGATCACCGAATGCCAATCTTTCAGCTCTCGAACATGGAGCGCACTTCTCTCGCTCTGTTTCTCGCTGAGCAGAAGTCGAACGGAGGAAAGTCGAATACGACCCAGAGTGGCGCGGCTCAGCGTGGCCGCGCCGAGCATGGAAAGGAAACGGAAGGCCGTCAACTCGCGGAGCAGTTCCGCTGCGTTGCTTGTCACCGGTTGCCCGCAGCTGTCCGAGACACGAAGAGCGCTTCCGCACCTCCGCTCGACCATCGGAGTAATTGGGAGAATTCCTGCGTGGATTTGCCCGATGCGAAGAAACATCGTCCGGGCTATCGTTTGTGCAAGGACGACGCTCGCGCCCTTCGCAGATACTACACAGAGGTCCGGTCAAATCCGCTCGATGGTTTATTATTACTCGCGGAAAACAACTGCTTTGCCTGCCACGCGCGCGAAGGAGCGCGAGAGACCATCTCTCTTTTGCCTCCGCTGTTGGCCGACAAACTCACCGCAGTCAGCAAGCGCTATTCAGACCTGGCGCCGCAGTTGAGCGCGCTGAGTCCTCCCGCTCTCAACGGCATTGGTGACAAGCTCACAGATTCCGCCCTTCTTGAGTCCATCGCCCGAAGGGGCGAACCACACCGTCCGTATCTCCGCGTCCGGATGCCGCGTTTTCGTCTCGGCGACGAGGACTTGCAAGCGCTCGTGCGCCACTTTATCGATACGGACCGCATTCCGCCGCGCGGCGCGAATTCTGCGTCCGAAATAGAACGGACACGACGAGACCGTTACACCCTCGCCGGAGGGCGGCTCGTTTCCAGCGACGGTTTCGGCTGCACGAGCTGTCACGCCGTCGGTCAAGTGCAGCCGCCCAACGATTCGCTCAATGCTCGTGGCCCCGATCTCTTGCGGCTTGAGCAGTGGATCCGCCGACCATGGTTCGACCGTTGGGTTCGCAATCCCGCCCGAATCGTGCCTCGCATGGAGATGCCGTCCGTGCAACTCCCTGTTACCGGTGTGCTGGACGGAAAACTCGACGACCAGCTTAATGCCGTCTGGTATGTCCTCAACCTGCCCGGGTTCGAGCCGCCGCTGCCCAATCCCCTTCGCACGCTCCGCCACACCGGCAATCATCCAAATTCGGAGCCGATTGTGCTGACGGATATACTCGAACTAGGAAAGCAAGTGCGCATCAAGCCTTTTCTTGTCGGACTGGCGAACCGGCACAACATCCTCTTCGATCTGGAAACTGGCGCGCTGGTGCAATGGAGCGCTGGCGACATCGCGCGCCAACACACGCGCGGCAAAGCCTGGTTCTGGGAATCAGCGGGGGCCGTTATCCTCGACACCGCACTGACACTCCCGGACGTGTCGCTTACGCTCGATGGCCGGGAGCGAACGGCTCGTCCGCTTGGGCAGTTCCTCACCGAGGCGGACACCTGGCAAACCGAAGGCGCCAGCATTACTGTGGGTTATCGCCTCAAGATTGAGGGAGGGAGTCTTTTGCACATACGCCGCACATGGACTCCTTCGTCGGCGGGGTTCACTCAGGAGCTGCTCGTAGAGGGCGTTCCGACCGGCGCGAAAATGCGATTGCATTTGCTGAGTGGGGAGCGCGCGGCGAAGGCAAATCGCACACCGGACGGACGCACTATCCGTCTGGGCGATGGATTCGGAAGTCATATTGTGTTGGCCGAACCCGCCGACCAGAAATTTGTCGAGGATGCGCGAGGTCTAGATCTGTCCCCCGACGAGAAGGGTGCAGTCCGCATTGTGTTGCATTATGAATCGGACATTCCGCTTGATCGTTTTCCAGACGTGCCGCAGCCGCCGGCAGTTGTTCGCAAGGGCGAGCCTGTCCAGGTCGCGCCCGGCTTTATTGGAACTCGACTCCCTCTGCCGCCCGACATCATGCCGACTGGACTGTGCTGGCGCCCCGATGGACGATTAGTCTTTTCCTCACTTCGGGGCCAGGTTTTCGAGATCCTAGACACGAATGGCGACAGCGTAGAGGACCGCTTGAATCTCCTCGCAGATGGTTTGCCGGCCCCCTACGGGGTCCACTCCGAGGCAGATCACGTTGACATAAGCGCCAAATACGCTCTTCTTCGTCTCCATAAACTCGAACAGACAGGACGGCGCATCGACACGATTGCTTCCGGCTGGGGTTACAGTTCGGATTACCACGATTGGGTAATAGGTCTGCCAAAAGGCGATCGCGGCGATTACTTTCTCGGCATCCCATGCCAGCAAGACAAGCGATCGCCCGCGGCCGCCCTCTTCCACGGCGATGTGCTGCGTCTGGCCCCGCGCAAACCGACTCTCGATAATCCGCATCTGTTTACTCCGACGCCGATTTCCTCCGGTCATCGTTTTCCGATGGGCCTTGCGCTGGATCGTGCTGGTGAACTGTTCGTTACCGACAACCAGGGTAACTACAAACCGTTTAACGAGTTGAACCATGTTCGGCCAGGCGCTCATTTCGGCTTCATCAACTACCTGGACCGCGGCAAATCGACTCCGTCGCGAACGCCGTCCGCCATCGATATCCCGCATCCGTGGACCCGAAGCGTCAACGGTCTCTGTTTCCTGTACACGCCCAAGGATCTGCGTGAGAAACGCGGAAGTGATGTCTTCGGCCCGCTCGAAGGCCAGCTTATCGGCTGCGAATACGATACGCGACGATTGATCCGCATGACACTCGAGCGCGTGGGCGATACTTTTCAGGGGGCAGCATACCCGTTGAGTATTCCGCCAACTGATCCCGAGCGCGGTTTCCTTGGACCGCTGGTTTGCGCTGTGTCGCCGCGCGGCGAACTGTACGTAGGGAGTATCCGCGACAGCGGCTGGGGGGCCGGCGCCAACGTCGGCGAGATCATCCGCATTCAGTTCCAACCCGACAAGCTCCCGTGCGGCATCGCCGAAGTGCAGGCGACGCCGGACGGGTTTCGTATTGATTTCTTCCGCCCCATCGATCGCGATCTCGCCGGACGAATCGACAGCTATACGATCCAGTCGTATCGGCGCGAAGCGACCCCGGCCTACGGTGGTCCCGACCGCGATCGCCGCACTGAGAAAGTGAACGGGGCGACTGTTTCCAGCGATGCCCGCCGAGTGACACTGAAACTCGCCGAGATGCGTCCGGGATTCGTGTATGAATTGCGGCTCAAGAACCTCACGCTCGGCGGCGGGGACTTCCATCCGGCCGAGGCTCATTACACCCTGAACGTCGTGCCGAAATGAGCCAGACCACGAAGTTTTCGTTGAATGCCATGGGGGTCTGCTTTAGACTCCATGCGGCGAATAAGAAGAAAGCAAATTCCTTACTCCAGCTGCTTCGAGGAGACACAGATGGCACACGGCGAAACATCCACGGCCGCAAGCCAGGCGCCGCCCTTGGCGATGGGTCTGCGCCTGAATTTATCGCTGATGATGTTTCTCGAGTTTGCTGTTTGGGGATCGTGGTTCGGCGTTTTCGTCCCTTATCTGGAAGGAAGAGGGTTTTCCCAAGCGGAGGCGGGAGCGCTGTTCGGCAATTTTGCCCTGGGGGCAATCCTCTCGAGTTTGTTCGTCGGCTACATCGCCGATCGCTTCTTTGCTAGCGAACGGATGATGGCCATACTTCATCTGGTCGGGGCGGGCCTTCTTTACTGGATGGCGCAAATCCAGAACAGGGACGATTACTGGTTGCTCTTCGTTGTGTCCTTGGGGTATGCGGTGCTCTACAACCCAACGCTGACCTTGGCCAATGCCATTACGTTTCGACACATTCCTGACGCTACCCGTGATTTCCCCGGCATCCGGGTGCTGGGCACCCTGGGTTGGATCGCAGTCGGGTTCCTGATCGATGCCCTATACGCCCGAGGCGGCGGCACAGCCGCGGACACCAATGGACCTCTATTGTTAGCTGCTTATCTGTCGGCGGCGTTGGGACTTTATTGCTTGTTTCTGCCGCACACCCCGCCGACCGCGCGGTCGGGAGATGCTATTCCCTTCCTCAAGGCTCTGGGACTTTTCAAAGATTCTTCCTTTGCAGTCTTTTTCACCATCGCCTTCGTCATCACGATCGTATTGGCCTTTTACTTCACAAGCACAGGCGCATACTTGAAGCAGGCTGCCGGCGTGACCCAGCTTGGCTCGACCATGCTTATCGGTCAGGTCTGCGAGCTGATCTTTCTACCTCTCTTGCCCTTGTTCTTGTGGCGGTTGGGCATGAAGTGGGTTCTGGCTATCGGCATGTTGTGTTGGGGTATTCGCTATGCCTTGTTCTCGCTGGGCGGCCCCGAAGGTTTGCCCTTCGCTCTGGTCATCGCCGGTGTGGCGCTTCATGGCTTCTGCTTCGATTTCTTCTTCGCTGCCGGTTTCATCCACGTTGATAACGAAGCGCCGCGCGACATTCGCGCCAGCGGACAAGCACTTTTCAGTTTCCTCAGCTACGGCGTCGGCATGTGGTTGGGCAGTCTGTTGGCCGGAAAACTCATGGCGGTGTACGCAGGAGACTGGTATCACTTCTGGCTCGTACCCTGCATCGGCGTGTTCGCTTCGCTGGCCGTGTTCATTCTCTTCTTCCGCATCGATAGCCGTAAGGCACCTATTGATCCGAAAGCAAATGGTTCTGGTCCTGATGTCTACAGCGCCGAGCATCAGACACGCATTCAATCGGGCGAAGCCGGCATTGACGTCTGATTCACGAACCCTTGCTGGCTATCCGGACGGTTGAGAAGATACTTTATATGCGAACTCACATCCGAATCGTGGCCGGGTCCCTACGAGGACGCAAGCTGACTTGCACTGTCACCACCAACCTTCGCCCCACGCCGCAGATGGTGCGCGAGGCGTTATTCAGCATCCTTGGCAATGCCGTGCCGCAACGGCCCTTCTTCGACATCTTCGCCGGTACAGGCGTCGTCGGACTGGAAGCCATCAGCCGCGGCGCCTCTCATGTCTCCTTCATCGAGCGCGACTTTCGACTGATCGCAGAGCTGGAGCGCCACATAGACGAATTCGGCGTCGGCAAGAATGCGCGGATCGCGCGAACCGATGTTTATCGTTGGATTGAACGTTGGCAGGCACCGGGCGAACCTGTTACCGTTTTCCTGAGTCCGCCCTTTCGGGACTTTGAGCAGCGTCTGGATGACCTTCTCAACGTCATCGCACAACTGCAAGAGCGCGTGCAACCCGGTTCGGTAATCGTCCTGCAAGCCGAGAGCAACGCGCCGCTGGACGAGCTGCCGGCCCGCACCGAATGGGATGAACGCCGCTACGGCCGCAATCATCTGTTGATTTGGGTCAAGGAAACGACATGAAGAGCCGAAAGCGTCAGCGACGGCAGATCTGCCCAGTGCTGAGGCTTCCGGCTCGTAGAGGCCGCGAAACATCGAGGTAAGTCCGCATGAGCGCGACGCTGAGCGAACGCGATTTCGCTATCGACGTGGTTCGCCGCCTGCGCGATGCGGGACACGAAGCGCTGTGGGCGGGCGGTTGCGTCCGCGATGAACTCCTTGGACTGGTCCCCAAGGATTATGATGTCGCAACTTCTGCCCTGCCGGAGCAGGTCCGTCGGTTGTTTCGGCGCACGGTCGCTGTCGGCATGAGCTTCGGCGTCATCGAGGTTCTCGGACCGCACTCCTCTAGTGGAATTCTCAAAGTGCAGGTCGCCACCTTTCGTTCCGATGTCTCGTACAGTGACGGCCGACGCCCCGACGCCGTCGTTTTCTCGTCGTCGCGTGAGGACGCCCTGCGCCGTGATTTCACAATCAACGGCATGTTTTTCGATCCGCTGGAGAATCGACTAATCGATTACGTCGGCGGCCAGGAGGATCTACAGGCGCAAGTGCTGCGAGCCATTGGCAATCCAACCCAGCGATTCGAGGAAGACAAACTGCGCATGCTCCGGGCCGTGCGCATCGCTACGCGCTTCAATTTGGAAATCGAACACACCACAGCTGAGGCCATCCGCGATCAAGCACCGCAAATCAGCGTCGTCAGTGCCGAACGCATCGCCGAAGAGTTGCGTAAACTCCTGGTTGATCGGCACCGAGCGCGCGGTATGCGCTGGTTCATGGATCTGGGTTTGGCCAAACCGATCTTGCCGGAATTGCTGCCGATGCGTGGCCTTCCGCAGGGTTTACCGGGTCCCGATTCCCCACCACTGCCCCCGCCGGGAATGCCCGGTCAAGCCGCGACCGACGGCGCCCTGGATTTGTGGGAGCATGTCCTGCGTGTGCTCGAGAACCTGGGACCGGAACCGTCATTTCCCCTTGCGATGGCGACACTCCTGCATGATGTGGGCAAACCGCGCATCGTAGGTCGGACACCGGACCGGTACACGTTCTACAATCACGAACACGTCGGCCGCCGAATGGCCGCTGAAATCTGCGAGAGAATCAAACTGTCCAACGAGGAGCAGAAACGCATCGAATGGCTGGTTGAGAAGCATCAGATCCTCAGCGATGCGCGGCAGATGCGTCCAAGCAAGCTCAAAACGCTTCTGATCCATCCCGGCATCCGTGAGCTGCTAGATTTGCACCGCGCCGACGCCCTCGCGGCCAGACGCTCTACGGATCACGTCGAATACTGCGAACAGTTGCTCCGTCAGTGGACGAAGGAGGATCTCGACCCGCCGCCCTTGATCACCGGCGACGATTTGATTCAGGCCGGCTACAAGCCAGGGCCGCTTTTCAAAAAGATACTCGATGCTGTGCGCGAGGCCCAGCTGGATGGAACCATCCGCACGAAGGAGGAAGCGTGGGAAATCGTCAGACGTCTTGCAGCAGAAGATTCGCATAACGGTTAGCGGTGCTACAGAGAAGCGTCGCTAACTTTCAGCGACAAGTTGCAGGGAGCGACCTGTCTGCCAGCGGTTCTCTCCGCGAATCACTTCATGGTAAAGCGTGTCGCGCTCAACAGGGATGCGGCCCGCCTCCTTGATCAAGCGGCGGATTTCGACCACGCTCAGCTCCTGGGGCGAATCCGATCCTGCGTCGTGGTAGATCTTCTCGTGAACCACGGTTCCGTCGAGGTCGTCGGCACCAAAGCTCTGGGCCACCTGTGCCGTTTTGATGCCGAGCATCACCCAGTATGCCTTGATGTGGGGGAAATTGTCGAGCATCAATCGGCTGACCGCCATCGTCTTGAGATCCATCAGCGCGCTGGCTTTCGGAATGTCAGACAAGCGTGTGTTGTCCGGGTGAAAAGCGAGCGGAATGAACGTCTGGAAGCCGCCTGTCTCGTCTTGCAATTCACGCAGGCGACACAGATGATCGATGCGATGATTTGTCTTTTCGATATGGCCATAGAGCATCGTGGCGTTGGAGCGCAGGCCGAGCTGATGAGCCTCCCGATGGATGCGGATCCACGCGTCGGCGTCGGCCTTGTGTTCGCAAATCTTGTCGCGCACCTCCGGATGGAAGATCTCCGCCCCGCCGCCGGGCAAGCTGCCGAGTCCCGCTTCCTTGAACTCGGCCAGCAAGTCGCGCGTCGGTCGGCCCGTTAGCCGGGAGAACCAGTCCCACTCGACTGCCGTGTACGCTTTCAAATGCAATCGCGGATGCGCTCGGTGGATAATGCGCACGACGTTCAGATACCACTCGTACGGCAGTTGATGATGCAATCCGCCGACAATATGCAATTCGGTCGCGCCGCGCCGCTCGGCCTCGGCGGCGCGGTCGAGGATCTCTTCGTCGGACATGACGTAGCCTTTGGGGCTTTTCAGGTCGGCACGGAACGCACAGAACGTGCAACGGTAGATGCATACGTTCGTTGGGTTGAGATGCGTGTTCACATTGTAATACGTGAATCGACCGTTCTTGCGTTCGCGGACGATATTGGCCAACTGACCGAGCGTGAACAGATCGACGTGGTCGTAAAGAAAGATGCCGTCGTCAAAAGACAGACGCTTACTTGCCTCAACTTTGGCTCGAATTTCGGTCAGCTGTTCCTCGGCTTTTCGATGATCCATGATATTTCCTACCCCAAAGTAATGGCGGGGATTTCGCATGCCCCATTCGCCCTTGCCGACATGCTACGACAGGGGAGGATGAATTTCCATATTCGTTGAGGCATTCGTCTTTCGGCGACTTTTCCCGTTAACCCGCACGTTGCCTTCCCTGAGAGAACCGCTCAGTTGAGGATTTCTTAACAGGATTCCTAAAGATGTTGTATTCGTTCTCCCCGCTACCATTTTCGAGCTATAGTTGGGATGAGCCGCGGCAGGGGTGAACTCGACCGCGATGGCAGTACAACCATACCGGAGGACAGGCAACATGCCCAGACCTCTCCCTCTCACCGATCCGCGTAGAAACGGGACCAACGCCGTAGCCGGCACTCGGCCGGCCTCCCTTGGACCTTTGCACTTGCACCCCGCATCGATGGATGAAATTCGTGAATCGAACGACCGCCGCGAACCGGCAAGAGACGAGGCCGCCGAACTGGAACTCGTCCGGGCGGAAAACGCTCAACTGCGAGCGCTCTGCCAGGAGTTAGAGCAAGCTTTGCAAGAGGCGGCCCAGCAACTCCGTCCCGACCTGGAACACCAAGTCCGCGACTACGTGGCGGTCCTGGAAGAAAAAAACGAGTTGATCGGCCAGTTACATAACCAGGTCCAAGCACTCCAGGCTGCCCTGGAAGCTTCTGAGACATCGGCCCAGAATGCGTATGCTTCCGCAGGGCAGGAGTGTGAATTGCCTTCGGAGGCGGAATTGATGGCCCTCAGCGAGCAACTCGAACGCGAACGCCGTCAGCTGCAAGAAGATGAACAGACCCTCATGGATCAGATGCGCGAAATGGAAGTCAGCATGGCGCGCGAACGCGCCGAGTTGGCCCGGCAACGCAACGATATGCAGCGACTCCAGAGCGAAGTGCGGCACGAACTGGAACGTCTGGAACGCGATGGCGGCATTCAGAGCAAGATTGAGGAGTTGCGAAACAAGCTTCAGGACGTGACCGCTCGCCGCGGAGCTGCGCCGGCGCAGGGCGCGAACAGGTCCACGCCGATTCCGGCACCTGCGTCCCCGTCACGCAAGGAAGGGCTGATGGGACGCCTTTTCAAACGCGGTAGCGATTAAGATGCGAGCCGCGCACGCAGCGCAGGGGAGTAAGCGGCAGGGCCGGACGAACCGCAAGTATATTACATCATCCACTTACTCCGCTGTGCTGCGTGCACGGCACGGACAGATCAGCGTTCTAGTTCCATCGCGATCCGCAACTTCCGCTGTTGCGGTTTACCCTGCCAGTACCACACGTATTCTGCCTCTTCGGACACCAATTCCAGCGACAGTAGCGCTGGCTTCCTGCGATCTACGCGTCCTGTGCCCACGAAATGAGCGGTGATTCGTCCCTCCGTTGGCTTGCCGACAGGGAATTTCAGAATCATTTCCCCCGACAGTTCTATACTTGATTCCTCCTCGGACACGGCGGCGAGGGTGGCCTTCAGCGTCCCTTTCAGCACCTTGCAATCTTTCGTCATCCATTGCGGTCCCGGCGGATAACCATATTGAAACAACTTACTTGCGATCTCGTCCGGAATGTCCCACGATGTTCCCGCCTTCGCCCCGGTAGGCGGCAGAAACGCTTTCCACTGAGGCGCCGTCAGTTCGACGCGATCATTGCTCAGACCGCGATTCCCTCCGGAATCGAGGCTTGTCCAGATGTGGATGACTCGGCCGCTCTCGGACTTGGGCTTGGCGTCTGCCGGCTTGGCGACGCTAGTCTCAATGGCCTCTTCACTACGCAGCCCCAGCTTCTGGTCGGCGATGGTGGATTGCAAGAGCGGCAGGAGATTTTCGGGCTTGTATGCCTGCTGTACTGGCTGCGTGGCCAACACATCGCCGTTGGCGGCGATGATGAACACGCACACGTTGCCGCCTTTGAGCCCGCGGCGAGCACGTTCACGGTCGAGGCGCAGCAATTCCGCCTTTTCGTCCTCGCCGCGCGGCTCGCGCTGATAATCGTCACGGGACACAGAGACAGGCACGAAATACTTGCTGACCAGATCAATGACGCGCGAATCGGAGAGTGAACTCACCCTCATATCCAGGGCGCCGCCTCAGCAGCGGCCCGTCTCGATGTTGCCGTCGTAGGTAAACAGAAAAACGGGACGTTTCTCACGTTCACTGGCGCGCCGCGCCGCCAACAAGGACGCCGTCCAGGGAATCTTACGCCAGGCTTTGACCTCGTTGTCTTTGATGCGTTCGATTTGCTTGTGGATTGCCGCCTCGTCGCTCAGAGCAACAGACACGAGAATCGCGGCCAGTGCTACAACGAATAACAGGTTACCTCGATACATGCTCTTTGCCTCCTTGCTTGAGGTAAGGGTGGGAATGCCGCTCCTGTTATACCGTAATCAGGAAATGATGCCCAAGAGGAAAAGAGCAAGAGGCGTGTACTTGCCGAGAATTCCGACACCGTGCCGGAAATTACCATAGTTGACGACATTTACGCACAACCTCCACTCTCTAGGTGTACTGCCCCAAACTACTGGTAAATAAACCTTTGTGCGCTCTTTATTACTCGTAATCAAAAGGCACACAAATTGCTAGGAAACGGCCATTCCACAAGTATTTTCCATTCGGATGTAGCCCAGCATCAGAGTGCGGCCGTTCGTCCACCCATGCGCCTTCACTTGTAGAGGGAGGGAGACTGAACCATGGACGAGAATCAGGGTACACGCAGAAACGGCCCGATGGTGGTGCTGCTGGCCGTGCTGGCGATGTTGGGCATTCGCTCATTCACTCCGGAGTCCGCCTCTCCTTCCGGTGAGCGAGCAAAGTCCGAGGAGGTGCAGGCGCTTCGTGAAGCCGGAGACGAAAGTGGCAGGACGATGGGCGCCGCGAGGAGCGATCTGGAACGGTTCGCGCAGACGCTAAGAGGTTCTCGGGAGGTCAAACCGATAAACGGCCTTGGGGACAAGCAGATAAAGAAACTGTCTGATATAGAAGAAGTAACGGACTTCATGGAGAAGGAGGATCTCCGATGTATCATCGCTTGCGTACCCGATCCGGTGGACTCCGGGTCGGGCGACCGCTTCGATACACTAATCGATGCCATTCAGCGAGCGGCCGAAACGCAAGAGTACGTACTGGACCGATTCTACTACCCCTGGCAGAAAGTAAAAGAACCCAGCAGGGGGCTTCACATTAGTCCCCTCGAAGTCACGTCCAAGGAAACACAGGGCATAAGTAAGCAGCAAGCCTCCTTGTCCCTGCAGTTGCAGACGCCATCGGAGGAACGCCCCTGGAAAGACTTGCCTGGTATCTTGTTGTTCCATACTCCGCCGGATTCTCATCCCAGATGGGAATATCATCCTGAGCTGCTCCTGATTTTCCTCGTGGGAGAGACAGCAACAGCAGGGTTACGCAAGGATGCATTCATGACTAGCCTTGAACTCATTAAGCGATCTAAAGAGTATTGTTGCGGATTTAACGGCGAAAAACATGAACGTCCGACCCGGAAGGTGGATATCCTCGGCCCGTGTTTTTCCGGATCGCAAGTTTCTCTGGAGAAGATAATTCAGCAATGCGCAAAGAATCAGGAACAAGGCTCCAAACTGTGTTTTAACTTGATCTCCGGACACGCGACAGCTATCGAGCAAGACAGATTGCAGAGAATGGGCAACGAGAAGATGGAAGTGAAATTCAGGGCCACGATTGTTCCAGAACATACTGTGATCGACGTGCTGATGGACTACCTGGGCCATCCCGAGGACGTAGCCATGCTTTGCGAAAGCAATACCGACTACGGGCACAAGATGAACCAAAAGTGGCAGGATGAGCATGGGCTAACGCAGTTCCCCTTTCCTCTGCACATTGCAGCCGTCCGCGCCGCTTACGAGAAATCGACGGGAGCGACGAAGAACAATACCTTTCGTCTGCCCAGTTTCGGTAGTAGGCTCCAGCTGCACCTCAAAGGAACCAACTCGACTCGTGAGACCGAACCTTCCATGGCCCCCGAAATGACGGCTGCGACAACCGAGCGCACCCTCGCAGATATGCTCGGCACCATTGCGCGCGAGCGGTTCCGCTACGTTTTCATCCTGGCCACAGACATCAAGGACGAATTGTTCCTGGCCACTTTGGTCCGTGACTATTGTCCCGATTCGCGTCTGGTCTTTACCGATACCGACCTGCTGCTCGCTCATCCCGACTTCAGCGCCAACTTGCGAGGCTCGATCGTCGGCTCGAGTTATCCCTTGCACTTCAGAAATCAGAATTGGAGTTATCCGTTCCAAGGAGGGAAAGAACGGTTCACTTTTCCAGGTCCGCGAGAGCAAGGATGTTATAATGCTATGATCGCTCTGCTGAACGAAAAGGACTCCAAGCACTTCTTGGAGTACGGCCCCCCCTTCCAGAACGCCCCCGACACGAAGCGGTTTCCACCCGTCTGGATTAGCATCGTCGGCGAAGGCGGTTTATACCCTCTCAAAGCAGTACAGCGGCTCGATAGGAAATTCCGCGATTATGTGCTGCAAGCCGAGGGACCGGACGAATCTTCTAGTGCACAAGAACTGAACGCCACGTTCAAACCACTGCATCGGGCCCTACTGATTGTGCCGGTACTGGCATTCAGCTTGCTGCTTCTCTGTCTTGGCTGGATGTATGGTTCCGGCGTGCAGGAGCAAGCGACTTCGTCCGAGAAGAAGAATCTGTTCAGCCCCCGCGTTAATTGCAGGAACTGGCAGCTTTGCTACGTGTTTGCTTGTCTGGCCTCGGTCTTCCTTGTCTACTGGTATCTCACGTTTATTTGGCTCATCCCTGTGTACCGCTGGCTCCTACAGAACAAAAACACTCCCCTGGAGATGCCCTGGTGGAAACGGACCCTGCCTTTCCTGCTGATAATCGTTCTGCCGTTGGCTTTTATCGGCCTTATTCGGTGGTGGCGCGGATCCGCGCAATCGACTCAGGGGCGGCGCTGGCGCGTTCGCCAGCTATGTATTATCCTTCTCGCTGCCGGGTCTCTCATGGCTACGATCCTCGCCTTCATCCCCATAGTCAATTGGCTCCCACAGAATGAGAATGCTCCCGTGAGAATGGAGTCGTGGAACCTCATCGCCCCCTTCATCCTGACGATAGGTGTGCCGCTGGCATTTGTCTACTTTGTTTGGGATTGGCTCAGGAGCGTCTGCTGGCTGGTAATCTTCTTGTTCGCCGGGCTGATAACCTGCTGGGTTTATCACAGCAGCCTGTGGGGAACTTGGCAGAATGGCGAAGATCTCTTATTCTTCGAGCGGGCCACCAATTTGGCCAACGGCGTCACGCCCGTTGTCCCCATAGTCATGCTTGGGATAGCTATATCCTGCTGGGCCTACTTTCAGCTCAAACGGCTTTATTTGCTCGAGGAGTGGGCCGTGGTCAAACCCTTTCCTCGTCCCGAAAAGTCGCTGCTCAGATTCCAGGAGGTTAATAAGCACCATGATGAGACAGATAAACGTCTGGGAGCTCCGTGGCGGGATGTCAAGTGGTACAGCGCCGTGATCGCCGGCATCGTGTTGGCCTTCATCTGTTGTCGTCTGTACATCCACTACGTACCTCCCGTCGAAGCAAAAATCCTTGCAAACTCTCTCCCATTCGCTCTGGCCGGCCTCGCTGTGCTGATCGTCTGTGGATGGGTGCATATGCGCAAAGTCTGGGAGAGCGTTCGGAAGTTGTTGCACGCCATCACGCAGTTGCCGCTGGAGAAGGCTTTCGCGCACATCCCCCCCGCCGTCACGAACATGTTCGGTCCCAACCTGACATCGGAGAGACCAGGCCGTCAGGGACATTTGCACTATCAGCGAGAGCAGCACAATCTCCTGACGAAAGAGTATCCTCAAATCGCTAAAGATATGCCGAACGACGTGCTTCCAACGGATCTGAAAACGTACATGAAGTCCTGTTCTGAAAAACCGCGGGAAGCCTCCAAACACCTGATTGAGACTGCGCAGGTCTGTTTGCGGATGCTGGACAACATCTGGAACGATCCGCGCTTGGCGGAGAAATATCTTGGAAAAGTCTCCGATGAGGCGTCGGAAAAGACTTCTCCCTTCAACAACGCTACCGTCGAGATCAATAAGAAGGTCCACACGGGCGGAGCCATAATGACGATCGAAGAGACAATTAAACCAGACGAGAGCAACAAAGCTGTGCAGAAATGGCTGGCGCGGGTCCAGGACTTCGTCGCTCTCGAGGTGACGTTCTACTTGAGCCAGTTCTTCGTGCAACTTCGCAACATGGCATTGTTCCTCAGCCTTGCCCCGTTCCTCCTGCTGGTTGCCGCAACGTCGTATCCCTTCCAGCCCCAACGTCTTTGGGTATTGATGACTGTAGTTCTGATCGGTCTCACGACACTTTCGGTGATCTGGATCGTCATCCAGATCGAACGGGATGAGTTGGTAAGCCGGATATTGAAAACAACACCGAACCAGATCAATTTTCGATGGGGCTTTATGTCCCACCTCCTGCTGTATGCAATTCCGCTCTTGGGCATCCTGGGAGCGCTGTCGAGCGACATGTCAGACCTGGTGCACTCCTGGGCGGATCCCCTGCTCCAGATCCTGAAATAACGCTCTCCGAACTGCGGACGCGGAAGATAGGGTTCGCGAACCGGAGCATGGGCACTTACTTGGAGACGGCTCAGATAGCAGACGTCAATTGCGATAGAATCCCTTGCCCTCTGCCGCCAGTTTGCGCATCTGCTCGGTTGGGTGGAAACGCACTCCGAGATGCTCGTAGGATTTCAGCCTTTCGAGTACCTTCGCCATGCCCTGCGAGTCGGACCAACGCAAGATGCCGCCGCGGAACGCCGGAAAGCCGATGCCCAAGATCAAACCCATGTCCACATCGCCTGGATCGCGGACGATGCCTTCGCTCAGAACCCGGCTGGCTTCGGTCAGCATCGGCAAAAAGAGACGATCCGTTATTTCCTCCTGGCTGATCTGTCGCTGGCTGGTGCGGCACTTCGCCAGGATCGGCTCCAGCTTCGGATCATCGACGCCGCGTGATCCTTTGGCGTAGCTGTAGAAACCCGCACCCGAATCGGGACCGATGCGGCAGGCGGCAACCAGTTCTTCCAGAATGCGCGTCGGTGCGGCTCGATCGGCGAAGGCGGCGTTGATGACGTGTCCGGCGTGCATCGATGTATTCAAGCCGACAAGATCGTGGAGCGTGATCGGTCCCATCGGCATGCCGAATGCCATCGCCGCCTTATCCACGGCGCGCGGGCTTGCTCCCTCTTGCAACAGTACCAGTGATTCATTCAGGTACGGAAACAGAATGCGATTGACGAGAAAGCCCGGACAATCGCGGACCACAATTGGTGTCTTGCCGATGCGCCGGGCCAGGGCGACGAGCGTGACGACTGTTTCATCACTGGTTTTGTCGCCGCGGATCACTTCCACGAGCGGCATGCGCTCAACAGGATTGAAGAAGTGCATGCCGGCGAAGTTTTCGGGACGCTCGACCGACTTGGCCATGCGCGCAATCGAGATCGCAGAAGTATTCGAGGCGAGGATGGCATCGGGCTTCAGGATTTTCTGCAGTTGGCGATACATGCTGATCTTCGCGTCCTCGTTTTCGGTGATCGCCTCAATGACCACATCGCGATCGGCCATGGTGCTGAGCGACATGCTGGTACTCAGTCGCGCCAGCGCGGCGGTCGCCTCGTCGGGCGATAACCTGCCGATGGCGACGCGGCCCTGTAAACTCTTGGCGACGAAGCTGACGCCTTTCTCCAGGGCAGCCGGGAACTTGTCGAGAATCACGGTCGATAGGCCGCGACGGACGTGTGCCATGGCGATGCCCGAGCCCATCGTGCCGGCGCCGAGGACTGCAACATTCTGTACTGCCCTGGGTTGCACGTTGGTATCGCTTACACCGGGGTCTTTCTGCAAGCGCTGAGTCAGGAAAAACACGGCGATCAGATTGCGCGAGATCGGACTGCCAACCAACTTGACGAACTGCTCCGTCTCGACTTTGAGTCCCTCTTCGAGCGTCAGATTACAGCCCTTGGCGATGGCTTCCAGCGCCGCCAGCGGAGCGGGATACTGTCCGCGCGTCTTGGTCATCACCTGGGCGCGGACGACGGCGAATGTGAACGACTGCTGCTCCTCGCTGAGTCCGACCGGTTGCTGCTTACGTTTGCGGAGGGCTTTCCACTCTTCCGATCGCTCGGCATCGCGAAGCAAACGCACGGCCTCGTCCAGCAAGCGCTCCGAAGGCACGGCATCGAAGATTATGCCGACTTGCCGGGCGCGTTCGGCTTTGGCCGCTTCACCAGCGCAGATCATCTCGGCGGCCAGCGACGGGCCAATGAGGCGCGTCAACCGTTGGGTGCCTCCCCAGCCGGGGATCAGTCCGATCTTCGTCTCCGGCAGACCGATCTCCGTTTTCAGATGCGTGCTGGCCAGGCGATAATCAAAACCCAACGCCAACTCCAATCCACCACCCATGCACGAACCTTCGATAGCCGCGACCGTGGGGTAGGGCAGCTTTTCGATGGATGCAATCAAATCGAGACCTCGCTTCACCAGCTTGCGAGTGCTCTGGGGATCTTGCGGAGCGCTGCCCAGTTCGCGCAGGTCGGCGCCGGCGATGAACATGCCCGGCTTGCCGCTCTTGAAGATCAACCCTCTCAAATCGCTGCGAGCTTGCAGCTGCGCGAATATCGCTTCGAGTTCGGTGAGCACGGCCTGGCCGAGTGTATTGGCGCGACTGCCGGGTTGGTCGATCGTTAAGAGAGCGATGTTGCTGTCGAGGAGTTCCAGCCGGAGGGCCGTTTGCGTGGGTTGACTCATGGTCGTTCCCTTTCGTGTGAGGAGGGACGATCGCCGGAATTGAGAGAGTTTATCTTATAAGGACGAGGCCGGCAAATCGCCTTTGATGCGCCGTCGCTTACGTTTCCGGCTCGTGTTCCTTTATGCGCTGCCGAAGCGCCTTGGGGCCAGTCGTGGCAGGTACACAGTAACGGCGATGGTTGCCAGCAGTCCCACGGCAAGCATAGCCCATTCCGCGGGGCTGCGCGTTCGTCCCGTATTTCCGCCCACTGCTCCCAGTTCCGGACGAGCTGGCCGGCCGATAGCGGGCGGACGATCAGCGCGATGCACTGAACGATCAGGACTGGGAACATCCAGTAAAGTGGCGACGCCGAGCGTTTCACCATTTGTGTCTCTCTGTTAAGGAAGGGTAGCGCGCATTTACGTTCCTGTTTCTCTTTGGAAACGCCTACAACCTTTTTCCAATAAGGGGTTTACATAGAATGATAATCCTTATTTCCCTTTAACTCCTTTATTCAACTCTTGTTAAGACTTTCCCTCCACCTCATCTGTTGCGTGTGTCCTAAGGCGGCATGGCACTTGCTCTAATTATTTCAAAGTAATACTGCCCGGTCATGTGGGGCGTCCCCCTCCACCTCCCCCTCCGCATGGAGGCCGAATGCCCTAACTACGCCAGTGCGGTGCCAGGTCGAAGCAGCGGGTTTCGTACGACTCGTGATCGACCACATGGACGATACCAAGGAGACAGAATCAATGACGCTTCTGGATTACTGGTCGAGCATCGCGGATCGCGATGCGTCTGTGGAGGGGCTTTGTTCAACCGAGGAGAGCGCCAGCGCCGCGACGGCAGAGGATGTTTTTTACGCCCATGCCCCGTTGGTGTTTAATGTCGCTCGCCGTGTGCTCGGCAATGAGGCCGATGCCGAAGATGTGACTCAGGAAGTATTGTTGCGTGTGCTGCATAAACTCAACAGCTTCCGTGGCGAAGGTCGCTTGGCGTCCTGGCTTCACCGCGTGACGGTCAACGCGGCGTTGTTACATCGCCGGCAATCTCTGCGCCGACGCGAGCGCGAGATGGACATTCCCCTCGCCACGCGGATTTGTGAAGCGCCGAGAGCCGGCTCTTCTCCGGCTCAGCACCTTCTCGATAACGAGATGCGCGAGTTGATCGAGCGAGCCATCGCGCGTCTGCCCAAGATATACCGTGAAGTCTACGTTCTCGCCGACATCGAGGAGCTGAGCAATGCCGCCATCGGCGGAATCCTTCACCTTCGTGTGCCGGCCGTGAAAAGCCGACTGCATCGTGCCCGTGTGATGATGCGCGAGGCACTCACTGGCCATGACTGGGATTGAGTACGCAAAGCGGCAGTTTCAAGATTCGGCGGCACAGGCAAGAATGCCCGTGCCGCCGAATCTTGAAACCTGGTTCTTAATCAAATCAAACCGCTCGTCGCAATCTTCGCTGCTCGTGGTCACGGATGTATCGGCGGCGGGCTTCGGCGGTGCGTTCGTGCAACTGGAAATAGAACTCGGCATGTGTTTCGGTCCACTTCTGTCCCCGCCGCGCCATGGCGATGGTCGCCGACGCGAACAGCTGTCGCAAATCATTCTGCTCCTGGATTTCACCGTGACCGAAGCGGCAGAATGAAGGTAAACTCCGCGGTAACAGCGAACTTGAAGTCAACAGCAGATCGAAAGAACCAAACACACTGCCGGTGTTGACGAGGGCGCTGATGCTCGTCCGTGTGTGATCCCCCATGAAGGCGCCGACTTTCATGAGTCCTGTATCGATCGACTCACCACCCACGTTGATACGGACGTTGCCGTAATCGGTGCGCAGATCGCTTACTTGCGTGCCGGCGCCGAGATTGACCCACTCGCCCAGGTATGAATGTCCCAGGAAGCCCTCGTGGGCCTTGTTGCTGTAGCCTTGCACAATGGACGCTTCCACTTCGCCACCGATGCGGCACTCCGGACCCAGACTCGTGCCACGGAGCTTGGCTCCCAGAACCTGCGTCCGTGGTCCGATATAGCACGGCCCTTCGATACGGCTGAAAGCCTGGACCACCGCCTCCGCGTCGATCAACACGGGCCCGCGCGTCGTATCGATCAAAACCATCGGCTCCACGCGAGCCGACGGATGGATGAGGCAGCGCTCCGACGGGCCGAGGGTCGGAGCTGCTGCCGTCATCCTTGCCTCACTCTTCCGGCCCCAGTAAAGATGATCTTGCTCCAAAGCTTCTGCTTGATGCACAAGTAGGTCCCACGGATAAGTAATCATCCGGCCGCCGCACGTACGAGCGGACGGTTTCCGCGCCCACTCCTCCACACGTCCCGAAACATCGCGCGCATGCACTAGATCGGCATTGCCGGCGGGAAGACAGGCGTAGGCCAGTTGCCCGTCACACAGGCAAATCTCGCCGCTCTTCGGGGCGCGCAGGGAATTAGCGGGAGGAAGCCAACGGGCGTTGATAAACAGAACTTTGTCGTCTTGCCGGCCGCCCAGGCTATTGACTGTCAGTTCAGGATGCGTCACTCGGCAGAGGTCTGCCAGTTCCGGTCGAACGAAGGCGAATCCGCGTTCGGCGCCGAAGGCGTGCAGCTGTCGTTGCAGCAGAGTGCGCGCGCCGAGTCGAAGGTCGAACGCCGGACGAGTATCCGTCAACGGCTGTAAGCGGCCAACTGCGTTATCTTCAAACACGCAAATGCGCATGCCTCTCTTCTCCCTTCTCGGCCCCGCTCCGTTTGGCCAAGTCTTGCTCCTCCTCTGTTGGCAACGACTGCAAATCAGCTGCCGGCTGTAGCACCTGTTTGTTTCGAGGATCCTCTGCTTATTCTAGACGTGGAGGGGGCACGTCCTGAATGGAAATATAGTTTCTGTTCCGCTTGAGCCGCGACCATCAGGGAGAGGGGAATTCCAATTAGCGACTGTTTCCTTACGGCTGTGGCTCGCTTTTGTCTCGTAGTAGATAATCGGGGATCAACCTTTTTGCGTCTTACGTCGCGTACTCCGTCTCTAGGGGAGAAAGGACGAGGATGGGCCTTCCCAAAAGCTCGATCCACTCAAGAGACATAAACTAGATGCGCGCCGCCGACGCGAAGATTCAGGATGACACGAAGGATTTGGCGGGGTTCAGACAATAGGTGTGTGGAGACCACGGCTCGGAGGCGCGACATGCAAGCCGAGGACCGCGTCGAACGGGAACGGGAGCTGCGACGCGCCGTCCTGTCCGGCGAGGAGTTCGCCTGGCGGACGTTGTACGAAGAAGCGTTTGATGGCTTGTACGCCTACGTACTTTGGCGCTGCGGCGGCCTGCGCGATGGAGCCGATGAGGTAGCACAAGAAACGTGGCTGACGGCAGTGCGGCGGTTGCGTGCATTCGAACCCTCCGCAGGTAGTTTTGCAGCGTGGGTGCGCGGCATCGCTGCCAACGTATTGCGAAACCACTTCCGGCGTGAAAAACAGCGAATGCGGCACATCCAGCCGCTCCAGAACGAACCGCTGGCCGTGGAGGAATCGCGCGAGCAAGCGGAGCGCATTGCCGCAGCCCTGGATGCGTTGCCGGCGCATTACGAGGCGGTACTGCGAATGAAGTATCTTGAAGGCCGCACCGTCGCCGACATCGCCGGCGAGCGCGGCGAATCTCTCAAGGCCGTGGAATCGCAGCTGAGCCGTGCCCGGGAGGCATTTCGTCAAGCGTATCTGCAATTGGAGTGACCACCATGCACGAATTCTTTTCGCGTGAGCCGGACCCCCTCGAAGCTCTGCTGCGGCCGCACTCGCCTGCGGAGAACGAGACGCTACGCCTGGCGGTGTATGCACAATCGCGGCGCCTGCTGCGGCGCCGCCGCTGGATACGACAATTCGCGTATGCTGCCTCGCTGCTGCTTTCATTCGCCGTTGGTGCCGTCGTCATGCGGATGACGACGCCAACCGATTCAGGCGAGCGCGGAGGAGGGAGCCCGCTCATATCTCAGACCGATCAGAGGGCTGATGCGCCCCGCTCGCCCACTTCCGACGACTCGGCTCCGGCGCGCGAGTGGTTCGCGTTCGACAGCGAGAATCGTCGCAGCGAATTGTATTTCCAGGCCGGCGATCAATACATAAAGGATCAAAACGATCTGCAATCCGCCTTACGCTGTTACACCAACGCGCTCGACAATGGGACCGAGCAAGATCTGACTATTTCGTCTGACGACAACTGGTTGCTCATGGCGATCAAGGATGCCCGACAAAAGGAGAGGAATAATGCGAAGCAAGGTGGTTAAGACGTTGACGTTTACGTTGATGCTGTGCGGCGTCAGTATGAGTGCGGCGCAACAAGCAGGCTCGCCGCAAGGTGGCGTCCGTCCCCAGGCACCCGGTTCTCCTGATGTCCCTCGCCCTCAGAAGGTAAAGGCGGCTCCGGACAAATCGAAGCTGGAGGACATGCTTGCCGAAGCGCTCCGGAACAATCCCGACATTCGCGTCGCCGCCGCCAAGCTGGCCGAGGCCGAGGCCAAACTGAATCGCACTCGTGTTCAGGTAACGCAACAAGTCGTCACGCTTTATCAGTCGATCGTATCTCAGCGAGCATTGGTCGAGGTTTCTCAAAAAAAATACGACCGACTAACAGAACTGGTCAGACGGGCAGCCGTCGATCCCGTGTCGCTAGACGAGGCAAGTGCTACTCTAACCGTCGCCAAGGCCAAGCTGGCGGAGCTGGAAGCACAAATGCCTGGGCTACTAGGCAAAGTCCAAAAGTCACCCGAAGCGCGAGCGGCGACTTCGCTAGATCCGAGATTCCTTTACCACCTCGATCTTGACCGAGATTGGGAGCTTCATTTGAAGGTTGATCCGAACTCTATCGGTGTCCCTCAAGCCAAAGCCAACATCCTTCAAGGAGATAGGATTCGCAAGGCGCTGCAAACGCCGGTCAAGGTAGATTACAAGGACATGACCGTCACCGACATACTGAAAGATCTAGAGAAAAAGGCTCCGGGCTTGTCCTTCCACATTCGGGACGTGCCAAGAGTTGCGGCAAAGGGAGGCGATGAGGAAGCCAAGCCGACCCTGCACTTTGACACGCCCTTGCCGGTCGCTTCCGTACTTCAAGCGATCAAAGATAGTGTTGGTTCCCATTTCATCGTCCGTGATTATGGCATCCTGGTGACGTCGCTCGAGCAACCGCGTGGAGCGATGTCAGTCGAGCAGTTCCTGCGGCAGAAACCGGACAGCAACGAACACAAAGAAGCGCGACACTTCATCAATAGCATCTGGCCCACGCTCGACTTCGCGCGCCTGGAGGACAATATTCCCACGGCTCAGAAGGCGTTTCAAACCTGCATGGATGTCGGCGACCGCGACTCCATCCGGGGTATGCTCGGAGTGACATTGGGACATGTCATCCGGCTCCGTAAGAGGAAGAGTGAACTACATCCGGAGCTAGTAATCGATGACCAGAAGGAGGCACAGCGGCTTGAGAAAGTGGGTGAGAAGATCGCCAAGCTAGTCGCGGACATGCAGTTTTGTCTGAAAGAATGGGAAAGATAGATGAGTGGAGAATGAGGAATATTAGTCAGGAGCGCCAGCGACCGGCGGTTCGGTCCGTCGCTGGCGCTCCGGGCTTGTCAGTGTAATGGCAGCGCCGTCTCGATCCATCCGCCGCCCAGCACGCGTGATCCATCGTAGAACACAACTGCTTGGCCCGGCGTTATCGCACTTTGCGGAGTGTCAAACTCGACTTTCGCACGTCCTTCTGGCAACGCCGTCACGCGCGCCGGTGCCGCCGCGTGTCGATAACGAATTTTCGCCTGACACGCCAATTCTCCTTGCGGCGCCGCAGCCATGAGCCAATTAACTCCGGACGCGTCCAATCCCGAAGCCAGTAGCTCCTCGCGCGGGCCAACCACCACGTCGTTATCGCCGGGTACAATCTTGAGCACGTAACGTCGTTCGCCGGCAGCGAAACCGAGTCCCTTGCGCTGGCCAATAGTGAATTGCTCGATGCCGTCATGATCGGCCAGCACGTTGCCGGTGCTATCGACGATGTGTCCCGCCGTGGCGAACTGTGGACGGCGCTGACGAATCAGCGACGCATGATCGCCGCCGGGAACGAAACAGATCTCGACGCTATCCGGCTTGTCGGCGACGCCAAGACCGGCCTCGCGCGCCAGGGTACGCACGTCTTCCTTGCGATAGCTGCCGATGGGAAACAGCAGATGCGGCAAGACTTCGCGGTTGAGGCCGTACAGGACGTAAGACTGGTCCTTGTCTGGATCGGTGGCACGGTGCAGTTCGACTTTGGAGCCGGTTCGGACGATCTGAGCGTAATGGCCGGTGGCGATGAAGTCGGCTTCGAGTTGTCGGCCATAGCTCCAGAGTTGGCCGAATTTCAGCCAGTTATTGCATACCACGCACGGATTCGGCGTGCGGCCGGAGAGATACTCGTCGGCGAAGTAATCGATGATGCGATTGAATTCACGCTCGAAATCGAGAGCGTAGAAAGGAATATCCAGGCGATCGGCAACCCTGCGGGCGTCGCCGGCGTCGATGGCGCTACAGCAGCCCTTCTTGTGGTCGGCTCGGTCGTCGTCGGAGCCGTGAACGCCGGTGCGCATGAACAGGCCGATAACTTCGTAGCCCTGACTGCGCAGCAGGTACGCCGATACCGAGCTATCGACGCCCCCGCTCATCGCCAATACCACTCTTGCCGCCATGCTGCATCCTCAAAGCGCACACGCAAAACGCGAACGGCCGGCGTAAGCCGGCTGGTGTTCCTGAACCAGCCGGCTTACGCCGGCCGTTCGCCA
>DATBHJ010000059.1:0-20103 GCA_036557565.1 Gemmataceae bacterium
AGGCGGGCATATTCATGGACCCATTGGGCCAGGCTATTCAACCACTGGCGCCAGGAGAGCTTAGCCGGCGTCATGTTGCACCTTTTGCATCCTGTTGGAAAAACACCCTTCCCAGGGCGGGGACGGGTGCTTTGTATCCACCCTGCGACTGCGTCACAAAGCTCGCTTAACGAGACCACGACAATAAGAAAGAAGAAACCGGAGGGAAAACCCACACCGCTGGGCCAGCGGCGTCGAAAGCCGTGGGCGAACTGCCGGATCAGGGCGCGTTTACAGGCTGGCTGGCACGCGCCCTCTCTACCTCGTCCCTGCGCCGCACAATCCCCAGCGCGCACGAAGAATGAGTGACGATTCCAATTGCACTTCCACCAAACCTAGATGGAAAGCGAGCCTGAGGAAGGAATTCTTAGCGAGAGAGTGGATGGGTTCACTGCTCCGGTGCAGCAGGCGAAGGCGAGTCGCCTTGGACGCCCCAGTTGCTCACTCCGCTGCTACTCATCTCCGGACACATCCATTGGGTACCAGAGGTTAGGAGACAATATACTCCTGGTTCTTCGAGTGTCAATTAAGGTTTTGTAATTTATTAGTGAACGGATGCCGCGATCAAAGCAAATCCCGAAAGCACCAAAACACGAAAAAGACCATGGGGGCAAGATGGCGACGTGTTCGCTTGCTGGCACTGCCTTCTTCTCTTGCTTCTTTCGTGTTTTGGCACTCTCGTGTTTTCGTGATTCGATTTAGACATCAATGCCCATGCTCATGTCCACCCTGGAATAGTGGGCTGTTCGGATTGGCGCCGGAGGCGACGTAGGCGATCAAATCGAGAATCTCCTCGTGCGTCAACTTGTCGAGCAGGCCCTTGGGCATGACTGACACCGGCGACTTCTTGCGCTCGGCAATGTCCGTCTTCTGTATCGTCACGGGATCGGCCTTGGCCAGGGGGTTCTCGATCACCTTCACCGCGTCCGCTGTCTCGGCGACAACCAGGCCGGTGATGACCTTGCCCGATTCCAGCTCGAACGTGAAAGTCTGGTACTTCTCGTTGATGCGGAATGAGGGATCGAGAAGGTCGTGCAGGATCTCGATCGGCTTTTGTTGCTTGGGTTCGAGTTTCGTCAGATCGGGGCCGATGTCGGTGCCGGCGCCGCCGAACTTGTGGCAGGAGACGCAGGTGGCGGCCTGGAAGATTAGCTTGCCATTGCTAAACGAGCGGCCATTTTTCAGCTGCTCGACCGAAGAGGCCAATTCCTCGAACTTCCACTCCTTGCGCGGCCGCACGAATTTCAAGAGATCATCTGCGATCGGCAGCGGATGCTTGGCCAGGTAGCCCTCGGCGTCGGCGAGGTACTCGTCGAGATCCTCGACGACGTAGAGAGCGCCGTACATGCGCCGCCAGTGGCCGGGGTAGGTGCAGACATAGGGATAAACGCCGGGCTGCTTCGGAGCGGTCCAGCGGAGCCGTTCCGAGTTGCGCGGCTGGAGCAGCTTGCTCTTGAGCAGTATCTTGTTCGATTGCGGGACGTAGCCGCGCTCCAGGGCCCCAGGCTGCGTGGCCGTCGTTTCCGCAAGCGTGCCGATCTCTTCGAGCGCTCCCGGCTGCGTCACCACAAAATTGTGCGGCATCAGATCGTTATTGTCGAAAAAGAACTCGACCGGCTTGCCGGCCTTGACGACGATGCGTTCCTTGTCGAACAGCATCTGGTCGGGCACGGTGCCCAGGCGGATGACGCGTACGCCCAGTTCGCCCAGTTCGCGGCGCACTTGCCTGGCTTCGTTCAATGGCAAGAGCGAGGCCAGGGAATCGGCCAGCTGCAGCGCATCCAGTGCTTCCGGCGAAGTGCGCTCGGCGACGGGAATGGTGCGGATGTACGGCAGCAACACGTCCAGGAGCGGTTTGGCTTCATCCTGCGGCCGATACGCCGACGGGATGTGCTGTAGCGCTCCAATAGCAGCCTGACGGTCGGCGGCGTTGCGGACATGCTTGGCGATGGTCTTGAAGGCGTCGGCTTCTTTGCCGCGCACCGAGGTCAGGGCGAGCATGGCGGCGTGGCGCAGAGCAAGCTCCGGCACTTCGCCGCCGACCGCGAGAGAGACCTTCGCTTTCGGGGCCGGCAGGTCTTTTTTCTCGAAGACGACCCTGCGGTCCTTATTCAGCACTTTCAGAGTGAATCCTTGGAGGCGCTTGCCGAAATCACCATCAGTGCGGTTCCAGACAACGATGGAATCAATGGGAAACTCGCCGCGGAGATCAACCTGCCACCACGGATTTGAGATGTTCTCCTCGGTATGCGTCTGTCCGCCAGCAGAGTAATCGCCGTTGGTGTTGCCGTCGATGGCTTTGCGGGCGGCGCCGTCGTAGGCAGTGTTCTTCTGCGTCGCTCGGCCGCGTCGAGCGATGTTGCGGCCGTCACTGTACACTTCGACCTCGGCCAGGGTCAGCGTCCGCCGCGGGCCAGGAAGTTCGACGCGGACGTAACGGCCAAGGGTCGATGTCGCTTTGCTCCCCTCGGCGGTCAATTCCTTCGGCAAGCCGGCCAGGAGTGGCTCGACCTTGGGATAGAGAGCGGCTTTTTGGCCCGGATCACGGATCAGCGGCATGGCGTGTATCAGATCACTCAGACGGGTGACGGACTTGCCCGCAAGGCTCCAAGCCTTCTCGACCGAGCCGTCGGCGGCAATCAGGGCGACGAAGCCGAGTTGGCGCGTCACCGACAAGTTGGCGTCCGTGGCCATCCTCTCCAGCTCGCCACGCGCCTCCGCCAGCTCCGCAGCAGGGCGGCTGGTTAAGAGACGGATGAGATCAAAAACGACGCTTTCGTCCGGACCCGCCGGATCGCGCTGACTGATCGCCGTCTCGTCTTGTTTGCGTATCGCGTCGAGCAAGACGCGGAGCTCGCTCTTGTTCTGTCCCTGAGCCAGTCCGGCCAGTGCTTCCTTGCGAAACTCGTCTCGGACGCCCTTACGGAACAGCAATTCCATGAACACCGCCGGCGTCCGCCTGAGACGCAGCAGATCATCGGTGTTGACGTTCTTGAGGAAGAAACGAGCACCGGCCGTGGTCGTGAAGTGAATCTCCTTGCCGGCCTTGATGGCCTTGCTGACGATGGGGTCGAGCGCTTTCATCGTTTCGCTGCGAACGAAATCGACGTACAGATCTGCCGGCTGGTCAGCAGCGACCAGCGGCACCTCGATCGCTTCCGGCACGGTGAAGAAGCTGGCGGCGCGGACGGCTTGCAAGCGCACACGTGGTTCGGTGTCGGCGGCGAGCTTTTTGAGCAATTCCAGAGCATCAGGCACGCGGTCGCGCCAGTAACACAGTACACGCGTCGCCGCGGCACGGGCATGAAAGTCCGGCGACGCCAGCATTCGCCTGAGCAAATCGAGATTGACGACGTTGTGATACTGGTGCAGCCACAACGCTTCCATCAGGGTGTGTTCGTAATTCGGATCCTTCTTATCGAGATCGGCAGCCCATTTCTTCAGTGCGGCGACGACCTCATCGCTATCGCGTCCACCCAGCTCGATGCGGACGCGGTAACGAACGCGGTCTTCCGGCTCCTTGAGCAGATCCAACAGTTTCTCGATCGGTTCGCCGGCGATCTTGACGGGCTTGAGCAGCGGATAATCGGTGCGCGTCATGCGATAGATGCGGCCGTGAGTGCGGTCGCGGCTGGGATCGCGCAGGGCATGCTGCAAATGGCCGATGATCGTGTTGTGCCAGTCGATGAACCAGATGGCACCGTCGGGACCGATCTTCAAGTCCGAGGGGCGAAAATTCGGATCGCTGGAGTAGACAATCGGCTCGACTTCGGTTGCGGTAAGGCTGCCGCCCTTTTCGTGGACCTTGTACTGCAAGATGCCCTGGAAGCCGATGACGTTGGGGACCAGTAAATTGCCCTGGTTTTCCTGAGGAAAATGCCGGCTCGACAGAATCTCGACGCCGGGGCAGGGCCGGGTGCGCTGCTGATAAACCTGAGGTGGGCGAGCGTGCTTCTGGGGAAATTCCAGATGTCCGGAGAACAGAGCCCCATGATACGGATTGGCCCCGGTGCCGTCGTAGACGACATCTTCGCCCCAACGATCCCAGACGTGCCCGTGCGGATTGGCGAAGGGGAACGTCACGTATACGTCGAACTTCTGCGCGCGCGGCTCGTAGCGAAAGACGCCAGCGTTGACGCAACGCTGCGGTGGGCCGTAGGGCGTTTCGACCTGCGAATGGTGGAAGGTGCCCTCCTGGAAATACAGAGCGCCGCCCGGATCGAGGGCGAAGCTGTTGGATGTGTGGTGCGAGTCGGCCGAATCAAGTCCGCTCAGCACACGAACGCGCTGGTCGGCCTTGCCGTCGCCGTCGGTATCCTTGAGGAACATCAGGTCTGGCGCCTGGGCCACGAGGACGCCGCCATTGTAAAACTCGAATCCGGTCGGACAATGCAGATGATCGGCGAAAACCGTCATTTTGTCGGCCTTGCCGTCGCCGTCGGTGTCCTCGAAAATGAGGATCTTATCGTTCATCTCCTCCTTGGGTTTCCAGTGTGGATAGCTCGGCCACACCGCCACCCACAGCCGGCCCCTGGCGTCGAACTGCATCTGAACCGGCTTGGCCAACTCCGGAAACTCCTTTTCGGAGGCGAAAAGGTTTATTTTCAGATTCTTGCCCAGCGTCATCTTCTGGATGGCCTCTTCGCCGTCGAGATAGACGTGTTGGCCGTTCGGTCCGCTACCGGGCTTGTTCGTCTTCACCGGAATGAACGGCGGCGTGTTGCTGTCATCGACCGTATAATCCATGCCCTGAGCGACGGCCCAGATACGTTTGTCGCGGTTGCTGGTCATCACGTCGAGAATTTCCATCTCGCGCTGCTGATCTTCATAATTGGACTGATTCTCGGCATACTTCTCGAAGGCCCGGCCGCCGTAGACGTTGTACCCGTCCAGAACACGATAGCGATTGAACCAGTAGAAATTCTTATCGAGGACTGCCTGGCGGATTTTTTCTATCTCCTTCGGATCGCGCTTCACTTCTTCACGAAACAGGGCCGCATCGATGATACGAGCGACGGTCTCATTACCATGCGCATTCAGGTGAATGCCGTTGATTGTCAGCGGCTTGTCTGCCTTGGCATACAGCTCGCGCGTGGGATCGAATAGATCGACAAAGACGACACTGTTCTTCCTGGCGACATCGAACATCGCTTTTGTGTACATTTCCAGCCGCTTGTTGTTTTCGCTGCCGTCGGGTAGATTGCGACTCTTGTGATTCTCATGCGCGATGGACGAGAACAGGACCAGACGCGGAGCGCTCTTGCCGTTGTACTTCTGCGAAAGCGTGTGCTTGATGAACGCATCGAGATCGTTCTTGAACCTGTCCAACCCCTCCGCTCCGGCGAACGATTCGTTGTAACCGAAGAAGGCGAAGACGACGTCTGCCCGCGTGTTGGTGCGTTCCAGCCGATTGTTGGTCAACCCCTTGCGTGTGGCCAGCCGGTTCGGTTCCGGAATCGGTTGGCTCGCAGCCAACCACTGATCCTGTGTGCCGAAATTCGCCGAGCGCAGCCGCACCGTCAATTCATCCGCCGAGAAGCCGAGGTTGCGAATCACCAATTCATGCCTGGGAAAACGGCTGTGCAGCATCGTTTCCAGCCAGCCGTCGTGCTGCATGCGGTCGGCGAGCGTGTTGCCGATGATGCAGATGTGGTCCCCGGGCTTGATCTCCAGCTTCGCATTCGGGCCCCCGCCCGGCGTCGGAGCGAGGGCTTCCGAAGCGGACTGCACCGGGGCATGGATCGGCAGCAGCGTCATCAGAGGCAGGAGCAAGGCAAAGATCAAGCGACAAAGTGAAAGAAGTGAAAAGCGGGGGGCCAAGTGCATATTGTGCAACCTCAAAATGCGTCGGAGGGCTGATTACGGAGTGCGTGGACTCTACAGTGATTACATCGGACGCCGTCCAATACGGCAAGCGGTTCCCAGGAATTCTCTCGATTCCATACACAGTAGGTCCTGTAAGGTTGGTAATCGATGCACCGAGATCGTTGCGTACAGACGATCGCAAGGGTAAAATCAATCTCGGGAAGTGAAGCCGTGTTCCCAGCGCCTGTATCGGAGAATTCGGTCGAACGGAAACACAGGACATTTCTCATGGAGGCCGGCGCCTCATCGTTGCGAAGTCGCCTCCTTTCACGAATCTGAGTACTTTAAACGTTGGATCACCTCTGCCCATCTTTGGCGAGATCGCATAGCCAGGATAGCCATGTCAACCAAGATTCTCATTGTCGATGATGAAGCCGACGTGGAATTGCTGATTCGTCAGCGGTTTCGACGAGAGATTCGAGAGGGCAATTACGACTTTCGCTTCGCTCGCCACGGCGAGGAAGCTCTGAATATGGTGCAGGCCGACCCCGCCCTTGAGATTGTGTTGACCGACATCAACATGCCAGTGATGGACGGTTTGACGTTTTTGGCACGGTTGCACGAACGGCCGGACCCGCCGGCCACGGTGATCGTCTCGGCCTACGGAGACATGCCGAATATCCGCGCGGCGATGAACCGCGGCGCCTTCGACTTTCTTCTCAAGCCCATCGATTTTCACGATTTCGAGACGACCGTGCAAAAGACTCTGCGACAAGTTCGCCGATTGCGCGCCGCTTTGGCCGATCACGATCGCCTGATCGCTCTGGAGCGCGAGCTGGCTATCGCCGCCGACATTCAGCGATCGTTTCTGCCCAAGGAAGGCAGCGCGGCACAGCGCGGAGCGTTTGTCGTGCATGCGTCGATGAGACCCGCGCATGCCGTGGGTGGCGATTTCTACGATTATTTCTGGCTTGACGACAAGCGGCTGGGCGTTGTCATCGGCGATGTCTCGGGCAAAGGAGTGCCGGCGGCGCTTCTGATGGCGGTCACGCGCTCGCTGTTGCGAGCCACTGCGTTGCGCGGCGCCGAGCCGGGGCCGTGCCTGGAGGAAGTCAATCGTCTCTTGCTGCGCGATACCACGGCGGAGCGGTTCGTGACACTTTTCTACGCCGTGCTTGATGGCGAGGGCGGCGAACTGTGCTTCGCCAATGCCGGCCACAATCCTCCCTGCCTCGTACGGGCCACCGGTGCGGTGGAGGAGCTGAGCGGCTCTCAGCTCATTCTTGGTGCCGTGCCAGAAGCGCGTTATGCAACACGTAGCGCTCCTCTCCAGTGTGGCGATCGACTCTTTCTCTACACCGACGGCGTCACGGAAGCCCTCAATCTCCAGAGGGAGCAATTGTCAGAGCAACGTCTTCAATGCTTGTTGAGCGAGGCGGCGGGCGATAGTCCCCAAGAGATAATCCATCGAGTTATGCAAGGAGTTCGTAGCTTCACCGCGGGTGCGCCGCAGTCCGACGACATCACGATCCTGGCCGCCCTCTATCATGGACAGTGCCGCCAGCCAGAGGGGTAGAGATCATGAGCGCTGCCGAGGGAGCCAGCTATCTCGATCCTCGCGCCGGCCCGCCCGGCACTATCCTCGTCGCCGACGATGACGCCGCCAATCGACAAACCCTCGCTCGCCTGTTGAGTATGCTCGGCCATGATGTCACAATGGCCGAGAATGGCCGCAAAGTTCTGAGTCTGTTGCACAATCGACCATACGACCTGGTGCTGCTCGATGTGGTGATGCCGGAGATGGACGGCATCGCCGTTCTCAAGCAGATCAAGGCCGACGCCAAGCTGCACGAGGTGCCGGTCATCATGGTCTCTGGCCTCGACGAGGTGGGCAGCGTCGTACGCTGCATCGAGGAGGGTGCAGAGGACTACCTGACCAAGCCGCTCGATCCAGTCATCTTCAGCGCACGCATCAACGCCTGGCTCGATAAGAAACGTCTGCGTGATGCCGCCCAGCATCGCTCCAAAGAGCTGGAGCGCGCCTTGCAAGAATTGAAGACGGCACAGGATCGACTGGTGGCTCACGAAAAATTGGCGTCGCTGGGCGCACTGACGGCTGGCATCGCTCATGAGATTCGCAATCCGCTCAACCTCGTGACGAACTTCGCTCAGCTGGCCGTCGAACTGGTGCGCGAGCTGCGCCAGCACTTGCCGGACCTCTCCGGAGAGACGGCGGAATTGCTGAATGATCTGGAACAGAACGTGACGAAGGTCGAGGAACACAGCCGCCGTGCCGACCACATCGTTCGCAGCATGTTGCTGCACGCGCGCAGCCAACCAGGTCAACGACAGAAGACGGACCTGAACCAGCTCGTCGCCGAAAGCGTCAATCTCGCCTATCGCGGCATGCGCGGACAGGAGGCCACGTTTAGCGTTGCCGTAGAGATGGATCTCGATCGCGCGTTGCCGCCGGTCGAGGTATCGCCGCAGGATCTCAGCCGCGTCATCCTCAACTTGATGAACAACGCCCTGTATGCAGCCCATCGCAAACAGCAGACAGCCGGCACGGACTTTCAGCCGCGCGTGCGGGTACAGACGCGCCAGCGCAACGATGCGGTCGAGCTGCGTTTCTGGGATAATGGCGAGGGGCTGAGTCCGCAATTACGCGAGAAAATCTTCACACCGTTTTTCACGACCAAGCCGGCGGGCGCCGGCACTGGCCTGGGCTTGTCGATCAGCTATGACATCGTTGTGCAAATGCACAAGGGTTCGCTGCGCGTCGAGTCCGAGGAAGGTCGCTTTGCCGAGTTCATCGTGACGTTGCCCAAGACTACCGGGTGAACGATCTCTCGATACGAGATCAATCGAGGAAAGAAACCGTCTCCCCGCTGGCACGGCTCGCCAAGGCGGACATGATTGGACGGACCGAATACGGTAAGCAGTGAACCGAGCCATCCACGAAGAGAAAGTTTGCGCCGCCGGGATGGAGGCTCCAGAAGTGAAACATATCGCACTGATTGTTGATCTGTCCAGGACCGTACTGGTAGACGCCGGGGCCGCACGTTCCGGGTTTCACGGGCAACAGGTTCACTTCCTGGACGCCCAACACCATATCGCCCGATCCTGTGTAACGCTGACCGATCCCTGCGTACCACCAACCATACTGAAAATCGGTGCTGGCAGGTCGTTCGCCGACAAGCAGTGTGTTGCTCAGCCCATCGGTTATGTCGGCGAAGCGCACGTGAGAGTCCAGGAACAGTACGCCATCATCTGTCGAGTAATTCTTACCCGATACGCCGAGATAGTCTGTAAATGCCGCGACGATTCCCGAAACTTTCGCTTGCTGTGCGGAGGCGGCGCGAGCATCCGCCGGACAAACGTAAATGGGCACGACGGTTGCGAGTCCGGTGTGCGGCGGATTGACAAGCGGATTTCGCGTCGCCTGATAGGCGGCTTGAGCATTGACATATAATGCGGACTGTTCGAGATAGGGCAGAAGGGATAGCGGCCAGCCGGACCACGGCATAGTCTCCGCGGCAGTCCAGGAACGATGGCCCGGCGGCAGCGATCCATAGGTGTCCTGGTACATCTGAAATGCAAGACCGATCTGTTTCAAATTGTTCTCGCATTTGAGGCGAGCGGCGGCTGCCCGCGCCTGTTGCACGGCCGAGAGCAAAAGCCCCATCAAGATGGAGATGATGCCGATTACGACCAGCAACTCGATGAGGGTGAACGCATCGAGGCGATTAGGACTATGGCTTGTCATTGGTCGAACTCTCAAGGGCGATTCCGACTCCACGAACCGTGACGGTTTCCGTTCGGATGTCGGGATCAGCCAGAAACAGATCCATGCCGACCTCGAACGAGCCTGTACGGTGGATGATTAACTCACATCCATAGAGAAAGGTGTCGCCAGCGGGAATGACGATCGGCTTATGATGCTTCGACCTGAAGCAGATAATCGTCCCTCAGTCCTCGGCCATGCCGATTATCTGTTGCGGTTGCGCCGTCATGTTTCTTACTGTGAAGGCAACGGCGTGCACTCCGACGGACACTTCCCCGACTTCTTGCTCAAGAAGTTCAACAATCAGCCCCGTCTGGGATGGCGTGGCTTTACTCGGTAGTGCCATTCGCACGAGGGCAAGTACAAGTAAGGCGATGGCAGTCACGAAACATAGGCGAGAAGCCAGCGACATCACGGCGTTCTCCAATCAGGTAGCCTCAGCAGGTCGGCGCCGTCGCGCCAAATAGCGAAAAGCGATCGCCATAACGCCGCAGACACCGGCAGCGATTAAGATCCAGACGTACATCGGGATCGGCTTCTTCACGGGTTCCATTCCAGCTGGTTCGGGCAAGTTGAAAGCAGAAAGCGTGAACTCGCTGTCCGGCAAGCTATCGTTCACTTCCAATTCATAATCGGTCTTAGTTGTTCCTTCATTCGTCCGTTTGGTTTTATAGTCGAATCTTTTGTAGTGGTCGGTCCTTGCTTTGAGTATCGGGAAACCGGACGGATGATCGATCGTTTCACACTCGAATTCCAACTCTGTCTTAGATACTCGTTCACCGCGGGTTGTTGACTCAGCAGAGGACTTCAACCGGCGAATGCACCAGCATCGAGAAGGGTCCAGCCATAGTGATCCGTTTGTCTCTACATGAGGACTATTGTTCGCCGAATTAAGTACATAATTGTAGGTATGTTCAACCCGAATCAATTCTTGACCGTTTTGAGTCTCCTTGGCAACTTTTGTCACCTTGAATGATGGGTCCGAAACGACCTGACGTAACCTTAATGTCGAACCATAACAGAAATGACGAGATGTCGCACAGAAGACACCTTCAATGAGCTTAGAGACTTCTGTATCTCTAGAAAGCGGCGTATATTTCTGAAGGACCGCATTACTCAGATCGGGCATTCTGAAACTGATAGTTGCCATGTAATGCGGATTTATCAACGAGCAAATCGATAATGATGACTCGCGATTATTAGGCTCGATGGAAAGCGCACACTTGTCATTCTGCTTATACTCTTTGATGGATTCCTGCGGTTTCCCATCTAAGTTTCCCTTAGATCGCGCTGTACCCTGAAGTCTGTGAGAAAAGACCTCATAAGCTTGCCATTTTTGAATCACATCCTGGTCAAAGATCTCATGTTGTGCGCAAGAACATTGCACTGCGGCATGAAGTCCTGCAACAGTCATGAGAAACTTAAAGAAGCGGAGCATATTAAGTCGGATCGAAGCTCTCATGGTTGCAAACCCTTGTTAACGATTGTCTAAACCGAGTTCAAACCGCACCAGTGATCCAAAATGGCACTCAGATCAGTCCGCGCTTCCCTTTGGATCACCGCTGAAATAAGCTCGGTTAGACCGTGTTGGCGTTTCTCACCAATTCTAATGTTTAATGTTAAAAATCGTTGGTACCTGCTAGACTCTTCTCCAGTCATTTTCTGCAATGCTTTTCTAATCAATACTTTACATCGAAAACATCAACCGCCCAGCCCCCGTCCTCGTTAGGGAGCTGTATTGCTTTCAATTCTTTCAGAAGCCGCCTCGCGGAACTAGAACTAGTGGTTCATCGCATTTCAAATGTGTCTTTCCGAGCCTGAAGCGTAAGCGAAGAGCTTCGCTTACGCTTCAGGCTCGGATACAAATCAGCTGCAACCGACCACTAGGTCAACAGGAACATGGTGTGAATCCATAGCATATGATAGGACAACTGGGATCACCAAAACAGTTAAAAGCACTACAATCCCAATCAAAATCCTGGGCGCAAAAACAGGGGCTACCACTATTACCCTCATCTTGTGAGGGATCATTTGCCCTTATGCCTTGTGTGGGCAGCGCCAAGACACTGAGAATCACCAAGGCCGCCATCAAGCAGGCGAGGCTTCGTGATAAGAAAATGCACATTTTCTTCATGACCCGTCCTCCTCAGTTTTAGAAAGCAGTTACCGGCTATGGGAACTCTTCCGCTTCATTCCACATGGCACCCTACGCGCAGGTGGATATTTCTTTGCTTGTCCGAGTCTGTACACAAATCCGCATATCGAGTGAAGGTGCCAGGGGCTGACCTCGGCACCTTCAAAATCATGGGAATCCGCCGCGATTCCCCTGGTGGGATAGTAATGGGCAATCCCTTTGTCACGACACAGGAGCAACCCGATGTACCACCGTAAATCCAGACCGGACGATCCGACCAGTTTTGGACTTCGACGTCCGCTTCGAGTCGTTCTCCAGACTTACCAGTCCCGAAATCGACGAACTCCGGTTTCGCAACAATGGATTCACCACGCAAATGGGCCAAGGCTGCTTGTGGCGAACCATAAACCCATGTGCCCATGCCCATGAGGCACGCAATAATCACACCCACGGCCACAACGAAGTACGCAAAAGGAGAAATGCTCCGCCACACACCGCCTTCTCGAACCGTCTTGGCGAACTCCCATCTCGGATGTCCAACGGCGAGGAGCCCCAGCGCGGAAACATCCACAGCAAAGACGTGCCACGGGCTCGTCTTGATGGTCCCGAAGCAGCCGCATGTCGCTTGGCCAATCCAGCCGAGATAGCCGCTGATTCCTGCTAGCAAGGTGAAGGTACCGATAGACGCCAGCCACAATCCGAACGGAGCCACGCCGCACAACAGCCATGCACCCAGTAGAATTTCCCAGCCTATCGCCGCCGCTTGCACACCCGGCGCGGAAAACCAGCCCACCGGCGGAACAGTGGTCACGCTCCAGCCGTAAATCTTAAGCCCTGCCGCAGACAGTAGGAGAATCCCTAAGACTATCCGAATCACGGCGAAGGCACGGCTTTTCCGTTCGCAGATGACAGAAGACGAACTGGGCGCTCGGCGCTCCGTGGTTTGCGCTAGGGATTTCGGATCTGATTTTGATGAAATGGCGAACATAGGGGCGCTCCTTAGGCGCTCAACTCCGAAGCAGTCCCCACGTTTCTCGGTTCGCTTGCAGATAAAGATATAAAGCTCGGTTAGAGTTGTCAATCCTCCTGACCGATTTTTTCGCTCATTGCTCTGGCAATGCGTGACGAGAGATTTCTTCCTCTTGCCCGCCTATAACAATCTGCATGAGTGAGCATCCGGACGTATTGATTCTCGGCGGCGGCGTCATCGGTCTGAGCACGGCCTGGTTTCTTGCGGAGGCCGGGGACTCGTCACGATCGTGGACAAGGGCGAAATTGCTACTGACAAGGAATACCCAGACACGTCAGCCGAATATCCGCATCTTCAGCTATAATTAGCCGAGAACCATCCGCGACGCAGAACAGGAGAGCCATCCATGCCCATGCACGATTGGACGCGCGTTGATGCGGGGATTTTTCACGCCTTCCATCACTCCTGGATCGAGGAAATTGCGCGCGCGCTCAATCGCGGTATTCTTCCGGCCGATTACTACGCTTTGCCGGAACAGCATGCGGCCGGCTTCGGACCCGACGTATTGACCCTCCAGGGGAACAACGATAGCGACGACGAAGGCGACGATGCGAAGGGTAAGTCCTCTCGTTTTGACAGGGGTGTCCTGCTTGCCACACCAAAGTTGCAGCCGACGGCAGAGACCGATATGGAGTTTTATCGCCGCAAGCAAAGCACTATCGCGGTTCGCCACGTCAGCGGCGATCGTATCGTGGCCATGATCGAAATTTTGTCGCCGGGAAATAAAGCTGGCCGCAATCGCTTGCGAGCGTTCGTCGCCAAGGCGGCCGAGCTGCTCGATAAGCGCATTCATCTGCTCATCCTCGATCCGCATCCGCCGGGCCGCCGTGATCCCAATGGTATTCACGGGGAAATCTGGGAAGAGATTGCCGGTGAGGAATACGTCGCTCCGCCTGACAAGCCGTTGACACTGGCTGCTTACGAATCCGGGCTGAGCGTACGGGCCTACGTCGTCCATCTGCGGGTTGGCGATGCCTTGCCGGAGAGGCCGGTCTTTTTGGAGCCAGACAAAGCCGTTATGGTGCCGCTGGAAGCGACCTATCAGTCGGCTTTTGCCGCCGTGCCGCGGCGTTGGCAGCGCGTTCTCGAGATGCCGGCTTCCTCGACCCATGACGAGTGATCCATGATGGGGTTCTTGTTATAACAAACTACATGACAGAGCATCCCGACGTATTGATTCTCGGCGGCGGCGTCATCGGTCTGAGCACGGCCTGGTTTCTTGCGGAAGCTGGGGTGCGCGTCACGATCGTGGACAAAGACGATTTTGGTCAGCAAGCATCATGGGCCGGCGCCGGCATTCTCTCACCCGTTCACCCGGCACACACGCCAACGACACTCGATCAACTTCGCGCTCTCAGCTGGGGGATGTTCCCCGCACTCTCGCGGAAGCTGCGCGAACAGACAGGGATCGATAACGGCTATCTTGCTTGCGGCGGACTAGAGCTGTTCTTTCGCGCGGATGAGGAATCCTCCGACGAATGGCGCGGCGAGGGCATTGCCTTTGAGGAGCTGGATGGCGACGAGTTGCATCGCCGCTATCCGGACCTGTCTCCGGCGGTGCGGCGTGCGTATTACTTGCCGGACATGGCGCAACTTCGCAATCCGCGCCACCTCAAGGCGCTGCAAGAGGCGTGTGCAGACTGCGGCGTTTCGATGCGGCCCAGCTGTGCGGTACATCAACTCGCGCGCAATGCCAATCGAATTGAGTGCGTGGAGACGGACCAGGGCCGGCTCACAGCGGGCCGTTACCTTCTCACCGCGGGCGCCTGGAGCGAGGAGTTGTTGGCGCCCTTGGGCTGGCGGCCGGGCATTCGCCCAGTGCGCGGACAGATCGCCCTCTTGAACACAGGCACGCCGGGTGTTCGCCCGTTGTTGCTTCGTGGCAAGCTTTATGTGGTGCCGCGCGGCGATGGCCGGGTGCTGGTCGGTTCGACCGAGGAAGACGCCGGTTTCGATGCCCGCACTACAGCCGCCGTCATCGCTGATTTGCTTGAATTCGCCTCTTCGCTCGCCCCTAACCTGGCCGGGGCCGCCGTCGAGCGCTGTTGGGCCGGCCTGCGTCCCGGCAGTCCTGATGGCAAGCCGTTCCTGGGCGCCGTCCCCGGCATGGACAATATGTTCATCGCCGCAGGACACTTCCGCTCCGGCATTCAACTGTCGCCGGGGACGGCCCTGGTAATGAAACAACTCCTATGCGGCGAGAAACCGGCGATTCCATTGGAAGATTTCCGTCTCGACCGTTCGCTCGACGCGCCGGCATTCCGATCCTGAGACGATTCGAGTAAAATTCTGGTTAGCCGCGACGCGCTCCGCTGCGCGTCGCGGCTAACCAGGGATCATCCCAGAGGCGGGCATGGAAACACTGACGGCGCGAGCGCTGACGGCCCAGTTGGCCGACGATCTCGGCTGGCTGGAACAGCACTGCCGCAAGCAGTCCGAGCAAGCCCAGGCTGCCGGAAAGCTGCGCCTCGCCGCCGCCCTCGTGCGCAACTGCATCGGGCCGATGCTCGACGATCAGCCGCCCTCGCCGATTCACGTCGTTGTCGTCGGCGGCGCCGGCGCGGGCAAAAGCACCGTCGCCAACCTCCTCAGCGGCGCCACGGCCGCCGAGTCCAATCCACAAGCCGGCTTCACACGCCACCCCATCGCCTACACCAGCACGAATGGCCCCCTCAACTGGACCGGACACGCCGGTTTTCTCGGACCCTTGCAGCCGTTGACGCAGCCCAGTCCGTCCAGTCTTGATGAGGACGTGTATCAAGTCCGTCGCATTCCCGCCGACCCCAGCAGTTCCGATCTTCTGAAGGACTTCATTGTCTGGGATTGTCCCGACATGACGACCTGGGCGGCGAGCGACTATCTGTCGCGTCTCATGGAAGCGGCCGCCCTGGCTGACATCCTTGTCTACGTCGCTTCCGATGAGCGCTACAACGACGAAGTGCCGACGCAATTTCTGCATCTGTTGGTGCAAACGGGCAAGCCGGTCGTTGTTGTGCTGGTGAAGATGAAGGAGGCCGACGCTCCGGCCCTGATCGCGCACTTTCAGAAGGAAGTGATCGCGCATTTGCCGCATCCTCCGGGCGGCGGCATCATAGCCGCGTTGGCCATTCCGTTTCTGACGCCGGCCCAGCTCGCCGACCCAGCTCGGCAAGCTGCGCGCTATCGGATTCCGTTACTCAACCAAGTCGCCGTCCTGGGGACGCCAGCCGTCGCTGCCCGGCGACGCACTGTCGTCGGCGCCATGCAATTTCTCGTGCGTCAGCGCGAGAACCTGCTCTCGGTCGCGCAGCAGGATCTGCGGGCGATGCAGAGCTGGCAAGCCGTCGTCGTAGCTGGACAGGCCGACTTTGAGCAGCGCTATCTCCGCGAATATCTGACCAGCGAGAAATTCCGCGGCTTCGATGAAGCGCTTCTTCGCCTGATGGAGTTGCTGGAGCTGCCCGGCGTCGGCAAATTCGTCAGCGGTCTGCTCTACGTTCTGCGCACGCCGTATCGACTTCTCAAGGACGTGATCTCCAAGGCCGTCAGCCGGCCCGACGCGCCGAGCCGGCCGGAGCTGCCGATCCTCGAAGACGCCCTAAACGGCTGGATCGATCAACTGCGCAAAGAAGCGGCGCGTCACGACGACAAACATGCTCTGTGGTCGCACGTCGCTGCCGGCTTCCATGACGGCGGCCTCGCCGAGCGCATCCGCGAACGGTTCCAGCAGAACTATCGCAATTTCCAGACAGGCCTGACCGCCGAAGTCGATCGCACGGCACGGGCGATCTACGAGCAACTGGAGAAAACGCCGGCGGTGTTGAACACGTTGCGCGGCAGCAAGTTCGCCCTGGACGCCGCTGCCATCGGCGGCACGCTCGCCGCCGGCGGCATCAACTGGCACGATTTCATCCTGGTGCCGCTGGTCGCCTCGCTGACGCATCAGCTCGTCGAGCTTTTGGGCAAAACCGTGGTCGATGCCCAGCGCGAACAAACCCGCGAGCGCCAGCAAGCGCTCATGAAACAACACCTCTCGGCCCCGCTGGCTGAATGGCTGACGCAATGGCCCGCCACCGGCGGCTCCAATTTCGAGCGCTTGCAACTGGCCCTCCGCCGCATCCCCACCGCCATCGCTCAACTGGAATCGCGCGTGCAAACGGCGATGCACGAGATGGTTCCGTCGGAATGATGGCCGTTACTGTTGGTGCTGAAGAGAATGGCTGATACTTCGAGTCAGTAACACGGAGTCGCCAATGACCGGAGCCGAACTTCGAGATCTGTTCCTCTCTCCGGATTTCAAGCAAGGATTGGAAGAGATGAGTTCCTACTTGGCGAGCATCATGCAAGAGCGGCCCATCGTCTACCTGCTGGCTAGGTGTCTGTGGCAGCGGGGATATAAGTTTGAGTTGGAACAGAAGCGACACGACCTGTCCGTCAACGGTAAGCGCATCGAGTTCAAATTCAACTACGATCGTTGCGAGAAAGCCCTGGCGGACGAACTGAAGAAGTCCGGCGATAACCTGACCGCTATGCGACGGAATGTTGAGGCTGGGGTGAACTGCAAATCGTGGGGTGTCATGGCCAGAATTCTCGCGGACGTATGCGTCAAGAGGCCGGACATCTTCATCTGGGTCATTTGCTCGCGCGACTTGAGCAAGGTAGTGTCGGACGATCTGAAACGTATCTGCTACTGGCGTCCGCAGCGCAAGTGGCCATACGTCTCGAACGGCGAGCTTCTTACTGTGGCCGATTTCTTCCTGGCCAAGCTGCACGCTGAGAGACCATTCATACTCTTGAAGCAAGACATCCCCACCAACGGCGACTTTCCCTCGACGTATCATTTCAGGATTTGCGACTTTGCTTCGCAAGGATGAAGGACGTTCAGAGGAGAAAAGAGAGAGACAAATAGGGATCGGAATTGGTGATTATCTAAGTCCATGCGCTTCGGCAATCGCCCTTTCTGGCAAGATCTACGACTGCCGACGTCCATTGCCTCGGCGCCGCCCCGTTGACTGAAGGAGTTCCTGCCAGCTGCCTACCTTGAGGATGCGTTTGATTAACTCTTCCACCCGTCCCACATCCTCGATGGCATTCAGCGCTCTCACGGTCGCTTCATCACCTGGACCGAACTGTTCTTGTCCAAGATCCATCAGAATTTGACGCGCTTCGGCAAGTCGAGTTTTACGAACGATCGCTTGGTAAGTCGTGGATTCTTCCATCCCCAGTACCTCCCGGAAAAGCAAGTCGGCGAACGCATCCGAATATCGTAACCCCAACAGCACGTAGGTCGTCGCCCATAGATCTTTGGCGAGTTGGCCGCGTCGCTCTCGACTCAGCCGTTCTTTCATGCGGCGAATGACATCCGGAACCCGCGCCTCGCTCACATCGCTAATCGGAGCCAATGGCAATATACCCACACCGCCCGCCAGCAACGACTCTACCGGCAACTGCCACACGCGAAGCACACGATAACGCAGAAGCGCGATCGGCTCCTGGCCGGGAAACCGCCGCTCAAACGATCCTGTCAGCCGCGGCGAGTCTGCCTCTGGTCGCAGCACTACGGCCACGCTCAGGACCAGCCGATCATGGCGATAATCCAACACGCTATTATACAGCCGCAGCCGTGGCGGTAGCTTCGCCGAATCGTGGCCGGATTGGAAGTCGAAGTGCAGTAGATATTCGGGCTGGGCATGGACCCGCAAGACTTTATCGACAGCCCCGCTGACCACCGTGGCCAGATCGGTATCTTCAACGGTGACCCGTTTCCGCGGCAGACCCAACAGCGGCAGCCAATCCGCCGGAGACGCCTCCACCAGCGTTTTCAATGTGGGATCGTAAGACGGATTCATGCCGCCTCCCGCGATCACTTATCGCCGGCTCGTGGTTCACGCAACAGCGGATCGTCAATCGTCTCTTGCCAGGCAGTCAGTCGCTGTTGGAGTTGCCCGCGGACGGCGGCGTGTTGGGCAGCGCCGTAGAGGTTGCGCGTTTCGCCCGGATCGGTTTCGAGGTTGTACAGCTCATCGAGACCGTTGGCGTGATGATGACGCACCAGCTTCCATTTACTCGTGCGGATCATGCGCATGTAGGCCAGGCCGCTGTTGTGCAGATCGTATTGACCGAAGAGCGTGTCGCGCCACGCGGTCTTGCGGCCGCGCAACAGCGGCGTGAAGTCCTGCCCCTGCCATTTCGCTTCGGGCGGCGGAGCGAGGCCGAGCATCCCGAGAATTGAGGGAGGTGTGTCGAGGTTTGTCACCATCTCGGCGATCTGGGTGGCCGGCTCGACCACGCCCGGCCAGCGGATCAACAGCGGCACGCGGATGGACGTGTCCCACATGTTCGGGCGTTTCGGTCCGTTGAGGCCACCGGCGATCCACCAGCCGTTGCCCTTGGTGTGCAAGACGTGATGGCCGATGTTGTAGCCGTGATCGCTGGTGAAGATCACGATGGTTTTCTTTGTCAGCTCCAAGTCGTCGAGCTTGCCCAGCAGCCGGCCAAGGTTGCGATCGACCGAGTGAATGCTGGCGTAATAATCGCGCGTCCAGTTTTTGACTTGCTTCACGTCGATGCCGGATACGGACGGGATGGCAGGATCGAGATCTTTGAAGGGCGTGGAATCGACGGCGGGAACCGGACCGTAGGGCAAGTGCGGAGCGCGGAAGTGCAACAAGAGCGCGAATGGCTGGTCCTTGTTGGCCTCGACGAATTGCAGGGCGTCGTCGGTGAGGAGATCGGGCAGCGAGCCTTTGATCTTGGCGGTTTTGCCTTCTTTTTCCAGGGTCGGGTCCATTGGCTGATTGCCGCCGCCGAGGAAGCCGAAGAAGTGGTCGAAACCGTTTTTGGTCGGATGGAAGCGCGGCTGAGTGCCCAGGTGCCATTTGCCGATAATGGCGGTGCGATAGCCGTGTTGATGAAGGGCCTTGGGCCAGGTCGGGACGTTGGGAGACAAACCCATGCCGGCATCGGATTCATTGGGAGCGATCCAGTCGGTGATGCCGACCTGGGTGCCGTAGAGACTGCACAACATGCTGGCCCGGCTCGGCGAACAGACTGGCGTTGGCGTGAAGGCATTGAGGAAGCGCACTCCCTCGCGGGCCAGTCGATCCAAGTTCGGCGTTCGGCAATCTTTGTTGCCGTAGCAGCCCAAGGCCCAGGCACCTTGATCGTCGGTGACGATGGAGACGATGTTCGGCTTCACTGGCTCAGCCGCGCCCATCGAAGTGGCCGAAGAGACAAGACACATGCCAGCCAGTGTGAGTAAATAGCGCGGCGCGAACATGGGAGAAACCCTCTGGTTAGCCGCGAGCCGAAGGGGAGCGCGGGACAGTCCCG
>DATBHJ010000060.1:0-72695 GCA_036557565.1 Gemmataceae bacterium
GGTGCGAGCAGAGCAGTCTAAACCCTGAGCCGGAAGGCGCACCGAGACCGCCACGTAAATCATGAACCGATGGGCTGGAATACCATTCGGCGTGACCGGCCGCAAAACTGCAAAACGAAAATGGACTGTCCGTTCGTATCAACTTTATGTATCCAGAACACTGCTCTGACGCTTTCCCGCCTAAACAACTGCCCGGGACCATCCTTCCTCTCCTACGAGATCTTCATGAACCATCAAGCATTCCATTTAGGAGTTGTATTCATCTCATGTTTCGTTGCGGTGATCCCAGCCGAGGATTGGCCCGAGTTTCGTGGTCCCACGGGGCAGGGACTTGTCACGACTGGAAAACTGCCCACGACATGGAGCCAGGTCACGAATGTCGCCTGGAAACAAGAGATCCCCGGCAAGGGCTGGTCGTCGCCGATTGTCTCTGGCGGGCGCGTGTATCTCACCACGGCCGTGCCGGGAGACGGTAGCGATCAATCGTTGCGAGCGCTCTGTCTGGATGCCGCCAAGGGCAACATTCTATGGGACACGGATGTCTTTCATCAAGACGGCGCGAAATCCCCAAACATTCACAGCAAAAACAGCCATGCGAGTCCAACGCCCTTGGTGCGCGACGGCAGGTTATTCGTACATTTCGGACATCAAGGAACAGCCTGCCTCGACCTCGACGGCAAAATGCTCTGGCGCAATACGACTCTGAGCTACGCTCCGGTCCACGGCAACGGCGGTTCGCCGATCCTCGTTGAGGACATGCTCGTGTTCAGTTGCGATGGCGGCGATAAACGCTTTGTCGTCGCCCTGAACATCGCCGATGGAAGCGTACGCTGGCAGACCCCCCGAACCGCGGAGGCCGCAAAGAAATTCTCTTTCCACACGCCGCTGTTGATTGACGTCGGCGGCCGAAAGCAGATCATCAGCGCCGGCAGCAACGTTGTGAGCGCGTACGATCCTGACAATGGGAAAGAGATATGGCGGGTGCGCCATAACGGTTATTCTGTGATCCCCCGTCCGGTATACGGTCAGGGTTTAGTGTTCATCTGCACCGGCTACGAACGGCCGAGCCTGCTTGCGATCCGCCCGAATGGCAAGGGCGATGTCACCGACACTCACGTGGTCTGGAAGACGAGCAAAGCGGTGCCGCACACACCATCGCTGCTGCTGGACGGCCACGAATTGTACATCATCACCGACAGCGGAGTGGCCAGCTGTATCGATGCATCGACGGGCGCGGTACACTGGCAGCAACGACTCGGCGGCAATTACTCGGCCTCGCCGCTGTTGGCGGACGGCAAGTTATACTTCCAGAGCGAGCAGGGAACGGGCGTCGTGGTGCAAGCCGGAAAGGAGTTCAAGGTGCTGGCGAAAAACTCGCTCGATGAGCGTTCGCTCGCCACCCCGGCTGCGGCGGACGGCGCCCTGTTCATCCGCACGGAGCAACATCTGTATCGCATCGGCCCGCGCTGACTGGAGGATTGTCTTGTCATGAGCAACGCCATCTTGCGCGTCCGTTGTGCCGATCGCACCGGCATTATCGCCGCCCTGTCGGACTTCGTATTTCGCCACGGCGGCAACATTCTCGATCTCGATCAGCACAGCGAGCCGGAGAGCGGGCTTTTCTTGATGCGCCTGGTGTGGTCGGTGGAGCGCTTCAACCTCGACGCCGACGGCATTCGTCTGGGGCTGGAGGTGCTGGCGCGCGGCTTCGGCCTGGATTGGGAATTGAACTTCGATGACCAACGCGACCGAGTCGCCATCTTTTGCAGCAAGCATCCGCACTGTCTGTACGATCTGCTCTTACGGCAACGCCTGGGAGAGCTTGCCGGAGACATTGTGCTGGTACTCTCCAATCACCCGGATGCGCGATCGGCTGCCGAGTATTTCGGCTTACCGTTCGTGGTCGTTCCGGTTACAGCCAAAACAAAGGAACCAGCCGAATCTCGGCAGCAGGAGCTGTTGAAGGAATACGGCATCAGTCTGGTAGTGTTAGCGCGCTACATGCAGATCCTGTCGCCGAAGTTCGTCGAGAACTGGTCAGGGCGGGTCATCAACATTCACCACTCATTTCTGCCGGCCTTTGCCGGGGCACGGCCGTATCACCAGGCGCAGGAGCGCGGCGTGAAGCTGATCGGAGCCACAGCCCACTACGCGACGGCCGATCTGGATGAGGGACCGATCATCGAGCAGGACGTGACGCGCGTGACGCACCGCGACACCGTGGACGACATGGCCCGCAAAGGCCGCGATTTGGAGCGACAGGTGCTGGCACGCGCGGTGCGTCTGCACCTGGATCGCCGTGTTCTCATCGAAGGCAAACGCACGATCGTTTTTGGCTAACCCTTCAGCGCCATCTCGATGCGCTGCATGATCTGATCAATCTGCTGCTCGCTCTCGAAGCCGATGACAAAGCAGCTGAGGCAGCCCAGTCCCAGTACATAACGCAGCGACTCGATTTGTTTCTCTGGCGATTTGAGCGTTCCTTCGGCGAGGATCTTCATGCCGATGATGCCCTTGCCCTTGGCATGCATCGCCTTCAAACAAGCAGCAACCTCGTCGGGAGTGCCGTCCATGCGACCAGCCCTGCCGCCAACCGGATTGATCCGGGCCAGATCGACATCGATCCAGTCGCAGTCCACCGCTGCCTTGAGCGGGGCCATGCCGTGACAGGATACGCCGACGGCGCGGATGCGACCCTTGGCCTTGGCCTCCGCAAGTGTGTCCATGACGGGACGGCGATCGATCGGCCACGAACCTTTCTGCATACAGTGCATGAGCAGTGTATCGAGGCAATCGACACCCAACTCCTCGCGGAAGCGCTCGATGTCGGCGCGAGCCATCTCCGGCGTGGTGGCGTGCGTCTTGGTCTGGATGAACAGCCGGTCGCGCGGCAGGCCGCGCAGAGCCTCGCGCAGATACAGGTGCGAGCCGTACTGGTCCGCGGTATCGAAGTAGGTGATGCCTCGATCGTAGGCGTAACGCACCAGCTTCTTGAACTTCGCCTCGCCGAGCTTGACCTGGTTAGACGAATGCTTGACGCCGGTCGATCCGGTTCCCATGCCAAGAAGCGAAGTAATGATGCCGGTCTTGCCCAATGGAACGCGGTCAGCGCCGCTGGTGAGGCTGGGCGGCCCATCCGCGGCATTGAGGATTTTGTTTCCTGCGGCCAGGACGCCCACGGCCGCTGCAGAGTGGGTCAGGAAATCACGACGAGATGGCTCGGACATGATGGGTTCTCCATGCGCGCAAGGAAAAGGACGATTCAACGAAGGATTGTAACGCGCAGTACGAAGGAGAACCAGAGTCTGTGGGCGAGTTTCTCAAGAACGACAGTGTTCATCCGCGAGCCGTCTGTGGGGGCGTTAGACCGGCCAGAAGCTGATTCCACCGCGTTCACCTACGGCAACGGCAAACTATTGAGAGCGATCCCTAAGTTTACCTAGGAGAGATACGAAAGGAGGTCCCCAAAGAGGGCGCCCTCCAGCGAACCCGCTGCGGCGGGATTCGCGTGAAGCAGGGCCACAAAATCCTGCCAAGCCATGAGCACGAGTGCCGTATTGTGCGACATCCAGCCTTTTGCGATGAAGAACGCATCCTTCGCCGTTTGGGCCAAGGGATTGTCAGGAGGGGGCGATTGTGGACTGGACGAGACAACGATTGATGGACTGCTAGGGGAGAGCGCGAGTGGCCCGGAACCCCCCGTGTATCCACCGCCTGGAGGCGCGCTGAGTGTCTGACCTGATAAGGCCGACACAATTCGATCGGCGTATGGGCTGCCCAAGCCCGTGACCAGGTCGTAACCAGGAACTGCCGCATAAGTGGGATTGCCCGTACTGGATCCGCTTGTCACATCATGGAAGTCAGAGTTCGGCAACTGATACAACATCGGCAACAACTGCGTGCCGCTATCCAGCGTCCCCAATCCCTTCATGGCGCGGGCTTGGTCCGCGATGGCCACCAGGGCCGCCCATTGCGGAGCGCCGGCACTCGTGCCGCCCACCTGCAACCAGGGAGAACCCGCTGGCGTCCCGTAAGTGTCGTACACAGACATGCCGGTGTTGGGATTGGCGTTGTAGGACACGTCCGGACTGGTTCGATGTGTCGTGCTCTGCGAAACCGTTCCTCGCTGATAGCCCGGCTGCGTTTCATACGCGCTGATGCCGCCGGTGCTGGCGGTCCAGGCCGCCTCGCTGCCGTAGGTCGAACCGTTCGTGTACAGGCTGGTTCCGCCTACCGCCAGGACATTGGGAGAAACCGCCGGATACGACGCCGGAGCGCCACTGTCGCCCGAAGATGCAATGAAGGCCACGCCTTGATGGCCTGCCGGTGTCCGGAAGACGCTGTCGTAATAGCTCTCATTGGAGTACTCGCCGCCGCCCCAGCTCATCGAGACTACCGATACACCCGGCTGATTGGCGGCCCATTGTACCGCGCTGAGCAGGTCGGTCTCACTGGCGGTATTGGCCTCGACCAGGACAATGTTGGCCCCCGGCGCCATGGCGTGCGCCCACTGGACATCCAGGCTCTCTTCCATGCCCCAACTCCCGTTCCCGACCGGCAGGCTGCTGCCGCCGTTTTCGTTGACCACGCGGAAACGGGGAGGGTCGGGCAGTCCAAACGCCGAGTCGAAGGCGTGTAAATCGCTGCCGATGTTTGGCTGACTGTAGGCATCGACAATGGCAATGGTTTGGCCGCTGCCGTCGCCGAGAATGGTGCCGTTCGCAAGACCGATGTTATTGAAGCCGTAAGCCTGTCGGACCAGACCCGGGCCGTAACCTGTGGGGGAAGTGGTTGCGAAGGGAGAGGCCGAGCCGAATTGTGCCTCAAGGATGAAGCTGGGGGAGAAGAAACCGCTGAGTAAATCGCGGCTTTCCAGGCTCTCGACGGACAAGACAGTTCGATCGGTGACGGATGAGTGAGGTTTGCGCGGCGTCGATGCCCGCTTGGTTCGCCGAAGGGAGCGCCATAACGCGTCAAACATGGTGTCGAGTCCTCAGCACTTGTGGGTGAAAGAACACCATCGTTCCCAAACCGCAACTTCGCGCGCACTCCAAGTGGTTCCCAGTGATGAACTCACTGGCACTGGAAGTCACATAGAAAGCGAAAGTGCCAAGATCGGAGCGAATGCACAGCTGGGTCGCCCTCGGCCGATTGGCGCCGAGGATGAGCACCCAGCTGTCTCATTAAGCGCGTTGGCGAGGAAAGGAAGACGCCGCAAAACTCCTCGCTCCGATTGCTTGATAGTGACAGGTATACAAGAATGTCAAGAATTGACGATAGTTTTCTATCGCAAAATCACCATTTTTCTGGACTCTTTTTCGTTGTTGAGATAGAGTTGCCCGCCCTCATGGTGGAGCATGAGTGGTCTTTCGACAACTAGGGCATTGACATGAATCGGCTGTTATTTTGAGGCAGGAGCTGCCGTTCGGCGTGGCGATCGGAAATGGATGCGAGAGATCTCCTTGCTCTCATTGGTAACTGTCTCAAGAAGGATAATTGTAGCGCCCTCGGGTATCTGTTCGTACCGACACGGGCGGCCGTCGAGCAGCACTTCCGTCTGCTGCGTGATACGAAATTCGTCATTCTGCGGTGAAGAAGCGGACAAGGACAAAATGGACTTGAGAGGGAGGAATTTGTGTTCCGACGAGCGTTCTCTATTCTCCAGGGAAGCATGAACCGAAGAGAACTGGATCAACGCAAGCAAAAGAGCCGCACTGCACCGTCCCATGCTGTCACTCCTCAGCGATCTTGGGTTCAAACCTGGTGCTTGCCGAGCAAGCTCACAAAGTTTGAGCACCCTTTCGCAAAGAGAATGCCAGGAGTCTTATTGCCGCGTTTGTTGATGAAAAGGCAGAAATGACAATGGGTTAGGCGTAGAGAAGCCCGGAGGAAGCAAATGCGCGACGAGGGCTGCTCGCTCGAACTTTAGGCAATAGGTGCCTAGAGGTTAGTCAGAATGGAGAGATGACAGGAGACGGAGAATATCACTCTTGCCCTAGCTTGGGGGAGCCTTTGGTCATTTTGTCATGGGAGAAGGGGGCTGCATTTCGACCAAAGTCAACAAGGCGGCCTTGGCGATGGCTTCCGGCAGGGAGGGAGCTGTCATATTGGCCAGCTGCTTGGCGATGGCGTTGCCTTTTAGAACATGCAGGATGCGACAATAACAGTGGCCGGCGTGTGTCTGAATTTCCAGATAGCAGCCCAGTGCGTTCAACCGCTTCACCAGGCGTTCGGCCCCCGTCCAGCTCAGCGACACGCCAGTGGCTTCGAAAGGCTCGCCAAGACGATCGAAGGCTCGACTGAGCTGATGTTCCAGGGTTGCGCCCGCGGTCATGTTTTCGATGACACCGGCCAGGGCCGGCGTCGAGTCGGCGGTCGTGCGCGAACTGTCTTGATTTTTTGGCAAACTCGCTCCGCGTCTGTGAGGATTGCTGCTCATGCGAGAATTTCTCAGTCGCTGTAGTGCTGTGGCGCTATCTGGATAGTAACGCAGAGGACGCAACGGAGCAAGGAGCATCTGGCAAGAATGAAGAAATGAGAATATGCACAAGACACAGAAAACAGCTCGGCCCCGCGAAAGCCGGCAAGAGGGCTTTGGCGGGGCCGAGTTAAGTGCTCTCCAAGGCGATCAAGCGCAGGTGAAGACGGGCTCGACCTCAGCCATCTCGGTGTCTTTGCGGTCCATTTCGTCGCGAATCACCGGATGCCAGGACATTTCTCGTTGATGCCGCGGAACGTAGTGTTCACGCGCCCACCGGCGCAGCCGCAACTCTTCGATCAAATCTACCTCCGCCGCAATACTGCTTAACATAACCGTTCGTCCTCGTACCCCAGAAAAAAGAATTGTTCTCGGACCCCTTGATGTGTGAAAAGTATATCGGTAAATCCGCTCAGGGCAAGTAAGTTTTTGCCTTTCCGTCAAGTTTTTTTCACGCCGAGCAGCTGATTCCTTCCGCAAGGTCTGCCACCAGGCCGACCAGGCAAAGACGGCAAGGCAGGGGAGTGGGATTATGCTGGCAGAAAAAAAGGAAAATTTCTGAGTTTTTGCTTGAAGATGAGCAAAGACAGTACGATACTGCTGGTTCAGCGTCAGCGGTTGACGTACCTAGCTTGCTGTTCAATTTTGGGAGGTGACCAATGTTTCGCCTGCGGTTTCTCGCTCCGTTGTTTGTCTTGTGCATGATCGGGACTGGTTTCCTCATGGGGGACGACAAGAAAGAGCCGATCATCGTGACGGCGCGGCTTCCGACGTACTACAGCCGGCTGGGTTTGACCCCTAAACAAAATAACGAGATTTTGAAAGTCCGCGGCAAGTATGCCGCTGAGATCCAGGAACTTAAGCAGAAGATCAGCGACCTACAAGACCAAGAAAAGCAGGATTGCGAAAAACTCTTGACGGCCACTCAGAAAGCTAGGCTGCGGGAGATTCTTGGCAATTCCAACCGAAGAAAGGGCGTGGATGACGAAGACGTGCCGGTCAACGTGGACAAGAAAAAGAGCACGGCGTCCAAGGATAAGAAATAGCGGACTCATGAGGCCATGTGAGGTTAGCGACGCTTCGCAGGAGCGTCGCTAACCTTACACGATAGCGTTTGTCCGATATAACTCGAAAGCAGCTTCCCAGGCATCGGCAGGATTCTCGAACTCCGGCTCTGTGCAGACCGAATCGGGATCGTTTGCGCTCCAGCGCAGGAAAGCTCTCCAGCGTGTGTCGTCGCCTTGTGCGATGCCGATTAATGCCTCACCGAGATTGGGACCACTCACTTTCAGCGTGTTTTCATCTCCAGCTGGCTCTGCTTTACACTGACGTTGTTTGAACCAAAAGGGAAGGATCGGCATGCTGGGTCTCCCGTCGGCTGGAGGCGGTCATTCTTTTTTCGGCTGATCGACGCCTTCGTCCGTCAGGCGCAGATCGCGTATCTTGGCGATAATCTGTTGCAGTGATTCGGTGCTGTCCTTCACGTTGTGAGTAACAGCGGCTTCTCGGAGCCTCTGGGCACTCTTGCTCAGGTCGATGGTCACGTCCTTGAGAATCCTCTTGTTTTTCTCGGGAACTTCCTCCGCTTTGGAAAGGAAGCGCGACGTTTGTTCGATGCCCTTGGCCATGTCTTCCAGTTCGTCCCAGCGATCGAGATAGAAGGCTTCGTTGGCCTTGTTGGCCTGGGCGCGGACGCGAGTGAGCAGTTCGGCGTAGGGCAGGACTTGGCCGTTTTCAGGTAGCGGCCGCAACTGAACGCGCTCGGCCGGCATGGCGCAGCCAAGCGCCAGGAGCAGCGATGCTCCCAAAAGGAGGATGCGTGTCATGTTTACCTCAGTAACTGAAGCGCTGGCCATACTGTTCTTCAGGAATCCCAGCCCACGTTCGAGGAGCGTCCCGCGTGGGTTGAATGTTCTCATAAGGCAAAGTGGCCTTGGCCCTTTGTTGTTGCTCCGGGATAGAGAGACCACGGGGATCGACCCTTTGCAGGTTCGCATCCCGAGCACGGGGTCCGTTAATACCGGCGCAACCGGCCAAACACAGTAAACCCATCAGAAGTAATCGACGCATCTTCTCTGCATCCTTCCCTGGAGAAGGACGGGGTTCCGGCCCGTTTTCTCCATTGTCAATTATCGCGCATCATTATACGACTGTCAGCAACACTCGGACAAAAAAAAAACGCGACAACCGGGATCGTCCATGCAATTGATACAGACGGCACAACCGGCATGTTGTCGTATCGCACCCAAGCGGCAAACTCTATGCAATCGGCACAGGGCGATGCGAAGAGGACGTTTTTTTGCACCGTGCGACCAGAAGGCATGGTGAGCGCCACGGTTTTGACTTACAAAACTAAAAGGAGGGACAATCCGACCAGCATGCAGGATCGGTGGAATCGTTGCCGGAGTCACACCATGTACAGCAGCCTGCTTTTGACGACCCTGATATCAGCCGCGGACGCTCCCGCACAGGCGCCGCCGGCCCAGGAACGACTTGTTCCCATTCCGCAGACAGCACCGCAAATTCGCGTCGCTGACAAGCCATTGTCAGTGGGCACGCCGCGCTCGGATGCGGTGCTGTACTGGAATGAGGTTGCTCTGAACGCGATCAAGACAGAGAGGACCCCGCCGCCGCAAGCCGCGCGCAATTTGGCCATACTCCATGCCGCCATGTTCGACGCCACCAATGCGCTGGATGGGCGCTATCGTCCGTATCGCGTCACGATGCGTCCGGAAGGAGCGGTTTCCGCCGAGTGCGCCGCGGCCATTGCTGCTCATCGCGTTCTCGTGGAGTTGTACCCGAGCACGGTACAAGCCTGCGATGCGGCCCTTGATGCTGCACTCGAAAATGTCCCGGATGGCCCGGCGAAAGAGGGAGCCGTCGCCTGGGGTCAGCGCGCGGCGGAGGAAATTCTCAGCTGGCGGAGCGAGGATGGCTCGCGGCGGGTTGTCCGCTACACACCGAGCAACACACCGGGTCTTTGGCAGCCGACGCCGCCGGATTTTCGTCAAGCATTGCTGCCGCACTGGCGCTATGTGATGCCGTTCGGCATCTCTTCTATGCGCGATTTCCACTGCGCCGTCCCGCCCTCTCTCAATAGCGCTGCCTACACCGAGGCCTTCCGCGAAGTCCGCGATCTGGGCCGTATCGACAGCAATTTCCGAACTCCGGATCAAACGATCATCGCGCAATTCTGGAACGACGACGCCGGCACGGTAACGCCGCCGGGGCACTGGAACCGCATTGCACAGACGGTAGCGGGGCAGCGCGGTCTGTCGCTGGTCGATAACGCGCGCCTGTTCGCATTGCTCAACATCAGCCTGGCGGACGCCGGGATAGCCTGCTGGGAAGGCAAGTTCGGTTACAGCTACTGGCGGCCGATCAGCGCTATCCAGAACGCCGACCTTGACGGCAATCCCGACACTGTCGCCGATCGTTCCTGGCAGTCTCTGTTGAAGACGCCTCCGTTTCCCTCGTATGCGTCCGGGCACAGCACTTTCAGCGGCGCTGCCGCCACCGCCCTGGCTCAATTCTTCGGCAACGACGCGATTCCTTTTAGCGTCGGTTCCGAAGGTACGCCCGACGTAACGCGCAGTTACGCCGGCTTCTGGGCTGCCGCTCAGGAGGCCGGCCGCAGTCGAATTTACGGAGGCATCCATTACGAGTTTGACAATCAGGAAGGGCTGCGGACTGGCCGGGCGATTGCCGAGTACATCGCCCGCCATCACTTGCTTCCGGTGGAGACGAACGCCTTGACAAGCATGACGCAGCTTATCTCAACGCGTCGGCGTCCCATTTCTATCAATCTTGCCGACCGGCCGCAAAGCCAACGGCGTCCGGCGGCGCCCGCCCGCTAATCTCACCTGGTGCTCTCGGTCGAAAGATAAGGAGGGTTGACGAATTCTCCATTCTACCGAGAGCGCTTCATGATCGAAAAACTATATTTGCCGGAGACATTGATTTTAGAGGGGGAGACGCTGCTAAGTGAGCAGGATTTGTACCTGTTCAATGAAGGCAGCCATTGCCGGCTCTATCGTAAGCTCGGCGCTCATCCCTGCCAGCGCAACGGCGTCTCCGGCACGCATTTCGCCTTGTGGGCGCCGGGCGCGGAGCAAGTTTCCGTTATCGGTGATTTCAACAGCTGGACAAAAGGCAAGCACCGGCTCCATCCGTGTGGCTGCTCCGGCATCTGGAGCGGATTCTTTGCCGGCATCGGACCAGGCGTCGCCTACAAGTATAACATTGTCTCGCACTACAACGGTTATCAGGTAGACAAGAGCGATCCCTTCGCCTTCTATCAGGAAGTGCCGCCACACACTGCTTCCCTCGTCTGGGATCTCGATTATCATTGGCGCGATCGTGCCTGGATGCAGCAGCGAAGCCAGCGAAACAGCCTGTCGGCACCGATGTCCATTTACGAAGTCCATCTCGGTTCGTGGATGCGCTTACCCGAGGAGAACAACCGTTTCTTGACGTATCGCGAGTTGGCCCCGCGCCTGGCCGATTACGTGCAGCGCATGGGCTTCACGCACGTCGAGTTTCTACCTCTGACGGAACATCCCTTCTACGGTTCGTGGGGTTATCAGACGACCGGTTATTTCGCGCCAACCAGCCGTTACGGTTCGCCGCAAGACTTCATGGCGCTCATCGATTACCTGCATCAGCGCGGCATCGGTGTCCTTCTCGACTGGGTGCCGTCTCACTTTCCCAGCGACGAGCATGGCCTGGGCTTCTTCGACGGCACACACCTGTTCGAGCACGCCAACCCGCAACTCGGTTACCACCCCGATTGGAATAGCTTGATCTTCAACTACGATCGCCATGAGGTCCGTGCCTTCTTGCTGTCCAGCGCCCTGTTCTGGCTCGATCAATATCACATCGACGGTCTGCGCGTCGATGCCGTGGCGTCGATGCTGTATCTCGATTATTCGCGCAAGGCCGGCGAGTGGGTGCCAAACGTCCACGGAGGCAACGAGAACCTCGGAGCCATCTACTTCCTTCGCCGTCTGAACGAGGAAATCTACCGCCATTACCCGGAAGTCCAGACCATTGCCGAAGAATCCACGGCTTGGCCGGGCGTGTCACGGCCGACCTACGAGGGCGGTCTCGGCTTTGGAATGAAATGGGATATGGGGTGGATGCACGACACCCTGCGGTATCTATCTTACGATCCCGTTCACCGGCAGCATCATCACAATGAGCTGCTGTTCCGCATGGTCTACGCTTTTTCGGAGAACTTCGTTCTGTCTCTATCGCACGATGAAGTGGTGCATGGCAAAGGCTCATTGTTGGCGAAAATGCCCGGCGACGAGTGGCAGAAATTCGCCAACCTGCGTTTGCTCTTCGGCTACATGTTCGGCCAACCCGGCAAGAAGCTGCTGTTCATGGGCGATGAATTCGCTCAAGGTCCGGAATGGAGCCATGAGGCGAGCCTGGCCTGGCAGCAGCTCGACCAGCCGCTTCATGCCGGAGTGCAGCGGTGGGTTGCCGACCTCAACCGCCTGTACCGCACCGAGACGGCGCTGCACGATCAGGACTGCGATCCTCGGGGATTCGCCTGGATTGACTGCAACGATCCGGCATCCAGCATCATCAGTTTCACACGCAAAGGCTCACTCACGAGCGAAATAATCCTTGTCGTCTGCAATTTCACGCCGGTGGTGCGGACGCAGTATCCGGTGGGTGTGCCGTTCGGCGGGTTCTGGGAGGAAGTGCTGAACAGCGATGCCCCGCCCTACGGCGGCAGTGGTGCGGGCAACTGCGGCGGACTTCTGGCCACGGCGACGCCTTGCCATGGTCAGCCCCACTCGCTGTCGTTGACCGTGCCGCCGCTGGCCGTCCTCTTCTTCAAGGGCACGCCGCCTTCGGATGCGCCCGTGTCGCCTTCGCGGCTCTTGGGACAATAGACCCTCGCCTGCGATGGCGGGAGATGGTACGCTATCTGGAAGGTCGGCAAGGCCAACCCAAAGCGTAAGCGAGGACCGCCTTCGCTTACGCTTCGGGTTAGTATGTCGCGACACCCAGAGAGGGCGACTATCATGCGATTTGCTCTGCTGCTCGGATACTTATGCACTCTGTTGCACCTCGCAGCGACGACCGGCCACGCCGAGTCGCCAGTGGATTTTCCCAAGCCGTCTGCAAACTCTCCGGACGAACCCCGCGCTGCATCTGTTTCGCTTGCTGCCGCGGCACATTTCCTTGACGGCGTCGCGGTCAACTGGACGCGCGATCGAAAGTGCGCGACCTGCCACACCAATGTCCCGTATCTGTTCGCACGCGGCACACTCAAGGATGCCCCTTCCGAGGGCGCGGACCTCGTCCGCCGTTTCCTCGAAGATCGCATCGCCCATTGGGACGATGAGGCGAAAGCGGCCAAGCCGCGCTCGGATGCGGAAGTGGTCGTCACGGCTGTTTCCCTGGCCTTTCACGATGCCCAAACCAGCGGCAAGCTACGTCCGCTGACTCGAAAAGCTCTCGACCGCATGTGGACGCTACAGCAAGCCAACGGCGCCTGGAACTGGCTGAAATGTGCCTGGCCCCCCTTTGAGCACGACGATTACTATGGCGCCGCTTTCGCTGCTGTCGGCACGGCCGTGGCGCCAGACGGTTACAGTCAGACAGAGGCTGCCCAGCAGGGGTTGAAGAAGCTCAAAGCATATCTCCAGACGACTACGCCGCCGAGTCTCCATCACAAAACCTGGTTGTTGTGGGCCTCCTCGAAACACGATGGGTTACTGACCGCTTCCGAGCGTGAGCGAACCATCAAGGAATTGCTGTCCCTACAGCGTGACGATGGCGGCTGGAGCCTGGCTTCCCTGGGCGATTGGAAGGGGCATGACGGACGTGACAACGACAAAAACGCACCCAGCGATGGATATGGGACCGGCCTTGTCGTTTATGTGCTGCGCCAGGCCGGCATGTCGGGCAAAGAGGATCCGATACAGCGCGGCGTTCACTGGTTGCGCACCAATCAACGCCAGTCCGGACGCTGGTTCACGCGCTCACTCAACACCGATGGCGCTCACTACATCTCAAATGCGGGCACAGCATTCGCTGTTTTGGCTTTGACGGCCTGCGCGGAAAAGTGACTCATCTCGAAAGGCGCTTCCCACCCAGGCCTTTCGCTGATACCATGCGTAAACTGCATCCCGCAGCTTTTCCGCGTACCATATCTCACCCGCTTTCCAGCTGGTGAGCGAGTCGTTCGGCCAAATTATGACTTATAAGGTCCGTAATGACTTCTCCTTCTCAGAATAACAACGGCGACCCCATACCGACTTGAACGACCTGGGGGGAACCCTGGTCGCGCTGGGCAGATTCGTAGAAGCAGAAAAAGTCCTTGGGGAGGCGATTGAACTAGGTATCCAAACTCGCGGACCGGAGAGTCCGGGAACGTTAGCATCCCGAAACCTCTTATGTTATGCGCTGGAAGGCCAAGAACGGTGGTCCAAGGCCGAGAAGAACTACCTGGCTGTGTTGGCGGATCGTCGTCGGATCGAGAAATTGCAGAATCCTACTGGTGTCCAGCGTACTCTTGCTAATCTGGCCCGACTTTATGCGATGCAAAATCAGTGGTCGGATGCTGCCCGCTACCTTGGCGAGCTAACGATATCACTGCGCCCGGACCCACCTCGGCGGCCCGACGAACTAGCGGCTGCTCTTACCGCAGCCCTGGAGGGGAAGAGCGATTCTGCGACCTCTGCGCCGCTGCTTCGAGAATGTTGGAAAGCGTTGAAAGTTCCGATGTGGAGTGGGGACTGGCTAACGGCGGAGGTCGCGTCCCGATACGGCGATTGTCTCCGCCGACAGGGGAAATACGACGAGGCAGAATCTCTCCTGCTCGTTGCAGCGAGTGACATCGCGAAGGCAGTGGGCGTGCCCGCTTGGGGAGTGTCCTCTTCTCGACAGCGTGTGTCCACCCTGTACGACGCCCAGAAGAAATCAGCCGAGGCGGCAAAATGGCGGTAGAATCGGGGGCACGATACACGAGCCAGGAAACGCTAGCTAGCTCATGTCGGGCCCGCCCGCTGAGCAGTCATCTTCGCCGCTGAACTAGACCGCGGGGTTCGACATAGTCCTCGAAGAAGAGCCACAGTACACGGGAATAGCGAAAGATGAGCGGCGTCAAAGGAATATAGGGGATGACGGCGACGGTAGCCGTCAGCAGGCCCGGCCAGTTCGGGAAGAGCCATTGAAAGAAGAAGAATAGCGGCAGAAGAATGACAACGGCGAAAGCGTAGCTGAAATACATCGCTCCCAGCCAGAAGCCCTCTTCTCGGCGGAACGGCAGCCCGCACTGAGGGCAAGCCGAATGCATCGAAAAAAGTCCATCGAAGACACGTCCGCGGTGGCAGTGCGGACAGCGTTGCCGCACCAGAGCGGCGGCCCAGGACCATGTTGAGGTTGTCATATTGACGTAAATCCTATTGCTCATCTCTCCAGGGCAAGAATTGCTGCTCTCTCTTATTATAGGGGACGCTGTCGCTTTTGTAATAATGTCCATTCGGTGTGTAAATTGTGCAGAATGCCTGGTTTGTGATGTTGGTCTTTTCGCGCCGCTATCGCTCTGCTATATCGGCCCGGCTTCGTGAGGAACCCCTGTCCGACTCGCTAATTCAAGACTCAGCCGCCCAATCAGATACGGCCCGAAGGATTCGGGTCCGGGAGGGACATTCCATGCGCAAGGACGCGCGTTGTTGGGTTCTCTTGTGGGTGCCGGCCCTGCTTTGCTCTGTTGCCTTGCCGACCCGCAGCGGCGCCTATCCGTGAGGACCCGGAGGGTGCCCAGCACCCATCTTCGGCGGTTCGCCGATGTTTTCTCCTGGCATGATGTCCGCTCAGACCGTTCCGACGTACCCGGCGCCGACGTATGTGCCGCGCCCGGCTGCCGTTCGGGCGGCTGCTCCGGCACAACCCAAATCTGTCATCCGAGCTCAGGCTCCGGAGGAGCCGAAGCCTGCCCGACCACCGCAATTGTCCCTGCCGTCGCCGGAGCAGCTCGGTGTGGCCGTCCGTCCCGTCGAGAATCCCAAAGTGGCCGAGTCGCTCCGCGACTCGGAACGCACTCGCGGAGCTAGTGCTGCACCTGCCGCCGACTGGACTTCGCTTCATGCCCGCATGAAGGAACTGGGCGTTCTCAGCTTTCACATGGATTCGCTGCCGGACGGACGGTCGCGCTTCACTTGCTGGATGCCCGGCACTCGTCCGGGACTGTCGCGGCGCATCGAATCTGTGGCCACCAACGAGATGGAAGCAGCCCAGCGCGGACTCGAGCAAGCCGCCAACGTTCGTCCCTAAGGCCCCAAAAGTGTCGAAAAACTGTGGCGGTACGTTTTCAACGTGCTGACCTCTCCTCCTCGCCGTTCGAGCGCACGTTGTAAACGTGCCGCCACAACCGCCGCCGTATCGTCCCACCTCCTCGCAGAAAAAATACTACACTTTACAAGAATGGATGGCTCGGACGGTAATTCGTCGCTACGTTGCTCCTCAGCGAAGCGGGAGACGGAGCGTCCTCAACAATGAGTAGCACCTCATGATTTCGATCAATCTTCAAGGCTTGGCGGACCTTGTCGTTCGCCAGGCTCAACGCAACGGTTACATTCTGCCGCGCCAGGTCCGCACAGTGTTGAACGAAGCCGGCGTGTGCGAATCGAGGTGGAAAGACGTTCTGGCCGTGGCCGGCCCCGTCCTGACCCATCGCAAGGGCCGTTATTATTACACGACTCCCGTCAGCGACCGCGTTCAACAGGAGCAAGTGCAGCAGTCCAACATTCAGAAGGCGGTCCGCGAGATCATCCAGTTTCATCGCAGTAGCGCCCGCGTCGAACGGCGGGAAGAAGATCGCGTCGAATTCGTGCAGCCGGTCAAGGTCAGGACTGAGGACGGCCGCGAGTATACCTTGCTCACGCGCGATCTTTCGCCCACCGGCATTCGACTGATCGGCACACGACGGTTGCTGGGTCAAAAGGTTCGCGTTAGCATTCCTGTCACGGAGGGCGCTAGGAGTTGGGAGTTCGTTGTGCGCATTTTGTGGACCTGTGCTGTCGGCAACGACCTGGTCGAGAATGGCGGCACTTTCCTTGAAAGGGTCGAGCCGGCATGACAGGAAGTTTCGCCGCGAAGTGAAGCAGAACGCCAACGGCTGTCGTTTTCGTTTGTATCGCGGCTCATCGAAAGGATTTTCGCCATGAACGTCATCACCGTATCGCGCGAGTACGGAGCAGGCGGAGGCGAAGTGGCCCGGAGGCTGGCAGAGGCGCTCGGATGGGAGCTGCTCGACCGTGAGTTGCTTCATCGAGCTGCCGCGATGGAACACATTCCGGATGCAGAGCTGGAGCGACTCGACGAAAAAGCCCTGAGTATGACGGATCGCATGCGTCTGCATGCACCACACCAGCGTTACATGCACGGATTGACAGAAGCAGCCCGGCAGGCAGCGGCACGCGGGACGGTGGTGCTCGTGGGTCGCGGCACACGGCAACTGCTCGGCGACATGCCGGATGTTTTTCATCTGCGCCTGATCGCCCCACTCGATTGGCGCGTCCAGCGCATGGCCCTGCGCGAAGGCTGGTCGATGGAACAAGCACGGGCGCGCTGCCTGGAGGTCGATCGCAGCCGCGATCGTTTCACGCGCTATTTCTTCGGTCCCGACGCACTCCAGCCGGAGCAATTTGACCTGGTAGCCAATAGCGATCGTGTGCCGTTGGACGACGTCGTGGCTGTCGTGCTGGAATCGGCGCGTCCGAAAGAGGAGGCGAGCGAGCCGCTCGCTGCCGGCGACCGGCCGCGCGTGTTGACGCTATCACGGCAGATGGGGGCCGGAAACAGCGGGTTCGCTTTGACGTTGGGTCTGCGCTTGAGTCTGCGAGTCTTTGATCGTGAATTGCTGGAATACGAAGCGGTGCGCCTGGGAGTCAGCGAGGCAGAGCTGGAACAAGTAGACGAGCAGCCGCCGGGCTTGTGGCAACGCATACGCTCCGGCAGTTTACATCACCGTTACTTCGAGGCGCTGGGACAACTGATGAAGGAGTCCGCGGAGCGCGGCAACGTCTTATTGGTCGGTCGCGGCAGCAATCGTTTTCTTCGCGATCGTGCCGATGCGTTTCACGTTCGCCTGGTGGCCGAGTTCGAGACGCGAGTGCGGCGCGTCATGGAACACCGCTGGCTACGCAAAGAAGAAGCGCAACAACTCATCGCGCAGAGCGATTCGCAACGGCAGCGCTTCCATGAGAGCTATTTCGATTGCGATTGGACCGATCCGCGGGAATATCATCTTACGGTTAACAGCGGACGATTGGGACCAGTCGCCGTGGATCTCATCGGCGCGGCTGCATTGCGACACTGGGAAGGGGTGAGGACAAGCGAATCCGAGCCAAGACCGTAGGGGGGGCGGCCACGCCGACCGCTCCCTTACCGTCTTGGCTCGGATCGGTGGATTATTCTTGTTTCGGCGGATTATTGTGGATGATTTTTTTCTCGATCCACTTATCGAGAAACGGATCGTGGTTCGGCTTGTGCACCCAATGCACGTCATTATCGATGTCGTGACAGGTAACGCAGAATTTCTCGATCGCCGCGTTCTTGGCCTTTTCGTTTCCATTCTTGCGAGCTGCGAGCCAGGGTAGGTTCATGCGCTCTTGCCATTCCTTGTTCCTGGGGTTCGCGGCGTGCAGACTGCCTGGCCCGTGGCAGCTTTCACATCCAACATTGATAAGGTCCGGTGTGTCCTTCTCATTCATGAAGCCGGTCTTATAGCCGAAGCCGACTGTGTGGCAGACGATGCACTCGCCGTCAAACTGCCGCAACGATGGATGCTTCGCGTCCACCAATGTCTTGTAGGCATGACTATGATTGCTGGCTGACCAAACCTGGTAGGCATGAGCATGGCAACTCATGCATTCTTCGGAGCCGATGTAATGCGGCATGCCGTCACCCGGTTTGCGTAGGTCCTGCACGGGGTTCATTACCTGCATGACATGGTTGGTCTGGTTGTACATCTTCAAGTAGTCTTTGTTCTTCAATTCGCGCGTGTAATCTTCGAACATCCTGGCGATGGGGTTATTGGCTTTTTGCTCGTCCGGCGTCGCATAACCTTCTTCCATCTTAACTAGTTGATACTTGAAATTGAAATTCGCTCCGTTGCGATAAACGCCGAGGACACCGATGTACTTGCCCTTGTGTCCGAGCTGGAAGACATAGTTGCGGATGCCGCCGACGGCGTCCACGGAAATAGGAGCGGCTGGCGGCTCCTCCTCTTCGGTCAGGGCGAGGATGATTGGGAAGTCGGGGAACTTCTGGGCGCAGGCCAGGGCTTCTTTCTGCCCGGTCGGCCAGCCGTGATAGAGCAGTATTGGTAAGTCCACGTGCTCCTTGTGCATCTTCTGCAATTGCTCATTGATGTGGTCTAAAGACGGAATGTTGAAGCGAACGTTCGGATCAAGCACGTTCTTGGCGACGATTGGCCCCACGCTGCTCGTGACGCCGACCTTGATGTTGCTTCCGGGAACCGTCTGTGTCTCGAACTTCTTGAGAAAAGGGAATTTGTTGTCTGCATCTCGGAGATTGCCCGCTAATACAGACGGCTGAGAGTTGTTAGCCGCCCATTCGCCCTCGATTTTTTCCAGCGACCAGCCTCCGCCAGCCGTCTCGTTCTCGCCGATGCCGACCGCCAAATAGCCCATCTCCTTGAGGGCCATCATCGAGTAGCGATACTTGATCAGGCCTTGTACGTTCTGCAGCTTGGCAGGGGCGACCTTCTGCGGCACGTCGCCCAGATCGACGGCGACAACCTGCCAGCCCCGCGCTTTGAGCAGTTGGATGAAGTTGTAGCGTCGCTCGAGGCCGCCGACCTGCGGATTGGAGCAACCGCAGGGCATCAGGTAGCCTTCCTGCTGTGCCGACAGAACGACGACAAAATCGGGCTTTGGCCAATTGTGGAACAAACGCGCAGGAATGCCTTTACCCTCGCCCTCAGCCTTCTGCGTCTGTGGTGGAGGAGCTTGGAGCAGCGCCTTGGCCAGTCCCATGCTGGCCAGGGCGCTGACCAGGATCAGACCTAGCGCGGCCAGAGGAAACGACCAGTTGCGCCGTTGTCGCGGAGTGTCCGCCGCTGGGGGGATTGCCGGGTTCCGTTCGTCGTTAGGCCTATCCATGAGCGACCGCTCCTCCATTGGGATTTCGGTTCTAGCCTTGGTTGGCAACGCCATGCACGGGAATGCGAATCGAACGGAGTGATGTCCCAGATTTCCCGCCCTTGGTTTTGACATAAATCGCGCTATCGCGGTAGACCGGATTGTCGGCGCGAGGGAATTCGCCCTGGGCCGCTCCGGGCGGTACCTCCACGCGAAGCACCCACGAGCGATGACTGCCCGTGTCCTGCGGCTCACTCAGGGTGACATTCAGATATTTCGGCTTGCGCTTCAGGTCCAACTCCAGGTCAATCGCTTTTTCGTCTGTCTCCAGGTTTATGGAGCGATGCGTGCCGCGCGATTGGGGAAACGGACCGAGATTGATCGCTCCGGCCTCATCTCCAACGCCCACGCTGATATCGCCCACTACTTCCCCCATCACCTGGATCTGCACAGGTTCAATGCCCGGATCGGGGCTGCTCAACTGAACAGTGCGGTGGAAGCGTCCCCACTCCATCGGCGTGCCGTCCTTGGCCCTGGGCCGCACCGTCACCGGAACACGATAACCCCACATGGCCGTCAGCCGATGCATCGCTTCCTGTTTTTCCTCCAGGCGCCGCAAGATTTCGGGCGCAAGCGGAACGGGTTCGCCTACTTCTACAGGGTCGGAATTTGCCTCTTCGGGACGATCGTGCATCACCTCCGCTTTCAAACGAAAGTAAGGCCGCGTCAGCGAGAAGCAGATGATCCAGTTGCGGCCGCGTCGGCCTCGTTCCGGATTCTGCGCATCCATTTTTTCCAGCTCGCGCTCGGTAACGGATTCGATGGTCAATTCCTTGTTCACCTCCAACGGCGTCGCGATGCGAACGCCAGTCTCCAGGCGTGCGGAGACGGGTCCGCCCATCTTGCCGATCCATAGATCCGCATACGTGCGCAACGGTTTAACCTCGTGTTGCCTCCAGCTGAGGCGGACTCGGCCGATGGCTCCAGCCGGCACCTTCGCCGAGAACTCCCGGGACAACATCGTCCCTTCGGTATCCGGCAACTCCGGAAATTGATGCGCGCGATCGATGGCTACTGCCAGATTCACCAGATTGTCCAGGCCGCGCGGCGGTTGCTGGAGGGCTTGAAAGGCGGCCGAACGCGCCAGGTAGGGCATCCAGCTCGGCGGCGCCATGGTAATATCGACCTCCGAACAGGTGCAACCCTTTCCGTTCAGTCCCACGAGCGTTTGATCACCCTCGTTTACGAACCAATAATCCTGATAACCGACTTGCCCAACCTCTGTGGTCTGGGCTTTTTCGTCCTCCCGTGGGAACAACTTAAAAGGAAAGTTCAGGGGAGGCGGTTCATTTATGGTCTCAGTGCCCTCGGGAGGTCGGCTACCGCCCAGGTAAACACTGACAAAGGTAATGCCGCCGACCATCAGAGCCAGAACCAAAGCGGCGATCCATTGTGAGGGTTTCATATTAGCTTCCCATTAACGAGGAGTAGAACAATGAGGGGAAAGCCTACCCACGGGTCGGATTTCTCGAACTCGCGTGGTCTGCAACGGTTCCATTTTAATGGGGTGGCAGGGGGGGTCAAGCCCGTTGCCGTGTCATCCCCAGCCTGGCTAAACGAGGCAAGACAGGGAATTCCGGATATAGGTTGCACGACAATCTCCCTTGCCGTGTCCCTACCGGGGCGTGGTATGATTGCTCCGCTCTCGTGGAGGGGAGCAGGAACGTTCCCGACCCAGGTAGGAGACCATCATGGCCAAGAAAACCGTTTGCCCCATCACCCGTGCCGATTTTCGCGCCAAGGCCAAGCCCGTTTCTGTGACCATCGGCAGCATGGCGCAGATGGCCGAGGTCAAGGAATTCTCGACCGGCTCGCTCGGCTGGTATCTCAATGGCCGAACCACTCTCGAAATCGACGGCCAGCATGTGCCGGTGCTCATCAACGCCAGTCTCGTCATCGTCGGCAGCAAGGAATTGCCGGTCGATAGCGAATCGAAAGCCGAGAGTGCCGCCTGATACTGATACGCGAGGCTGGGCAAAAGCGTTCATTGGACGCTTCTGCCCAGCCTCGAAAAGGAAGTGTCTTATCCCGCCTTGACGGTCATCGCCTCGCGGATCAGCTCGCGCAACCCAGCGTCATCAATACGCAGAAGTGCTTGTTTGACCGTGACCCAGGAGCGCTGGCGGAAGTCCTGTTCCGGCCAGTGGTCGGCCGTGTCCGTCACGCTCATCAGGAAAACGGTGACATGACAGAGGAATCCGGCCTTTTCGTAAAGATAGCTGCCGATAGGCTCTGGCTGGAGTATGCCGACAAGCCCGGCCTCTTCCCACGCTTCCTGCAAGGCGATCTCTGCCGCTGTCTTGTTCGGCTCCAGGCAACCCTTGGGCACGACCCAGCGTTTCCCGCCGCGAGAGGATACTAAGCAAATTCTTTCGCCATTGACGGCGATTACGCCCGCCTGACGAATCACACTTGGAGAGCTTGCCATGAACGGCCCCGCCTGCCCCAAAACCGATTAATCTATTTACAGTGTTTCAATTCCCGTTCCGCAGTCAAGCAAGGTTTGCCTTTTTTCACGCGATCTACACAAATATTCCTTTTATCCGTCAAAATCGTTTCGGTTTCTCCCCATCCAAACATTCAATCAATCCTTCGGAAATGAGGTTCCGTGCTGGTGACGCCCTCAATGCCGTGTTATAACTGCAAAGGGGAGTGGAGGGGGAGAACCTTTTGCCATGCCGACCGGCAGCGAATCGGCCGAAACCATTCTGATTGTCGATGATGAGGAGCCGGTGCGGCGGACTTTCCTCGAATGGCTCGAAAGTGCCAATCTGGGCTGTCGAGTCTTGACGGCGAAAGACGCCGAATCAGCGCTCGTGCAGGCCAATCAGCACGCCATCGATCTGGCCATCCTCGACTGGAATCTGGGAGCCGGCAACGACGGTCTGCGTCTGCTTGAGGATCTCTCGCTGTTTCATCCCGAGGTGGCGGCGATCATGATTACCGGCTTCGCTCACCAGGCGACGCCGTTGCAAGCCATGCGGATGGGGGTCCGCGATTATCTCGACAAGAACCAGGATCTGGACCGCACAACGTTCCTGACGGCGGTGCGCCGGCAACTTGAACGCATTCGTCCGGCCCGCCGCGCCCGGCAACTTCATCAGGGGCTGATCGTTTTTCGTTCGGCGGTAGAGAAGGTGTTGCCGCTGGTGCAAGCGGCGGCAACTCTCCACGATCCGGTGCCGTTGCCGGCCGCCGTCAGTAATTTGTTCCAATTTCTGCTCCGTACCACCGGCGCCCGTGACGGTGTCCTGCTGATTCGCAGCTACGATGCGGAGCGCCAGCCCGCCGAGATCTATCGTGCCTACGACACCAATGGGCAACGTCTCGATGTGTCCTTGATTCCGTTCGCGCGTTCGTTGGCGGGGAGCGCCGCCAGCATGCAAAAACCATCGCTGATGGAGCGCCTCGACCAGGCGGCCAGCGCCGGCAATCTGGAATTGCAATCGTTCGAGCGTGGCCGGCGTTCCCTACTGGCCGCTCCTCTGAGTGTAGCTCCGGGTTTGCAAGCCGTGCTTGAGCTATTCGATAAACAGGCGAGCGGGGGCAGTCATGCCCCCGGTGGCGGCTTTACGGAGTCCGATCGCCAACTCGCCTCGGCCGTCGCCGACTTTGGCACGGAGATGCTACGGCAAGCGCTGACTGAACGCCAGATGCATCGTGTTCTCTTCGAGGCCATCGAGGCGGCCGTGAGCGCCAGTGACTCGATGGCCCAATCGCTGGATGGAAGCGCGCCGCGTCCGGAAGATCCGCCTCCGGCCATCGTCATGCAACGATTACGCGAGGAATTGGATGAGGGCGGCGATGCACTGGACGCCGACGCCACATTGCGCCTGGCCGAAAGCATCCGTGTTCTCGCCGTCCGCCACGGTTCCTCCGCCGTGCATCACTGCATCGGTCTGGTCGAGAGTCTGCGCCAGTTGCTCGACGAACTGAGCGGGGAGACGCGGACGTGAGCGAGCCGCTACCAGGCCTGAGTGCCGGCGACGCGCCTCTACCCGATGACGTGTTCGCCCATCTGTTCGCATTGTTAACGCCGCAGCGCTTACTGCACCATCCCCGCGCCACCGGCGAGGGCGTCTCCGTGTGCATTCTCGACAGCGGTGTGGAACGTGCTCTTCTGGAAGAAAAGTTCCGCCAGCGCGGTCAGACGCTTAACCCCATCAAGGGCGGTATATTCATCGGCAGCCAATCCGAACCGCTGCCCTACGTGGGCCATCAAAGTACGCCACACGGCACGACCGTGGCCGACATTCTCTTGAGCTTGGCCCCGCGCATTCGCTTGTATTCCGCAGACGTATTCGGCCCGCAGGGGACGTGCGAGGTCGAGGTGGTCATTCGCGCCCTCCGCTGGGCCATGGACGTGTGGCACTGCAAGGTAATCAATCTGTCTCTGGGCGTGCCGGAGCAGCGTTTGCAACAGATGCAACGACGCCAGCAGCTTTTGCGCACCATCGAGGAAGCATACTACAAGGACGTTCTCGTCGTCGCCGCCGCTCACAACGAACATCCTCTGATGCGCAGCTATCCCGCCGCCTTCGCGCCGCCCTTGTTATCGGTGGATAAAGGAGCGTTCACCGATCCGCTCGACTTCGCCTATCACCTCAGCGAGCCGATCGAGTTTCAGGCGCACGGTCGCGGCTACCTCGGTCCCTTCGCCACCGAGCCGGCCACGAGCTGGGCCGCTCCGCATCTCGCCGGCATCGCCGCTCGTATCCTGTCGCTACGTCCGAGCCTGAAACCATTCGAGATTAAGACGATCTTATATTGGATGTTCCAGGGGCGAGACAATGAATAATGTTGTTTCGCTCTGCTGGCTGTGTATAATTTTTGTGTCAACTGAATTGTCCCCGTAGCTCAATTGGATAGAGCGTCGGCCTCCGGAGCCGAAGGTTACAGGTTCGAATCCTGTCGGGGATAGTTTCTCAGAGCGTGGCATTCGCAACTCGCCGTCGCCTTTCCCATCTCCTCTGTCCTCATTTTCCTGGCCATTATCCAGACATCTCCGTCCTCGCGCAGCCTACGGCGGTGGCCTATTTTCTTGACCGAATCGCAAGTCGCACAAGGACTTCCGATGAAGAGACGGCGGCGTGCAGCCGATACTGTTTGTGATGACGAGGTGCGGCTCACACGGTGGTTCGGCAGTTCAGATGGAGGCGACCCAAAAATGATCGGCGAGGACGTGATGGTTCCCCTCAGTGAGACAGATCAGCTCCGCCAGCAATTGCTCCAAGCTCAGAAACTCAGCAGCGTTGGGGCCTTGGCCAGCAGCGTGGCTCACGAATTCAACAACATCTTGACGACCATCATCAACTACGCGCGCCTGGCCCTGCGTCACCAGGAAGAGGCGGCGCGAACCCAGGCGCTGGAGAAAATCCTCAAGGGCAGTCAGCGGGCCGCGACCATCATCAATAGCATGCTCGGCTTTGCCCGCAACACTTCTACCCAGCGTGAAATGACGGATCTCGTTGCCCTGGTCGAAGAAGTGCTCGTCTTGACCGACAAGGACCTCAGCAAGCACCGCATCCAGATCGAGAAGAAGTATCACGGCCAGCCGCAAGCCGAAATCGTGCCGGCGCAAATCGAACAGGTGCTGCTCAACCTGCTCATCAATGCCCGGCAGGCCATGCCGCGCGGCGGGCTGTTGCGCATCGAGGTCCGCGAGAATTCTCGAACGCAGATGGTCGAATTGAGCATCGCGGACAGCGGGGTAGGCATCCCACCGGAACGGCTGCGTCTGATATTTGAACCGTTCTACACGACCAAGGAGCCAGATGCCAGTGGTCGAGGCGGCACCGGACTTGGCCTGAGCGTGTGCCGGCAGATCATCGAACAACATCAGGGGCGCATTCGTGTCGAAAGCCTGGTCGGCAAAGGTTCTACGTTTATCGTCAAGCTGCCGGTTGTACCTCAGGAAGTACACGTGCCCGGCGAACGGCCGGCGTAAGCCGGCTGGTGGCGAACCTCGCCCGCCGGCTCACGCCGGCCGTTCGGCAACTTCTTCCAAGGCAATGCCGACTTGTCCCACGCGTGGCAGCAATTGGCGATGGCACTCCGGGCAGGACACGGCTCCCCAGGCACGGAGGATGGCCAATCGATCCGGCGCTTGCCATTTCTCGACGCGCGGAAGGGTCGGAAGAAACTCGCTGAACGCATAGCGGAACCAGCGCTCCATACGCAGGGCCAGCATATCCAGATCGCCGGAAGAGCGAAACCGGTGCTCGCCGATAATCAAATCGTGATAACGCCAACGGGCGTTTACCTCGACGACTCGTGGCACTTCGGTAAAAAGCACGCTTTGCAGATAAATTCCGCGGACGCAAAATGTAATTTGAGCCGGCTTCGGATCGGTATCGCCCGGAGCGGCCACGAGCCACTCGGGTTCCATTTGCCATAACAGCAGATCGGGGCATCGGTCAAATAGCTCGGCGCGCTGCGGATCGGCGGCGAGATCGAAGACGATCAACGGATCGCCGCAGCGGTCCCACGGGCGAGTCGGCCGGAGCGACCACAAGAGGCGCAGAGCGGCAAGGTTCGCCACATTGTCCGTGCCAAGAACGCGGCCCAGAGCAGGAGCGTTGTGGCCGGCATCGAGCAGGTTACGGACCTCAAAGCCGGCCTCGAAAGCGCGATCGCAAAGCAAAACGCGTAGGCGAACCAAATTGCCTGGCGTCAACCAACTCGCCTCCCAACCGGCTAGTAAGTGTTCAGCGAAACGCAACGAGAAACGTCCTTCGAAGCAACGCGCAAGCAATTCGACGACGAGCGGGACAGGTTCAGCGCCGCGGGCAACAGAATCCTCAATCATGAGCCGCTGCAGGGCCGCGAGATGGCCCGGCGGTGCAAGCCCCATGGCAACGGCGCTTTCCGTGTGCTTGAGTAGCTCGGGCAGTAAGGACTCCCGCAGCGGTCCGTAACCGTCGGCACAACTCTGGATTGCCAGTCCAGCCAAAAAAGCCGAATCCTGAAGCGAATAACCATCTGAATGCAGGCGAGGGGCCAGCATCGTCCAGGCATAATTGCGCGCCCGAACCATCGCCGGAATGCGCGGCCGCCACATCCAGTGTGTCAATAGATGGTCCGCCAGCGCCAGCAACAAAATGACAAGCACGGGCAGAATCGGATGAACAGCGCGATTGGGAATGCCGAATGCACACAAAAGAGCGAGGAAAACCAGCGGACCGACAAGGAAGATCATGGCTCCGCGCTGTGTCAACAATTGTCCTCGCTCACGACCTTCATAAAGGAGCTTTTCGGGAGTGACAATATCCAATGAGGTGAGCAAGCCGCGCTCAGATACTTCGACGCGATAACCTCCACCGGATAATCGTCCGCGATAGCGATTGAGACGCAAGGGCGGCACTTCGCGCGGCACCGGGACCAGACCGTAACACCACGGACAACAGGCGGCGTGCTGCTCGGCTGCTGTCTCGGTCATGACATGGCGCGCCTCATCATCGGCGATGCCGCGAGACAGCAACAAGCGACGAAACCGCCGCGTGTCCTCTTCCCCATCGAGTCGTTGCACCAGACTTCGGCCGCGCTGGAGCAATTCCGGTTCGCGAGACGAGCAGTACTGATCGATCCACTCTTCGATCAGCGGCCAGGGTTCACGAACCCGGCGACCATCGAGGACAAGGCGATGCTCCTTCCACAAATGATCGATCATCTTCCGCCGCCGTAGCTGCATGGAGCAGCGAGGGCAGCTCATCCGTAGCCGCTCCTCCAGTTTTTGACATAAGGCGTCGATGGCGGCATGAGGTCCGGCCTGGCGCTCCAGCCGGCGCAACCGTTCGATGGACTTTGCTTTGCCCTTTCCGCTCACGAGGGGACGGAGCAATTCCTCGACCAGCTGCCGATCGTCCCCGAATGTCCGCAGAACAGGGCCGAGGGTGGCAAACTGGGACTCTTTGGGCAGTCGGCGATCCAGTAGCAGTCCGCGCAGCGGCGGAAGCAGTGTGGCGTCGAGAGGCGGGGGCAGGTTGGCGAAGACGTTGAGGGCCAACTGGCGCGCGAGGATCTCAGCGTCAGACGCCAGAGTCAGGGCCAGGCCGGTCGCCCCGCTGCGGCCGATCATCGCACCTAGTGTATCGATAACAGCCGTCCGCCGATCCGGATCGACCCTTTTTAGAAGCTGACCGAGCGTTAGAGCCAAAAAGACATCGGCGCGCGGGCCATGGTTCTCCATAGCGATGGCCGACAGCGTGCGCCACGCCTCCGCATCGGGACGGTCGTGAATAAGAGCGTCGAGCAGCGCGGCGAACGTGTCATTGAAGGAACGGCGAAGGCCACGGTACTGGTAGATCTGATGGACCTGTCGAAGGTGCGACTCAAAATCGACTGGCAGGAAAGCGATCCGGCACTCTGGACAGACGATCAGCGCTTCGGGCGGAACCACGGTTGTCGCCGAGTCCAGGAGGCGAGCTTGCGGATTATCCCCGTCCGGCATGATGGCTACCGCAACGAACCAAGACAGCCACATCCTGTGATACAGCAGTCTCCCGTAGCAGCATACCCCGCCAGGATGGCAGACGACAAGTAGCAAGAGAGCGAGTCCGCGTCGCTGCTGCCTTAGGAGTGGCGTTCCTCGGTCCGCGTGGGAAGGGCGAACGGTCTGTGTTTATACTTCGAAGATCCGTTGCTTTCCGAAATAATAGCGGAGAGCGGCATGGACTGCCAGGCTGAGAGTGAAAAGTCCGGCCAGGAAGTACCCAACATCGGTGGCAGCAACAAAACCGAGATGCAGATCTCCGGTGACCCAACGTTCCCCGAACTGCCCCAGCATCAACAGGAATGTAAACCCCAGTACCACAGCGGTCAGCAAACGGAAGGGGGGGACGACTCCGCGCCGCCGAGCATAGAGGAGAGCGACGCAGCCAGGCAAGAGAAGGAGCGTGCCCATCGCCTGAGCGTTCCAACGGTGCCAGACAGATCCCGGTTCCAGCGCACGCCAACCATCGAGGACGGCACTCGCCGCCAGAAGGACGACGCCGAGGCGTATGGGCCACAGGCAGATATACGCCAACCGGCGCACGCGTTCGCTGCTCGGTTCGGCCAGTACGATCCTGGCGAGAGTTAGCGCGGCAGTGCTCCACGCCAACGCCAAGGCCGCATAGGCCGACAACAAAGTCAGCACCTGTAAGCGAAGGCAAGCATCCTCGGCAGCGCCCTGTGACAACATCCGCCACAACCCGGTCGAGGCGAGCGGCCAGAAATTCGCTGCAAGGTAGCCGATACTGGCTGTCAGTGCGCCCACGAGTGCGAGAAACGCGTCGCGGAAAAGCATCGCCAGGAAAAGACCCAGACCCATGACAGCGGAGGCCAACCAGACCATTGCCTCGCTACGGTCGTAGATCAGGGGTATCCAACCGTGGATAGTACGGCCCAGGAGCACGGATGCCGACCAAATGAGACACGCAAGACAGCTCATCATTCCCACGAAGAACAGACGCCTTCGCCACAGCGGCCAACGTAGTCTCACTGCCGCTGCCGCCGCGAATAATCCTAACGCAAATAAGCTTGAATAAAGGGTTTGTGGCGCGACGGGACGTTCGGACACCCATCTATCCCGAGTCAAACGCTCCCACAAGGCCGAATCCCAGGCAGACTCGACATCGATGCTCTGTTCCGTTAAGGGCGTCGCGGATTCCCACAAGCCCAGGAGCCGAGTTGTGAGCAAAAGCAATCCCGTGTCGCTGACCAGCACCAACGAGAGAAGGGTCCAAAACAACAGGGGCGAGCTTTTGCGCGGCTGCCGACGCCACTGTCGAAGTAGCTTCGACAAATGCTGCCGCCGTGCGCCGGCGATAACGGGTTGTCGAACAGACGTTTTCGGTTGCATCTGTTCCTCTCCACAGGTCCGCCGGACGCCTCCCGACTGGACATTCGCGCGAACCATCGCACATTTGCCGCAGAATTGCTAGAGCAATCCCCACCGGTTCGCAAAGGTTCCGGTTGATCGAATTCGCCCCGGCGCTGTATAACTCGCCTGATCGATCGGTCGGCCCGCCAGGAGGAAGGGGTGCCGAGCGAGCGCTTATGTAGGCAAGGAGGCCGAACCATGCGCATCCGCATCCGCGTTTTACTGCTCTTGACCCTCGCCGGGGCCATGACCTTCTCGCTCATCTTCGGCCAGGAACGCTCTTCGACCAAGCAGCCAGATGCCGCTCCCCCTCCTGATCCATCCCTCTCCCCATCTGCATCGCCTGCCCTGAAGCAGGGGGCGGCTCGACATTTCTCCAAGCTCGACGCCTTTGGCAAGGAAATGCTCACCAGCTGCCAGCGCGGCGGCGAATGGATGTGGCGAATCAACAATGCCAAAGGGCGATTCCTGCATGGCTATGTGCCGTCTCTGTCGATCGTCCTGGACGGCGATAACTATCTCCGTCAGGCCGGCGCAGCATTCGCACTGGCACGCGGTTCCCGTCTTTTGAACGAGGAGCGTTACGCGGCTCGCGCTACTCAGGCCATTCTGACCTTGCTCGACGACACGGTCGCCGAGGACAACGAGGTGCGGCATACGTTATTGCCCTCAGCGATTCTCAATCGGCTCGGCTCGGCGGGCCTTCTTGTGCTGGCCATCAATGAATTGCCCTCACCGCAGCCAGATCTCCTGGACAAATCCGAGCAGATCTGCAACTGGATTCGTCGGCAGGCCCGCGCGGATGGCTCCCTTCGTTGCCACGATACCTCCGATGCGAAAAATGACGACGATGCCGACTCGGTCAACGAATATCCAGGCCTCGCTCTGTACGCCGTCCTTCGCAGCCAAAAGCACCGGCCGGCACAATGGAAGACAGAGCTGGCCAAGAAGGCGGTCGGCTATTACCGGGCATGGTGGAAGAACCATCGAAGCATGGCCTTTGTGCCGTGGCAGACGGCGGCTTTTGTCGAGGCTTACGTGCAGACCAAGGAGCCGATGTTCGCGGAGTTCGTCTATGAGATGAATGATTGGCTGTGCGGTTTGCAGTACGATCAGCTCGATCCGCGCCGGCCGCTGTGGAACGGCGGCTTCATGAAATGGGCCGACGGCAAAGCGATCGATGCGCCGCCGACGATCGACTCGGCTGCATATGCGGAAGCGCTGGCCGAAGCGCGACGGGCGGCGCGGGCCGGAACCGATGCGAGTCGCTATCAGCATTACACCGAAGTCTTGCACCGCAGTCTTCAATTCCTTGTGCGCTTGCAGTACACCGATGCCAATACGCAACACTTTGAGGAATGGTATCGTCCGCGTCTGGTCGGCGGCTTTCATGCGTCGACTCAAGACGGCAATCTGCGCCTCGATTACACCCAGCACGCCTTGTCGGCCCTGGCAATGTACCTGGAGGATTCTGGTGGTTAGCAACGAACTGGCCAAAGGCGGCAGGGGGCTGTATAGTACGACAAGGTTACTCCAAGGTACTACGGTGTTGTCGCGACTTCTTTGCGCCCGGTCTGACGCCGGTCCCTCAGAACAGGCGGTTCGATTTTCATGAACGAAGAACGCATTCCCCTTCCGCGCCCACGCTGCCGTAGTCTCATGGGGGTACGGGTGTTGGGGACCGGTAGTTACGTGCCCGACGCCGTTGTCAGCAACGATCACTTGCACCAGCGCTTCGGCTTCGATTCCGATTGGATCGTCAAGCGCACCGGCATCCTTGAACGCCGCCACGCTCTTCCCCACCAGGCCACGAGCGATCTGTGCTACGAGGCCTCCATCCGCTGCCTCGACAGTGCCAGAGTGCCTGCATCCGACATCGATCTCATCGTTTTGGCCACGTTCACGCCGGACATGTCTTTCCCCTCGACGGCATGTCTGCTTCAAGATCGCTTGAGAATCAGCGGAGCAGCCATTGAGGTGCAGGCGGCTTGCGCCGGCTTCCTGTACGCGCTCATCACCGGAGCGGCCTATGTTGCTTCCGGTGCCAGTAGCACGGCCCTGATCGTCGGCGGCGATTGCAATTCACGCATTCTCAATCCGCGCGACATCAAGACGTATCCACTTTTCGGCGACGGCGCCGGCGCCGTGTTGCTGACACGCGGCCGGCCTGACCAGGGTTTGCTCAGTTTCAGTCTTGGCTCTGACGGTAGCGGCGGCGATATGCTGAGCCGACCCGCGTGCGGCAGCCGGCTGCCGCCGACGCCGGAGCTGATTAACAAGGGACTGCACTACATGCACATGGATGGCCGGGCCGTGTTTCGCTGGGCGGTGGCCATTCTCTCGGATACGATTCTCGATGTTCTGCAAGCCAGCAAACTCCGACCGCAGGATGTCGATCTGTACATTCCCCATCAGGCCAACATCCGCATCATCAACGCCGCCATCGACGTGTTGCACATCCCTCGCTCGAAGGTCTACAACAATCTTGACCGCTATGGGAACACTTCCGCCGGCTCGGTGCCGTTGGCCCTGGACGAGGCCATCGCCGAAGATCGGTTAAAACCCGGTCAACTTGTGGTGCTCAGCGGCTTCGGCGCGGGACTGGCCTGGGGCACGGCTGTCATGCGTTGGTGAAAGAAAACCCCGCTGAACGTCCTGCAAGCAGTGCGAACAGCGGGGCCGGAACAGAGAAGAGGCCGAGAAGATGGTTTGATAGTACACGCCCAATCTCTTCTGTCAAGCAAAAAAAACTGATTTTTTAGAATTCAGAAGTAGGCGAACGCCAAAGAGTAAATCTAGCGGCGCCGTAGTCGCACTTGATCGAGAGGGATGAGTGTCTGGGATGCGGCGTTGCCTGTCTTTTCCGAGCCCGGACACTTGCAGGAGCCGCAACCCGCTCCCTTGCCGAGCCACGTACGCAGCGTCCGCCGGCCCAGGTAGGCCAAGGCCAGCGACACTAGTAACATCACCAGCAACAGTTGCCAGTCCATCGCTCATCCGCCCAGGAAGCAGCCCAGTTGATACACCACCAGCGACCCGAGATACGCCAGCACGGTCATGTATGTGAACGTGAACAGCGGCCAACGCCAGCTGTGCGTCTCACGACGAATGACGGCCAGCGTCGAGGCGCACTGGCAGCACAAAGCGAAAAACACCATCAGCGATAGCGCTGTCGGAATGGTGAACACCGGGCGTGCCGGATCATCCTCCCAGCGCGCCTCGTGCAGGCGACGTGCCAGCGGTGTGTCGGCAACGTTGGTAGAGTCGCTGATTTCCTCGCTGTCCTGCTTTCCCGCACTGTAGATGATGCTGAGCGTGCCAATCACCACTTCTCGCGCCGGGAAACTTGCCAGGGCCGCCATGCCGATCTTCCAGTCCCAGCCTAATGGACGTACTGCTGGCTCGATCGCCTTACCCATGCGGCCCAGGTAACTCTGTTGTTTCCATTCTGCTGTCAGGTCATTGATTTGCTGTTCCTTCGCCTCGGCTTCTTTTTCCTCGCCCTTCTCCTTGAGATTATCCAACTCCGTCTGCATTGCAGCGATCCGAACGTCATAAGGTAATTGCTCCTGTCCTCCACCTCGTGGGAAGTACAAAAGGGCCCAGACAACGACCATCGAAGCGAGGATGAGAGTGCCGGCACGGCGCAGAAAGGCCCAGCCGCTATCGAACATACGTCGCATCACCAGTCGCGGCGACGGCAGCTTGTACAGCGGCATCTCCATCACGAACACCGGAGTTTCCCCGCGCAGCAACGTGCGCTTGAGCAGCAGCGCCATCAGCGGAGCGAGCACCAGGCCCAGCGCGTACATACTGAACATGACCAGGCCCGGTAGCCACCATGCGAAGCCAGGTCCGCTCAAAAAAGTGCCAATCAAGAGTATGTAGACCGGCAAACGCGCCGAACAGCTCATCAGAGGTGCGACGAGGATGGTGGCCAATCGATCGCGACGGTTCTCGATGACGCGCGTGGCCATAATGCCGGGCACGGCGCAGGCGATCGAGGATAACATGGGAATGAACGATTTCCCGCTGAGGCCGCAACGCGCCATTAGCTTGTCCATCAGGAACGCGGCGCGGGCCATGTAGCCACAGTCCTCCAGCACGGCAATGAAAGCGAATAAAATCAGGATCTGCGGCAAGAACACAACCACTGCGCCGACGCCTTCGAGTACGCCGTCCAGTAACAGGTTCGTGAACGGTCCCGGCGGAAGTTGGCCGCGCAGCAGATCGGCCAGCGCCTCCTTGCCGTCGCTAATGCTCTTCATGACCGGCCGCGCCCAGGTGAAGATGGCCTGGAATACGAGAAACATCAGCGCGAGAAAAATCAGCGTGCCCCACAACTTGTGCGTCAACACGCGATCGATGCGATCGGTCCAGGTGATGGCTCGCTGGGCCGGACGCTGGATGCAGCCGGCCGTTACTTCACGAATCCACCCGTAGCGTGCCCTTGCCTCAACAGCCGGCACGGGACAACCCGCTTGCGCCAGGCGCTCGCGAACCTCTTGCACCTTCTGACGGACTCCCTCACCGAGTTGCGAGAGGAGGCGCTGTTCCGTCCATCCGCCGACATCCAGCACGAGCCGGCGAACCAGATATTCGGGAACTTCCTGGCCAATCTCGAGATGCAATTGCTGGATCGCGCGTTCGAAGGCTTCGGGGAAGGGTGTGCGATTATCGGGGCCGCGACCGTAAGGAAGCGGTTGACTGTCAGGCTCGTCCTTACGGTCGCGGCCCGGACAGCCGCCCGTCACTCGCACAATAGCATCACGGAGCGCATCCAGCCCCTTCTTCTTGTTCGCCTGGATGGCCACAACAGGAATGCCGAGTTGTCGGCTCAAGCGCTCGACATCGATGTGGATGCTCTGGGCCGCGGCCACGTCGATCATGTTCAGCGCCAGCACGACAGGTACGCCCAACTCCAACGCCTGGGTGGTGAGGTAAAGATTGCGTTCGAGATTGCTGGCATCGACGATGGAGACGACGACATCGGGTCGCGCTTCGCCCTTTTGACGGCCGAGAATGACATCGACGGCCACCATTTCATCCGGACTGCGAGGGGACAAGCTGTAGGTGCCGGGCAGATCGATCAGCTCGAACGTCTGTCCGCAGCAACGCATTTGACCTTTCTTGGTCTCGACAGTGACACCCGGATAATTGCCGACTCGTTGACGGAGGCCGGACAGGGCATTGAACAGTGTCGTCTTGCCGGTGTTGGGATTGCCGATGAGAGCGGCGACCCGTTTCTGTTCGCTGCCCATGAGGCGCACTCACGAGAGGAGAACGTGTACGCGAGCGGCTTCGCCGCGGCGCAGACTCAAGCGCGAATCGCCCAGGCGGATTTCCAGGGGGTCGCCCAGAGGAGCCAGGGCGATGACCTCAACTTCTTCCCCCTCGAACAGCCCCATCTCCATCAGACGCTGCATCAGCCCATCATTTCCGGTTAGGGCGGAGATGTGGCCACGTTGGCCGGGACGCAGTTGATCCAGGGAAGGCATGTCAGCAGGCCACCGGGCGAACAAGAATTTGCGTTCCATGCTGGCCGCGGAACGACAAGCGACAGCCGCCGACCTGGAGCAAACACGGCCAACCGGCCTGGAGAAGCCGCAAACGACTGCCGGTTCGCAAACCCAATTCTGCCAAACGACTCACCCAGGTAGGTTCGCCGGTCACCTCGGCCACGTCGGCCCATTCGCCCGGTCGCAGGAGTTCCAGGGGGAGGAGAGTATCCAGGTTCACAGAGCACCTGTCAATCGGTGGGAATTCGGTCATCCTTGTTGAGACTGAATCTCAGTCTAATTCACTCTAACAAACCCGATGAGCATGTCAAGAGTGCTTGGAGAAAAAGGGTGACGATGGGCGAACAGCCAGTCCTGTTCTGCTGGCGCACGCCGCGCTCAGAACATGAGCCGTGCCTACAGATTGTGCCAGAGAGTGAGGTTTTTCCGCCGACCGTTTGCAACCACCAGGCAGATAAGATAGGATGCGTTAAAGCCCTTCATCCCGGCGAACTCGCCGTGGCCGGGTGGAAACTATGGACCACGACTTGATTTGCTCCTGGTTGGGACTGCCTCCGGGATCGTGGCCGCCGGATCACTACCGCTTGCTAGGGTTGCAACCGGGCGAAGGTAATGCGGAACTGATCGAGCGACAGGTCCACGAGCGTCTGGATACCGTCCGTCGTTACCAGATTACACATGCGGAGCCGGCGACGGAGGCGATGAATCGGCTGGCTCAGGCACTGGTATGCCTGACCGAGCCTTCGTCCAAGAAAACCTACGATGCCCAGCTGGGCATCACTGCTCCCGCGGCCGTTGCACAAACGAGTCCAACGCCAGTTCAGCCCCCAACTCCCTCAGCGAACAGGCTCGACTGGTTGCCGAGTCCTGCCGCGGCGACTGTCCCAAACGCTTCACCGCCAGCACCGGAGGTAGTGAGAAACGACCAGGCAACGGCCGCTCCGTCGGCAAGGCAACCGCCTCCGTTGCCGGTTGTACGTCCCGCTGCCGAGCAGACGAACGAAACGCCAACTCCAGCCGCTACTCCGCCGATGGCGATCCCCATCCCGCCGCCTCTGCCGACGGGTGTGCCGTTGGAGCCCGCTGATCCGGTTCTTGACGCTGCTCAGTCTGGCGCCGCTCGCCGCGGAATCGGTACCAAGCGAGGCATCTATCAACGCATCGCGCATACTCGGCGTCTGTTGCGGCTGTGGAACGAGCTGGGCAAATATATCAGTCAGCCCCAGCGCCGCCTGAGCCGGACCGTGGATGGCCCGGAACTCGTGCGTCTCCTGGACGAAATCACTCACCTGCTCGGGAGCTTCCCGCCGTTGCTGGGTGAGGCCGGTCAACCGGGCTATCTCGTTCTGGCACTGACTCAGGTGGACACTATTAAAGTCTTTCAGAGTTTCTCGCCACATCAGCGCGAGGCCCTCAGTCGCGACTGGGGGGCGGGGCTCAAGCTGCTGACGGCCCACCGCGATTTCTTACGCCAGGAGTTGCGGACCTTACGAAGGCGGCCAATGCGGCAACGCTTGCTCCGTGCCAGCTGGTCTCTCATCGTCGATCAACCCGGCACGGTCCTGATCCTTCTGGCATTGTTGGCCATTAACGTCGCTCTGTGGCGCAGTTATGCTCAGGAACTGTGGGAGAAACTTTTTTCTCACTGAGCGAGGAGTGGGCCTTTCTCTGCTGGAAAAATCCGCAGCTTCGGCGCGAACCGCCCTGATCCTTTTCCTCTGCCAAGACTACGCATCTTCTCCGATTGACATGTCGTTGACATTAAAGCTATCGTTAAATTGTTCTCGCAGAAACGATTTGGGGAACCGTCGATACGTGGTCCGGGCGCTGTCGCCGGGCACGTAAGGGAAACAAGACAACATGGTTGCCACCGGAATTGAGATGCGAGTGCACGAACTCGCTCAGCATCTTTTCGATCTTGTCACTCACTTCTGTCTGGTTTCACCGCGCGGCCGACGCCGCACGGGCGACCTCAAGGAAGTCGAGTTTCTGACGCTTTCCTTACTGCACCATCATGAGACGTTGATCGTCGGTGACATTCAGCGCCAGCTCGGCGTTCTTCCGGCGCAAATGTCGCGCATCATCCGCTCGCTGGAAACACGCGAACGGCCGCTCATCAGTTGTCGCATCAATCCGCACGACAAGCGCAAGATCGACGTGGCTCTGACGGCCGAAGGCATGGCGGCTTTCCAGGACTATCAATCCACGCGCATCGGCGGCATTAGCAATCTGTTAGGCAAATTATCCGACGACGATCTGGAGGACTTGCAGCGCTTGCTGAGCAAACTCCATGAGGTCGTAGGGCCGCCGGCACTGGGATGAGTGACGCGAAGCTAACCAATCTCCGCCAGATCCATTGTTTTTCCATATCTCTGCAGCACGGCCGTACGCAGCAAGGCGTGCTCCGGCCGACGCAGACCGGGATCGTCGGTCACCAACGCAAAAGCATCTTTTCGTGCTGTGCGTAGCAAATCCGCGTCCGATATTAGATTGCCGATATGTAGCTCGCCCAGGCCATGCTGACGGGCACCGAAGAATTCGCCGGTTCCACGTAGCTTCATGTCCTCCTCGGCCAGGGCAAACCCGTCAGTGGTGCGCAAAAAGGCCCGCAGCCGCTGCCGCGCCTCATCACTGGGCGGGTCCGCAAACAGGAAGCAAAGTCCGGCGCATGGCCCGCGGCTGACCCGTCCGCGCAACTGGTGCAGCTGGGACAGTCCGAAGCGCTCCGCGTGTTCGATCACCAAGAGGGTCGCATTCGGCACGTCCACGCCGACCTCGATGACCGAAGTACACACCAGCAGATCCAGCTCGTGCTTGCGGAAACGGTCCATCACCGTCGCCTTCTTCGCTTCGTCCTGTCGGCCATGCAGAAGGCCGACGCGGAAATCGCGGAAAGGTCCGTCGCACAATTCTGTATGCGTTTGCGTCGCTGCTTTCACGTCGAGCGTGGCCGATTCTTCGACCAAGGGACAAACGACATAGCCTTGCCGACCTTGCGTCAATCCTTCGCGGAGTCGAGTGTAAACGCGCTCGCGCTGACTGACCGGCTCCCAGCGCGTGGCTACGGGCTGCCGTCCGGGTGGCAGCTGGCGGATCATGGACACATCCAGATCGCCGAACACCGTCAGGGCCACCGTGCGTGGGATCGGCGTGGCCGTCATGACCAGATAGTGCGGATCGGCACCGAGACGGCGAAAACGGGCGCGTTGATGCACACCGAACTTGTGCTGTTCATCGATCACCACCAGCCCCAGGTGTGCGAAGCGCACATCTTCTTGTACAAGCGCTTGTGTACCGACGACGAGATCGAAATCCCCGGCCGCCAGTTTCGAGAGACCCTCGCGCCGCTGGGCCAGTGTCAGTGCTCCTGTCAGAAGCAGCCGGCGAACCCGGCTGTGAGCGAGATACTGATCGAGCGTATGGGCGTGTTGCTGCGCCAGCACTTCGGTCGGCGCCATCAGGGCGGCTTGATACTTGTTGGCCACGGTGGTCAAGAGAGCATACACAGCCACGGCGGTCTTGCCTGCGCCGACATCGGCTTGTAAGAGGCGCTGCATGGGTTTGTCGGAAGCGAGATCGCGGCAGATCTCGACGATGGCCCGGTCCTGATCGGTGGTCAGCTGGAACGGATACAGCCGGCGAATCCGCGCATCAATGGCCGGCGTCGTCACCAGGATGGGCGCCCGTCCCTCGTCGCGCACCTCTCGACGCCGCAAGGCCAGGGCCACCTGGAGAATCAGAAACTCCTCGTAAACGAAACGTCGCCGCCCACGCGTCGCCGCCGGCATTGTGGGCGGAAAGTGAACGTCCCAGAGCGCCTGCTCGCAGGTCGGCCAATCGTGTTTTTGCCGCAAGGCGACCGGCAACACGTCGGTCAGACGTGGAGCAAACCGATTGAGCGTTTTGCGAAGCAGCGACCGCAAATGATCGGGCCGGAGGTCCTCGGTAAGAGGATAAACAGGCACTACACTCGGTCCCGGCACGGCATCGCCTTCAAGTATCTGCACGCGTGGGTTACTCATTTGCCAGTGATCGTGATACCACTTCGGTTTGCCGCTGAACGAAAGCCGTTGACCGTACCGAAAGCGCTTGGCCGCAAACGGTTGATTGAACCACACACCCTCCAGGCAAGTCTTGCCATCATCACTGAGGACCACGCTTACAACCTTCCGTCCGTCGTTCAGCGACCGTCCCTCGATCTCGACAACCTCGCCTTGCACGGTCTGAATCCCATCCGCCGACAGGGTAGCGATGGACCGCACGTCATTGAGATCCTCGTAGGTGCGCGGAAAATGAAACAGTAAATCGCCGAGGCTGCGCAGACCGAGTCGTTGCAATAGCTCTAGCCGGGGAGCGGAGATATCGGGGATCGTCTCCAGAGCCATTTGTAGGGGGTTGGTTTCAGCCACGGTCGATCCTGCCGGAAGGAATCGAAGAAATTCGTATGCAATCAGTATACTCTGAAATCTAGCCGACCTGCCCTGGTGTCGGCTATCGGTTTTCTGCCGCCGCGAACGAGCGTTTCCGTTCGCGTCAACTTCGCCTCGTAGAGGGACTCTCTCATGCATCGACGCGATCTGCTCAAATGGACCAGTCTGGGCGCCGGCGCCGTCGGCTTGCCTCTCGCGCTGACGAAATCGCTTGGCTTTTCCGAGCAACCTGCCCCCGCTGCCACGCCCCCCGCCGTGGCTGACAAGACGTTGTCACCGCTGAAAATCACCGACATCAAGACGATCCTCACAGCCCCCGCGCGGATTCGTCTCGTCGTCGTCAAGGTGATGACCAGTGAGCCGGGACTTTACGGACTCGGCTGCGCTACGTTCACTCAGCGGGCGCGAGTCGTCGAAACCGCCGTGGACAAGTATTTGAAGCCATTCCTGATCGGCAAGGATCCGCTGCAAATCGAGGACATCTGGCAATCGTCATTCGTTTCATCGTACTGGCGAAATGGTCCGGTGCTGGGCAATGCCATCAGCGGCGTGGATATGGCTTTGTGGGATATTCTCGGCAAGCGGGCCGGCATGCCAGTGTATCAGCTGCTCGGTGGCAAGTGCCGCAAAGCTGTGGACGTATATCGCCACGCCAGCGGCGCCACTTTCCAGGATGTGGAAAAAAGCGTCCGCCGCTACATCGAGCAGGGCTATCGCTATGTCCGCGCTCAAGTCTCAGTACCCGGCTATGCGACCTACGGCAGCACGATCCAGCCCGGCAAGTCGAATGCCCCTCGCAACAATCGTCCGCAAACGTGGGAGCCAAGCTACTACGCGCGCATTGTGCCGCGCCTGTTCGAGCACCTCCGCAAACAAGTTGGCGATGAGGTCGAGCTGCTGCACGACATGCACGAACGCGTGCCGCCTATTATGGCCATCCGGTTCGCCAAGGATCTCGAACCGTATCGCCTTTTTTTCCTCGAAGATCCGTTTAGCCCCGAGGATGTCGGCTACTTCACGCAATTGCGACAGCAAACAGCAACTCCAATTGCGATGGGAGAACTCTTCAATAATCCCAACGAATGGCTGCCGCTGGTATCGGGCCGGCTGATCGATTTCATTCGCATCCACATTTCCCAGGTGGGCGGCCTGTCGATGGCCCGCAAGATCGCGGCTCTGTGCGAGTTCTTCGCCGTCCGCACGGCCTGGCACGGTCCCGGCGACGTTTCGCCCGTCGGCCACGCCGCCAACGTGCACCTCGATCTGGCAACGCACAATTTCGGCATTCAGGAAGCACGCGAGTTCAATCAGGCAGAGCAAGATATGTTCCCCGGCTGTCCGACGCTGAAAGATGGATACTACTGGGCCAACGACAAACCGGGTCTGGGCATCGACCTCGACGAGAAACTCGCGGCCAAGTTCCCAATCAATGATGATCCGCCCTTTGACATGCAATGGGGCAACCTCCGCCGTCGCGACGGTGCCGTGACGAAGCCATGATTCCTGGCGAACGGCCGGCGGAAGCCGGCTGGTGGGTATGACCAGCCGGCTTACGCCGGCCGTTCGCTTAGATCATCACGGACTTTTTTGCCCTCTTGCAGAAGGATTTCGAGTGCGGTGCGATCGCCCTGGCGAAGCGCTTCTCGGAAACATCGCAATTGCTCTTCGAAGCGATCCAACGCACTACGAAGATGTGTTTGATTGCTTCGGAAAATGGCCGACCACAGGCTCGGCTGTCCGGAAGCAAGGCGAGTCGTATCGCGGAAGCCCGTGGCGGTCAGTTCGTACCATTCCGACGGTAGGATTCCGGCTAGCGCTGCGGAAAGAAGGTGAGGCAGATGGCTGGTGAGTGCCAGAGCGCGATCGTGTTCGTCAGCGTCCATCATCTGGACGCGCGCTCCGAGAGCCGTCCAGAAATCGCAGATTCGTGACACGGCGTTGTCAGTGCAATCCGGTACCGGAGTGACGATCACCAGCCGGCCCTCCAGCAGCTGGGCGCTGGCGTGCGACAGGCCATGCTTCTCGGACCCGGCGAGCGGATGGCAGCCTATAAACTCGATCCCTTGAGGAAGTCGGCCACTTATGTCACGGACGATAGCTGCTTTCGTGCTACCGCAGTCGCTCAATAGCGTACCGGGCCGGCAGTGCGACGACGCTTCGATCACCTGGCCAGCAATGCCATCTACTGGCGTGCAGAACAAAACAAGATCGGCGCTGGCGACGGCCGATAAATCGGCATGGGCTTCGTCGAGCAAGCCCTCACGGCGCGCGCGCGATCGCGTTTCCTCTTGATGATCGATGCCGATGATGCGCTCGGCAACACTCCGCCATCGCGCCGCCAGGGCGATGGAGCCGCCGATCAGCCCGACGCCAACGATTGCCAGAGTGTTGATGCGCATGCTAGCTACCACTCCCAGCCGTCGTCGGAACACTGCGCGACTGAGTACGCAAGAAACGATCGGCCATCTCACGGGCAATGCGATCGAGGATGGCTTTGTCCCGCAGCGAGTGATCGCGGTCCGGATGAATCTCGACAACAGCGTCGCTTCCCAGCTTCCTCAGCGACTCTTTCAGCTGCTTTACAGCACCCTCAAGATAAAACGTGTCTTCGGCTCCCGTCCACACATGTAGCTTTCCTGCGAGCTTGGGCGCCAGCGTGTTCCAGTTTTTCTCCAGGACCAATCGAATGTCGTAACGCTCCCAGGACTTGGCCGTGTCCGGATCGATCGTTCCCGTATTGCGGTCCCAGAGTTTGCGCGGCCGACCATTGGGACCGCGCGGCGAGAACACCGCCTCAAACGATGCAAGTTGCCCACCGTGACCAACTACTTCTTCCATATCCGAGAAGAAACGGTAAAAGAGGATGGGTTTGCCACCCCGCCGAGCGAGGGGCCGTTTGCTGCCACGCGGATCGAGGAACATATTCGTATCTGGCCTGCTGAGATCGATGCCCTGAAAATCACGGAAATCCACCGGGTCCGGCGACGTGGACCAGACGCCGTTGAAATGGTCCGGATAGGTGATCTGCAACCAAAGGCTACTCCATCCGCCGGATGAGTGCCCTGTCACGAATCGCGCCTGACCTGTGCCGATGCCGCGATATTTCGCTTCGAGATGCGGAATCAGTTCGTCGATGAGGGCGTGGCCGCACGGTCCGTTGTTGGCCGAGTCAGCGAATACGTGATGTCCGAGTCGGCAGCTGGGATCGAGAACCACATGAATCATCTCGACGCCGGCCACGTTCGTGGCATCGCGCTGCGCCGCCGTGTGCGCGATGGAGTGCGTGCCGCTAAAACCGGGGATTTCGTAAACAACGGGATAACGCCGTTGTCGATCGGTCGCAAAGGAGCGCGGCAACACGACGCCGGCACGCAAATGCGTCGAGCGCCCGTGAAACGCCGTCAACACCTTGCTCTCGATGTCTACAAGCCGAACGCGCTCGGACTCGACGAAAGGCTTGGCTTTATAGACTTGATCGATCCGCAATTCGATCGATCCACTCGTCGCGCCGTCTAGCTCTCGGCGGAGGATGCGGCTGTATCCGTTGCCCTCGGCTGTGCTGAAACTGCGCTCGCCGCGATCGAAGTCCATAATGGCCTCGATCGAGTAGGTTGCTCGCGGCACTTTATCCACGGTCACTGGAAAACCTAATGCCTTCGCGTTGAGGACCAGTGGTTGGTCCGGCTGCCAATCCTTCACATCCTTGGCGAAGAACGGATCGGGGTTGAACCAGTCGGGACCGGAGCGCAGCTCTTTCACGTCCTGCCTGAAAAGCATGAGATAAACACGGCCGGTGAATGGCTGAGCGGAGACGGTACGATCGAAGGAAAGACGAAATTCTAACGGCCTCGTTTGCGCTCCAGCGGAGATCGGCGTCAGAAAAACGAGTAGAGACGCTAGACGGTTAAATGGGCGAAAAGTCAGCTTTGACATGAAGGCAATCCTCGACAAATCCAGTTCGCCGCACGCGGACTGGCGCGTCCAGTCCTTTGCCCGCGCTGCGAGATGGTCAGAAATCGATTACGCGGGTAGGCATTCGATAACGTCAACATTCGCCGTTGTGGGGACCACACGCGCCAGACGAAATCCGGCGCTGGCCAGCAGCTCCCGATACTCCTTCTCGGTTCGTTCCATGCCGCCGGGTATCACCAACATTGTCAGATCGAGGAGCTTGGCGAAGCATGGCTCATTACCCGACGGGATGACGCTCTCGATCAACAGTAACTTGCCGGTCGGTGGCACGACCTTTCGGCAATTGCGCAAGATCGTCCTGGATTCTTCATCGTACCAGTCGTGGATGATGTGCCTCATCAAATACGCATCGCCGCCAGCAGGTACAGATTCGAAGAAATTCCCACCAATCAGGTTGCAGCGATTATCCAGTTCCGCCGATTTAATGCTGCTCCGCGCTCGGTCGATCACGTCGGGCCGATCGAACACGATGCCGCGCATTGCCGGATGGCGCTGGAGCGTGGCCATGAGCAGACTGCCGTTGCCGCCGCCGATGTCCACAAGCGTCCCTATTCCCTGGAAATCGTAAGCGTCGAGCATCGCCTTCGTCTCGGCCCCGTGAACGCCCACCATACCCTCATCGAAGATGCGGGCCTGGCGAGGATGCGACGCGAGGTACTGAAAGATCGGTTGGCCATAGATCTTTTCAAACGCATTCCGGCCTGTCTGTACGCTATGGAGCAGTTCTCCCCAGCAGCGGTAATGCTCCTCGCCGCTCATGATGGCCATCGAGCGCTGGGAATTGGGCACGTCGCTACGCAGGCACTCACCCAGCGGCGTCGGTCCGAAACGGCCCTGTTCGTCCTCTGCGAAGACTCCTTCGCTGGCCAGAGCGCGGAGCAGACGATACAGCGAGCGGGCGTGTGTCCCCGTGGCCTCGGCAAGTTGAGCAACGGTTCGCGGACCATCCTTGAGCAGATCCGCGATTCCCAGCTGGGCGGCGACGTGCAGCGCTTGCGACATCCAGTAGCCGGTCAACAGGCGAGCCATCACGGCCGGGGGAGAGGGATACGTAGATCCGCTGACAGGCGCGTTCGCGTCCATGAACCATCCTCCTTGGCCTCGAACATAAGACTTTCCCTATGGTATGCCGAATGCGCAAACCAGACCATACGGGTTGAGAGCGATGTCCCCCGCTGATAGGATAATTATCTCCGTGGCAATCGGAACAGTCGGGTCCGTCTCTCCCCCCGCGGCCACGCATTACCTTGGAAACGATGATGAGCAGCAACGGCACTCCAAACGATCCCGAAGATTATTTCTCCGACACACGCATGACCTTTGGCGATCACTTGGAAGAGCTGCGCCGGCACCTTTGGCGCGCTTTCGCTGGATTCGGATTGGCCGTGTTTTTCAGCTTTTTTATCGGCAAATACGCCGTCGATTTCATCACGGCGCCCGTCAAGAATCAACTGCGGGCCTTCTACAATCGCCGCGTCGAAAAGACGATGAAGGAGCTTGAGAGCAATTCCAGTCTCCAGAAGGCCAACAAACCGACGGGGTTCACCAAAGCCTATTTTCTCCGGGATCAACTTCAAGGCGCTTTGAAGGGCGCTTCACGCGAGGAGTTGGAAAAAACCAAACGCCCCATCCTTCACCGCGACGAGGCGAGCAACGACGAACCGTCGATTCTCAGTCGGTTGGTAGGCCGTGGAGGCGACAAGGATCAGCCGGGGGAAGATGAGGACGTCGTGCCGGAGGACGCCCTCGTTCCGCTGTGGATTTCCTATGGCGAGCCACTCAAGGCCGCAGGATTGCTTCAGGAAGCGACGCGCATCGTCGGCGATTTTGACAGCATGGCCACGCTGAACGTCATGGAAGCGTTCATGGTGTGGTTCAAGGTGTGCCTGGTGTGTGGCTTCATCATTGGCAGTCCGTGGATCTTCTGGCAGATCTGGATGTTTGTGGCCGCCGGGCTGTATCCGCACGAGAAGCGGCTAGTTCACGTGTATCTGCCGATCAGCCTCGGCCTGTTCCTGGCCGGCGTTTTGATGTGCGAGTTTCTCGTCATTCCGCGCGCCATCGAAGCGCTGTTGTGGTTTAACGAATGGCTCGGATTCAAGCCGGACATGCGGCTGAACGAATGGCTCAGCTTCGCCATCTGGATGCCGCTCATCTTCGGCCTGTGTTTCGAGACACCATTGGTCATGATGTTCACCGCACGCCTGGGTATTTTCGATGCGGACTCGTTCCGCCGCAAACGGCGTGTTGCCTGGATGGTCCTGGCCGTCGTTTCTGCCATCATCACGCCCACGCCCGATGCACTCACGATGTTGTTTTTGTGGATGCCGATGTGCTTGCTCTTCGAGCTGGGCATTTGGCTCATCAAGATGTCGGCGAGCGAGCAGGAGAGGGACGAAGACGTGCCCGATTCCGAGGAATTGATCGAGGTGTGAACAGATCCGCCGCTCTACATCCCGTGGCTCTCGTCGGCGCTGGTCCGGGCAATCCGGCATTGCTGACACTGCGCGCTGTCGAATTACTGGGACAGGCCGATCTCATCCTCTACGATCGGCTCGTTCCCATTCGCCTTCTGGATCACGGCGCCCCGCGCGCTCAGCGCATTTGCGTCGATTCGCTGCACGGAACGCATCCCGAGCGCTGGCCGGAGATTTACCAGATCATGATCGAGGCGGCGCGGCAAGGACAGCGAGTCGTGCGTCTCAAGGGCGGCGATCCGTTCGTATTCGGCCGCGGCGGCGAAGAGGCTGAAGCATTGCGACAGGCGGGTGTCGCTTACGAGGTGGTGCCCGGAGTGACGGCGGCACTTGGAGCAGGCGCGTTCGCCGGCATTCCCTTGACCCATCGTCAACACGTCAGCGCCGTCGCCTTCGTCACCGGCCACGAGAAACCGGACAAAACGGACAGCTTTCTCGACTGGGCCGGATTGGCTCGTTTTCCGGGAACGCTGGTTGTGTACATGGGTATGGCTCGTCTGGGCCACATAATCGAGCTACTTATCGCCAACGGCAAGTCGGGACAAACACCGGCCGCCGCGGTCCACTGGGCGACGACGGGCCGACAGCGCACCGTGACGGCGCTGCTGAGCGAATTGCCGGCGGCAGTACAGAAAGCCGGACTGAAGGCGCCGTCGCTGGTTATCATCGGCTCCGTAGTGAGTCTGCGAGCGGAGCTGGCGTGGTTTGAAGCCCGACCACTCTTGAGTAAGCGCATTGTTGTCACACGCCCTCGTCACCAGGCCGGGGACATGATGTCCTGCCTGGAACAGCTGGGCGCGGTCGTATCCTCGCTGCCGGCAGTCGAGATCCGCGAGCCGGAAGAATGGGCGCCGGTCGATCATGCGCTGGCCAATCTCTCGGCGTATCAATGGGTCGTCTTCACCAGCGCCAACGGTGTCGAGGCGTTCCTTTCCCGACTCCGTCAAACTGGCCGCGACCTCCGCGCCCTGGGAGGTATACGGCTAGCCGTCATTGGTCCGGCCACAGCCGACGCTCTGCGCCGCTATCACCTGGAGCCGGATCTGATACCGAATGTCTACGATTCGGAGGGTTTGTCCTCCGCCTTGAAGGAGCGAGTCGCAGGTCAGCGTGTGCTACTGGCACGAGCCGATCGCGGCCGGGATGTCCTGCGTGAACAGCTGGCCGATGTCGCCGAGGTGGAGCAGATCACGGTTTATTCGCAGGTGGACGCGATCGATCGAAGTTCGGAGGCCCTCGAATTGTTACGGCGCGGTGACATCGATTACGTCACCCTGACTAGCTCGAACATCGCCCGATCATTCGTGCGTGCCCTCGATGAAGATTCTTTGAAGCTCATTCGCACCGGAGCTGTGAAGTTGGTGAGTATTAGTCCCGTGACGAGCGCGGCGATTCGGGAATTGGGATTGCCGGTCGCAGCAGAAGCGCGGCAGTCTACCGCAGAAGACTTGGTACAAGCAATAATCGATCTGACACAAGAGCCAAGCTAACGCAAATCGCGGAAAGCGTCATAGGCCAAATAAAGGACGACGCCACACGAAAGGACGACGATCACATCGACTGCCTTGCTGATTCCCCCAAACGGGACGCTCAGGAAGAGGTCGAGCAAGAAGAAGAGGAGGCATAAACCGGCGAGTCCCATGGAGACCCAGCAAAGCCATTTTTCCATGAAGAGACCTTTCACCGCCTGCATGATGCCGCCCCGGCTCGACAGGTAATCCTCGGACCCGCCCCGCTGCGAGGTTCAGGTTACGCGACACGCTCCTCACTCTAATTGCAACATTGTAGCGGTTCTTCCTCAAGCTGCCACTGCTACTACACATAGAAAAAAACTGCCGTGCCGCCCTCAAACTTCGCCCCATCGCTACATCCGCTACAATCCGAACGCCTGCGTAGCGCTTGACAACCGGCTCGCATTTTCACAGGTTGTCGAAGAGGACCGATTCCACTAGAGGGTGGACACGTGGCTACACCAGTCGTCTTGATTGCCGGCGACGGCATCGGTTTGGAAGTGACGGCGGCGATGCAAACCGTCGTGCAAGCAGCCGGAGCGGACGTTACCTGGATCGAAGCGATGGCCGGTCTGGGTGCTGCGGAGCGCTATGGCGATCCGCTTCCGAACGCCACACTCGAGCTGATCCGCCGTTATCGCGTCGCCCTTAAAGGGCCTTGCACCACGCCTGTCGGAAAGGGCTTCCGATCGATCAATGTCCGTCTCCGCAAGGAGTTGGACCTGTACGCCAGCGTACGGCCCGTCTCCACGCTGCCGGGCGTGAAGGTGCCCTACGACCGTGTTGATCTCGTTGTTGTCCGCGAGAACACCGAGGGACTGTACTCCGGCCAGGAGCATGTGGTAGTTCCAGGCGTCGTGGAGAGCTTGCGCATCATCACGCGACATGCGGCGGAGCGCATCGTCCGTTATGCCTTCGAGTTGGCCCAGCACGGCGGGCGCCGCCGCGTCACCTTTTGCCATAAGGCCGACGTCATGCCGCTCAGCGATGGCCTGTTCCTCAAGACGGCCCGCGCTGTCGCCGATGAATTCCCCTTCCTCGAATTTCAGGAGATGCATGTCGATCATTTGTGTTTGCAGCTGGCGCTCGATCCGAGTCCTTTTGAGGTGCTGGTGATGGAGAATCTGTTCGGCGACGTGGTGAGCGATTTGTGCGCCGGCCTCGTCGGTGGTTTGGGTCTGGTGCCCGGCGCCAATCTTGGTCAGCGTTACGCCGTGTTTGAGGCAGTTCACGGCAGCGCGCCCGATATCGCCGGCAAGGGGCTGGCCAATCCCATCGCTCTGATCCGCTCAGCGGCGATGATGTTAGAACACATCGGCCAACGCAACCCAGCGCAGCGCATCGAGGAGTCGGTACGGCGAACGCTGGCCGCTCGCCGCGGTCTCACGCGCGATCTTGGCGGTGACGGCACAACCGCCACCCTGACGCAAGAATTGGTCGCTAACTTGTAGGTTCGGCGAACGGCCGGCGTAAGCCGGCTGGTCAGGCTATACCAGCCGGCTTACGCCGGCCGTTCGCCTAGACTTGAGGGATGGTTATGACGTTACGGGTCACGTTGATTCAAGGCGGCGGTGCGGGGCTCGATCAGGTCCCGGCCGTGCAGGCCATCCTGAACGCCGCCGGTGCGGCCATCGACTGGGACGAGCACTTGGCTGGCTGGGCATCGATGGAACGCGGGGGGGAGGCTATTCCGCAAACACTCCTGCGTTCGGTGCGCGATTCGGGCCTGGCCCTGAAAACCATGCTGCTGCCGCCTCCCGGACCCGCTACTGGACCCCGGCCGGAGAAAGTCAATTTCAATGTCCAGCTGCGCCGTGAGCTGGGTCTCTTCGCCTCGGTTCGGCCACTGAAAAACCTCGCCGGACTGCCCGCGCGCTTTCAGGGAGTGGACATGCTCATCTTCCGCGAACTGACCGAGGACCTTTATGCCGCTATAGAACATGAGATCGTGCCCGGCGTGGTGCAGAGCATCAAGGTAGTGACGGCTGCCGCAAGCCAGCGTTTTTTTCGATTTGCTTTCGACTGGGCACGTTCGGCCGGCCGCAAGACCGTAACGTGCGTTCACAAGGCCAACATCCTGAAACTGTCCGATGGGCTTTTTCTCGAAGCGTTCAGGACCACGGCGCGAGACTTCCCCCAATTACAAACGCGCGAACTCATTGTCGATAATTGCTGCATGCAAATGGTTTCGCGGCCGCAACAGTTTGACGTGCTTGTCATGGGCAACCTCTATGGCGATCTCGTCAGCGATCTCGGTGCTGGGATCGTCGGCGGCGTCAGCGCCTCGGCCGGTATCAATCTTGGCGAAGGTGTACATGTCTATGACTCGTTCCACGGCGGTCCTCGCGAAGTCATCGGCGTCAATCGCGCCAATCCGCTGCCGCTGCTCTTACCAGCGATCGATCTGCTCGATGCTGAGGGCCAAAAGCCGATTGCTCAGCGCATACTCTCCGCAGTTGAGCGTGTGCTGACGGAGCGCCGCGCGCTCACACACGATCTGGGGGGACAGGCGACGACAACCGAAATGAGCGATGCCATTATCGCGGCTCTGAATTGAGTAAGAAACGAAAAGCGGCAGTCCGAGGCGGGACTCGGACTGCCGGATTGGGTCGGTTTGCGGGATCACCAGCTTCCAAGGACTTCCATCGTTAGCTGTCCCAAACTCTGTTCCGATACGCACACCGGTTCGCCGCATTCGGTGCAGCGAATGGCCCCACAAACGAACAGAGTCGAGAAGATCATGTCCTCGAACGTTTCGCCATCACCGAGGGCGTACCAGGGCCCGCCTTCGGCCATGCGGTCCAGGATTTCCGCGGCCGGCGTTTCGGGGGAAGCCGCGAAAGACCGTGAGCACTGTGGGCAGAAGAGTTCGACCTGCATGGCTGTTCTCCTTAAGGACGGGAGGATTTGCTTTGCCGGTGTTAACAGTTGCAAGTGGGATACCAAACCCTGTTCTGTCAAGATGTTTTTTTGAAGATTCGACGTATCCACTTGCTGATTTTGTAGTTGGATCGCAAAGAAACTTGACTCGTAGAATTGCGTTTACGCGCGACGGCGCGTCCTGCGCATCCCTTTTACAACTTTGACGGTAGAAATGTACAATCCGCGTACCGCTTTGCGCTATCCGCCAATAAACTAGAGCGGAAAGCGAAGAGCGGAGCTAATATGGCGACAACGTGCTTAATCACCGGAGCGACGGGCTTCGTGGGCGGACATCTCGTCGAGGCCTGCACCAGCCGCGGCTGGAACGTCCGCGCCCTGGTGCGGCCAAGCAGTGAGACCGGCCTGCTGGAGAGCCACAAAGCCAGCCTCATCCGCGGCGACATGACCGATCAGGCCGCCATTCGCGAGGCTCTGCAAGGCGTCGAGGTAGTGTTTCACTGTGCGGCCAAGGTCGGCGACTGGGGCCCGGTCGAAGAGTATCGCGCCGTCAATGTCGAGGCGCTGCGCGGTCTGCTCGATGCCTGTCGCTACTGGCCCCTCAAACGCTTCGTCCATTTCAGCAGCCTGGGCGTTTATGCGGCGCGGCACCATTACGGCACTGACGAGAACGAACCGCTGCCGGCCCACCATATCGACGGCTACACGCAAACGAAGGTTGAGTCGGAGCATCTGGTGATGAGCTACTACCGCCAGTATCGTCTGCCGGTGGTCGTCTTGCGGCCGGGCTTTATCTATGGGCCGCGCGATCGCACGCTGATGCCGAAGTTGCTCGAGAACCTGCAGCGGCGCAAGGTGCGGTACATCGGCGGCGGCAAGAGAGCGATGAACTGCATCTACGTCGGCAACCTCGTGGAGGCGGCACTCCTGGCTGCCGAAAAACCCGAAGCGATCGGCCAAATCTATAACCTGACCGACGGCGAATTCGTGTCCAAGCGGCGATTCATCGACACCATCGTTGCTGGCATGAATCTGCCGCGTCCCAAGCCGGTGTCGGTGCCGTTGTGGGCGGCGCGAATCATGGCGTGGTGGATGGAGGGCAAGGCCCGCAAGAAGAACAGTCCCAAAGCGCCGCGAGTGACTCAGGCTCGGGTCAAGCTGTTTGGGTTGAATCTGGATTTCAGCATCGAGAATGCGAAGACGCAGCTCGGCTATCGGCCGCGCTGGAGCTTCGACGACGCCATGCGCGAAACAGTGGCCTGGTACAAGCAAAACACTTAGAATGCCTCCATTCGCGAACCTCAAAGGTTAGCCGCGACGCGCAGCGGAGCGCGTCCGCGCTCCGCTGCGCGTCGCGGCTAACCAAACACAAGGAGATACCGATGGAACTGCAAGGCAAACGCGCGGCAATCCTGGTGGAACAGCAGTATCAGGAGATGGAAGTGTGGTATCCGGTCTATCGCTTGCGCGAGGTGGGCTGCAAGGTGACTCTCGTCGGTCCCGAGGCTGGCCACCCGTATCCGAGCAAACTGGGATATCCCGCCAAGAGCGATAAGGCCGCGGGCGCCGTCTCTGCCAAGGACTTCGACATTATTGTCATTCCCGGCGGCTTTGCCCCGGATTTTCTGCGCCGTCATGAAGCCGTTATCCGCCTGGTAAGCGACATGGCCGAGCAGGGCAAGGTCGTCGCCGCCATTTGTCATGGTCCGTGGGTGTTGTGCTCCACGCAGGCACTCAAGGGCAAACGCGCCACCTGCTTTTTTGCCATTAAGGACGATGTCAGCAACGCCGGAGCAAATTACGTCGATGAAGAAGTCGTGCGCGACGGCAACCTCATCACCAGCCGAAAACCCGACGATCTGCCGGCGTTCATGCAGGCAATCATCCAGGCCGTGCGCGAGATGAAACCTGCAGCGGCGGCAGCGGCACGCTAACGGGAGAAGGAAGTCATGGCGGCGGCTCGCGTCAAATACTATGGCCTGTTCTGGATTTCGCGAGGGACGTACCTGGCCGTACAGTTTCTCGTGTTCTTGATCTGCGTTGCCATGATGGTGGTGGGCCTTTCGGTCATGCTCCGAACGGGCGTGTACGTCCCTCATGTGCCGGACTTCAAAGTCGAGGACGACCTTGTCTATCAAGCCTTGCTCGTATTGTTTTGGGCCGGCCTCCTGATCCTGATTGTGGAGGGGCTTGAAACGATTGTCATGCTACGCAAGTTCGCCCGCGCGGAGGCCGCGCGAAAGGCCCAGTCAGGAGAAGCCGAAACAGTCGAGCCGCCTCCTGCCTCTCCCGGCTCGACCGCCGTACAATTGCCTCCAAACCTGCCGCCCAATACCAACCCTCAACCCTGACTCCAACGAGACGACATCCATGCCTTCGCACGTTTACGCACCCACCAAGGAAGACAAATTTGCCTTCGGCATCTGGTGCCTGCAAAACCGTGGCCGCGATCCGTTCGGCGATCAAACGCGCCCGGAGTTGCCGGCCCTGGAGTGTATCAAAGGACTGGCCCAGCGCAACTGTTTCGGCTTCGAGTTTCACGACAACGACATCCTTCCCTTCGCTGCCAGCGCCTCCCAGCGAGATCAGATTATTCGTGATGTCAAGAAAGCCATCGGCGATTGGGGAATCAAGGCGACGATGGCCACGACCAATACGTTTTATCACCCCGTCTTCAAGGACGGCGCTTTCACCAGCACAGATCCGGCCGTGCGTCTGTACACGACGCAGAAGGTCATACGGGCCATCGATGTGGCCGCAGAGTTGGGCACACAGGTGTTCGTCTTCTGGGGCGGACGCGAAGGCGTCGAGGTGGACGCTAGCAAGGATCCCGTTGAGGCCACGAAGTGGTTCCGCGAGTCGATCAATTTTCTGTGCAATTACGTCCTCAGCCAGGGCTACGACATCAAGTTCTCGATTGAGCCGAAGCCGAACGAGCCGCGCGGCGACCTCTACCTGCCGACGGTCGGCAGCGTTTTGGCCTTCATCGCCACGCTCGATCATCCGGAGATGGTTGGCATCAATCCGGAAACCGCCCACATCAAGATGGCGGGTTTGAATCCCTACCACGAGTACGCCCAGGCGCTCGACTCTGGCAAACTGCTCGACGTGCATCTCAACGGTCAAAAGCCGCTGCGCTTCGATCAGGACCTCAGCTACGGCAGCGACGATCTGAAGGAAGCGTTCTTCACCGCCAAGCTGCTCCTGGATCACAATTATCCGGGCACAATTGGTTTCGATGCACATCCCTATCGCAACGAGGCCGATCCCTGGGACTTCGTCGATCGCAACATGCGCACCTTCAAAATCATGAAGGCGAAGGTGCAGAAGTTCAACGAGAATAAGGAGATTCAGGATCTTCTCAAGGAGATTCACGGCGCCAACGCCAACCTACGCGGCTTCACGTCGAAATACAGCAAGGAATCGGCGCAGAAACTCAAGGACATGGAGTTCGATGCGGAGTCCTTGGCCAAACGCAAGCTGCCGTATGAACGGCTCGATCAACTCGTTACTGAATTGCTGCTCGGAGTGCTGTAGCGAGTTCATGTCGAAGCAGTCTCCCTACCACCCCGAAGCGTGAGCGAGGGCCGACCTCACCTACGCTTCGGGGTGGTAGGGAAATAACTGTTTTACAGCATCCAAAACGTGCTTTCACATGCCGGACGTGGGACCGACGAAGATGAATCGTCATTTATTGCTGGGCTGATCCGCCTTGCTTTGCAGCGTCAACAAGTACGCCAGTAGATTGTTGAAATCGCTTTCCGGAACCTGCTCGGCGAAATTGCCTGGCATCGGCGACACTTGCGACGTGCCGCGTTCCTCGACTTCTCCTTTTGTCACCCGAACTTCCTTGCCCTGCGAATCGGCCAGCACGAGAACTTCGCCTTCCTCCTTGAGGAGCAATCCGGAGAGCACTTGTCCCTTTTTCGTTGTCAGCGTGGTTTGGCGAAACGCCTGATCGACATTGCGATTGGGGTCAAGAACGTCCTCCAACAATCGGTCGAGTCCGCGAATGCCGACACCATCGAGTTGCGGTCCAATGCGAGCGCCCTGACCAGCAACTTGATGGCAGTTAGCACAGCTCTTGGTAAAAACTTGAGCGCCCAGAGCGGCGTCCTTCTTCGCTTTGAGGAAGGCGGCGCGGCGGCGATTCAGAACGGCTTGCATATCGGTTCCATCAGGCGGCAGACCGGCCGTCAGCTCGTCGATGCGTTCCTTCAACTGCGGCAGATGGGTCGCATCCAGGCGGGCTCGGACAAAAGCATTCTGGACTAGACGCGCCGATGCCTTGCCGGACTTGATGGCATCGAGCAGTTTCTCGGCGCCGGCCGGACTGGCTGCCAATCCCACAGCGATGATTGTCTGCAAGCGTGCCGGTGCCGTCGGCAGGATTTTCAACAATTCTGCCTGCGTCTGGGGCAAGTTCGCCTGGGCCAGCAGATTGGCGCTGAGTTCGCGCAGGCCGATGGGCGCTTCCGCATCGGCGAGGACGCCAGCCACTAGCGAAACATGACGAGATGGGTCGAGCTTAATCAATCCTTCCAGGGCCGCTCGCCGCTGCTCTTGCGGCGAGCCACGCTTGCTGGCGATCTCTACTAGCCGTTTTTGTTGATCCGCCATCGACAGCTCGCCCACCAGCTTGATTCCAGCCAACACGTCTCGACCGTTTTTTGAGTCGAGCAATCGGTGCGTCAAATCACTGGCCCAGTCACGAACGGGCTCAGCAAGTTTGCGGCCGCGTTCCTGGGTGCCGCGCTGGATGGCGTGAAAAAGGGCGATTTGCTGGCCCAGGTCCTTGGCTGCTTTCTGACGAACAAACTCGAGTAATTCCTTGGTTATCGCATCGCTTCCATAGCGGGCAATGTGGTGCACCGAGCGCGTCCGCGTGTCGCCCTGCGTCTCATGGCGTTGAAGGTACGCCATCAGATAAGCGGCCGCCTCGGCGCTGCGCACTCCGTGCGCTACATCGGCGATGGCCTGCTTGTCGCGATCATTCCATGCCTCACCGGCCAGCTGCGGCCACGAATCCGACGACCCTAGTTGATCGCGCAAGGCCATCCGGACGACGTGTAGCAAATGCGTATCCTCCTTCGGCACAGCACCGCGAAGATCGAGCAAGCCACGCAGATTCTTCGCTGCGTCCGGATGGCGGCCGAGAACGTCGGCAGCGGCGCGTTGAACGTTGGCATCGCCGTCTTTCAGTGCGGCCACGGCGAGGTCGTGCTGGACCGGCGACAGTTTTGCACGTTCGCTCAGAACGCGCTGGGCATGGACGCGCACGCCTCGGTCCTTGTGCTTGGTTGCTTTCAGTAGCACATCATCTCCTAGAGCGCCGACGCGCTCCAGCGCCCATAATCCATGAATCCACTGCCAGGGATTCGCCTTGTCCGAAGACAAAAGGCGAGTCACCTCTTGCGCGGCTGGCTTACCCCCGCGCTGGACAAGTTGGTTCGTGGCGTGCATGCGCACAGTTAGATTTGGATGCCCTAGATCCTGGACAAGATCGCCAATCGCAGCCGTGGTCCAGTCGGTGCGGGGCGCAGGCGTACCGTAACTTGCCGATTGCTTCTCATTCTTGTCGCCCCGATAAACGATGCGCCAGATACGGCCGCTGCTGCGATCGCGTCCGGGATGCGTCAACGGCACCTCGTAATGGCCAATGATGCGGTTGTAAAAATCGGCAACGTAGAGCGCACCGTCCGGCCCAAGCTGAACGTGGACGGGGCGGAACCACGGATCATCGGACTCCAGGAATCTCTTGAGAACACCTTTCGGGCTGGAGCCGTGCCATTTGATGGCGAACTGGTTGACGCGCCGGCTGATGACATCGCCAACATAGGCGCTGTCGCGCCAGTCCGGCGGGTAATTGTCGGCAGCATAGTAGGCGATGCCGGCAACGGCCGTCGATTCGGTGTATCCCGTGTACATTTCGGGAGCGAAACCGAGGCCGTCGTCTCCCTTGCCGAAGCTCGGATAATAGGCGCCACGCAGCAGCTGATAAATCGGCTGCGTATGGCAATCGGCCGAATAGAGATTGCCTAGCGGATCGAACGACAGGCCGAATGGATTGACCTGGCCATGCGTGAAGAACTCGATGTGGCTGCCGTCAGCCCGGATGCGGTAGACATTGCCGGAATTCATGGCGATCGAACTGCCGTTCTTGGCCTTGACCGTCGAATCATTCGCATAGCCGTGAACGGCATAAATCCAGCCGTCGAACCCCCAGGTGAACGATCCCGTCAGGCCGTGCGTGTCGCGGCGGCCGTACTCCGTGTACAGCACTTCTCGACCATCGGCGTGTTCACCCCCCTCGCTGTCCCGGAGTCGATAAATCGACGGGATGCTGAAGACGAGGACATCCTGCGGTTTGGCGGCTGTAAGCGGTAATACACCGATGGGGATGACGAGGTTATCGGCGAAGGTGGTGATTCTTCGCGCTCTACCGTCGGGCGCGAAGTCTTCGAGGATTTTCACGCTGTCGCGCGATTTCTTGCCGTCTTTCGGCGGAAACGGGTACTCGACCGTGTCCGTGACCCAGAGTCTGCCGCGATCGTCGAAGGCGAGGTTGAGCGGCTTGTGAATATCCGGCTCGGCGGCCACGAGTTGTATCTCGAAGCCGGGCGGAAGATGGAAGAGTTTTCGCTCTTCCTCCGGCGTGCGATGCGGCGTTGAGGCGACGTTTGGGTCGGCAACATTCTCGGAGCGAGCAACCACGCAGATAAGAGTCAACAACAAGGCGGAAAAGCAAAGGCCGATGCGACGCATTCTGTCCTCTGTTAATCGAAACCGTTGGTGGATCGCTGCTTGAGGATAGAGAATTGAAAAGGTCCGTTCAAGGCAATAGGAACGCGGACGGTGCTGATCCGTTGCTTCCGCGTCCTCGCCGTTCGTATGGGACGATTCTTCACTAAAAATTCTTTGGCGATCGCCACGCCAAATTGGACAATGATTACTGTCCCCCCGTGCTTGAAGAAGATTGGCTCGCCTACTCGAATCAGGAGTTCTCTCGTGTCCCCACGAAAAAGCGTTACCGCCGTTGGGTTTTCTCTCTTGCTTTTCTCCTGCCTGCTGGCCGACGACCAACCTTTGCGGCCTGGTCCCACCCAAAAGGGCTTTGTTCTGCCGAACGGCTGGACAATCACACCGGCAGGACGGCAAGTCGTCCTGACGGACCTGCCGTTGAACATTCTACCTCTGGCCGATAACAAGCACGCCCTCGTTGCCACCAGCGGTTACAACAAGCACGAATTGTCGCTGATCGACCTGGACAGCGGACGTGTCGCGGACAAGCAGGAGGTACAGCAAAGCTGGTTTGGCCTGGCTCTGACACCGGACGAGAAGCGCGTCTGGTGGTCCGGCGGCGGTTCGGGGATGCTGCACACCTACGAGCTGAGCGACTTCCAGCTGAAACGCACAGGACCGGCCGAGGCGCCGCGGCAGAAAAGGAGCGAGAAAAAGGAAACACCAAAATCAACCACATCAAACACTTTCAAGAGCGGCGTACTCCTCGATTCCGAAGCGCGCACGCTCTATTCGCTGGACATCAACACCGGGACCATCGCGGCCATCGATCTCACGAGCGACAAGGCGAGGACCGGAAAACTGGGCGGACGGCCCTATGACGTTGTGCGTGGACGTAACGGCGCTCAACTCTACGTCTCCGACTGGGCTGGCCGGGCCGTTCTGGCAGTCGATCCCAGGAGCTTGGGCGTGGTCGCGCGCATAGCGGTTGGCGAACATCCCAATCAGATGATCGTCCATCCCAAGGACGATCGGCTGTTTGTCGCCTGTGCGTCGAACAATTGCGTCAGTGTGCTGGACACCAAGCGTGGCGTCGTCACCGAGACGATCTCGACGAGCCTATTCCCACGCGCTCCGGAGGGGAGCACGCCGGACGCCCTGGCCTTGTCGCCCGATGGCGAAACCCTGTATGTCGCCAACGCCGATAATAACTGTGTCGCTGTCATCGACGTGTCCGCTCGCGGCAAGAGCCAGGTCAAGGGTTTTATCCCCACGGGGTGGTATCCTACATCTGTCGCTGTCACGCCGGATGGCAAAACGCTTCTTGTCGGCGTTGGCAAGGGCAATCAAACGCGGCCCAATCCCATCGACAAGGACACCAAGAACGACAAGAGCATTCCCGACTATCGCCGGCTGCCATTTCCCTACATCGGCACGACACTGAGCGGCGCCCTGTCTATTGTTCCCATTCCTGACGAAAAGCAACTGCTGCAATATACCGCTACGGTCTATCGCAACTGCCCGTATTCCGACAAACTGCTGACAGCTTCGCCGCATCCGGATAAGACCGTCATCCCCAGCAAATCCGACGAGCCGTCGCCTATCAAGTACATCATCTACATCATCAAGGAGAACCGCACCTACGATCAGGTGTTCGGCGACATGAAGGAAGGCAACGGCGATCCGTCGCTGGTGATGTTCGGCGAGAAAATAACGCCGAATCATCACAAGTTGGCCCGTGAGTTCGTCCTGCTCGACAATTTGTACTGCAACGGCCAGGTGTCGCGCGACGGTCATCCCTGGTCCACGATGGCCTACAACACCGATTACATTGCGCGCGACTGGCATCTGACGTACTCCAACCGCAAGGGTGTGGACGATGATGACGAGGATCATCTCGCCAAGGCGCCGTCCGGTTACCTGTGGGACGCCTGCAATCGTGCCGGCTTGAGTTATCGTAGCTACGGCGAGTACGGCAAGCGCGTCAGCACTGGCGATGGCCAAAGCAAAATGGAAGCGCGCGTTCCCGGCTTGGTCGGACACATGTGTCCAGACTTCGGCATCCCCAAGGCTCAGGCACGACGCCCGCGCGACACCGACAATATCGAGATCTTCTTGAATGAATATCGCAAGTTCGAGAAAGAAGATAAAATGCCTCGCTTTATCGTCATGAGTCTGGGCGAGGACCACACCACCGGCACGACGCCGGGCACCTTCACGCCGCAAGCCTGCGTCGCCAGCAACGATTTGGCCCTGGGCCAGCTTGTCGAGGCGGTTAGCAAGAGCCGATACTGGAAAGAGACGGCCATCTTCGTCATCGAGGACGACGCCCAGAACGGGCCAGATCACGTTGACGCGCATCGCACTGTTGGTCTTGTAATCAGTCCGTATACCAAGCGCCATGCTGTGGACAGCACGCAGTACAGCACGGTGAGCCTGATTCGAAGCATGGAGCTGATTCTGGGATTGCCTCCCCTGAGCCAGTATGACGCGGCGGCCCGACCGATGTACGCTTCGTTCACCGATAAGCCAGACTTCACGCCGTATACACACGAGGGAGCACGCATTGCTCTGGACACGAAAAATACGGAGAAATCGTATGGAGCCCAGCGTTCCAGACGAATGGATTTCAGCGACTACGATTTGGCCGACGATTTCGAGTTGAACGAGATCCTGTGGCGCAGCATCAAGGGCGTGGATGCACCCGTGCCGCCGACCGTGCGCCGCGCCATCGCCAATCGCCCCGTCTCACGGCGTTGAGCGTCCTGCGTAGATTTCACCAGCCCGCAACGCCAGCATGGGTGAATCTCACCCTTGCTGGCGCTGCGGGCTGGTGCATTTACAATAAGAAAGAGTAAGGTTGCTGCGACGAGTGCCTTACTGAAAAGGACGTGTTCCGAATGTCCGCCGACGTGCCGACGCGCGATGAGCTTGCCGAGCGTTATCTGAGTCAACTACCCTACGCACCCTATCCCGTACAAGAAGAAGCGCTCCTGGCCTGGTTCACGGCGGAGCAGGGCGTCCTCGTCTGCGCCCCGACCGGCACTGGCAAGACGCTTATCGCTCAGGCGGCTCTCTTCGAGGCACTTCATAGCGGTTCTATCGCTTACTACACCACTCCGCTCATCGCCTTGACCGAACAGAAATTCCAGGAAATGCAGGCATCCGCTGTGCGCTGGGGCTTTCAGGCGGAGGATGTTGGACTTGTCACCGGCAATCGTCGCGTCAATCCCAATGCCCGTATTCTTGTCGTCGTCGCCGAGATTTTGCTAAACCGTCTGCTGCACGCACATCGCGAGGCGGACTTGCCAGAGGATGTACCACTCGGGCCCGAAGGATTCGATTTCACGCAAGTGTCGGCTGTGGTCATGGATGAGTTCCACAACTTCGCCGATCCGGAGCGCGGCATCGTCTGGGAGCTGGCGCTGGCTTTGTTGTCGAAGCATATTCGTCTCCTTTTGCTCTCCGCTACCGTGGGTAATGCTCGCGAGTTCCTGAACTGGTTAGAGCGCAGCCATCAGCGCAAACTCGAACTGGTCGAGAGTAAGGAACGAAAGGTGCCGTTGACCTTTCGCTGGATTCCGGATGAATTTCTCGGCGATCAGTTAGTCCACATGGCCAAGGGCGAGGGGGAAAACCGCACGACCCCGGCGCTGGTTTTCTGCTTCAACCGCGATGAATGCTGGAGCGTCGCCGAGATGCTAAAGGGACTGGATCTGTTCGCCCCCGGGACACGTGCCCGGCTTAATGATGCCGTGGACAAACTCGATTGGACCAAGGGAGTCGGTCCCAAGCTCAAGCAGATGCTGCGCCGCGGCGTCGGCGTGCATCATGCCGGGCTTTTGCCGAAATATCGCCGTGTCGTCGAAGATCTGTTCGAGAAGAAGCTGTTGTCGGTGGCTGTCTGCACGGAGACGTTGGCAGCGGGCATCAATCTGCCGGCGCGTTCAGTGGTGCTGACGTCGTTGGTAAAGGGACCCTACGGCAAGGAGAAACTGATCGACGCCAGCACGGCACACCAGATCTTTGGCCGCGCCGGCAGGCCGCAGTTCGACGATCGCGGTTTTGTTTTCTCCCTGGCCCATGAGGACGACGTGCGCATTCTTCGCTGGAAGGAGAAATACGACGCCATCCCCGAGGACTCACGGGATCCGGCGCTTATCAAAGCCAAGAAAGCTCTGAAAAAAAAGAAGCCGTCCCGCCGCGAGAATGCTGCGTACTGGAGCGAGTCGCAATTCCAGCAATTGCAGGGAGCGCTACCCGGCAAGCTCTACAGCAAGGGTCCGATGCCCTGGCGTCTACTCGCGTACTTGCTGAAACTGTCACCCGAGGTGGCGCGAGTGCGCACTGTCCTCCGCAAACGGCTAATGGACGAGGCCCGGATAAAGTCCAGTGAGAAAGCCCTGGATCGTATGTTGCTGACACTGGCCGAGCGCGGTTTCGTCACACTTGATCCACCATTGCCGCAGGCGGCGGTTGACGCTTCCGGTTCTCCCGTGGAGATGCCGCCGGATTATCAAATCGTCCGCGCCGTGGCGATGCCGACTCTGGATACGCTGCTCGTCTTTCGCAGCGTACATCCGCTGTACGGCGCATTCCTCATCGCGCAGCTCGGCGTCGCCGACTTTAACGAGCGCATTCAGGCGCTGGAGAGTGTGCTGGAGATGCCCCGTCCGTTGCTCCGATACGTCCGTGTGCCTCGCCCGGACCAACTTCCGCCCGGTCCGCTGGCCATGAGTCGCCTAGATCCTGAATTGATCCAGCGCGGACTCATCCGCGCACCTATGCCGAAGGTGGAGGAAGAAGAGGAAGAGGAGGAGGAAGAGGAAGAACGTCCGCCGACTTTGGCCGAGAAGTTGCAGCTGATGTTTGAGGCCACGCATCCTAGAGTCGCGGATGTTTCCACACAGTCCGTATGGGCGGCCGGGGAGTTACTGCGGTTCAACGGCAATTTCAACCTTTACGTACAGACACGCGACCTCGTCAAACAGGAGGGGATCGTCTTTCGCCACCTGCTGCGCTTGATTCTGCTGTGCGGCGAGTTCGCTCAAGTCTGTCCGCCGGATACGACGCCAGCGGATTGGCAGGCCGACCTGCGCGACCTGAGCGAACGCCTGACCGCGAGCTGCCGCGAGGTCGATCCGGCCAGCACCGATGAGGCCATCCAGTTCGCCCACGCCGCCGACGTCATCGAGGGCGAGGCGGTGCCTCGAAGTTGATCTAGCTTCCTCATCTGCCTTTTGCTATAGACCGCGCGCCCAGAAGATGGACCGTTGCGCGAAGGGACAGGGGAGGGAACCTTATGCTTGGCAAGTCAATGACGGCCTGCTGCGGCGTGCTAGTCATAGCATCGCTGACATCGGCACAGACGCCTCGCTTCCGCTGGCAAACCGGACAAGTGCTACTCTATCGCACCGAGCACAACACCGTCGCTTCCTTCGTGATGGGCGATAGCACGAGTGAGACGAAAACGCGCGTGCAGTCGATCAAGCGCTGGCAAGTGATGGATGTCGATAGCAATGGCGCGGCCACGCTGCAAATGTCGCTGCAAGGTCTGTACTTCCAGACAACGCCGCCATCCGGCGCGCCGTTGGTGTTCGACTCGGCTCATCTCGACCAAAGCACGCCGGAGCTGCGAAAACAGTACGAGAACTACGTCGGTCAACCGCTGGTGGTGCTGCGTATCGATGGCCAAGGGAAAGTGCTTGAAGTCAAGGAAGCGCGGCCCGATTACTCCGCCGCCAAGTACGAATGCGACCCGGCGTTCAAACTGGTGCTGCCAACCGAAGTGTTGAAGGGTGGGCTTAACTGGCAGCGGGACTATCAGATCGTGTTGGGACCGCCGTATGGCACGGGCGACGAGAAATATACTGCCGTGCAGCACTATGTCTGCAAGGATGTCGCGGGCAATCTGGCTACTGTGAGTCTCAGCACGGAAATGAAGAACGCGCCGGCCGCACAGGAGGATCAAGTGCCGCTGTGGCAAATGCAGCCCGAAGGTGAGTTGGTATTCGACCTGGTGGCGGGCCGATTGCAAAAAGCAAGCTTGCGCATCGACAAGGAAGCGAAGATCGAGGGCGGCAATACGCACTTCCAAAGCGTCTACACGGAAGAATACGTCGGCGATCGGTAAGAGTATTCTTACCAGCCCGAAGCGTAAGCGAGGGCGGCCGTCGCTTACGCTTCGGGATGGTAATCATAATGACACTCATCCCAGCAATTCTCGAACTGCCGCCTGTTCTTCCTGCAATTCTTGCAGGGTCGCCTGGAACTTCTGTTGCCCGAAGGCATCGAGCTTGACGCCCTCCACAATGCTCACATTCCCCTTTCCGTCGCTCCGACACGGATAGCTGAACACTAACCCCGGCGACACTCCATACTCGCCCTTGGACACGACGGCGGCGCTGAACCAATCGTCCGACGGCGTCGGCGTCAACAGACTCTTGACGTGATCGATCACACCGTTGGCCGCCGACATAGCCGAGCTTGCTCCGCGCGCCTTGATGACCGCAGCTCCGCGCTGCTGGATCATTGAAATGAACGTATTTTCCAGCCATTGACGATCTGTAACGACCTCGGTAGCCGATCGCCCTTTGATCTTGGCGTTAGTGAAGTCGGGGTATTGCGTATTGCTGTGATTGCCCCAAATGGTCATCTGCTTCACGTCTGCGTTGGCGACGCCGGCTTTCTTGGCCAGGGCGGTGCGAGCGCGGTTGTGATCGAGGCGCGTCATGGCCGTCCAGCGCTCCGGCGGAATGCCCTTGCCAGTGTTGTGGGCGACCAAACAGTTCGTATTGCACGGATTGCCGACGACCAGGATGCGCACGTCCTTGGCGGCGTTTGCTGCGAGTGCCTTGCCCTGGCCTACGAAGATTTTGCCGTTGATTCCCAGCAATTCCTTGCGTTCCATGCCCTGCTTGCGCGGGAATGAACCGACCAGGAGCGCCCAGTTACAGCCCGCGAACGCCTTGTTCGGATCATCTGTGCAAATGATCTCTTGCAGAGCGGGAAAGGAGCAATCGTCCAGCTCCATTGCCACGCCTTCCAGCGCCGGCAGTGCCTGCGGAATCTCCAGCAATTGCAGAATGACCTTCTTATCGTGCCCGAAAACCTCACCGGAAGCGAGCCGACCAAGCAGGGCATAGGCCACCTGTCCCGCCGCTCCCGTAACCGCTACGCGAATCGTCTCCGCCATGATGTCCTCCCTTTTGAGACTCTCGACGGTCGCCAGAACAGTCATACGTTATAACTTAGGAAAGCAAGTGAAAAGCGGCCGAAAACGGCCTTCATTGTGCGTGTAAGGAGTTCTATCGATGGCTGTGAAAGTTGGCATCAACGGTTTTGGCCGCATCGGTCGGCTGGTGTTTCGAGCTCTGGTGGAGCAGGGGTTCCTCGGCAAGGAACTTGACGTGGTGGCCGTCAACGATCTCGTCCCGGCGGACAATCTCGCTTATCTGCTGAAGTACGATTCCACACAGGGCCGATTCCGCGGCAGCGTCGCCAGCGCCAAATCGTCGGCGTCTGTGGCCGAGGATGACCTGCTGATCGTCAACGATCACAAGATCAAATGTCTCGCCGTCAAGGAAGGTCCGGCCGCTCTACCCTGGAAGCAACTTGGCGTCGAGTACGTCATTGAATCGACAGGCCTGTTCACTGAGGCAGCAAAGGCGCGGGGCCATCTTGAAGCCGGCGCACGCAAAGTCATCATCTCTGCGCCCGCCAAGGGTGAGGACATCACGCTCGTCATGGGCGTCAATCACGAGAAGTACGACCACGCCAAACACAGCATCGTCTCCAACGCCAGCTGTACCACGAACTGTCTGGCCCCGGTCGTTCACGTTCTCCTCAAGGAAGGTTTCGGCATCGAGGAGGGTTTGATGACGACGGTGCATAGCTACACAGCCACGCAGAAAACGGTGGACGGTCCGTCGCGCAAAGACTGGAAGGGTGGTCGGGCGGCGGCCATCAACATCATCCCGTCAACCACCGGCGCCGCCAAGGCAGTCGGGCTGGCCATTCCGGAGGTCAAAGGGAAACTTACAGGCATGTCTTTCCGTGTGCCGACGCCGACATCCTCCGTGATCGATCTGACGGTTCGCACTGTGAAGGAGACGAGCTACAAGGAAATCTGCACGGCCATGAGGAAGGCGAGCGAAACCTACCTCAAGAACATCCTCGCTTACACGGAAGACGAAGTCGTCTCCAGCGACTTCATCCACGACAAGAACTCCAGCATCTTCGACGCCGGCAGTGGTATCGAGCTGAATAGTCGCTTCTTCAAGCTGGTTAGCTGGTATGACAACGAGTGGGGTTACTCGAATCGTTGTGTCGATCTGCTGCGCTACATGATTAGCAAGGGATAGAAAAGAGTCACCTCGAATCATACGAATGACACGAATAAGAAAAGAAAGCGACGACGAAGCATTCCGAACCCTGTTCTCACTCGCTCGCTTTTCTCTGCATTTTATTCGTGTCCTTCGTGTTATTCGTGGTGATTTTGCTTCTGGAGTGGAACATGACCAAGAAAACTCTCGACGATTTGACCGGCCTGCGCGGTACGAAAGTGCTGGTGCGGGTCGATTTTAACGTGCCGCTCGACGCCGCCGGCAACATCACGAACGATCGCCGCATCCGTGCCGCACTGCCGACGCTGCGTAAAATCCTCGACTCCGGCGCTGCGGCCATCGTCATGAGCCATCTGGGCCGGCCCAAAGGCGATCCCAAGAAGGACGCACCATTTCGTATGAATCGTGCCGCCGCTCGTCTGGGCGAGTTGTTGGGCAAGCCCGTCCGCAAGATCGATGAGGTCGTTGGCCCATCGGCAACAGCCGCTGCACAATCGTTGAAACCGGGGGAGGTATTGGTGCTGGAGAACCTGCGCTTCCATCCGGGGGAACAAAGTGGGGACAGAGCCTTCGCCGCCGATTTGGCGAAGCTCGGCGATGTGTACGTCAACGACGCTTTCGGCACTTGCCATCGCAAGGACGCCTCGATGGTCGCCGTTCCTGCCGCCATGAAGGGCAAACCGCGCGTCGTTGGCGCGCTCGTCGCCAAAGAACTGGATATTCTGGACCGCTTACTGTCCAATCCACCGCGGCCTTTTGTTGGCATTCTTGGCGGCGGCAAGGTGTCAGACAAAATCGGCTTCATCAAGGCCCTTCTGGCGCGAGTCGATCGCGTCCTGATCGGCGGGGCCATGACGTACACATTCATGAAAGCGCTGGGCAATAACGTCGGCGATTCGCGCCTGGAAGCGGACAAGCTCGACCTGGCCCGTGAACTGCTGGAACTGGGTAAGAACAAAATCGAGCTGCCGGTCGATCATCTCGTCGTCGAAAAGATTGACGCTCCGCAAACGGCTCGCGTCGTCGAGAGTGACATCCCCGCTGGCACCGTCGGTGTGGACATTGGGCCAAAGACGATCGCCAAGTACGGCGAAGCGATCAAGCAAGCGGCAATTGTTGTGTGGAACGGTCCACTCGGCAAGTTCGAGGATGAGCCGTACAGCAAGGGCACCAGGGAAATCGCGCGCGTCCTCTCGGAGTCGAAGGGCATTACCATCGTCGGCGGCGGCGAGACGGCCGAGGCGGTCGAGGAGTTTGGCCTGGCCGACAAGATGACGCACGTTTCGACCGGCGGCGGCGCCTTTCTGGAATATGTCGAGGGCACGCCGTTCGCCGCGCTCGCGGAAATCGACGACAAGTAATGAGCGATTCTATTGGGCGGATGGTTTGCAGAGAGGCGGCCAGTCGTCCACAGTAGCGGGAGACGTTTTTCCCAATACAAGACAATTTGGCTCTTGAGCGAAATCTTTCCCTGATTTACACTGAATATTTAACAGGTCCATCTCTTGAGGAGCTGAACCCCCGCTCGCGTCGCCACCAGAAGGGATACGGTAATGACGCCACTCCCGTCCCCGGGTCAACCGTCTGCGAACACGGTCTCAGAGATAGTGCGCGAACTGGCGGCCGAGAGACACACAGTCTTTCCTCTTCCTGTGGTCCTTTACATAGCCCGTTTTTGCCGGCCCGATCGCCCTCCGTTGGCTGCCGGCGCGATGGACGCCGAGGTGACTCAGGTCAGCGCCGCGAGTGCAACACTGCTTGGCAGACCTTCCCACGAGTTGCTGGGTCCCTTCGATCGCTGGTTATCCTGCGTTCATACCGGCGATCACGAAGTGCTCCACGCCGCCATCGCTCAACTTGCCAGATATGCTCAACCTGTCACCTGTGAATATCGCGTCGCTCCTGCTGACGAACGGCTGGCGTCGGGAGACTCCGCAGGTCGGTGTCAACCCGCTGACGGCGGCCAGTCGGCTGACGTGGCCCGTTGGCTGCGCGACACGCTGACGCCACAGTTGGATAATGAGGGACGACTAATCGGCTGGGAAGGCGTGGTGATCGACATCACTGAACAGCGCGCCCTGGCCGACGACCTCCGGCGAACCACGAGCATGTTGCATGCTCTCGTGGATAATCTTCCCACCGGCGTGTTCTTCGTACAGGGACCGCGCGGCAATCCGATACTGGTCAATGCCCGCGCTCGCCAGTTGCTGGGCCAACGTGAAGATCTCGCGGCCGGTCTGGAACATCTGTCCGAAGTCTATCGGCTACATCGCCCCGACGGCAGTTCCTATCCGATCGAGGAGTTGCCCGTTTACCTGGCACTGCGCGAGGGCATGACGGCCATGCGCGATGACATTATCGTGCATCGACCGGATGGCCGGCGCACACCGTTGGTGGCGTGGGCGGCGCCGGTGACATTGGCCAATGCCGAATGGCGTGAAGACTCTCCGTTCGCAACCACTCCCGAAGCCGCCGTCTGGGTAATGGAGGACTTAACGGCATTGCACCAGGCCGAGGCGGCGCGGCGAGACACCGAAGGCCGGCTCCGCACGATTCTCGAAACCATGTCCGAGGGCGTGGAGGTACGGGACCGCTACGGGTATGTCATCGACTGCAACACAGCCGCCAGCGTAATTCTCGGCCAGAGGCCGGAGAATCTCCGCGGCACCACCTTCGCCAATTCGGAATGGAGTTTGATGCGCGAGGATGGCACGATGGTGGACCCGGAAGATTACCCAGCCGCCGTCGCCTTGCGCATGAGCCGGCCGGTTCGCAATCAGGTCTTCGCCATCGTACCTCATCGACCCAACGAGCAAACCCAGGACAAACACTTCAAGGATCTCCGCTGGGTGCTCACCAACGCCATGCCTCTTGGCGTGGGCAGTTCAGGCGAGCAGCGCGGCGCCCTGGGTGTCGTCTCCACCTACATCGATATAACCACGACGATCCGCGCACAGCGGATGCTCCGGGAATCCGAGGAGAAACACCGCGATCTGGTCGAATCCTTGCCGCTGATGGTGATTCAAGCCGACACGGATCTGCGCGTTACCTATGCCAACCCGACGACTCAGAACCTGACCGGCTACGAGCTTCACGAAATCGCGGAGCCCGCGGCGTGGAGCCGTATCGTCCATCCCGACGATGTTCCGCGGCTGGTGGCTCTGGCTCACGAGGCGTTGGCGGGAAGGAGCGGCCGGGCCGAATATCGTTACCATGCCAAGGACGGCAGTAAGAAAGTCGGCCTCGCTTTCGCCGAACCCCACCGCCGCTCCGATGGCACCATCATTGGCACAACCACCTTGATCGCCGATGTGACGCGGGAACGCCAACTTGAACAAGAGTTGCTACGGTCGCAACGGCTCGAGCTGATCGGCAAGCTCTCCAGTGGAATCGCCCACGATTTCAACAATCTGCTGTCCGTGGTGCTCAGTATGGCAGAAATGGCTTCTGCCAGTCTTCCTTCCGGGCATTCCGCGCGAGTCGAGCTGGGCCGTATTCAGAAAGCGACCAAGCAAGCAGCCAATCTGGCGAGTCAACTGCTGGCTTTCGGCAAGCAGAACAAAAGCGCCGCTCGCCGGATCGACATCAACATTACTGTCTCACGCACGCTGGAGCTGCTCCGAGCTTCTCTGCCTTCGCGCATCCATGTCAAAGCAGAGTTGGCCGAGCAGGAGCTGTTCGTTCAAGCTGATGAGACGCAGATGCAACAAGTTCTCATGAACCTGTGTCTGAATGCCCGCGATGCCATGCCGGAGGGAGGGTTGCTGCACGTACGAACGGAGCGGGTCTCGGCTGAGGGCGAGTGGGTGTGCCTCTCGGTGTGCGATCAGGGAACGGGAATATCTGAGGCCGCCAAAGCGCACTTGTTCGATCCCTTTTTCTCGACGAAGGAGCGGGGGACGGGGTTGGGATTGGCTGTCGTTGAACACATCGTCAAGAGTCACGGCGGCCACATTGACGTCGCCAGCGAGCCGGGCCACGGCGCTCTCTTCGACGTGTGGTGGCCGGCGTCCTCTTAGATCTGACTGAAGATTCGGTGCCGCGAAGAGAGTGTGGAACGGTTGACTTCTTTCGCGGAATGACCGTAGAATCATTTCATGAGCAAAACCTTGGCTCAACCTCTGGTTCTGCTTTGCGCTCTCGTGGTGGTACTTCCGCCGGGTTGGTGCTGCCAGCTACCCTTGCAGATGGCGCGAACGACGCACGCACCAATGACGGCGGCCTGTTGCTGCTGTAACGAAACTGTGGAGTCATCGCAACCGGCATGCGGCTGTTGCTCCGCTCGATCCACTAATCCTGTTTCACCCGGACAGCCGGTACCGCTCGTCAGGGCTTGCTGCTGCTCAACTCCGCTCTCGCTGCCTCCTGCCATCGTCGCTCCAAGTCAGCTGGACGCTATGACTCTGCACATTCTCCCCGATGCGCATATCCTCATGGCAGCGGGCATATCCGTTGAGCGCTTCGTTGAGTTCTCTCCTCCTTCCCGTCCTCTCCATTTGTTCCAGTGCATCTGGCGCTGTTAATCTACGCGCAATCGCGATCAACCGCGGCGACAATGGGTTCGCCATTGTCCGAATGATGCTTTAGCGCGTGAATTTACCGTTTCATTTTACCACTTGAACCATTGGAGATCTTTTATGACTCTGAAACTTCTTGCGCCCTTGGCGCTGCTTCTAGGCATTGCCGGCGGCGGCACGTCTACCATGAAGATGAGCTGTTGCGCTCCGGGCGCCGACTGTTGCAATCCACCGCAAGCGTGTTGCTTTGCCAGCGTCGCTGACGTAAAGGCGACGGACTGCTGTCCCGATGCCGACTGCTGCGATCCTTCACAGGAGTGCTGCAAGTTGGTTCACACAAGCGCGACGGTCAGTGAGTGGTGCGGTTGCGAATGCTGCGCTCCCGGCGCGGAATGTTGCGGCACTTGCTGCCTCAAGTGAGGCTCCAGTACTGTGATGTGAGCGGGACTCCGTCCCCGCGATGCACTCATCACGGGGACGGAGTCGCCGCTCCTTGACGGAGTCTGCCCCGCCTGAAACAAGGGAAGGCGAACCTTCTCCTGATATCGCAACACCCCAGACTGTGCGAACGATGCAGGTTAATTTCGACCAGGCAGCGGACCTCTGGGCGAAAGCGGAAAAGTTCCTGATACAGGAGTTCGCCCGCTGAGGGCGTAGCCAACGTCCAGAATCGGACTTGACAAGAAATGTTTCGGTTTCTATGGTTCGCCCCCTCTAACGTCTTCTTTTCGGATTGGGGAAGGGCCGGGGTGGCACCCGGCTCGTTGGGGGTGCCATCCTTCGGGGGCGAAGCTATGAAGCGTTGTGCCAGGATCGCGCGTCTGCGGGGCGCCGGCCGTTGGGCTGTGCGGGGTGTGCTGGGGGCCGGGTTGCTCACACTCATTGGGCTGCTCGGATGCACGTCCCTGCAGACGCGCTCGCAGTTGGACGACGACAGCGAGCATTACACGATCGAGACGATCCGCGACAAGGTCACGGTTGGCAATGCCGTGCCCATTCCCGTCGGCGGCATCGGCCTGGTCGTCGGCCTGGAGGGCACCGGTGGCGATTGCCCGCCGGACAGCTGGCGCGATGTTCTGGAGAATGAGCTGCGCAAGGAAGGCGTACAGGACATTCGCAAGGTCATGACTTCGCCCGATCATGCCCTGGTGTACGTGTCCGGCGTGATTCCGCCGGGTGCCAGCAAGAACGATCCCATCGATCTGGAAGTGATTCTGCCGCGCAACAGCAAAGCCACCAGCCTACGCGGGGGCTATCTGCACAAGTGTCACCTCTTCAATTATGACTTCGCCGAACGGCTCGCTCCCAGCGCCGATCCCAACGGACCCCGCGGTCTGCTGCGCGGCCATCCGCTCATCGCTGCCGAGGGTATGTTGCTGGTTGGCATGGGCAGCAACGACGAGGACGAGACGGCCAGCCTCAGGAGCGGCCGAATCTGGGGCGGCGGACGGTGCCTGGCTCCCACCACCTTTAGTCTTGTCCTCAATCCCAACGAACAATATGCGCGTGTCGCCGCCCTCGTGGCCGAGCGTATCAACGATACTTTCCAGGCCGGCTACCGTGGCGATCCGGGAACGAGCGTGGCCGAGGCCCGCGACAAATACAGCATCGCTCTGCGGGTGCCGCCGCAGTATCGCCTCAATACACCGCGCTTCCTCCGCGTCGTTCTCGATATTCCGTTTACTCCCGATCCGCGCATAGTCACGGTCCCCATGAACGACAAGGGCGACGATCATCGCTCGTATCGGCAGAGGCTAAACGACGATCTGCTCGATCCGGCGAAGACCGTTGTCGCCGCTCTGCGTCTGGAAGCGCTGGGCCAGAGCAGCACACCGGCGCTGAAAAAAGGTCTGAAAAGCGAGCATCCGTTGGTGCGCTTCTGCTCGGCCGAGGCGTTGGCTTATCTGGGCGAACGCGAGGGCGGCAACGAGTTGGCCGAAGCTGTGGCCCACTCGCCGGCCCTTCGTGCTTTCGGTCTGACGGCTTTGGCATCGCTGGACGAGGCTGTCTGCCACGTTCGTCTGGCGGAGTTGATGACTTCGGGCCGCGAGGATGAGGTTCGCTACGGCGCGTTCCGTGCCCTGCGTACCCTGAATCCTCACCACAACCTGGTGCAGGGAGAACAGCTGAATGACTCGTACTGGCTGCACCGTGTTGCGGTCGAGGCGGCACCTCTAGTGCATATCTCCAGCACGCGGCGAGCCGAAATCGTCATCTTCGGCGAAGAGCCGATGCTTAAGCCGCCATTCGGACTCCAGGCGGGCGAGTTCGTTGTCAACGCCACCAAGGACGACGATCACTGCATCATCAGCCGGATGCCGTTGCATGGCCGCACTGTCCGAAGGCCCTGTTCGTTGGAGTTGACGAAGATCTTGCGGACGCTGGCCGACATGGGCTGCATGTATCCAGAGGTCGTCGAGCTGTTGCAGCAATCCGATGTGGGAGGCACGCTCACGTGCCGGCTCCGCTGCGATGCTCTGCCACAAGCCACGCCGGTCGAGGAATTGGCTGAACTTGGCAAACAGAAGACGGATCCACGAGCGGCCGCAGCTGAGCTGATCCCCGCGGGACAGGATCTCGGCGCCACGCCAAACCTATTCGACAATGGGCTCGCTGCCCACTCTGCCCGCGTACACAAGCGGCAGCGCATGCTTGAGAACAGCAAACCGCAGCAAGAACAGCGCGCCGACGCGGTTCCGGAGTAGACGCTCCGGTGTTGAGAAGAGAGAATAAGTTCAGAGCCGCGCACGCAGCGCAGCGGAGTAAGCGGTTG
>DATBHJ010000061.1:0-72484 GCA_036557565.1 Gemmataceae bacterium
CCCTCCCCCCTTGTGGGGGAGGGTGGGGGTGGGGGGAACCGCCCTGACGATGCGATCTCCTCGGAATGTCCCAGTTGAATCGTGCTGTCGATAAACCTGTTTGGGATAGGGATAATTCTTCTTTCCGCTGGACAGTTTGAATCGCCCGAACGTTCCTTGCGGCGTCTCCTGCTCGACCAGCTTGTAGACGAAATTCAGCGTGGGTTCGTCTCGGCTCGTGGCCAGTTCCGTACCGACGCCGAAGAGATCGATGGGCGCACCCTTGCTGAGCAGATCGCGAATCTTATACTCATTGAGATCGCCGCTGGCGACGATCTTCACGTCTTTTCGGTCGGCTTCATCGAGGATGGCGCGGACTTTCTTGCTCAGCTGTTCCAGGTCGCCGCTGTCCAGCCGCACAGACTGCATGGTCGCCCCCGAAGCCACGGCATTGCGGACGCCTTGCAGCGTATCGTAGGTGTCGATGAGCAGAGTAGAGTTGTCTGGAAAAACCTGACCGAACTTGCGGAATGCTTCCTGTTCGTCCGAGAAGGCCGTGATCCAGGAATGCGCTTGCGTGCCCAGAGTCGGGATTCCAAGCAACCGGCCAGCCTCAGTGTTACTCGTGCCGGCACAGCCCGCGAGGTAGGCGGCGCGGGCCGCCAGCAATCCCGCTTGTGGGCCATGCGCCCGCCGCGAGCCGAAATCGAAAATCGGTCTGCCCTGAGCCGCTGTGGTCACTCGCGCCGTTTTCGAAGCGATCAGCGTCTGCGCTGTCAGCGTCGCGATGAGAAACGTCTCAACGATCTGCGCTTGCATGAGCGGCCCGCTTACTCGCAAGAAAGGCTCTCCCGCGAAGACAATTGTTCCTTCCGGAATGGCCCATACGTCGCACTCGAACCGCAAACTCACCAGGCGCTCGAACCAGTCGTTGGCTACATGCCGAAAAGCCGGATGTTCTCGTAGATACGCAATCTGATCGGGAGCGAAGGAAAGGTGCTGTAAATAGTGGATCGCTTGTTCCAGTCCTGCGGCTACCAGGTAATTCCGGCACGAGGGTAGCCTGCGAATCCACAACTCGAACGTGGCGCGCTCGTCGGCCATGCCGAGCACATGGTAACCAGCCGCCATCGTCAGCTCGTACAGGTCCGTAACAAGTCCGAGGTGGCGGTCATCCAGATTGAGAGATTGAGTCATCTTCGGCTCAATACGCCAGGACATGGCGCGTCAAGTAATCCGAGAGCGTCAGCGCCATGAGAATGCCAAACCAAAACAGTCCGGCCAGCACGGCCAGCCACGACGCTTTCGAGCTATGAAGCAAGTGCATGAAAAACAGTCCGACCAGCGACGCCTTGACGACACCGATCAGCACACCGACCGTCGTATGCCAGGGACCCAATTCCAAAAAAGATACAAAGACCGTCGCAAGTGTCAACGCAATCAGCGCGGCGAAGACGCAGTAATAAGTCCGCGTCGGGGTAATAGGTCCAGACATGGTGCCCCCTAAAAATGCAAGTCTGATGTGTGATGGGTGCCGGTCAGATACAACAGCGGCAGCAGAAAAATCCACACAATGTCCACAAAGTGCCAATATAGACCAACGATATCGACAGGCATGTAGCGCACTGGTGTCAACCGCCCTCGGCGCGCTTCGGCCACGAGCCAAACCAGCAGACCCATGCCAACGATCATGTGGACGGCGTGTAATCCGGTCATGACATAGTAAAAGACCAGCATCAGCTGAACACGCTGGGGATTCACCGGCCCCTCAGCGCCTTCAACTTTCGTCCATTCGCCCGGATCGAAACTCAGGACGGGCACCAGTTTTTCCCTGTAATCTTCGTAATATTCCAGCGCTTTGAAACCGAGAAAGGTGCCGCCCAGGAAGATCGTCAACAAGAGACAGGTCAGCAGCATTTGCTGCCGGCCGACGCGCGCGGCGTGGACGGACAGGGCCATCGTCAAACTGCTGGACAGCAGGACGATGGTATTGATCGAGCCAATCAGGATGTTGAGCCGGGCGCTGGCGGCCTCAAAATCGTGCGGATAGCGGAGGCGATAGACTGCATAGCAAGTGAAGACGGCGCCGAAGATCAGAACCTCTGTCGCCAAAAACAGCCACATGCCGAACGTCTCTGTCTCGCGCTGCTGCTCGAGATTCTCAAAGTGATGGGCCAGGACTGCGTGATTAGTGGACAAGGGCGCCCTCCTCTGTCGAGTATTCGTAAGGGCCGGAAATGACGAGGGGAGTCTCGTCGAAGTTGTGAGTGGGCGGCGGCGACGGTGTTTGCCATTCCAGGCCCGTAGCACCCCACGGATTGGGGCCGGACGGCTTGCCGCCGTACAGCGACCAGAACAGGTAAAACAACGGCAATACGTAACCGACGGCCAGGATCGACGCCCCCGCCGACGACATGACGTTGAGCACCTGAAACTCCGGTGGATACACGTGATAGCGACGCGGCATGCCCAGATAGCCGAGCACGAATTGCGGCAAAAACGTCAGGATGAAGCCGATGAAGATGATCAAAGCTGCCAGTTTTCTGAGAAACTCCGAGTACATTCGGCCGGTCATTTTCGGCCACCAGAAATGCAGACCCGCCATGTAACCCATGACTGCGCCGCCCACCATGATGAAATGGAAATGGGCGATGATGAAGTAGGTGTCGTGGACGTGCATATCCACGCCCAGGGCGGCCAGGAACAGGCCGGTCAGTCCGCCCATCGTGAACAGAGCGATGAAACCCAGGGCGAACAACATCGGCGTGTCAAAGGCGATCGAACCCTTATAGAGGGTGGCCGTCCAGTTGAACACCTTGATAGCCGAGGGAACGGCCACCATGTAGCTCAGAGCGGAGAAAATCATCGCCGAATAGACGGATTGGCCGGCTACGAACATGTGATGTGCCCACACGAGAAAACCGAGCACGGCGATGCCGATACTTGACCAGAGGATGAAGACGTACCCGAAAATATGCTTGCGCGCGAAACAGGTGACAATCTCGCTGACAATTCCCATCGCCGGCAGCAGCATGATGTATACGACGGGATGCGAGTAGAACCAGAACAAGTGCTGAAACAGCACCGGATCGCCGCCCAACTCGGGGTCGAAGATGCCGATGCCCCAGGCGCGTTCGACGCCAACGAGGATCAGTGCCATGGCAAGTACCGGCGTCGCCAGGACGAGGATGACGCTGGCAGCGTAATGCGCCCACATAAACAAGGGCATTCGCCTCCATGTCATGCCGGGTGCCCGCATCGTATGCATGGTGGCGATGAAATTCAGGCCCGTCATGATCGATGAAAAACCGGAAATAAAGATGCCGATCATCGTTGGAAGGACGTTGGTGCGGGCATATTTCGAGCTAAACGGAGTGTAAAAGGTCCAGCCGGTATCGACGCCGCCGGCAAGGAGCGCCCACAAGGTGATGACGGCGCCCGTGGTAAAAACATACCAACTGAGCAGGTTAATCCTGGGGAAGGCGAGATCGCGTGCACCGATCATCATGGGCACAAGAAAGTTGCCCAACACCGTAGGCACCACCGGCACCAGAAAGAACCACACCATGATGATGCCATGGGCCGTGAACAACTTATTGTAAGTGTCGGCGGGAACCAACTCGCCATACGGAGTCATCAGATTGAGGCGAATCACCGTCGCCGCCGCTCCGCCCAGAAAGAAAAGGATTGTTACCGTGACCAGGTACAGAATGGCGATGCGTTTATGGTCGGTCGTAAACAGCCATGATTTGACGCCGAAAGCGACGTTCAAGTAGTTTTCGCCCGGAATGCGCGGCGGCCGCGCTTTCGCTTGTGGAATGAAACCCGTGGTGATGGCACTGGTCATGGTTAGTTGCTCTTTCCTTGCGGTCGGTACGTCGGCACGGATTCGCGCGGCCTGGGATTGCCGCCGGACGGCACTTTCGGAGCATCCAAGGGCGGCAAGGCGTCCTCATTGCGCACCGGCGTCTGCCCCGGTTTGAGCGACTTGATGAAGGCGAGGAGTTTGAGAAGTTCTTCCTCATCGGCCTGTCCCTTGAATGTCGGCATGATTGGCTCCCAGCCCTGCACGACCTTGGCTTCCGGATAGAGAATCGATTCGCGCAAATAGGCATCATCGGCCACGACGTTTCGGCCATTTTTCAGCGGTACGGTGCGGCCATACAAGCCTTCGAGCACCGGAGCGCGGGCCTCGGAGTTAGCGCTGTGGCAGGTGATGCACTGGAACTTGAAGAACAGTTGCCGGCCTTGATCGGCCAGCGACCCGGTGGCCGCCTGGCTGCCCAGCCATTGACGAAATTCTTCGCGCTCCATGACGATGATGCCTTCGTCCTTATCCTCCGAGGGTATGCCAACCATCTTGGCATGGCTGGTTCCACAATACTGCGAACAGAACAGGTGATAGCGGCCAACTTTCGTCGGCTGAAACCACGTCTGTACATAACGGCCGGGGATGACGTCGATTTTGGTGCGGAAGGCCGGCACGGAGAAGTCGTGGATGACATCTTCCGAGGTCAGCGTGAGCTTGACCGGCTGATCGACGGGAATGTGCAGCGTGTTGATTTCGCGTTGTCCACCCGGATGCTGGATCTTCCACATCCACTGTTTGCCGACGACGAAGACTTCCATCGCGTCCGGCGGAGGCATGGCCACCGACGTATAGATGCTCGCCCCCCAGACAAACATGATGAAAAAGACAAACAACGGCGCGATCGTCCAGAACCATTCGAGACGATTGTTTCCGGTGATGCGCGGCGTACGCGCATCTTCGGCGCGGCGGTGATATTTGAAGGCGAAATAAAGCACCAGCCCCGCAATCAGAATGGACATGGTGCCACAGACAGTGCAGAGGAAGAAGAACAGCAAGTCCACACGCTGGGCCGTGGTCGAGGCTTGTTCGGGAAACAGAGGCACTTCGGCAAACATCAACCTCATCCTCAATTCTCGGTAAGCCGCGACTCGAAGGATAGCGCGTTCGACGCGCTCCCCTTCGGGTCGCGGCTACCCTTCCGCCACTCACGCCGCCACACGACAAACAACACCGAGCCCAAGACTAGAACCGTGACTACACCGGCGGCGCGCACGAGATTCAGTGCTATCATGGTGTATTTGCCCGTTTCCGGATCGTAGCGATAGCAGAATAACAGAACACTCTCGACCGGCGTGCCGATCTTGTGTTCCGACGCTTCGACGAGTCCCAGGCGAAGGTCGCGCGAATAGGCCCCCTCGCGATTCTCGTGGAGTCCGAGGAAATAGCGCGAAACTTTCCCCTGTGGCGTCAGGATCATGACGCAACTGGGATGGGCAAACAGGTCGTTTTTCGGATCGTAGCGAAACTGAAAGCCGACGGCGTTGGCCAGGCGCAAGATCGACCGTTGTTGTCCGGTGAGAAAATGCCAGCCCTTTCCCGCGCCGGAGCGTCCGTAATCTTCGACATAGGTTTTCTTCTTCGCTGCCGCCATCTCCGGCGTTTCGCGATCATCGAAGCTGACCGTCACGACATTGAATTCGTTGCCGATGTTCCACGGCACGCCGTTTAGTCCCTTGACAAGATCGTTGAGCACTTGCGTACACAGCATGGGGCAGCGGAAGTACGCCATCACGAGAATGGTCGTCTTGCCATTCATACAGTCTCCGAACGTGACGGTGTGGCCCTCTTCATCGCGGAACTCGGCATCGAGTGGTACCTGAGAATCCAGCTTCTGCCGCAATTCCACTTCGCGAAGAATCGGCGGCGCTTGGCCTTCATCCGCCCGTACACCAACCTGTATCACACACACAGCCAACACTGAGGCCAGCAACAACTCGCGTCTCATCGCTTACCTCCCGCCGGCTTTTTCTTGTTGTTCGACGAACCGAGTTCTTTCGTTCGCAGGACCTCCTCCATCGCTTTTTCGACGGGAATGTGGACGATTTGCTTCTCGCGATCGATCCAACCGTATTGCTGCATCTGCTCTTCCGCCCAATCGCGAGCCGCGGCGATACTGCGCGGCTCGATTCGGATGATTTTGCCGTTGAGCGTCCGCGAGACGTCCGGTAGGTCCACACCTGGTTCTTTGCGATTGGCTCCTACCGGCGGACTGGTTATGGAGGTGACGACGCCGAGTCCACCGCCGGCGCCCCCGGGCATGTAGTAGGCGAGGGTCACGCGCTGACCCTCGCGCAGCTCGAACAACCCCGCATTTTGGTTCTTGCCAATCTGGACGCGAACATCGACGGAGGTAAAGAACCGGTGTTTCTCGCCATTGTCCGTGAGAATGTCCAGCAAGCTGCTCTCGCGTTCGACACCTTCGAGGTGCGGCACCGGCATGTTGTCTACACGCTGGCCCAGCGGTCGTTCCGCATCTTCCTTCGCCAGCTCGGAGACAGCGGAGGGCAGTACAGTGTGTTTTTTTTCCAGGCCGCCCAGCAAGCCGCCGACGACAAAATGCGTGATGATTCCGACCGCGGTCAATCCGACGCCGACCCAGAGGATGAGGCGGAAATCGAAAGCTGTGCTCTCGTGAAGGACACCGGGAGTGCGTTCGTGCTCTTCGCCATGAGTCGAAAATGTTGGTTGCCCAGGGACGCCGTGAGGGTGCTGATGCCCTCCGCTCGGCAATTGGATGTGTTCACTCATGGTGCAAGACCTCCGCCAGGTACGGATCGTTCCACGGCAACAGCGGCCGGCTGTTCAGTTGGCCGGCAAACCACCAGACGCACAGGCCGCCCACCGCCGTCCAGGCTGCGATGTCCAACAGCCAGTAAAAATACTGACCGTAATGATTGAGCGATGGCTCAATCCACCAAAAAAGATCGATAAATCGCATAATCATAAGACCGGCAGCCACAGCCAGCAAACGCCGACGATGGTCCTTGATGTCGCGAAAGAGCAGTAGCATAAACGGCACAGCGAAATGGAACAGGGCAATGAAACTGACGACGAATTGCCAGCCACCTCGGCTGCGCATCAAATACCACGGAGTCTCCTCCGGCAGATTGCCCACCCAGATCAGCAAAAATTGCGAGAACGACATGTATGCCCAGAACATGACGAAGGCCAGGAGCAGACTGCCGAAATCGCGCATGTGCGCCGGGCGGACCGCGCCGGCGAACGGCGGCCGATCGGACAAGAACAGGAACACCGTCAGGGCAAAGGCATAGCCGTTGAGCAACTGACCGACGGCGAACATGGCTGGGAAGATCGTCGAGTACCAGTCCGGTTCCAGCGACATCACCCAGTCGATCGAGGCAAACGTGATGGTCAGAGCATAGACAACAATGCCCGGTGCGCCGAGGGTTTCGCAACGCTCAAGGAGTGTGCCATCGGCTCCCTGGTCCTGCTGCCGCGACCAGCGGCGAAACAGCGATGCCATGCCGATCCAGCAAGCGAAGTAGAGGATCGTCTTGATCGTGACGGCCGGTGCGCTGAGCCACATCGCCTTGAATTGCAGGTTCGCATCGTCGGAAAGCACCGGCGTCCAGCGGCCGTATTCTTCGTACACGATCGGCAGACCGAAGATCATGGGGATGAACAGGACTGCCAAGGGCAAAATCATGCTGGCCGATGCCTCCAGGATTCGCCGCAAGAACAGTCCCCAGGCGCCGCCGGTCACGTATTGCAGCATAAGGAATACCAACCCGCCCAGAGCTGAACCGAGCCAATAGTTGTAACCAACCAGGTAGGACACGAAGAGTTGTTTCGCCGCGTGGAGTCCCTGGTCGCGGTGGAGGAGCCAATGGATCAGACCCAGAACGACGAACGCAGTCGCGCCACCGGCGGCGACGAGCAGCCCAATGCGGCGCACGCGCTCCCACTCAGCGGCCGTCACTTCGCCGCGCGGGGTCGTCTCCAGACTTGACGCCGGGGTGATGGCGTGACTCACGGGGCTTCCTCCCTGGGTGCAAGTTTGTCCCGAATCTTTTCGCGTTCCTCGGCCAGCAAGTCCTTGAGCGGCATCCATTGACTGCGCTGCAAGACACGGACGTATGCCGCGATTTTCCAGCGATCTCCGGGCGGAATCTGGCTTGCGTAGTCGGGCATGCCGCCGAAACCGCGCGTGATGACCTCATAGAAATAGCCGATCGGCACCTCGCGCAGCAGCACTTTTTGGCCGCGGCGTTCGAAACCGCGCGAGTAATCGAGGTGGTAATTGGGCGGCGGCAAATAGCCGCGCTCGACGATCTTGCCATTGCCCGTACCCAGGGCATCGTGGCAGACGGAACAATAAATATTGAAGCGATCGCGGCCGCGCTCCAGTGCTTTTTTGTCTATGAGAATAGGACTGACATCGACGTACTCGGCGGCGCCGGGGCCGAGTAGGAGCGATAAGACGGTGAGAGGGTCCATCGCCGGATTCGCGATCAAGGCCGCAGCGCGGATAGCGTCGGTGTATTCGGGACTGCGGCGATGCGTCATCGACGGTTCGGCGCCCTTGCGTCCTCGCCAGGGCACCGTACCTTCAACCAGAGGTCGCGACGCCCGGCCATCGGCGAAGAATTCACTGCGTTCCAGCGGTCGATAGGAGGGTTGCCTTGCCATCTCTTGCTGACACGCGTTTGTCAGTAGACATATTCCTAGAATGAAAATCCGAAGTCTGAAATCCGAAATCCGAAAGAAACTCAAAAGCGGAAATCCGAAATTCAAAACCTTCGCACCCGTGTTTCGGATTTTGGGTTTTGGATTTGGGGTTTCTTTCGGATTTCGGATTTCGGATTTCGGATTTTTCACTGCGGCACCTCCGTCACTTCGCGGGGGCTGAGTCCGGCCAGAAAGTCCCTGGTTGACGTGCGCTCGAAGCGCGGGTCGGTTGACTCGATGCACAGAAAGAAAGCGTCCCGCGACGCGCGGCTGAATCGCGGTACGTGAAACAACGGGTGATAGGGCATCGGCAGACCGCAAAGCGCCAGCAACCCGAACACGGCTGTGAGGGAGGCGATGAGTACCGTTAGCTCGAAAGTCACCGGAATCCACGACGGCCAACTGTTCAATGGCCGGCCGGCCACATTGATGGGATAGCTGATGACCGCGCAATAATACTGTAAGGCAAAGCCACTCAGCGCCCCGACGATGCCGCCGATCAGAATCAAGAGCGGCATTCGGGTACGATGAAATCCCAGCGCATCCGGCAACTCCTCGATGGGAAATGGTGCATAAGCATCCATGCGCCTGTAGCCGGCCTCGTACGCCGAGCGGGTCGCTTGCACGAGCGTCGCCGGGTTGTCGAACTCCGCAAGCAGGCCATACAGTCCGGGGTTCGTCTCCATTAGCGTTTCTCCTCGGTCGTCACCTCGCCTTTTTCTTTCGACTCCGCCAGCAAGGTCTGCATCTCCGAGATCGAGATCATCGGCAACAAGCGGATGAACAAAAACATCAAAGCGAAGAAAAAGCCGATTGTGCCGAGAAACATGGTCCAATCCCACACCGTCGGCGAATAATTGCCCCACGACGATGGCAGATAATCGCGGTGCAGACTGGTGACGACGATGACGTAACGCTCCAGCCACATGCCGACGAGGACGATTAGCGAGACGAGAAACAGCCAGGGCGGATTATCGCGAACGCTTTTGAACCACAGCACCTGAATGGCGACGACGTTGCAGAAAATCAGCGCCCAGTAGGAAGTCGCATAAGGTCCGAACATACGATTGACCTGGCTGAATTTCTCGTAGATGTTGCCGCTGTAGAAGCCCATGAACGCCTCGATCCCGTAGCCGTAGGCAACGATTAGCCCGGTGGCCAACATCACCTTGCCCATGTTTTGCAGGTGTTTAAGCGTAATGAAGTCCTGCAAACCGTAGAAAGTCCGCAGCGGAATGGCCAACACCAGCACCATAGCGAAGCCGGAATAAATGGCTCCGGCGACAAAGTAGGGAGGGAATATCGTCGAATGCCAGCCTGGCAGGATGGCCACGGCGAAATCGAAACTGACGACGGTATGCACCGACAACACCAGCGGTGTCGCCAGGGCAGCGAGGATCAAGTACGTCATCTCGTAGCGCTTCCAGTGATAGGCCGAACCACGCCAGCCCATCGCCATGATGCCGTAGATGATCTGCACGAAGCGATTGCGGGCGCGATCGCGCAGCGTGGCCAGGTCGGGGATGAGGCCGACGTACCAGAACAAGAGCGACACCGTACCGTAGGTCGAGACAGCGAACACGTCCCAGACGAGAGGGCTACGAAACTGCGGCCAGACTCGCATGGTGTTGGGGTAGGGCAAGAGCCAGTAGAAAAACCACGGTCGGCCCATGTGAAACAGCGGAAAGAGGCCAGCGTTGGCGACGGCGAACAACGTCATGGCCTCGGCAAAGCGGTTGATCGATGTGCGCCATTTCTGGTGCAAGAGCAGCAAAATGGCCGAGATCAGCGTGCCGGCGTGGCCAATGCCGATCCACCACACGAAGTTGACGATGGCGAAGCCCCAGGCCACCGGCACGTTGATGCCCCAGATGCCGACACCCTCGAACAACAAGTACAGGATGGTGTACAGCATCATCATCGTGAACGCGAACGTGACGGCGAAACCGAGCCACCAGGCACGCGGCGTCTGGCGCGCCAGCGTGATGGAGCTTATCTTTTCCGAAACGGAGCGGAAGGTGTAGCCCGGACCCATAACGGGCGGAACGCCGTCGCCGATCTCATGCTTGTGATCCTTGGGTTCCGGTGCCATCGCTACGTCTTCTTCTCCAGTTCAGGGTTCGGATTGCGCAGGGCAGCCAGGTACGTCGTGCGCGGCTGCGTGTTCAGTCCGGCCAGGAGAGCGTAGTTGGTCGGTTCATCCTTGCACTGGTAAACCGCGCTATTCTTGTTGTTGATGTCGCCGAAGACGATGGCACCGGCCGGACAGGCGGCTTGACAGGCCGTCATCAAATGCTCATCGGCGATATGGCGTCCCTCGCGCTCTGCCTCGATGTCTGCGGCGCGGATGCGCTGCACGCAGTAAGTGCATTTCTCCATCACGCCGCGTGAACGGACCGTAACTTGCGGATTGTGCATCAGTTTCAAGCTGGTCGTCGTGAAATCGGCGAATTGCAGGAAATTGAAACGCCGAACCTTGTAGGGACAGTTGTTCGAGCAATAACGTGTGCCGACGCAGCGATTGTAGATCATGTCGTTGAGTCCATCGTGGCTATGCACGGTGGCCCCGACGGGACAGACCAGTTCGCACGGCGCCTTCTCGCAATGCATGCAGGGCACTGGCTGAAAATGGGCCGACACCTTGTTCGGATCGAACGGCTCGCCGTCGTAATAGCGATCGATGCGCAGCCAGTGCATCTCCCGGCCGTGTGTGACCTCTTCTTTGCCGACGACGGGAATGTTGTTCTCCGACTGGCAGGCGACTACGCAGGCGCTACAGCCGGTGCATGTGGTCAAGTCGATGGCCATTCCCCACTGGTAGCTTTTGCTCGGCTCCTTGTCCGGCTCACCGAGTTGTTTACTCTCCTCTTCAAATTCCTTTTCGGCCTCTTTGTAAAGGGTCAGCGGGATAAGGCGATTCTTGTCAGGATCTTTCTTTCTCTCTTCCTCAAGTTGTTCCTCGGCCCGACGTCGGGGTTGAGGCCCGGGCACCTGCGCCAACACTTCGGGCTTTTCGGTTTCTCCAGCCGTCAACTCGTCGGCAAAGTGCGGATGCTTCTGGAAATACGCCAGAGGTTTAGTGCGGATTGGAGCGCGCTCTTCCATGTTGTGGTGCATCTGCGTGCAGGCCAGGACATGCGTTTCGCCGGGGATCTTGCGCACTTCGAGTCCACTGTCGAACCACGGCGCCTCGTTGGTACGAAGTGTGAAAGCGTTGAAGCCGACGCCGCTCGCAACTCGGCCGCCGCGCGAACGACCGTGCCCAAGGTGAACAGTGACGGTGTCATCGGCATGGCCGGGCTGAATCCATACCGGCGCTTTGAGTGTACGGCCGCGGTAGCTCAGTTCGATCACGTCCACGATGGCCTGCCCGTGCTCGCCGCCGCGGGGGCCGGGCTGGCCGGAAGCATCGCTGATCTTACTGACATGGGAGATGCCAAGCTTCTCCGCAGTTTTCGGACTTAAGATTGCGGCATTATCCCAGGTGATTTTCGTCACTGGCTTGGGCAATTCTTGCAGCCAGACGTTGTTGGCGAAACGGCCGTCGAACAATGTCGGATCGGGACGAAAGACGATTTCGAACTTTTTCCCGTCGCTGGCGCTCCGGGCTTGTTGGTTTTTTTTCACTCGCTCCGCCCAGTCGGATTTCAGCGCGATACTGCGCGTAGACCAGCCATTGTCGGCGAGAGTGCCTTCTTGCAGCAGCTGCCGCCAGAATTCGTCGAAGCTGCTGGATCGCTTCTGCTGCTTCCACCAATCACGCCAGTGTTCGCGGACAATCTCCAGCCCTGCGCGTTCCGGTGACTCGCTGAACGCCGCCACCATCTCGTGAGCGGTGCGGCCGTTATAAAGGGGCGCGATGAGCGGCTGAATGAAGCTGACTGTGCCGTCATAGGCACGGCCGTCGCTCCAGCTTTCCAGGAAGTGTGCTTCCGGCACATGCCAATCGCATAGTGCCGCAGTCTCGTCCTTGTACTGCCCCAGATGAATGCGCAATGGCACTTTCTTCAGATTCTCGGCGAAATTAAGATCAACCGGAGCCGTATAGGCGGGATTACCACCGAGGATGACGAGCATCTTGACTCGGCGCTCAGCCATGTCCTTGACCAGCTCGGCGATCTGTTGGCCGTGGTCCACCGGCTTGGCCTCGATGGGCGCGGCGTACATCACGGTTGAGTCGATGTTTTCGAGCGCGTGATTGATGGCGTGAACGAGCGCGTGCAAACTTGCCGGCTGTCCCTCGCCGGCGAGAACGAGGCACTTGCCGGAATGTTCGCGCAAATCCTTGGCAAGCGGCTTGAGCCAGCGCAGCGCTTCCTCAGACAATTGTTCCTGGTCGCTCTTAGGTACGTTCGGCACCTTCAATTCGGCGGCCAGCGCTCGCGCGTACAGCTCGATCTGCGAAGCGCGAAGAGCAAGACGATGATCGGCCACGCCGCCGGTGTTGCTCATGCCGCACTCGACGACGTAGAGGCGATTCATCTTCACCTCGCCAAGCTTCGTATTTTTCGTCCGCACACGCCGGCGGCTCATGAAATCGCGCGTGTAACGCAAGGTGCCGGGGCCCGCTAGCAGGAAATCAGCATCGAGGGACAAAACAATGTCGGCTTCCGTGAAGTCGTAGAACGTATTGACGTATTCGCCGAACGCCAGCTTAGCGCCCTCCAACACGTTGGAGCGACCGGCCGGCTCGTACTGATACCACTTCGCCTTTGGGAAATGATCGTCGTCGAGCAGTTCGTTCAACTGAGCGGCCAACGTCGGTGAGCCGACGGTCTCAGTGAGAATGTACAGCCCCTCGCCGCCCTGGTTTTTCAGTTGGGCCAGCGCGCGGCGCAGCTCGGCCAGCATCTCGTTCCAGGTACGTGGTTGGCCGCGATAAGTCACGCCCTGCGAGCGGTCGGGATCGTATAGACCGAGGATGGACGCCTGCATGAGCAGATCGCTGGAACCAACTTCGGCGTCGTCGCGGGAGCCGGGAGGACTACCAGGATGGAGCGGATTGCCGTCGATGCGGGTGGGCCGGCCTTCGTGACTCTCAATGAGCATGCCGGTGGCAACGCCGGCCAACGGCATGGCCGTGGCGAAATACAGTTTCTTGCCGGGAACGATCTCTTCGGGCTGCCGCACGTAGGGCATGATCTTTTCGCGCGGTGCCGGTTGTGTCGAGCAGCCGCTCAGACCCATCAGGGCCAACGACGCGCCCATCAGTGTGAGGAAGCGCCGTCGCGTCACCGGATTGGTCCATTCCGACGCTTGCTCCGGAAATTCCCGGTGCAGCATCTCCTGGAACTCGGGCGTGTCCAGGTATTCCTCGAGACTGCGCCAGAATCGACGACCTTCCGAGTCCACTGCCATTTTCGCCCTCTATCCTGGTTAGCCGCGACCCGAAGGGGAGCGCGTTCGCGCTCCCCTTCGGGTCGCGGCTAACCTCAGCGATGACACGTCGAGCAACTCGTTATCTCGTGCGGTGTACGGACGCCATACTCCCGCACCAGCTCCTGGCCGAGTGCTGACTGATTGTCGGCTCTCCACTTCAGGTTGAAGATTTCCGACTTCGGCCGGAGATGATTTTCCGGATTGCGATGACACTCCAGGCACCACTCCATCAGCAGTGTGTTTTGCTGATACGTCAACGGCATCTCATCGATGGGGCCGTGACACGAAGCGCAGCCGACACCTTTGGCGACGTGAATGCTGTGATCGAAGTAGACGAAGCCGGGTAGATTGTGGACGCGCTCCCACGGGATCGATTCGCCGCTTCGAAAGCTGGCGCGCACAGTCTCGAGCATGGAACTGCCGGTCCAGATCTGCTGATGACAGTTCATACACGTTTTCGTAGGCGGGATGCCGGCAAAAGAGGATGTTTCGACAGAGGTATGACAATAACGGCAATCGATGCCGAGCTGGCCGACGTGGTGAGCGTGGCTGAACGGCACCGGCTGGACGAACGCGAGGTGCGACTCGGTGACGTACGAGGAGCGATAGAAAATGGCGGCAAACCAGCACATCCCGGCGGCGATGAAGACGGCACCGAAGATCGTCACCTTGGAAATGGTGTTGAAGCTTCGGTGAAAAATCTGCGCCATCGAGGTCGCCTCATCCGGAAGCAGCGGGCGATAATCCCCGCTCGTTTATGTATGAAATAAGCCGCCGCCGAGCAACGGGCCGCTCCCGTTCCCTCGGAACGTGGAATCGAAGAGAAAAAAGCAAATGATGTGCCAATGAATTGACAGTGAAGAGGCGCGCCGCGTACGAGAAATCTCGAAAGGATGAGATTATCCGAGCGGAATCATTCTCGGTTGTGAGAGTCCGACTACCGCAGATGAGAGACGGCCCTCGCTCACTGACCGCGCGAGGCCGTGCCGTGACGGGATGCGGCGATGCTGGCTCCTTCGGGGAGAGGCCGGCCTGCCACGACAATGTCGCGCTCGTGCATGTAATCGCGGAGCTTGCGATACAGTGGGAAACTGTCGGGATAGACGCATAAGGTCACCGCTGTGGACGCCGGCTCGACGCTGTCAATGACACGGTGGAACTCCGATCCAGGTGCAAGCGCTTGCTCCACTGTTTCGCCGCGGACAAAGGCGACCGGTTCGATCTCCCAGGACAGAGCCGCCTTCGAGGTGTAGGTATCGATCTCTACTGAGTAATGCATGCGGAATGGCCCGACTGGCTCGGTCACGCCTGAGCATTGGCTGGTACCGCGCAGCTTATCTCCATCTCGGAATACACCTTCGATCTCGGCCATAAATTTGCCGTAATCGATGAAGGAAATCCGTCCGTTGCGGCACTCGAACAATAATTCTTCCGACTGGAGCGGATGGCTGACCGGCGTGCGATACCGCAGCGTCTGTTTGCTGGCCGGCGCTTTGCGCAGTGCTTCGATTTCAGTCACAACCTGCTTGCTGCGCTCGCGGATCTCCTCCAGCGACAGAGCGGCGTTGCGGATTGCCTGCGTGTCTTGCCGGTTCTTGGATTCGAGATTCAGGCGCTCCGTATCCACTTCCTGAACTTGAGCGGAGAGTCGGGCCAATTCCTCAGCCGACAGGGTGCTATCCTGACGGAGCTTCTGCCATTGTTTGAGTTGTTCAAGCAAGTGCGTCTGCGCTTCGGCCAATTCACGACGTTGGCGTTCCAGTTCCGGAGCCAACGGATCTTTCGGATCTGGCAACTCGGCAATTTCCTCTTTCGTCAGCGCCGGCGGCGCGGACGGCACCACAGCCTTGTAGGAACGCGCGCCCACCCAGGCGACGAGGATGAGACGGAGAATGATACCGACGACGTTGGCTACAACGTCGAGAAACGAATCGAAGCTGAACTCGATTTCGCGGGTTTTGCGTCGTCGTCGAATCATGGTTTTATCAAGGTACAGCGCCGGTGACGATGCTGATGACATCATCGTCGGCATCCAGGTTGCGGCGCGTTTTGGGAACCGGCAGCGCCTCCAGGGCCGGATAGACGGTCAGAAACGTACGGACGTGTTCGGGCCGCACCAACAAACACACCTGAGGATGAAACGGCGGCTCACCCGGCCGTCGCGACGATTGGCGGCGGTCGATCATCTGCTGGATCTCCTTCACAAGAGGATTGCTTGAGGCGTCGCGGATCGCCTGAGCAAGAGGGAATGTCCGCTGCGAAGGATACAGCACGAGCCGATCGGCGCCACACTCAACAAAGATCGTCCAGTCGCGGCCGCCGTGGATCCAGCCCGGACGCGGAGCCGACAGCCTCCGCGGCGGCGCCGGTGCGTACGACGGGGCCGGCATGAAACGATTCATACCTGGAGTGTGGTCGTCTCCCGCATCGGGGCCGCCTTCGCTCGCTGCACCGTTGGCTGGAACGACGCGGATGCGCGGCGAGCCGTGGTTGCCATCCGCTTGCTGCGGATGGGCCTCGGAGGAGCCGTCGTTCGGCGCAGGCGCGGGTCGCGGGCCGTCTGTTGGCCTGCCGGTCAGTGGATCAACAAGAATAACCACGTCCGAAGATCGACTTCCATTCGCGGGCGCTGCCCCTCCCGTCGGAGCTTGTCCGCTGGGCGTACCTCCGATCACAATTGGCCCGCCGGAGGATGATCCTCCCCCTCCTGGGGATGGACTTCCCACTCCTGGTATGTTGGGATTGGAGGCAATACTGGTTTGTGCTCCCGTGGAAGAACCATCGCCTGTCGGGGCACCCGACATTTGTGTTCCCGCTGCGTTCGTGGCGCCTCCAACACCATTCATCGCCTGGCCAGAACCCGAGGAGACACCTCCTGCTCCTTGCATGCCGGAGCCGGCACCGTTGTTGACGGGTGCTCCGGAAAGAGCAGATCCACCGCTTCCGAGCGCAACCGGCATCGACGATCCCGCCTGAGTTTGTCCACCAGGACTCCCACCGACATTGCCCTGTGTGCCGGAAGAAGCGCTTCCGACCCCTTGGGCGCCGAATTGGGGGCCAAAGCCGATCGATGCCCCCGGGGTAGATCCCCCGCTTCCGAAGGTATTCGACATCGCTGGGCCGCCTGTGCCTGCGCCGCCTCCGCCGCCGTTGAATCCCGGGCCAGGCCCATCTCCACCGTTGCCACGCGCAATCACGTAACGTCCATCAGGGGATGTGCCGGCACCCGCTACGGAACCAGGACTATTCGGTTGACCTGCTCCTCCTGCCGACCAGGCGTTGCCTGGAATGCCGTTTCCATTCCCGGTAGAGTCGGATCCGCCAATCCCGTTCGGCGCCCCACCGCCACCTGCATAACCCTCTCCCGGACCGGAGGTAAGCGCTCGCGGGGGACCAAGGCCCGGCACGTCCGATCTGGAGCCGCCCGGCGAACCACCTGTTGGAAATCCGGGCCCGGTTCCTGAACCAGAATTCGATCCACGCAACGGGAACAGGCCTGCTATCGCTCCGCCGCCATCTCCCGATGCGACGCCTTCACCGGAATCGCCCCCGCCACCGTCTTCTCTTGGGAAGGTGGGAGGCATGGCCGACGGATGCCCGTGTCCGGTACCGCGGCCTGGTCCCGTACCCATCACGCCTGATCCGAGTGCTGTCCCCGCACGCCCGGAAGAGTCGGCAATCGGAGACCCCAAACCGCCCGATGATCCCAAACGATTTCCTTCGCTCGCCGTTCCCTGGGCCCCAAACCCCGTTTGGTAGCCTGGGACCCCGTTGCCACCCGGCATCCCCGGTCCAGCCCCTCCGGAACCACCACCGCCGCCCGGAATCCCCGGTCCTGCTCCTCCGGAACCGCCGCCAGTGCCGCTCGCCGGCGTACCGGGCGGGTTGCCATCTCCTTTTACCCAGGCCCCACCTCCGCTCCCTTCGCTTGCCCGAAAGCCGCGGATACCACTGCTGAATGCTGCCACGGAATTACCTGTTGGCACCCCACCCATTGGACGCGGGCTTGCCCTTGGAGGCTGTGCTGCGGCAACGGGAGGAGCAACAGCGGGGCGCGAAGGGGTGTTCGTGGCGACCATCCACGGCTGCTTGCTCGGGAGTTCGTCGTCGGTGGGGAAGTCGAGGACCCAATCTTCGTCGATGAATTCGTAGCCGAAATCGAGCGGCAATCCCCGAAGTGCCCGTTGAAAATAGTGGTACGTCGTGACGCCGCTCGGCCGCAGCAGCAAGAGCAAATACGGTGTCCTGTCCACGTTGTTGGGCAAGCCAGCCAGCTTTTGTCGTTGCTGGGCGATACGTCGTTCAACCTCGGCACGCACTTCACTGGCGGAATTACTGGAACCTGGGATCAGCGCGACGATGGACATGGCTTTGCGTTCTGGATGAAAGATGACGCCGTCGGAGGTGCATTCGACATAGAGCGGGCGCCGACTCTCGCCGCGGCGGCCGTGGTACGGCACCACCGAAAACGTCTTCTGCTCGCGCTGCTTCGATGCTTTGAGATCCTTGAGGACTTGTTCCATCTGCAACAAGTCGAGAGTCATGCGCCGCAGCGCCTGGCTCGATTCCTTCGACTGGTTTTCGGTTGACTTCGCACTGGAGCGCAGCGTCCGCAGGAGCTGCTCTTCGGCCTGGAGCCGGCTGCGTTCATCCTGTGACTTGCGGCGCAGCTGGGTGGTCGTGTCTTGCTCGTAGTGCAGACGGGCGGCGATTCCTTGCAGTTCTTCGCGGACTTTTCGCATCTGTAGTTGTAGGTCGATCTGTTCCTTCGTCAGTTTCTCATTCAGCGCAGCGCGCTTCTGTTCCCATTCTTTTAGAGCCTTCTGTTTGAGTTGTTCACGCTCGGCCTGGCGTGCCGATTGTTCTCGCGCACTCTCCTCGACCAACCGGGCCGCCTCGCGCTGCGCTCTGGCCTGGGCGGCCTTGTGGGCCTTGCGATCCATGACCAACAGGACCAGGATCAGCGAGCCCATAGCGCACAGCAGCACGGCCAAGAAGGGAAACGTCGAAACTTGCAGTTTGTGCCGGCGTCCTCTCATGCCGCCTTTCCAGGATGAAGGCGCGGCGGCGCCGTGGCTTGCGGTAAGCCACCGGCCCGCGCCGTAAGCAGATGGATGGCCGCCGTCAGCGTGTGCAGCATTTGCTCAAACGAACCGGCACCGGCCAGGGCCGCCAGATTCTGCTGCAAACCCGCCTGCAAGTGCAGCAAACGCTGTTCGCCCTGCTGCAAGCCGGCCAGCGCCTCCACTTGCGCCGCCAAGCCATCGCTGACTCGTGCCAGTGCCGTCTGCTGATCGCGCCCATATTCGCGCACTACACTTGCCAAAGCGCCCAACTGCTCGAATAGTCTCGTGCTTTGTTCGATTGCCTGTTTTTCCAACCCAGCCAACAATTGCGAATGCGTTTGCAGCGTGCCTTTCAGCGCTGCTTCTAACGCCCCTGCCATCTGCTCCTGTTGCCGGGCCGAGGCTTCGTGCATGCGTCGTTCATTCTCCGTCAGTGCTCGTGCCCATACTTCGGCCTGGCGTTGGACCAGTTGCCCTGTGGCATCAATCAGCACTTGCGTATTCTGACGCAGCGCCTCGACGAACGGACCACTGTCACCGGCAATGCGTAGGAAGCGATGGGCTAGCTGCCGCTCTACTTCGTGATCGACCGCTTCAAGAATGCCCTGCTCGCGCCGTTCGACGAGATAGCTGCAAAACATGGTTAGCATGGTCAAACTGAGGGCCAGCGCCGTTGCGTCGAAAGCGTAGGATAAACCGTCCGTCACCTGGCTGAGGTTTTTCTCCAGCACTTCCGGCGTCGCCCCGGAGATGGCGTCGGTGATGCCCAAAACAGTGCCGAGGAAGCCGAGAATGGGGATGGCCCAGGTGATCAGACGTGTTAGCGCGTAACTGCCCTCCATAACGACAGCGTCGCTGTCGAGCAGAGCGCGCATCTGATCGTCCAGCTCGGCGGCGGAGCCGCGCTGGCACAGGAAATCGAGGACTGCTCGGATACGCTGCACAAGGAAGGTGTTTTGCAGGCGTTGTGGTAAACGGTGCAATCCTGCCCGCAGGTTCGCTGCCTCGCCGAGCGGCACGGGTTTGCCATTCCAGGGTGGCAGAATCTCGACCCGAAAAGCACGGCGCTCCATTAGGCTTTGCAAGAACTTCGCGCCCAGGGCACTGACCGCGCAGCAAAACATTATCAGCTCGACACCCTCGACGGGACGCTCGATGTAGCGAAACAGCCATGTGTTATGTAGTGGTCCCTTGTGAAAGAGAAACAGCAGGATCACGGACAGCGGCACGCCGACGACGAACGCGGCGATGTTGGTGCCGGGCCGGCGGAGAACATCGGCAGAAGCCGGTTTGGCGGATTTCATGGACGGGCCTCGATCCTTGAGTGACATTCATTACGGAATATCGTCCGGGGCGGGCGGCGATTGTAACGACTTCGCGAGGGATTACCAGCCCGCAGCGCCAGAAAAGGTGGTCCTTGATGGCGCTGCGAGTTGGTAAGACGGGTAAGAGAGGACAGCTCCATCAACTCTGCTGATCGATCTCATCGAGCAGATGGCCCAGCTTGTCCTTCTTGGTTTGCAGATAGCGGCGATTGTTCTGATTGGGCATGATCTGAATCGGCACGCGCTCGACGATGTGCAGGCCGTAGCCATCGACGCCGACAACCTTCTTGGGATTGTTCGTCAACAGGCGAATCTGGCGAATCCCCAGATCGAGCAGGATCTGAGCCCCGATGCCATAATGGCGCAGGTCGGCGCTGAATCCAAGACGCTGATTTGCCTCCACGGTGTCCAGCCCTTCCTCCTGCTGGAGCTTGTACGCTTGCAGCTTGGATAGCAAACCGATGCCGCGGCCCTCCTGGCGCATGTACAGGATGGCACCCTTGCCTGCCTCGGCCACTTGCTTCATGGCCTGGTGCAGCTGTGAACCACAATCGCACAATTTGCTCTCGAAAATGTCACCGGTCAGGCACTGGCTGTGGATGCGTACCAAAACCGGCTCTCCCTGGACCGGCACCACGCCGCCCGCCTCCATGCCGACGCCGCCCTTGCACAGTGCCAGGTGCGGTTCCGGATCGACAACCGAGGTATAGGCAATCAGGTCGAAGTCGCCAAAGCGTGTCGGTAGCTTGAGTGTCAGTTCACGATGGATGAGCCGTTCGCGCTGCCGGCGATACTTAATCAAATCTTCAATCGTGCAGGTTTTCAGATTGTGCTTGCGGTTGAACTCCATCAAATCAGGTAGCCGGGCCATGCGGCCTTCCGGCGTCATGATTTCGCAAATGACGGCGGCTTCCTTGAGGCCAGCCAGGCGAGCCAGATCGACGCTGCCTTCGGTGTGACCGGCACGCACGAGAACTCCACCCTTGCGCGCCCGCAGACCCGGAACGTGTCCCTTGCCAACGACGAGATCGGCAGCAGTCGAGCGATCGTCGATGGCAACCTGGATGGTGCGGGCGCGATCGAAGGCGGACGTGCCGGTGGTGATGCCGGTACGGGCGTCGATATGCGGCGTCCACGGTGTCGCTTGGGAATCGATGTTGCGACCCGGCAACGGTTCCAGGCCAAGTCGGTCGCAAATCTCCTGCGACAGGGAGAGCCCAAGGATGCCGCAACCGTTGCGGACCATAAAATTGATCGCTTCGGGCGTCACTTTCTCGGCCGCGATCACCAGGTCGCCCTCGTTCTCGCGATACTCGTCATCGACGAGAATTATCATGCGTCCCTGGCGCAACTCCTCCAGCGCTTCCTCGATCGTGCAAAACCCTTCTTGCGTGGTGGACATGCCTGGTCCTTTTTTCATGTGTTAGCTGGATGGTTGGGCAGCTGTCGATCCAACGCCCGAACCGCCTACTATATTCTAGTCGATATTTTTCGGGCGCGCCCGCGTGTCCGGTGAGACCCGTCCCGTTCGAACGGCCTCTCGCTGCCGAACCACATCAATACGGTTTGCACGCCGCGATCCGATTTCAGACTCTGGCCTGGAGTACAAGGAGCGCCAGTGCCATGCCCGAAAAGCCGCCGACGATGTGGCCGCCGTAGGCGAAGTTCGAGCCGCGCTCAAACATCGCCCCGAATGTCGGACGTTAAATAGGGCAGGAGGACGGCCCAGCCCGGTATTCCGCCGCTACTCGCCTATCTACTCGTCTTCTTTGAGATTGAAGTAGGAGGCTGGGGTGTACGCGTGGTTGTCGGCCTTATCTTGGAAGTGGATTCGCACGTAGAGATCCGAAGGCATTTCGTTGGGCAATTTCCATTCGAAGTCACCAGTGCTAGGGAGCCGTCCTGAGACGATGGTCTTCCAAGGACCGGATCTCTTCTCTGACCATTCAAGCGTGACGGGTAGGTCGGGCAGATTAGCATCTTTGGCCGTCCAGGTTAGATGGATCGACCTATTGTCGTGCCGCGCCATTGAAGTTCCGACCGGAGGCTTTGTATCTACACAGATACGGAGAGATGGTTTTGCTCGGCTTGGGTTCGCCGGCACGCAGCGCCCTTGATTGTCTACCTGCTGAATGATCAACCAGTACATGCCATCGCTGTTCACGTGGAAACGAAAGCAGCGCTCCGTGGGCAGCTTCTTGTCCACTTGCTCCCAGGTCCGTCCGCCATCCTTGGAGGCGACCAAAATGAGTTCCCGGACCAGTTCCTGGTTTCTCGTATCGATTGTGAGTGGTATGCCGATGCTCCGGGTATTGACGAAGAAGAGTCTTGTCTCTTCAGGTTTGCCGATGGCGGGAATGACCGGCATCGCCTGCTCCACGACGGGGGCGTTCTTGCCCGCGCGCTCTCCCTTCACGGTCTCGCGCTTGCGGATGTCCAACTCTAACTGTTTAGTGCCCAAGCTAATGTCCTTGCCGTCGCTGAGCCGCAAGGGCAAGTTGGCATAGCCCACTTTGTATCGTCCGGGGCCGGCGCAGCACGTCGGCCCAATCACTTCGCCGCGCCAGCCCAGCGGACGTATGCGAAACCACGGATGAGACAGCATGATCTGCTGGCCGGATGCCAAGCTTCGGTGGATGATCGGCACGATGCCGAGTTGGATGGGTCCAGGGGCGACAGCGAGGCGCCTTCCCTCGGAATCCTCAACGACCGGCATCCATTCATCGAACAACGTCTCGAAATGGCTCAGATCGATTTTCTTATCGCTGACATTACGGAGATAGACGACGAAGGTGACGGATTGGCCGACTTCATAGGTCTCCTGATCGCCGCGACGGAGGGCGATGCCCGCTTGCAATCCGTGGGCTTTTTCGCCCCAGGCAATGCCCTTTTCCTCGTTGAATTGGAGAGTCAGATGAGTCAAATCGGGCAACGGTTCTTTTGGACTTATTTCTTTGGACGGGAGTCTTCTCTGGCGCGATTCTTGAGGCTGCTTTTCCGTCAAATTGATGGTGTCATCAGCGGCCCATATCGCATGGGACCATGTTCCGACTCCAACCGCTGCCACAGCGACAAGGGCGCCGATCGCAGTAACGATCTTAACTTTGGTCATCAGCATCATCCGTAACACTCCTTCCGCGAGAGCAATGGCCCGGGCCGGCATCAGCTCGGTGGGTAATGGGCCGCCGGCAACAACCGCGCCGCCCAGGCGAACCAGGGAAGCAACTAGGGGAATCATGCCGCCGGATGCCAGGGCGTCCGGCGTCAGTGCCGCTGTCAATCCGGCCGCGGAAACGACGATGCCGCGACGGAGCAGGCGTTGCCGCAGCCGTTCTCGTCCGCGCGTCAGCCACGATGACACTGTGCCGCGCGGACGGTGCAGGAGCAGGGCCGCCTCTTCCTGCGATTTTCCTTCCAGGCAGCAGAGGACCAGGGCGCGGCGATAGTGCGCGGGAAGAGATTCGATTTCCTCATCGAGGATGGCGTGCAGATCACGCAGGATCGGCGTATCGACATGTGGAGCGGCTGGTTCATCCGTAAACAGGTGCTCCTGGCCGGCACGGCGGCTGTTTGCCGCGCTGACTCGTCCGGCGATTCGGCAAGCGACGCGGTGCAGCCAGGGCGCCAGCGCCTCGGCGCGGCGGATGGAGCCAGCCTTGCGCACAAAGACGAGAAACGTCGCCTGAAATGCATCCTCAACGTCTTCGCGCAGCGACAGCAAACGGCGGCAGGTGTTCAGCACCATCGGTCCATGTCGCCACAGCAACAACTCGAACGCCGCTGGATCGCGAACTCCGGACCAACGCTCCAGCAATTGCGCGTCGGTCAGCGCAGCATCTCCGCGGTGACGGACGCTATGGCGCAGCGATTGAATCAACGTGTGCAGCGATCGCGTCATGTCTCCTCCGGCGATGGACTGATTCTACCGCTATATGATAAGAGACGAGCAGGCGACGAATTGCTGCACTGTAAAAAGAAATGTAACTCGTTTCCCCCCACCAGTCCGCCGCGCCAGCAAGGGATGCCCTTGCTGGCGCGGCGGGCTGGTAGCCTCTCAGATATCAAACGCCCCTGGGCTTGTCCGCAAGCCGCGATTTACTACATCTACCACGACTCCATTCCTCTCTGCTTATCACAACGAGGGAAACTCTCATGACTGCGCACCTGTTGCCTCGATGGATGCGGCCGATCGCGCTGACGATCGCGGCTCTTGTCTCCCTGGCTCCGGTTCGCGCCAGCGAGATCAAGCTGGCACGGCACCCCGATTACTCCAATGGTAAGATCGTCTTCAGTTACCGTGGCGATCTGTGGCTGGTCAAGGAAGACGGCAGCGAGCCGCGACGCCTGACGTCGCATCGCGCCGCCTCAATTCATCCGCGCTTTTCGCCGGACGGTAAGTGGATCGCCTTCTCGGCGGCCCGCTTTGGCAATCACGATGTCTTCGCCATTCCCAGCGAAGGCGGTGAAGCGCGACGACTGACATGGAACAGCGCCGGCGACACCGTAGTCGGCTGGACACGCGATTCCAGGAGCGTCGTCTTCTCGTCGTCGCGCGGTCGGGTCTTCCCCGGCATCCCCAGTTTGTACACTGTGTCGCTCGACGGCGGCATGGAAGAGGCAATGCCGGTCGATTGGGGTTTTGCGGGTTCGTTCTCACCCGACGGCAAGAAGTTCGCCTACAATCGCCATCCGATGGTGTGGTCGCGCAAGCACTATCGCGGCAGCTATGCCGCTGACCTGTGGGTGCTCGATGTCGATTCGCGCTCCTCGCGCAGGCTGCTGGACTCCGACGTGCCCGATGGCGAGAAACCCAACAATTTCTGGCCGATGTACGGCAACGGCTTCATCTTCTTTGTCTCCGACCGCGACGTGAAAGCCAAGGCCGGCAGTCCGGCCGTCATGAACTCACGCAACAACATCTGGAAAATGCCGGCCGAGGGCGGCGAGCCTGTGCAGGTGACCAAGCACGCCAGTGGCACACTGTTTTGGCCGTCGATGTCCGCCGACGGCAAGGTGATCGTCTACGAGGAGAACTTTGGTCTGTGGAAACTCGACACGGCCAGCGGCGATACCCGCGAAGTCAAGATTGATATTATCCCCGATGAAAAGGACAATAATCTCGAAACTGTGGCCGTCAGCAGCGAGGCGGATAGCTACAACCTGTCGCCGTCCGGCAAGCGTGCTGTCATCGCCACGCACGGCGAACTGTTCACCATCGCCACGGAGCGCGGCGACGTTCGGCGTTTGACGAAAACGTCGGACGTGCGCGAGGGCGACGCCCGGTGGTCGCCTGACGGCAAGCACATCGCCTTCGTAAGCGACCACAGCGGCCGCGAAGAGATCTGGGTCTGCGACGAGAACGGCGCCAACCTGAAACGCCTGACCAACAGCGACACGCAGAAGAACGCTCCTGTGTGGGCGCCAGATTCGCAGTCGCTTCTGTACACGGCTAGCGATCGTGCTCTGCATCGCTTTATTCTCGCCGACAACAAGGATATCGTCGTGACGCGCGGCGAGGTCATCGGTTTCGGCAGCAGTGCCATCAGCAATCCGCAATGGTCGCCGGACGGTAAGTGGATCGCCTTCACTCGCTCCGGCCGCGATCTTCTGCCGCACGTTTACGTCATGCCTGCCGCCGGCGGCGAAGCGAGGCGCATCACCGATGCCAATTCTTACAGCGATAGTTCGCCACTCTGGACGCCCGACGGTAAGGCGCTCGTTTATCTCGCCGGCATGGACGCCGGCAACATCGGCCAGACCGGCCGTTCCACGTCGCAGATTTTCGTTGTCTCATTGACGCGCCAGGAGAAAGATCCGGGCGACGATAACATCGACAGCGAGGAAGAAGCTGCCAGCAAGGAGCGCGCGCGACCGGGCGCAGGTCGTGGGCGTCCAATGGATCGTCCCGAGGGCGGCTCTCCCCGTGAGGCCCGCAAGCTGGCCGAAGTGAAGATTGATTTCGACCACATGTCCCGCCGCGCCCGCCAGGTGACGCGCAGCGGTGACTCCGTCGGCGCGATGGCCGTATCGCCGGACGGCAAGACGCTCGTCTTTGCCACCACCGGTGTCGAGGGCGGCCGACCGGTGCAATCGATCTGGTCTGTGTCTCTGGAAGGCAATCCGACACCGCGGCGTCTGACGCAGGCCGGGCGTTCGTCCGATGAAGAAGGACCGCCCGCTGCCCGCGGTGGCCGTTTCGGTGGCCTCGGCTCGCTGCAATTCGACAAGGAAGGCCGAACCCTCTTCTATCACCAGGGCACCGGCATCTACGCGCTCTCAATGGGTGGCATGGGGGCTCGCGGACCCGATGCCGCGCCGGAAGCGGCTTCTGCCGCACCCCGAGGGCGTCGTGGTCCCGTGGCCGCTCCTGCGGATACATCCGCGGCGGCCGGCGGAGCGCGGCGGCTCACCTTCACCGCGCGCGTCGAGATCGATCAGCGAGCGCGGCGTCAGCAGGTGTTTCAAGAGAGTTGGCGGATCATGAAACACCGTTTCTACGATCCCGCCATGCACGGCGTCGATTGGGCCAAGATGCGCGAGACTTATGAGCCACTGTTGGCCCACGTCGGCGAGACAGAGGAATTGCACGATGTCATCATGATGATGATCGGCGAGCTGAATGCATCGCACACCGGCGTCAGCGCCGGCGGTCGCGGTGGTCGCGGTCGCGGCGAAGACAGCGATCAGACGCGCTACCCCGGCTTCGAGCTGGAGGCCGACTCGAGCGGCTTCTACAAGGTCACGCACGTATACAAGGAAGGTCCGGCCGACAAGGATTTCGTCAAAATCAATCCCGGCGATTTCATCCTCGCCATCGACGGCCAGCCGATCAAGACCGGCGACAACTACTGGAAACTCTACACGACTGCTCCGGGTGATCGGCTGGAGTTTCTGGTCAACAACAAGCCCGCCAAGGAAGGCGCCTGGACGGTCAAGCTCCGCCCCGTCAATGCCGCGCAGTACTCCAACTTGCAGTACGAACGCTGGGTCGCCGATCGCCGTAAGCTGGTGGATAAGCTGTCTGACGGCACAATCGGTTATCTGCACATCCGGCAGATGAACGAGCCGTCGCTGCGCCAGTTTGAGCGCGACCTGGCGATGATGGCCGGCAAGAAAGCGCTCGTCATCGACCAGCGTTTCAACCCTGGCGGCGGCATCGATCAGGAACTGTTGCAGATTCTGCAGCAGCGCCAGTATCAGTACACGAAGACGCGTGATTCTGTGCAGGTGACACGGCCGCTGCGCGGCTTCTTCGGTCCGATGGTGGTGATGGAGAACGAACGTTCCACTTCCGACGCCGAGGTTTTCCCCGATGGTTTCAAGACATTGAAGCTCGGGAAAGTCGTCGGCGTTACTACCTACGGCGCGGTGATCGGCACCGGCTCGTACCGGCTGATGGACGGCTCCACGATCCGCACACCGTCGGTCGGTTTGTGGAACGTCAACACGACCAATCTGGAAAACTACGGCGTGCCGCCGGACGTGTACATCGACAACACACCCGACGACTTCCTTAAGGGCCGCGACGCCCAGATCGAGAAAGCCGTGGAAACCCTCAAGGAGGAACTGACGAAGAAGAAGTAAGGATTGTTGATTACCTCCACCAGCCCAAATCGTAAGCGCGGGCTACCCTCGCTTACGCTTCGGGCTGGTGGAGGATTATTTTGCGCGCCGGAGGCCTCATGAGCCGCGTTGAGAAGCAATACGAACATGCCTGCAAGTACCTGGCCGGCGGCGTGAGCGCGTCGATACGTCTCAATCGTGCGTTGGGCCGGCCGATGCTGGTCGATCGCGCCGACGGTTGCCGCATTTGGGATCTGGATGGTCGGGAATACATCGACCTGTGTTGCAGCCACGGGGCGACACTGTTGGGCCACGGCGACCCGCGCGTGCGCCAGGCCGTCGAGAAGGCGTTAGACCGCGGAGCGGCCTGCTCCTACGAAAACGAACTACACACGGAACTGGCGAAACTGCTGTGCGAGACCGTGCCGTGCTGTGAGCGCGTACGTTTCACTGGCTCCGGCACGGAAGCGACGATGCACTGTCTGCGGCTGGCACGCGCTTTCACGGGACGTAGCAAACTGCTGAAATTCGAGGGCAATTTCCACGGTTATCACGACCAGGTCATGTACGCCATCGGTACGCCCGCCGACCGGCTCGGCCCCGAAGAATCGCCGGCCGTCTATCCGGGCTCTACCGGCCTGCCCGCCGGACTGGATCAAAACATCGTCGTCGTGCCGTACAATCGCCCCGATCTGCTGGAAGCCGCCTTCACGCGTTACGGCTCGGAACTTGCCGCCGTCTTCTGCGAGCCGATCTACTACAACTCCGGCTGCATCATCCCCACCGCCGATTTCCTGACCGTCGTACGCCGTCTCACCCGAGAGCACGGCGTTCTATTGATCTTCGATGAAGTGTTGAGTTCATTCCGCATGTGCCCCGGCGGCGCGCAGGAATACCTCGGCATCACCCCCGATCTCTGCACGTTGGGCAAGGCGGTTGGCGGCGGTTTTCCGCTGAGCGTCTTCGGCGGTCGCGCCGACATCATGGCGCGGCTAATGCCGCAGGGCGATTGCCAGCACAGCGGCACCTACAACGGCCACATCGTCGCCGTCGCCGCCGCGTTGGCCGGAGTGACAGCCTATTGTCAGCCCGGCTTCTACGATCACATCCACGCCATCGCCGACCGTCTGTACACGGGACTGAACGCCCTCTTCGCCCGTCACAGCATCGCCGCGCGCGTGCAAGGTTTGGGAGCGCGTTTCGGCATCTATTTCGGCGTGCCGCAGCCAATCCGCAGTTACCGCGATGCTGTGCGCCACCAGCGCGAATCTATGCTGCGTTTCATCGCCGCTGCGGCCAGACACGGCGTCTACTTCCACGATTACGGCGGTGCCGCCTGCCATCACGGCTTTTGCGCCGCAATGACGTCCGCAGATACCGAGGAAGTGTTGCATCGGCTGGAGGATGCTGTGCGGGAGTTTCAGAGCCAGGGTTGAGGATATCGGCATCGATGCCTTGAGCCAGCGCTCAAGTAGTTTGCCTACTGAGACTGCGCGCCGATGGTGAATTCGTATCAGCCTTCACAGCAAGTCAGATGATGTGAAGCCCTATGAAGACGCAGCACACGTTTCGCCGCAGCTTTGCAGATCGCACGGCAGCCACTGTCGCGGATTGATCTGCCACAGCTTGCGCGTGGTCAAGAGAGAAGAGAAAGGGACCGGGACGCAACTCGAACGGCGCGGATGTGGAGAGGCAGGTGCGCCACTCCAGTCCCCAAGATCCGAATAGGCTCCCAACCTGCCCAACGGTCGTGGTATCCATAGAATCGCTGTCAGCGGTTGGTGGCGGTCTACGGTAGACCGCTTTCCTTCCGTCACTTCCCGGAGGCGATCATGAAAGCGATTCTTTCGATGGCACTGGTACTCGGCGTATGTGGCCTGTCGTTCGCGCTGGAGGACGGCAAAGGAGACCCGGTCGGAACGTGGAAGTGCGAGTATGAGATCGGTGGACAGCTGCGGACCTCCACCTTGACGATCAAGAAGGACGGAGACAAACTTGCCGGCACAATGAGCTGGCCAAACCAGAAAGACGAAAAGCTCAAGGACCTCAAGCTGACGGACGGTACGCTGACGTTCTCCGCCGTGCGGAAGATCATGGACAATGAGATCAAAGTCGACTACAGGCTGACGATTGACGGAGACAAGCTCAAGGGAAAAGGCTCGGCGGAATTCGGGGGTGAGAAGCAGGAATGGGATATCGAGGCGAAGAGGGAAAAGAAGGATAAGTAGCCGTTGGGCAGAGCGAGAAGGTATGGCACTGACATTGAGAAAATGAGTTAGGTTTTGTCTCAATAAGGGTCTACATCGCGCGATGTTCCTTTCCAACAACGGTTTCATGGCGTTGCAGGTGAGGGAAACTATGCAACGAGGGTGCCGACGGAGGAGATACCAGACGACTCGGCTAGCTCCGCACGGGTTGGAACACCAGGTCGGCGTCACCTTTCCGTCGTCTAACTGGGGATGTACCTCCTGACTGTGGAGGCGAGGCCATCTATTCGAGCCTCGTTGCTGGTCTGGCGATGTGGCGATGTGGCGGCATTTGTTGGCAGTTGACGGCGTGCGGTGGCACGACATGGCGGAGAAAGCAGCTCTGACACTTCGACCGGGATTGCCTGGTTCGGTCCCTGGTTGTCTGTTACACTTGCGAAAGATAGAACTCTCTTCGTTCGGAGGCAGGCGCATGGCCGAAACGGTCAAGACAGAGCATCCTCACATCGTCCGTCTTGAAGGCGTATGCGGCGGCGAGCCGTTGATTGACGGATTGCGGGTGACCGTCCGTCATGTGGTCACGTTGCACCGGCAGGGCGAAACGGTCCTGGAAATCGCCGAGGCATTGGGTATAACTGAAGCCCAGGTATATCACGCTCTCAGTTATTTCTTCGACCATCGCGAGGAGATCCTCGCGCTCATCGCCCAAGAAGACCAGGCCCATGCCCGATTCAAACGGCCTTGAACGACTCTTCGTTCGACTGTATTTCGACAGGCACATCATGACCCGATTAGCTGTCGATTTACGCGGCCGCGGTTACGATGTCCTGAGGACGGAAGACGCTGGAAACGATACCGCTTCGGACGAGGAACAACTGGCGTTTGCCGCGGCTGAAAACCGGGCAATCCTCACGTATAACATCCGTGATTTCGCACCTCTGCACGAGGCGTGGCAAGCGGATGTCCGTTTGCATGCCGGGATAATCGTGTCACAGCAACTCGGCAGCCGTCACTATGGCGTCTTATTCCAACGGATGCTACGCCTGCTCAACCATTTCACGGCAGAGGAAATGGTCTCGAATCTTGTCCATTTGGAGCAGTTCAAGTAGCTTTCTCCTTGCCACTGATCTTGCCATAAATCACCATGCGTATCGCCATCGGCCAGCTCTGGCAGGAAAGCAATACCTTCAACCCCATCCCCACCACGCGCGCCGACTTCGAGCATTTAGGCATCCTTCGCGGCGCCGAGTTGGTCGAGCGGATGGCGGACACCAACGAGCTAGGCGGGTTCATCCAATCATTGGGGGCCTGGCCGGAGCGCCCAGAGATTGTGGGGCTGGTGCGGCTGCCGGCTTGGCCCGGCGGGGTCGCGACTGCGGATACGTTCGCCTGGATTCGCCAGGAGATGACGGACGCGCTTCATCGTGCGCTGCCGGTGGATGCGGTGCTGCTTGCTCTGCACGGGGCGCTCGTGGGGGAGCAAACGCCGGATGTAGAAGGCGGAGCGCTGCATGCTTTCCGTGAGATAATTGGTCCCTCCGTGCCGCTGGTGGCGACGCTCGATTTGCACGCCAATATCACCGAACGCATGGTGCGCGCCGCGGATGCGCTGGTGCTGTATCACACGGCGCCGCACATCGACGTGTTCGAGACGGGACAGCGCGGAGCGGCGGTACTGCGACGCATTCTTGTCGATGGCGTGCGATCAGTCATGGCATTTCAAAAGATTCCGCTCGTTGTGCCGGCCGAGCGCGCCAACACGCAAGATCCGGCCAGTGTCAGCCACGCTCTGCGCGAACGATTGCAAGCGCTGGAGAGACAACCGGGTATCCTCACTGCGGGATTGGCGACGGTGCAGCCGTGGCTTGATATTCCGGAGTTGGGAACGTCGGTCGTCATCGTCACCGAAGGAGACACGGAGCTTGCCACGATGAAGTGCAGCGAAATCGCGGCTGAAGTGTGGCGACGGCGGCACGACTATTTGCCGGAATTGGTGTCCGTGGCGGAGGGCGTTCGCGCGGCTTACGAGAACGAGGAAGGGTTGGTTGTGCTCAGCGATAGCGCCGATGCCACGACTTCGGGAGCAACCGGGGATAGCACGGCCGTCCTGAGCGAATTGCTGAAGTACGATTGGCCGCGGCCGGCGCTAGTAACGCTGGTGGATGCAGATGTGGTTGAGATGGCCCGGCAGTGCGGAGTTGGCGCAGAGATAACGACAGAGGTGGGCGGCAAACGTGATCGGCGTTTCTCGCAGTCTCTACGGGTGACGGCACAACTTCAGAATGTGTTTGAGGCGCGGTTTGTGCTGTCCGGGCATCTGGCCCGCAACCTGCCGATTGACATGGGATTGTCAGCGGTCTTGCGTTGCGGGCAGGTTCATATTGTCGTCACCAGCCGGTCGGGGCCGCACTTCGCGCCGCAGTTGTTTCAAACGGCGGGACTCGATCCGTTCGCGGCCAGCGTGCTTGTGGCGAAGAGTCCATGTGGGTTCCGGGCTGCGTATGCAGCGCACACGCGCAAAATTCTTGTGGTTCGCGCGCCGGGTTGCGCTCCATCCGACTTCTGGAAGTACCCTTATGGAAATATCCCACGGCCGATTTGGCCGTGGGATGAAATGCAGTCGTGGGTGCCGGCTCCTCAGGTTATCGCAAGCGCGAGGTCAAGCCTTTCTTGATGCCGTCGCCGATATTGTTCTTGCCGAGATAGATGTCCCAGATCGCCCGTGAGAAATCCGGATTGTCGATGGTGATGTCGCCCTTGCCGATCACCTGGCACCGCAGTCCGATTCCGGGTTGATGCGTCAGATAGATGTTGTCGCCCTTCTTGAATTCGATTTCCCGCATCATGCCAACCAGGCGGTTCACCTCTTCATTGAAATACGGCGTGGGATAGTTCTGGCGAATGGCGACAAGGAACGCCTCGGCGATGTCACCGCCTTCCACGTCGCGCTCCATGACCAGGTGCAGTTGCTTGGGTTGATTGAGCGAGGCCAGCTCTTCGGCGCTGTGTACGGCCGCGCCTTCCTGGATGTAGCTGCCGACAGTGTAGACGTTGAAGAGGAACTTTTGCCGCAGGGCGACTCCGGTCAGGATCAGGTGATGGGGCTTGCCGTCGATGGTTACGTCCATCGTCGAAGTGTATTGCGTGTTGCTGCCGTGTACGCCGACTAACTCCATCGCCCAGACGCCCGCCGCCCAGACGAGCAGCACCGCCGCCGAGAGAAATACCATTCGCTTCATTGTCTTCTCCTCCGTGCCGCAGTCCCTCCGCCGCAATCTCGTATCGAATGCGGAGGGACCGCGCCGCGCGAAGGTGATGCATGATAGCTCCGCTCTTGTCAAGAGGTATCATCCTCCACGACAAAGCGCGAGCACAAGCATGCGTCATGGCAGTTGAATATCGAACGTTTCGTTGAAGCGGTTCGTCCAGTTGGCCAAGGCGACGGTGGCGGCAAGGACGACAATCTGGGTAGGCGACAGCTTCTGCGAGAGGGCGGCAACGGTGGCAGACTCGGCCTTGCCCTGCTTTGTCCACTTCTCGGCGAAGCGCAGGACAAGTTTTTCCAGGTCGCTGTAGGCGCTGCTCTTCTCGTAGTCATCCAGGGAATTCAACTGATCTTCGGTCAATCCGACCTTGCGACCAAGGCGCGTATGATAGTGCAGGCAGTAATTACACAGGTTTATTTTCGAGGTCTTCAAGTAGGCCAGCTCGCGCAGCTTGGGGTCGAGATCGTGGTGGATTGCTTGATCCAAGGAGAGCGTCGCTTCCAGGACGCTGGGAGCATGGCCCATGGTGCGAAAGATGTTCGGCACCATTTTGAAGGCGCTCTGAATCTTGTCGAACAAACCCTTTGCTGGCGGACTGGCTTGCGCGTCACTGAGTGGCTGGACGTGTGGCATGACGGCCTCCGGAAAAATCAGGGCGAACGGCTTTGGGATTGGAAACGGTTGTGTTATCTTAGGAACTTGCTTGTCTTTTGGTTTGCGGCGATGGTTTGTATCCCATGACGAACGCGCGACAGTTCGACCTGCCCCAGACGCTCTCGCTCGATCCGGCGGCAGCGGCGGCGCTGGATTCAGCCCTGGACGACCTTCAGTCCGGTCGTCCCGTGGACCGCGAAGCATTACTGGCTCGCTATCCCCAGCTAAATGGGGCCTTGGAGGCGCTGGGTCAGCTGATCGCCGGTTCGCACACGCTTGCGGGATGTTCGTCCCGAGTTTCGGGCGATGCTGTTTCGATCACGACCAAGCGCGTTTCTCTACCTGGTTATGAAATCCTCGGCAAGCTCGGCGAAGGAGGCATGGGGGTCATTTACAAGGCCCGGCACTTGCGCCTCAATCGCACCGTCGCCATCAAAATGATCCTGGCCGGCGAGCACGCCAACGAGGTGATGCGGACGCGCTTCACACTGGAGGCCGAGACCGTTGCCCAGCTCCAGCATCCCGGCATCGTGCAGATTTACGAAATCAGCGAACACGAAGGCCATTCCTTCCTGGCGCTGGAATACGTTGCCGGCGGCAGTCTGGCCTCCCGACTGGATGACAAACCCTGGCCTGCCGACAAGGCTGCCGAGCTGGTCGAGAACCTGGCCCACGCTATGCAAGTGGCTCACGATCACGGCATCATCCACCGCGACCTCAAGCCCGATAATGTTCTCTTGGTCGAGGCGTCTGATGGAAAACTCACGCCGAAGATCACCGATTTCGGCCTGGCCAAGCGTTTGCAGGATGCAGCCGGGCGAACGCGCACCGGTGAAGTCATGGGAACGCCGAGTTACATGGCGCCCGAACAGGCCGCCGGCAAGAAGGACCTCGGCCCTCCGGCGGATATTTACGCCCTGGGCGCTATCCTTTATCGACTATTGACGGGCCGCCCTCCCTTTCACGCGGATACCTCGCTGAACACGCTGATGTTGGTGTTGGAGCAAGAGCCGTTGCCCTTGCGGGCCTTAAACAAGTCGTTGCCGCGCGAACTGGAGGCGATCGTTCTGAAGTGTCTGGCCAAGGATGCGTCCGAGCGCTATGCTCGCGCAGCCGATCTCGCTGCCGATTTGCGTGCCTTCCGGCTCGGCGAGGCGGTGTCGGTCAAGCCGTCTGGCCTGCTCAAACAGCTCCACCAGGGCTTGCATCGCCGTCACCGAGATATTCTCTCGGAAGGCTGGCCGCGCTTGCTGTTGGCCGTCGGACTGACCATCTTGATCGGCTGCGCTCTCGCCAATTTCTGGGAGTTGTGGCTCACAGAGCGGCATCGCTGGTGGGTCATGCTTCTGACCAAGCTGGTGCAGGTCGGTGTTATGTTGTTCCTCGCCGTTCGTCTGCGTCCATTCACGGAGCGCGGCATGACGGCGGTGGAAAGGCAGGTCTGGAATTTGGTGCCGGCCTATTACGGAGCCTTTCTGTCGCTTTTGATCGTCAATTACTTTCTCGCCGAGCCTGTGCCGTTGGCGCCCGTGTTGGCCGTTCTCAGTGGGATGGGCTTCGCCACTTTGGGCGCTTCGATCTGGGGCTGGTTCTATGCCTGGGCGGCGGCCTTCTTCGCCCTGGCCGTCCTCATGGTGTGCTTGCCCTTCGGACTGACCTACGGCCTGACTCTGCTCGGCTGTGGTTGGTTCGTGGCCCTGCTCGTGGGCGGCATTCAACTGCACTTTACGCGCAAAACCGAATGACGGCTTCAGCCTCTTCACCGTTTGAAGTCCAGGTAATCCTGAATGGATTCCACCTCTTCCGGCGAAGAACTAATTGGGGCCGATGACTTCAGAAAAGCCTGGCCGGCGATGACCAATGCCGCGGTTGCAATCAGGGCGGTGCGCGCAAGATCGCGCCAGGACAATCGCAGCCGTCGAAAGCCCGGCAATTCCGGTACCCAACCCAGCAACGGTACACAGAAGAGCACGAGCGCCTGCCCCGTGCTCAAGTCAGCGAAGAAGCGACCGGAGACCAGAACACTAAAGAGTCCCACAATGCCCAGACCCAGCCAGCCGGTCGAGATCGGCGATGCCGGCAACACGAGGGACGCCGCGGCCGCACCCATCAGAGCAGCAACCAGAGGCAGGGCCAACAGCCCCCCACTGATGCATCCGGAGAAGACGACCGTCACTCCCGCGGCAAAGCAGGTAAGAGCCAAGGCGAAAGGGAGCAAGCGTCCGCTCGCCCGACTCTGCAACAGGGCCAGCAAGCCCCATACGGTCACCAACGCTACGGTCATCCCGACGAGAATCAAGAGGCGTTGCGTGGGCGACCAACTCTCTGCACTCTGCGAAGCCGTCAAGTAGACGCTTCCGTAGAGCAGGACTGGAGCCACAGCCGCGGCGAAAATTCCACGCAGAGATCCGATCAGCCAGCGCGAGAGGCGGGGAATGGCAGCCAGCAATTCGATGACGAAGGCGACTGGCATCACCAAGAGGATGAATCGATCCTGGTCTTCTTGCGGTGGCCAGTGGAGTTTTGGTTGCAGAAACCAACAACCCAGCGCGAACCCTACGCCTACGCTTGTAGCCCAGGCGGCGCCGACCCCCGCGGGGGAGGGCGATCGCCAGGGCCGAACTAAAAGCAGCAGCACGAAGGCCGCCAGCGCCGCCGCTGCACCCGTCGCTTCCAGAAGGAGAACGGGGTCCGGCATGGGAGATGATCTACCTTTCGCTGTAGAATCTCCCAACCCTGCGAGCGGGAAGCCTAAGCCCCCGGTCGCAGGGTTGGGAACGGACCGTTATTTCTTGATACCTTGAAAACTGATGGCGATAAACACTTCATCGCCGAGCGCTTCCAGCATCTTGTCCATGCCGAACGCGGAGCGCTTGATCGACAGTTCGGTGGTGTAGCCGGTCCGTTGCACTCCCTTGGGAAACTCGGCCTTGCGGCCGCCCTGCAAGGTAAACGTGACGGGTTTGGTTGTGCCGTGCAAGGTGAGGTCGCCTGTCACTTCCAAACCGTTTTCCGCGGTCTTAACGGACGTGCTCTTGAAGGAAAGAGTGGGGAACTGCTTCACGTTGAAAAAGTCCGCAAGGCGGAGGTGTTCATCGCGCTTGGCTTGGCCGGTGTCCACGCTCTCGGGCTTGATGTTCAGCTCGAACGACGAAGCGGCAGGATTGTTGGCATCGACGACGAAGCTGCCGGAGAAGCTGTTGAAACGTCCGTGTACCCAGCTCAGCCCCATGTGAGAGATTTTAAATGTGACTGCCGAATGCATGGCATCAATGACATAGTTATCCGCCGCGAGCGCGGGGGCGGAAACACCGGTCAGCACGACGAACAGGACGCCGCACATGAAACCCTTCGCACGCATGATTCTTTCTCCTTTGCAGTGAAATCCCGCATAGTTTCGCCATAAACGATATATGGATAAACTACTCGGCGGGAAAATAGTCTCTTCATAGCCTTCGATTCTTTCGTCCCGTCGTTTCGTAAACACATACAGAGACTGGATTTCATCGATGGTAAGTGTACTCAGGATTTCCCCGGTGTGCGTCTTTCGGCACGCCAAATGCACAACGGTGATCTGAGGCATCGCAAGGGTGCGATGAAAGTGAAGCACGCCCTGCTTGCCCGAGATATAGGAAGGAGAGAATCACCATGTCACGTATTCTTGCTTTTGCTTCGACGGCCCTACTTTTCGTGCCGGGCTTGGCTTCGGCACAAATCTATTACGCCCGCCCCGCGCCGACGGGCAATCCGGGGACGCTGGTGCGTTCCGGGTATGAGCGTTATCTGAATCGCGCACCCGGCACGAGTGGCGACACCTGGATCCAGGCCATTCGCAATGGTCAGACGAGAGAGGATTTCCTGGCCAATCTTCTCTCCAGCGACGAGTATCTCGCCGAAGCGGGTGGAACGAGGCCCGCCTACGTCCGGAAGCTCTATCGCGACGTGATTGGCCGCGATCCGTTGCCGGCAGAGATCAATTACTGGGTAGGCCGATTGCGCTATGAGTCGCCCAAGGACATCGCCTACGTCATGCTCCGCCGCCATCCGCAGGCTGAGTCTGCATTGAGGGCGCCGCCGCCGACGTACGATCCGGGCTATTTCCCCGATCCAGCCGATCCGACGTTCCGCGATCCGAGCGGTCCGTATTTCCATTCGCCGTACTTCTTCAACTACGAGAAGAGCCGAGGCATCAGCGCCTTTATGCTACACTCGCAGGGATAAGGTCCCCAACTGAGCCACGACTGTTAGGGAGCGGAACGATTTATCGCTCCCTAACAGTCGTGGCTCGGATGGTTATTCGCTGTAGGCATTAAAGTCCGGATGCCGAATCACACGCCACGCATCCCCTCGTATTTGCCGCCATTCCTCACGGCTCATTTCTCTTGTCAACGACGGATAGCGGCCCGGTTCCAGCGGCACTTCCTGACCCATCATCAGGCCGAGATAATTCGCCTTGGCCAGAATCTCGACATGAACGAATGCACCGACCGATTGCAAGGGGATGCGAGTGAAGATTTCGCGCCGCAGCAGCCGAAACGGGCACGCAATATCGCGATAACGCACTCCAAAGAGAATGCGGGCCAGCAACGCCGCCGCATGGCGACTCCAGCCAAGCCAACCCGGCGCGCGCTCGGGCACATGTGCCAACATCACGCGGAGGAATAGGCCCCATAATGGGCCTAGGATGCGGCCCAGCCACGGCATGGGTCGCCCGCTGCGCGACGCCGACAGAATGTGAACGTGATCGATCTCCAGATCCGGCTTGCGCGGGTCGGGGCGTTTGCGCAACAATCTTCCCAGGTCGGAAGGCTGATAGTGCGGATCGCCGAGCGTGTAAAAGAGCAGCGGATGATGAGCCATCGCCAGCGCCGTCCGCAGTGCCGCCCCTTCGCCACTGGCTCGCTCGTGCCGGCGGACCACGACGTGCCGATAACCGGTGGCCAGCTTCTCGGCCAACTCTCCGGTGCCGTCGGTGCTGCCGTCATCTACCACGATCAGTTCATATTCGCGGTCCAGTCCATTCAGGAATGTAACCCAAGCTGCGATCAGTGTTTCGAGATGTACGGCCTGATTGCGCGTTAGCAGCACCACACTGAGAGGCTGCGAGGCAATCGGAGTCAAGTGGGGAAGTTCTGGCATAAATCAGCGGTCAGCGCGGAGCAGGACGAGAGGCCGCTCATGCTCTCCACCGGATAGATCGGTGTTGCCCAGGACACGTTCGAGTCGGATTCCTTGCAGATAGTGAAAACTTTCCTCGGCGCTCTGTGGCGGTGTCACGATGTAATGTGTACCAGGTTGCAACAGCCGAGTGTTTAACTCTGCCCATTGTACAACAACGGCCAGCGGCCGACCCAGGTGAAAAGCCAGCGGATGGGCTTCGGTTCGGAAAAAAACGATCTCTTCGGGTCGAGGCGCGAACCGCCGGATGCGGGCGGCAAACTGTCGATAATCGCGGTACGGCTCCTGTGCGGGCAGCTGCCACTCCACACGGACAAACCACACCACGACCATGATTCCGGCCAGGCCGGCAAGCCCAGCGACGGCGATTCGACGTTTGTGGACAAGCTCGCCGAGCCAATGCTGAAGAATGCAGCCGAGAAACACGGCAGCGCCTGGATATGCCGGCAACAGATAATCCGCACGCTTGAAGCGCGAACAAGACAGCACCACCATGACGCTGACAAACCAGATCAGACCAAAGCGCACTTCTGGATCGCTGCGCCATAGTCCGCGGCGATAGCCCCACCACATCGCCGGCGGAAGGAGCAAGCTCCAGGGCAGAAAGTCGCTCCCAAACTGAGGTAAATAGAACCACCACGGATTGACCCGCAGACTGGAACCACCGAAGCCGCGCTCGATGTTATGGTGCCACACGAAGACACGGAAGAAATCGCCGTCACTGGCGCGATTGGCCAACACGAACCACGGCAGCGTCAAGGCGAGGACGAGTGGCACGCCCCACCACACGCCCAGTGCACCCAGAGTCGCTCTCCATGCGCGCCAGCGCCCTGGCGACGGCAAGCCAATCTCTAGTATCAGGTGCAAGGTCATCACCGCAGCCGGCAGCACGAGACCGATCGGTCCCTTGAGCAACGTCCCGGCAGCGAGGGACAGATAAGCCAGAACCAACAGCGGCCAGCGCTTCCCAGACGGATTGCTGCGTGCCAGATACAGGCTACCTAAAGACAGCGTGACGCTGAGTGTCAACGGCATGTCAATGCGGCCGATGCGCGCCAGCCACGTAAAGTGCAGAGCCGTGGCGAGCATCGCCGCCGCCGTCAGTCCCGCGCTCGAACGTTTGCGGCAGACACCCAGACCGATGCCGACAAGCAAAACGCATATCGTCGCCGCACCGGCGGCCGGCAGACGCACTGCCCAGGCATCGACCACACCGCCGCGCAGCCAGCCGAGGGAGGCGACCAACCAGTAATACAGAGGCGGTTTCTGCAGTTCCGACCGGCCATCGTACAGGCGGGGCAGGTCCCAAACACCATCTTCGAGGATTGTCTGCGCGTCCATCGCCGCTCGCGCTTCGTGGCTGCTCCACAGGTCGCGGTCCGCCAGGCCATGGAAGAAAAGTAGGTAAACTGCGAAAATCAGAGCCGCGACCGTAAGGGAGCGGAAGCCGGGCCGCTCCCTTACGGTCGCGGCTCTGATTTTTGCTAGAACCAGTCGGGGCGCCAGCCCGAAGCGTAAGCGAAGGCCGCCCTCGCTTACGCTTCGGGCTGGTGAAGAAACGACGTCAAACTTCTTGGTAGTATCGAAACTGATCACGCGCATAAGCGTTGATGACTGTACGCCTCGTGCAGGCGTTGGTAGGCGGAACAACCGGCTTTCAGCTCGGCGTGCGTACCCACGGCGGCGATGCGGCCCTTTTCCAGAACAACAATACGGTCGGCGATTTCCAGCGTGTGCAAGCGATGCGTAATAACGAAAGTTGTGCGGCCAACCATGAATTCCTTCATCGCGCGATGGATCAGGGCTTCGCTCTCGGTGTCGGCGGCACTGGTGAATTCGTCGAGAATTAGGATGCTCGGATCGCGGAGGATGACGCGCGCCAGGGCCAATCGCTGTCGCTGGCCACCCGATAGCTTGCTGCCGATCTCGCCGATCCGCGTCTGATAGCCCTTGGGTTGAGCGAGGATGAATTCGTGCGCGAAGGCCCGCTGTGCCGCCTTCTCGACGTCCTCCACCCTGGCCCGGCGCGAGCCGTACGCGATGTTGTTGTAAATCGTATCATCGAACAGGATGGTATCCTGAGTGACGATGCCGACCCGCTGACGCAAGCTCCGTAGATTGACGCGGCGAAGATCCTGGCCATCGACGAAGACGCTGCCGTGATCGGGATCGTAGAAGCGCGGAATCAGGCCCAGCAGCGTGGACTTGCCGCTGCCGTTGGCGCCGACCAGAGCGACCGTCTCGCCGGCGCGGACGCCCAGATGGATGTCGTAGAGGATCGGATGGCCAGGTTGGTACGAGAAACAAACATCGCGGAACTCAATGTAATCGGGCTGTCCAAGGACCGGCGAGACGCCGGTCCCACCAATCGCGCCGGTGGGACCGGCGTCTCGCCGGTCCGTGCCCAGCCGACGCAGACGCGGGCCATCGCTGTTGGTTTTGACGCGTGGCCGACGATCGACGAAATCGAAGATACGGTCCGCCGCAGCACACGCCGATTGGATGCGTGTGAATACGCTCGATAGCTTTCGCACCGGATCGGCGATGGCGGCGAGCCAAACGTACAGCTGCAAAAGCTCGGCGGCGTCCATCGGCTGCTCCGTCATGCGCATGCCGAACAGGTGGGTGGATTGATGCAAGACCAGGTGCGCGCCGGCCATCAACGCCGCACCTACCGCGGCCACGGCGAGGATCTCAATCATCGGATCGGCCAAGGCGTCGATGTTGACGACCAGCATCGCCCTGCGGTAGTAATCGCGCGTTGCGACGCGAAAGCGGCGCCGCTCATACGGCTCCATCGTGAACGCCTTGACGACGCGGATGCCCTGAAACGATTCCTGGAGAATCTTGTAAATGTTCGACATGCGTTCCAGAAGGCGCCGCGTCGCCTGTTTCATGATGCGGCCGACGCGAGCCAGTATGAACGCCGCGATCGGCACAAGGATGAGAAACATTAGCGTCAGCTGCCAGCTGATGAGATAGGAAGCCAGCACAACGCAGGCCAGGGCTTTGAGCGGCTCGGCTACCACTTTGCCGAACAGCGTTTTGATGCCGGCCCCCAGCGATTCCATGTCGTTGGTGAAACGCGCCATCAATTCGCTGCTGCCCTGATCCCCGAACTGATCGACATCCAAATGAATGGCATTGCGATAGAAGCGATTGCGCAGATCGAACAGCGAAAGATGAACAATGCTGCCGACGAGCGATTCCTGGGCGAACTCGAAGAAGCATTTGATGATGATGCCGATGATGACCAAACCGATCACCCAGGTCAGAGCCAGGAAACAATCGGCGGGCACGAATTTATTGACGAATTTCTGCCCGTTCAGAAACAACCACAGCCGGAAACGCACCGGCGACAGCTTCGATTCATACTTGGACAGATAGCCGTTGAGGTCGCGGATTCGCTGTTCGAGAAAGAGAGACGATCCGTTTTGTGCTTGCTCTCGTTTGCGCTCGTCCAGCTCCGCGTTCTTCACCTCAATTTGATGCTGATAGTCCGCGATGACCTTCTGGTTTTCCTCGATTTTTGTATTTAGCCAGTCATGGGGGGTTTGCTTGTATTGAAGAAGGATGAGGACGGGATAGATGGAAGAAAAATTGCAAGCCCAGAAGGCGGCGGCGCATAAAGCACAGAGAATGGATAAGGCCAGCCGCTGCCGGTAGGGCAAAGCATGTCGGAGAGCGCGGAGGAAATTTTTCATAATCGTTCCGAAGCCTGGGGGCCTACGGCACTTCCGGGCTGTCCATACCCGGAGCGGTTTCGCGTTGTAGCACAGCTGTCATCTGCGGGCAAGGGCGAGTGATGAGGTTCCCTCAACCGCGTCCACTGGATAGAATAGGTAATGGAGTAACTCTTCCCTTGAGTCCGCGCCCCGTGGAGCCTCATCGCGAAAGAGGGTACTTGCCATGTACTTGTTTCCCGTCTCTGGAGGACGCGGGCCGGGCATCCTGCTGGGAATTCTCGCGCTAACTTTCACTTCCAGTCGGTATGCTGCGGCGGCTGAACCACCTCCCGGTTCAGTCCATCGAATGGTCATCCAGCAAGGTGTCAATCGCAGTGTCCACTACATTGCCAGCGGCAATCTTTCGAGCGACGATCGCCGCGCCGCCGCCGATTTGGAGCGCGCCGAAAACGAATTGAGCTATCTGAGGAACTTGCAACAGCTCAAACACCAGTATGTCAAAAGCGAACTGAGCCTGGAGCCGTGGAGGAACTACATACAACGACAGTTGTACGGCAGACAGGTCCATTCTGGCAGCTACAACGCGACCTACGCCAATTACGTCCCCAACAGTGGCTACGGAGTCGCTACACCTTACGGAAATGGCCAGTTCTCTTCCCCTTATGGCTATGGTTTCGGCCATGGCTTCGGCTCTCCAGGCTTGGCCTTTGCCTCGCGCAATGCATCGTCGTATTCGGAGACGCGCAGCCTGCAATACGGCATGGGCAACGAAGGCGTCCTGAAAAACGCAATCGTACAGGTCATTGCTCGGCAGTCATCGCCCGACGCCACCGTCGCTGCGATGCGCGACTACGAATCGGCCTTGTCTCGTGCTGCCGCGTCGCCAGTCCTGTCGCGCGATCTGGGTCTAACCAAGAAAGACGTGTCATCTCCATCCGCTGAACCAGCCTTCACCAGGGGGGCCAAGGCGACCATTTGGATAGCCAACGAAAAGTACGAGGGCACAGTCAAGGACGATCGACCAGGCTGGGTCGTCCTGCAAACAGACAAGGCGGAAGTAACCGTGCGCAAGTCCGAGATCACGCGCGCAGAGGTGCAGTCCAAACAGTGAGAATCTCCAATCAACTAGCCCGGAGCGCTAGCGACGGGCGCTTCGGCCCGTCGCTAGCGCTCCGGGCTAGTTTGTTTCCTACTCCGTAAGGAGATAATTGTCATGCAATCCACGGCAACTCTCGCTCCGATTCTCCTCAGCGAATTACGCGAGGAAGTCCTGTACCTGACCTTGAATCGCCCGGAGAAACGCAATGCACTCTCGCGGGAGTTGCTGTCGCAGCTGCATGAGAAACTGGAACAAATAGCCGCGGATACTCGGATCCGCGTCGTCGTTCTGGCCGCGCAGGGGCCGGCCTTCTGCGCCGGTCACGATCTGGGCGAAATGCTGGGTTGCTCGGAAGAGGCCTATCGAGAGCTGTTCGCACTGTGCTCAACGGTGATGCAGCAGTTCCGGGCGCTGCCGCAGCCGGTGATCGCGCGCGTGCAGGGAATGGCGACGGCAGCCGGATGCCAGCTCGTCGCCGCCTGCGATTTAGCCGTCGCTGCCGACAACGCTTCCTTCGCAACGCCCGGCGTGAAGATCGGCCTCTTCTGCACCACACCCATGGTGCCACTGGTGCGAACCATCCCGTCGCGCTTCGCCCTGGAAATGCTTCTGACCGGCAAGCCCATCTCGGCTCAACAGGCCCTGGCCTGGGGATTGGTCAATCGCGTCGTCACTGCGGATCAGATGGACGTCGCAGTCCGGGAATTCACCGACGCCATCCGCGCCTCAAGTCCGTTAACGGTGCGCATCGGCAAACGGGCCTTTTACGATCAACTCGCCCTCGATGAAGCCAGTGCCTACGAACGTGCCACGGACGTAATGACGAAAAATGCCCTGTGCCGCGATGCTCAGGAGGGGATGAGCGCTTTTGTCCGTAAGCGAAAGCCTGAATGGACGGGTCAGTGAGCCAGGGCCAGAGCTATTTTTCCGCATCGCCGAATTGCTGCGCGGTGAGGGTTCCCTCCGGCCAACTCAGCCACAATAAACGCTTGAAGTGGTAATCACCGCCGACGTTATAACCGCGGATGCCATGCCAGGCGCCCTCGCGCGCCCGATGCGTGTGGCCGCAGAAGGCGAAGGCGATGCGTTCAGCGTGTTGGGCCAGCAATTCTTCCATCGCCCGGTTGCCTCCGAACGCTTCCCACAGCAGATCGTCGATCGTTAGGGGTGGTTGTTTCTCTGGGAAGCTGATGCAGAGCATCGGCGGATGATGCGTTACGACGATTACGCGCTCTACTTGTGTCAGCGCCTCGCGCAAATGCCGGGCCACCGTATCCACCACCTGAACCGTAAAACGAGTATCATCGAGAGGCCAGCGCACGAAGTTAACGTCGTTATGTCGGCCGCGCGTGAACTGCTTGCTGGACAGGCGTGCTTCCTCTCCGGGATAATCGCGCTGGAGTGCTTCGAGCGACCATGAGTAATCGTACCAGTTGATGGAACCGACGAGCGCCAGGCCAGACTCCGGCAGCAAGAGCGGTCCCTGATCGAGATAGTGAAACGCGTGCTGCCGACATATCGCAGCGAGATCTTCTTCATAGAGCTGGAGCGAGTTGCGCGGACCCTCGGGCCGGACCCAGAGATCGTGATTGCCCGGCACCAGCGCTTTGCGACAGGGCAGATCGTCAAATAATCGCAGACATTCCTCGAAGTAGTGTTCAGTACCTATGTCTCCGGCGAGAACGAGGACGTCTGGTGTGTTCTTATGCAGAAAGGATGCGAGCAGGCGAGTAGCCTCTTCGCCGCGGCCGCCGTGGCCCCAGTGCAGATCGGCCGTGATCGCCAGTTGCAGCTCCGCAGCCATGAGATCCTTTCTCCCCGGTTTGATGAAACTCGCAGCCGGGATGGCGAGTATTAGCGGATGATCTCCGAAGCCTGCCGGCTCGTCGTATTGTACAGGAGTTCCACTACCATGCGTTGCTTTCGCTGTGCCGCGAGTGGCCTGTTCGTTCTGATCTTCTGCATTGCGGACACACGGGCCGAGACGCCGACCAGTCCACCACTTCCCTCGCCCCTGCGGCTCCTGCCCGATCAAGCCGATTTACTGATACAGGTTCCCGAGCCGCGCCGCCTTGTCGAGTCACTGACGACAGGGGATCTGCTCAAGCAGTTGCAACAAATCGCCGCGATTCGTGAGATCTCCGATTCCACCAACGCCCATCGTGCCCGGCAACTCCTGGCCTATTTCGAGAAAGAGCTGGGCCTTCCCTGGCCGCAATTGCTCGATCGCCTGGCCGGGCGCGGGATCGCCGCCGGTTTCCGGTTTGGGGCCAATCCCGCCGATGTGCTTCTCGTCATCGAAGGCGACGATGACCGGCTGACGCAACAGTTTTTTCAGCTGGGGATGACGATCCTCGAACAGGAACTAACACGGCAAGAATCGAAAGAAAAGCTCATCAAGGGAACATATAAGGAATACACCACGGTTCGACTCGGCACCCAGTTCCATGCTTCCGTCGCCGGCACCGCTTTGTTTCTGGGTAATTCAGAAAAGGCTCTCCATGCCGGTCTCGATCGGCATCAGAACAGCGGCAAGAAGAGCATGGCCGAAGTAACCGGCGTTCGAGAGGCAGCCCAGTTATTGCCGCCGCAGCCGCTTGTTTCGTCGTGGCTGAATGTGGAAAAGCTCATCCAATCGCCGGGCGCGAAAGCGGTTTACAAATCACCGCCGCGTGATGATCCCATTCTGACGATCGGGGTCGGCCACTATCTCGATCTGATCGGGCGTTCGCCCTTTGTTTGCGCCGGCATCTACCGTGAGAAGGACGGTTTCGTGGCAACCTTCCGATTGCCCTGCGGCCGTGAAGGCATGGGAGCAGACAAATTTTTGAGCGTTCCACCTGCCGGCGCGCCTGGCACGCGCCCCCTCTTGAAACCGAAGAACGTGCTGTATAGTGAGAGCAAATTCTTTGACATCGCCAACATCTGGAAAGAACGCGACAAGCTCTTCAATGAAAAGCAAGCGCGGGACTTGGATGCTTTTGAGAAGAAGGCGGCGCCGTTCTTGATCGGCACCAAGTTCAGCAAGCTCTTGACGCAAGCCGGTCCCTACTACCGCTTCGTCGCCGCTCATCAGTCGAAAGTAGACTATAAGACGACGCCGAAGATATCGATTCCGGCCTTCGCTCTTGTCTGGGAAATGCGCGAGCCGGAGGCGTTCGCCAAATCGATGGAGACCCTGTTGCGCGGTGTGGCCCTCCTCGCCGGCAGCCAGGTTAACTTGCGTATCGTTGAGGAGAAGTACAAGGATAGTAAGCTCATTGGCTACCGCTTTCCGGAGGATCAGCCGTTCAAGGGCGACGTCAACGATCTGCGTTTCAATTTCGTTCCCTGTTTCACGCGCGTTGGCGATCAATTCGTGGTATCCTCGACGATGGAGTTGTGCCGCGAGCTAGTGGATCTTATCCAGAAGGAGGGGAGCACGCCCACGCGCGGCCAGGACTTGGCGACGCGCATGAGCCTGTTCGGTCCGGGCGGAGCCGCTTATTTGCAAACCATCGAAGATTTGCTTGTTACGCAGACGACACTGGATCGGGCGGAGACGCCAGCGGAAGCGCGGCAGCAGATCAAGGGGTTGTTCGACCTCGTTCGTGGACTCGGCGAGCTGGCGCTGGAGTCGCGTTTCCAAGATAAGTCGTTTCAATACGACATTCGCCTTCGGTTGAATTCTGTCGCCAGGCCGCAGACGGCTCAGAAGGAGAGATGATTCATGGCAGACACTTCCGCGACATCGATCGATCCGCGCTGGGCGTGGCAAACTTATCGTCCCAGCAAGGACGCTCCCTGGGACTTGCCGCGTGTCGGCCACCTCTATCGACGCGCCGCCTTCGGAGGGACATATTCTGAGTTGGAGGCGGGACTCAAAGCCAGTCCTGAGGCGCTTGTCTCCCAATTGCTTAAGGGCGGGCCGGGACAGGCAGAGTTCGATGCCGAGATGGCGCCGCTTGCGCAGAACATCGCTCGCTACAACGACGCTGCTCACATGCGCGCCTGGTGGCTGGCCCGCATGCTACACAGCCCGAATCCCTTGCAAGAGAAAATTACTCTCTTTTGGCACAATCACTTCGCTACTAGCTATGCCAAGGTGCAGAGCGCCCGCTTCATGCTCGCTCAATACGAGCTGATGCGCCGGCACGCACTGGGCCATTTTCCCGAGTTGCTGCGCGAAATGTCGTCCGATGCGGCCATGCTCATCTGGCTGGACGGACGCGACAGCAAGAAGGGCAATCCCAACGAAAACTATGGCCGCGAGCTGATGGAGTTGTTCAGTCTCGGCATTGGTCACTACACCGAAAAGGACATTCGCGAAGCCGCCCGTGCCTTCACCGGCTGGGAGATTCAAGGCACCAAGGCTGTCTTCAGTCCGAAGCAGCACGATGACGGCGCCAAGACGGTCCTGGGGCAAACCGGCAACTGGAAGGCGGACGACATCGTTCGCATTTGCCTGGAACAAAAGTCGGCAGCACCGTTTCTTGTCGAAAAACTATATCGCTTCCTCATCAGCGAGACGGTTTCGCCAAGTCCGGAACTGCTTCGACCGCTGGCCGAGCAGTTCCGTAACAGCGGTTACGACTTCGGCGCCCTGGTCAAGACGATGTTGTGCTCTAACCTGTTCTTCTCACCGCAGGTCTATCGCACACGCATCAAATCGCCGGTGGATTTCGTGCTTAACATCGTGCGCCCCCTGGAGGGCAAGATCGGTGCAACGGCGTTGGCACTGTCGCTGGAGCAGTTGGGCCAGAATCTCTTTTCGCCGCCGTCGGTCAAGGGCTGGGATGGCGGCAGAAGCTGGCTCAACGGACAGACCTTGCTGTTCCGCCAGAACCTGGCCCTGGCCCTGTCCTCGACGGAAGATGCCCGCTTCGGCCGGCGCTGCGATCCAGCCGAGCTGGCCCACAAATACCACAAGGAAACCGACGCCGAACTGGTGGATTTCTTCCTGCGATTGTTCTTGCAGGGAGACGTGTCCGCCGAGACGCGGACGCGGTTGTTCGATTATCAACAACATGCGCACAAGCTGCCGGCGCCGGTGTACTGGACCCAACAGGATATCGCCGATCATCGTGTGCGCAGCCTGTGTCATCTCGTGCTGACTTTACCGGAGTTCCAGTTGGATTAAGGGCGACCCACCTCGCCCAGTTGAGGAGCATGCTCATGACCGCGAATCGTCGTGATTTTCTGAAATCGTCTTTGGCCGGCGCCGGCCTGATCGGTTGGAGCTTCGGCGCACCGATGTTCTTGAACCGCACGGCTGCCGCCGTGCCCGCCGCCGGAAAGGCCGGAGCCAAGGACACCATCCTTGTCGTCATCGAGCTGACCGGCGGCAATGACGGTCTGAATACGGTCATTCCGTTCAAAGATCCCGAGTATGCCAAATTGCGGCCGACTCTGCGTCAGCCGACGGCCCAGATCAAAAAGATCAACGATCAGCTTGGCCTACATCCGTCGCTGAACGGCTTCGCGGACCTCTTGCAAGACAACGCCCTCTGCGTCGTGCAGGGCGTCGGCTATCCCAATCCGGATCAATCGCACTTCCGCTCAATGGACATCTGGCAGACGGCCAGTCTGGCGGAGAGCGTTAGCGAGGGCTGGCTGGGCAGGGCGCTCAAAAGTTTGCCTGGCACTCCTTCATTCCACCTGAAGAACAACAACGAGCCGTCGCCCCTGGCGCTGGACGGTGCGCCGGTGCGTGTGCCCTCAATCAAAACGCTGGAGGAGTTCCAACTTCAGCTTGCTGCGGCGAGTGGAGCCGACAAGAAAGAACAGCGCGACATCATTGAAAGCGCGGCCCGAACCAAGGGCGGGCCTAGCATGCTCGATTTTGTGCAGCGAACGGCGTCGAACACCTACGCCAGCAGCCGGCGCTTGCAAGAAATCGGCAAGAACTACACTCCCAAGGCGACGTATCCGGATACGCCCCTCGCCGGCCAACTCAAGCTCGCCGCCCAGCTCATCGACGCCGGCCTGGGCTCCCGCCTCTTCTACGTGGCCCACGGCAATTTCGACACGCATGCCACGCAGGCCCCGGCCCACGCCAATCTGCTGTCGCAGCTATCCGGCGCCGTGACCGCCTTCTTCAAGGATGTGGCCGCGCGAGGCCACCGCGATCGCGTGCTGGTGATGACGTTCTCCGAGTTCGGCCGTCGCGCCAAGGAGAACGGGAGCCGTGGAACCGATCACGGCTCGGCGGCGCCCATGTTCCTGATCGGCGGCAAGGTCAAGCCCGGTGCCGTCGGCGAACATCCCAGCCTGACGAAGCTGGAGATCGGCAATCTCAAGCATCACACCGATTTCCGGCAAGTGTACGCCGCCATTCTCGACAAATGGCTCGGCGTCGCCAGCAAGGACGTCCTCGGCGAGGAGTTCAAGCACGTAGAGATCTTCAAGAGTTGAGCGTGTAGAGACGGTATAATATCTCCCATCCAGTCTTCCTAGCATCTGGACAATATGATGCTGCGTTCAAACCGGAGGGGTGAGGAGAATCGTCTTCCATGCTGGTATTGAAAGGTCACAAGGCGGGTCACGCTGTCTATGCCGTCGCATATTCTCCAGACGGTGCCTCGTTGGTGTCGTGTTCGCGGGATCGTACCGTTCGCCTCTGGGATCTCCGTCAAGGGAGCAACAAGATAATCGAGAATACGGATGGTGATTATATATCCTATTCTGTTGCCTTCTCATCCGATGGACGATCTGTGGCTTGGCCGGGAGCTAGAGGACTTTGTCTTTATGACATTACGAGTAACGATTCAACGATGCTCCCGATGGAAGGGAACACATGGAGCCAATTTTCCAAGGTATGCTTTTGTCCGAACGGCCGCACTGTGGTTGCGATCCGGAGACGCATCTTTGTTTGGGAGTGTTCATCCCGAAAAGTACTGAGAGTATGGGACGGAGGTCAGAGCAGTCGATTGGCGATTGCGCCAAATGGGCAAACCCTTGCTGTCGCGAATTTGGACCGAAGTTCACGAGATGGCCTTAATAGCTATGAAATCATCCTATATGCTCTTGAAACCGGAATCGAGCAGGCCGCTCTTGACGCGGAAGGATTCGTGAGCGGTTTAGCGTTCGCTCCAGACAACCACAGGCTTGCCTCTATCAGCGGCAAACATCTGATCGTCTGGGACATCCCTACGAAACAACCAACCTTCGCTTTTAAGTGCGCCAAGCGACACTTTCAAGATGTGGCCTTCTCGCCGGACGGCTCTTTGCTGGCAGCTGCGCACAACGATCGAAGTGTGCGCTTATGGAGGACAAGCAACTGGACAGAGCAGGGAACATTCGACTGGGGCATTGGTGAAGTCCTTTGCATTGCCTTCTCTCCCGACGGCATGACTGCTGCCGCCGGGGGGCGATCCGGACGCATTGTCCTCTGGGACATCGATCTGTAGACGGACAGGTTATAGTCCTGTCATCCGCAACGTCGGCAAGTCAGCGACTCGAATTGCCGACTGCGGTGGCGGGAGCGCCAATTGCGGCTGGCTCCGGATTGACGAGCAAGTCAAGCACGATTCCCCAGAACTCGGGGTCGTCATCTGTCATCCACTCGACAGCAATGGCCGTGCTTTCGCCCTGGGAGGTCGATTGTCGCTTCAGCACGAGAGCGAATTGCTTCCCGTTCTTGGTTTGACCGTTCAATTTCACCGTGCCATCCTGCATTGGGTTGACGGCCACGATGATATTGATCTTGCCCAGCGACGCCTGCAAGCGTGCGGCCACATCATTGACCGACCCGGAGACGACCTGCCGTTTGCCTCCCGAACCGACCCAGGAAAGCAGGAACGAACTGGCCTCACAACCCGCCGCGGCGATAAGCAGTGCGGCGGCGCAAACCATTCCCATGCGACGTGACATGGTACCGCCCTCCAGAATCTGTAGGTAAGGAAGGGCCGGACAATAACAATGTCGTGGATTTTGTGCAAGAGGATTTTGCCGACTGGCCCGGAGCGTCCGCTCCGGGGCGCTTCCGCCCGTCGCGGGCGGTCCGGGCCAGTCGTGCATTCCGTGGGAGCCGGATTACGACGCCTTGCGTTCGCTCGACAGCGGTTCCGGATATTTGATGCGCGAGTGATACAGCGCGATCAACCCTTTGCACAGCGTCTCCTCGATGTTGTGCAGTTCCGTCAGGGTCAAACCGCTTTCCTCGAATTGTCCGTCGAGCAGGCGTTTCATGAGGAGATCGTGGACGAGCTTGCGCAGGCTGCCCGGTGTGGGCACGGAGAGGGCGCGGCTGGAGCTTTCGACGGCGTCGGCGAGCATGACGATGCCGTTCTCGCGGCTTTGCGGTTTGGGTCCGGGATAACGGAAGCTCGGCTCCAGGGGATGCGGCTGGCCGTCGGGGCGTTGCAGAGAATGCCCCTGGCTCTCTTGCAGACGCAGCGCCTCGCGGAAGAAATACTCCACCAGGGTAGTGCCGTGGTGCTGCTGGATGAAATCGATGATCGGTCGAGGCAGGCGATACTGCTCGGCCAGGGCTACCCCATCCTTGACGTGGCCGATGATGATGAGCGTACTCAGGGCAGGCTCCAGCGAATCATGGCGATTTTCGCCGGATTGGTTCTCGATGAAATACTGCGGCTTGAGCATCTTGCCGATGTCGTGGAAATAGCTGCCGACGCGCACCAGAAGCGGATTGGCGCCGATGGCCTCGGCGCATGGCTCGGCCAGGGTGGCCACGGTCATGCTGTGCGTATAAGAGCCGGGAGCACGGCGAACCAGTTCTTGCAGCAACGGATGCGAGCCGTCACCCAACTCCAACAGACTTACATCGGTGACAATGGCGAAGCAGCGTTCAACCACCGGTAATAGCCCGCTAACGATAAAGCCCGACAGAGCGCCCCACACCAACGCCCAGATGGAATCGCTAAGAATCAGCTGCCAGGTCTGGCCGGTGTACAATTCCGTGGCGAAGGTCATTGCCAGGTAGGCCAGGCCGGCGCCAATGCCGACTTTGACCAACCGAGTGCGCGTGCGGATGTTGCGCAGCGTGAGAATGGCCGTCGCTTGTCCGCCCATTGCCACGAGCAAATCATTCAAGGCGCCGTCCAGCATGACGATCATCGCCAACGACAGGCTCAACGACATCAGAAGGGCAAACGGCGGATTATAGGCAACAGTCAAAATCAGGGCCGTCACTGTCAAGGGAATGAGGACGACGTGCCAACAAACTTCGTGGCACAAAAACAGGCCGATTACGAGGGTTAACGACACCATAGCGCACACGCCCACGACCATGCGCAGGCTGGAAGCCAAACCTTCCTGAAAACGAACCACATAAAGGATGACCAGGAGAGCCAACAACGTGAAGATAAGGAAGATGGAAAATGTCCGTTGAATGCGAGCCCAGTTAAGACCGTCCTTGTCTCCTTGGCTGTCCCAGTAGGCTTTGTTCTCCGCTTTCAAGAGTTCATACTGCTTCTCGCTGATGGGGACATCGCGGGCCACCAATAGCGTACCGACGTCAAATGGCTGGACGACCTTCGGAGTCGCTTTGCGGACGCGATCGAGTTCCTTGGGATCGCGCTGCTGCTCGGGCTTCAGGTTTTGCAGCGCTCTATCGCACTCGCGCGCCGTCGCTTCTTCATCCACAATGTCAAAAGCAACGCGGGCACGTAGCTCGTAAGGCCGGACTTCGTCAACTCGATACGTTATCAATCCGCCCCAGTTATGCGCGAGGTACGTGGCGCCCAGCACGGTAGCCAGCACCGTGGCCAGCCGCAACAGCACCGCGCGACAGAACATATTCGGCAACGACGGATCGTCATTGCGCGAAGAACGCCGCCGGCCATTCCATTGGCTCAGCCGCGAAGGTTTCTTGAAGGGACCAAACATAGTTTCAGTAGTCAGTAGCCAGTAGTCAGTAGTCAGTAGAAGAAAAAACGATTGATTTCTACTGACTACTGGCTACTGACTACTGACTACCGTCTACTCCTTTTTTTTGCGGGGCCGTTCTTCCTCGTAGGCCCGCAGGATTTGCTGAACTAACGGGTTGCGAACGATATCGTGCTCATCGAGGTAGATGACCGCGATACGTTCGAGATCGCGCAAGCGGTGAACAGCGTCGGTCAGACCGCTGCGCGTTTGTTTGGGCAAATCCACCTGAGTGACATCGCCGGTGACAATGATTTTTGAACCGCTGCCCATGCGCGTCAGGAACATCTTCATTTGCGGGATGGTCGTGTTTTGCCCTTCGTCGAGAATGATGACGGCCTGGTTGAGCGTGCGGCCGCGCATGAAGGCGAGTGGAACGATCTCAATAATATCGTTTTCCATGTAGCGCTTGACTTGCTCCGGCTCCATCATGTCGTTGAGGGCATCGAAGAGCGGACGGAGATAGGGGTTGACCTTGGCGGCGATGTCGCCGGGCAAGAATCCCAGACGCTCACCAGCCTCGACCGCCGGCCGCACCAGGACGATTTTCTTGACAAGGCCCTGTCGCAACAGACTGACGGCCATGCCGACGGCGAGCCAGGTCTTTCCGGTGCCGGCGGGGCCGACGCAGATTGTCAGATCATGGTCTCGCATGGCGCGGACGTAGCGGGCCTGTCCATCGGTCCGTGGACGGACGTAACGGCTGCCTGTCTCGGCGGGCTTGTCGGTGGGCGGCAGGCCGATCGCTTCGCCGCCTTGCGTCACGACTTCCAACACTGTCTTGACGTCTTCGCTCGATAAACTGCCCTGCTGCCGCAACAACCGTCGCAATTGATCGAAAACGCGTGTGGCCTGCGCCAGCTGTTCGTCACTGCCCTTGAGCAGGACTTGATCGCCTCGGCCGACTAATTGTTGCATTCCAAGTTGTGTGCGAATCTCGCGGAGGAATTGATCGCGGCTGCCAAAAAGCAGCATGGCTTCATCGCGGCTATCGAGTGTGATGGTTGTTTCGCTCATCTCCGTGTCCGGGGGCTCCAGCGTGGGACGCATATCTAAACGACACTCAGTCTGCAAGATAAGTTCTTTTAGCATAGCAGCCAGCAATAGGCGATGGGAGCGGCGAAGAGGATGGAATCGATCACGTCGAGCACGCCGCCGAAGCCCGGCATCATCTGCGAAGCATCCTTCTTGCGGCAATCGCGCTTGATCATCGATTCAGCCAAGTCTCCCAGGACGCCGGCGCCGCCGACAACCAGGCCGAAGGCAGCAGCGGCCGGATCGCCGCCAGGAACCACAGACCGGGGGCGGTTGATAGCGACCGCGACCGCCGCTGACAAGATCAGTCCGCCCAGGACGCCTTCCCACGTCTTCTTGGGACTGAGGACAGGAGCCATCTTGTGACGCCCGATCAGCCGGCCAGTGAAGTACGCCCCAATATCGCAGCACTTGGGCAGGAAAATAGCCAGAGCCAGGGCCGTCGCATTAAGCCAGCGAAGCTGCATCAAGAAACTGGGCAACAGACCGAGATATGCCGTTATCCATGCAAGGAGCGCAAGGCGAATCACCACGCTACCACTCCGCTCCGTGGGGGCTTCGGCGACCTGGGAAGGCGGGCGAAAAGCGACCATCTCCACAAGAAAACCAAGCAACACTACTGCCGTGAAAACGATGAGAACGAGCCGCCAGGGATCGCTGCCGAACAGACCCGGCCACAGATGCGCCGGCCAGTTGGCCAGAAGAACCATCAGCACGGACCCGCCAGAGAGCCAGAGCGACAAACCGTGTGCCGCGCCGATGAGCTGATACAACTCCACACTGCCAGCTGCGGCGAGAAAGATCGCCAACAATAAGAGAAAGGGATACCACGGCTCCGGATCGAAGAGAAGGACGCATACGACGAGCGCGATGAGAAGGGCTCCCATCCACAGCCGGGTCTTGAGCATGGCAATGGCCCCGGTTAATCGTCGGTAAGGATGCCGCCGAAGCGACGTTCGCGGCCGGCGTAATCGCGCAGCGCCAGGTGCAGAGTATCGCGATCGAAGTCCGGCCAGCATCGCTCCGTCACCCACAATTCGGCGTAGGAGATTTGCCAGAGGAGAAAATTGCTGACGCGCATTTCGCCGGCCGTGCGGATGAGCAGGTCGGGGTCGGGCATTCCACAAGTGTACAAGGCATTGTTGATCACGGCCTCGTCGATGGCGTCGAGTTCCAGCTTGCCGTCGCGCACCTGTCGCGCCACATCGCGGACGGCGTCGATCAGCTCAGTGCGGCCTCCGTAATTGATGGCCAGGCACAGACACATGCCGGTGTTGTCCTGGCTTAGGCGAATGTTCTCGTCGATCTCGCGAAGCACCTTGTCGGGCAGATCGCTGCGTCGGCCGATGGTGGTGAAGCGGATGTTTTGATCGAGAATCTCCCGGCGTTCCTCGATGAGATAGCGCTCCAAGAGCGTCATGAGGAAATCGAGTTCCGTCTGCGGTCGTTTCCAGTTCTCGCTGCTGAGGCAATACAGCGTCAGCTGCCCAATGCCGAGGCGGCAACATTCCTCAACCGTGGCACGAACGCTATGGGCGCCGCGCGCATGGCCTTCGATGCGCGGCAAACCCCGCTGCCTGGCCCACCGGCCATTGCCGTCCATGATGATGGCGATGTGATCGGGCAAACTCTCTGGCTTGAGGCCGGCTTCGGCCAGGCGTTCCAACTCTTGCGGCGATTTCCGTTTTGTCTTCATGGTGAGTATTGATTTATCGTTTCGCACAAAACGATAAATCGTTCATATTGCGAAAATCGTCTGCTCTCGATCCGGTCCTACAGAGATGATTGTAACAGGTCGCCCCAGCAATTCCCCCAGGCGTTCGACGTACCGCCGCGCCGCGGCCGGCAAATCGGCGAGACGGCGAGCGGACGAAACATCCTGACGCCATCCCGGCAGGGTTTCGTAGACCGGCCGGCAACGCTCCAGCACGAACGCATCCGTGGGGAAACAATCCAAACGCTTGCCGTCCAGTTCGTAAGCAACGGCGATGCGAATTTCGGGTAACTCGCTGAGCACGTCGAGAAGCATGACGGCCAGCCCGTCGGCGTCGTTGAGGGAGGCGGTGTAGCGCGTGGCCACCGCGTCGAACCAACCACAGCGACGCGGCCGGCCGGTGACTGTGCCATATTCACGACCTGTCCGCCGAATGCGCTCACCGATGCCGTCGGGGCCATCGTCCAGCTCGGTCGGGAAAGGGCCGCGGCCAACGCGCGTCGAGTACGCCTTGATGACGCCGACGACGCGATCGAGTTTGCGCGCCGGAACGCCCGAACCACTCCACACGCCCGCCGTCGAGCTGTTCGAGCTGGTCACGTAGGGATACGTGCCATGATCCACGTCAAGTAATGTGCCCTGGGCGGCCTCGAAGAGGATGCCCTGACCCTTGCGCAGCGCCTCGTGCAGCAAACGCGACGTATCGGCAACATGCGGGCGGATCTGCTCCATGCAGGCCAGGTAATCGCGGCAAATTGTGTCGGCGTCGAACTGCCGGGCTTCTGAAGACAGGGCGCGCAAAAGACGATTTTTCCGCTCTACGATTGGGATAAGGCGTTCGCGCAGGTGTTCCGCGTGCAGCATTTCTCCCAGGCGGATGGCGAACTGCCGGCCGACCTTGTCCTGATAGCAGGGACCAATACCGCGGCCTGTAGTGCCGATGGCCTTGCCTGTCCCCCCCTCATTGACGCGCTCTTCTTCCATGTGATAGGGAAATATGACATGGGCGTGATCGCTGACGACGAGATTGTCGCCGATGGCGATGCCGGCCTGGCGCAGGTTGGACACTTCCTCCAGGAAACGCGGCGGATAGACGACGACACCGTTGCCGATCACCGCCCGCACGTTGGGCCGGAGCACTCCTGTCGGCAAGAGCGACAATTTGAACGTCTGTCCGCCGCTGACGACAGTATGGCCGGCGTTGGCGCCGCCGTTGTAACGGACCACGAAGTCGTGATCGTCGGTGAGCAGGTCAACAATCTTTCCCTTGGCCTCGTCGCCCCATTGCAGACCGACGACACAGGTACAGGGCATGGTGTTTCACCTTCTGCGAAATATAATCTCGGTTAGCGAAGCTTCGCAGAGCCGGCGCCGACCGGCGAACATAAAAAATGCCTGGGGTCAATTGACCACAGGCTGTCACGCGACGTAACGGAGTGCAGGACCGCTCGTCTTTCTTAGCGGCGCACGTCGCGTTCGTCAAGAGTGAGGTATTCGCCATGCTCTCTACTCGTTCATTGATGCTGGTGATAATGTCCACATCGTTCTTCCTGGCGCCGCTCCGCGCCGAAGATGAGGATCCCACCTTTCGCGACAAGAAGCTGTCCGAATGGATAGAGCAATTGCAAAATGGCAAGTCTTATCGCGATCGTCAGGCGGGTTTGCTGGCGGTTCAAATCATTGGACCACGCAAGAGCCGCAAGGTGACACAGGCATTGATTGCAGCCGTGCGCGAGAATACCGATGAGAATATCCGTGCCGGCGCAGCGAAGGCAGTAGGCAGCATCGCTGCCAAGGCCCGCGAGGAAGACGACATCTCCACCGATAAGATCCGCGATGCGCTGGCGGCATCTCTTCGGAGCGATAAGCAACCGGTCGTTCGCCGCGCCGCAGCAAAAGCGCTGGGGGAGATGAAAGGACGCGCCATTGGCGCTGTCGATGTCCTGGCCCTGGCATTGAAAGACGCCGATGCCGGCACGCGCACCGAGGCGGCTCGCTCACTTCGCTCACTCGGCCGCAATGCAGACGAGGCTGTCGCCGACTTGCAGACCGCTCTTCAGAACGCCAAGCTGGAACGCTTAACCCGTGTCCACTGTGCCCATGCGTTGGGCAAAATCGGTTCCTCCGAGTCCGTGCCGGTCTTGAAGGAGATCCTCGCCGAGGCCAAGAATCATGTGGAGTTACGCCGCGCCTGTGCGGAAGCTCTGGGCGAAATGGGGTCGAAAGCCACCGAGGGTGTTCCAGCCCTGGCCACCGCTCTGACCGCCAAGGAATCCGAACTTGAGCTGCGCCGCGCTTGCGCCGAGGCACTGGATCAGATGGGGCTCGAAGCTCGGCCTGCCCTGCCGGCCCTGCGGATGGCCCTCAAGGACGAAGATCAGTTCGTCCGTTCGCTGTCGCTGCATTCCGTCAGTCAGATGGGCCGCGATCTCGGCGACGAACGCAAGCCCACCATTGAGGGGATCCTTACGGCGATGGACGATAATGTTCTCGAAGTTCGCATCCGGGCCATCGAGGCGCTGGGTAATCTCGGTGCGGAGGGACTGGGCGACGAGATCAAGGCAGTGGTAACCCGACTGACCGCGGCCACGCGCGATCCACAAAAGGCCGTCAGCGAGGCCGCCAAGGTTGCCCTGAAAAAACTGCAAGGTGGATAGGAGAATTTGACTAGCCGGAAGTATCGTAGGGTGGGTCGAGCGGTGCGAGGCCCACCATGCTTCTCGGTGGGCCTCGCTCCGCTCGACCCACCCTACTAATAATCTTGGACAAGAACTCCATGTCCGCGAACTTGACACGACGAACCTGGCTGACTGCGACCGCGGCGGCCGTCGGCGGATTGACGACACAGTTTACCTCGTCCTCGGCGGCGGACAAAAAAGACGCCAAATCAACCGACCCGTTCCGGTACGGCCTGAACACTGCGACTCTCATAGGGCAAAAGCTGTCGATCGTCGAGGAAATCGAGATCGCCGGCCGGGCAGGTTATCGAGCTCTCGAACCGTGGGTGCGCGAACTCGACAAGTACGTCAAGGATGGCGGCAACCTGAAAGACCTGGGCAAACGCGTCGCCGATCGCGGCCTGAGCGTCGAAAGCTCCATCGATTTCTTCGAGTGGATCGTGGACGACGAAACCAAGCGCAGAAAAGCGCTGGAGAACGCCCGGCGCGGCATGGACATGGTAAAACAGATCGGCGGCTCGCGCATCGCCGCTCCGCCCTCCGGCGCCACCAACCGCACCAATATGCCACTCTTGACCGTGGCCGAGCGCTATCGAGCGCTCCTGGACATCGGTTCGCAAATCGGCGTCGTTCCCCAGGTCGAGGTGTGGGGATTCTCGAAGACTCTGAGTCGTCTGGGCGACGCCGCATGTGTTGCCATCGAGAGCGGCCACAAGGACGCATGCATCTTGGCCGACGTGTATCACCTGTACAAAGGCGGCTCCGGCTTCAACGGCGTCTCTGTGCTCAACGGCTCAGCGATGCACGTCTTGCATATGAACGACTACCCGTCCGATCCTCCGCGCGCCGCCATCACCGACGCCCAGCGTGTGTATCCCGGCGATGGTGTCGCCCCGCTGAAGACGTTCCTGCGTGATCTGCGAAACATCGGCTTCCGCGGCGTGTTGTCGCTGGAGTTGTTCAACAAGGAATACTGGGAGCGCGACGCCCTGGCCGTGGTCAGGACAGGACTGGAGAAAATGAAGGCTGTAGTGGCGAGCAGTCTGGAATAGCTGATGCCCCGCGGCTATCATCTCAACGGAAAGTGCCATACGCCTCGGTCGTGTCTCGCATGCCATTCTAGATTCTCTCTGGAGGGTGGAGCTATGTACCGCACCGTAGGGGGAATCCTGGTTCTTCTGCTGGCTTTGCCGGCAGTGGGGTACCAGGAGAAAAATGACGAGAAGCCAGCGACTCCGGAGCAGCAATACAAGGCGCTGCTCAAGGAACAGAGCGACGCCATGAAAGCGTACGAGGACGCCGCCGGGAAGGCCAAGACTCAGCAAGAAAGGAATAAGGCCTTTGCGGAGAAATACCCAAAGCCGGAGAAAGCGGCGCCCAAGTTTTTGGAACTCGCCGAGAAGAACCCGAAAGATCCGGTAGCCGTGGACGCTCTGATCTGGGTGGTGACTCATACAGACACCACAGGGGAAGACAGCCCGCGGGATAAGGCGTTGAACATCTTGCTGCGCGATCACGTTAAAAGCGACAAGCTGGTTCCGATCTGCCAAAATCTGATCTACAGTTATGGCGAAACCGAGACGAAACTGCTCCACGCCATTCTGGACAAAAACTCGAGCAAGGATGTCCAGACCGAGGCATGTCTGGCGCTGGCTCAGCAACTGGGACGGGCAGCCCTGATGCTTCGCCTCATGGAAGATCAGCCGGAAATGGCCTCGCGGCTAGAGCAAATCGTGGGCAAAGAACAGTTGGAAGATCTACGGATCAAAGGGCCTGCCAAACTGGCCGAGGAGAGTGCCCATTATTATAAGGACTTCGCCTCGAAGTATGCCCCTGGGATGAAGGCAGACAAGCTGATCCAGCTCTGCCAGAACCTCGGCCAATCAGGCGATGGCGGGGCCGAACCCTTGTTGCGAATGCTCGAGGAGAAAGACAGGCGACGCGACGTGCAGGGCGTGGCTTGCCTGGCCCTGGCCCAGTCGCTGAAGACCCTGGTGGAGTACATGCCGGAATCCAAGGAAAAAGAAGCGGAGAAGATGCGTAAGGAAAGCGAAACAATGTTCGAACGTGTCGTGAACAAGTACGCCGATGTAAAGCTGCCGTTCGGCGGCGCCATCGGCGAGCAGGCCAAGACCAGTTTGTTTGAGTTGCGCTATCTATCGATCGGCAAGGAGGCACCGGAAATCGCGGGCGAAGATGCCGACAGCAAGAAGTTCAAGCTGAGCGACTATCGCGGGAAGGTGGTGTTGGTGGACTTCTGGGGGAATTGGTGAGGGCCCTGCCGGGCCATGTACCCGCACGAGCGGTCGCTCGTGAAAGCGATGGGAGACAAGCCGTTCGTTCTTTTGGGCGTCAACAGCGATCAAAGCAAGGACGTCCTCAAGAAAGTTATTGCCGACGAGAAGATGACGTGGCGTTCCTGGTGGGACGGCGGAAGTACGGGAGGACCCATCGCCACGAAATGGAACGTTCACGGTTGGCCGACGCTCTACGTGGTGGATCACAAGGGAATCATTCGCCACAAATGGGTCGGCAGCCCCGGCGACAAGGTTCTGGATGAGTCGTTGAATAAGCTTGTCAAGGTGGCGGAAAAGGACGCAAAGAAGACCGACAAGTGATCCGCTATGCGGCAGACAGAAATGTCTGCCCGACTCCGGGACTTTCTGTTTTGTCCTCCGTGGAGGATTGTGTATGGCCCGGCTCGCCCTGCTGGCCGGCTTCGTTGTCATGGGCGCCGGCATCCTGTCCGCCGACGCGCCGCCTGTTGTGCCGCGAGACACGCTGCCGGCAAAGCTGCCCCTGGACGATGTGCCGCTGGGACTCGACCCGCGCCCGGCGACCAAAGAGAATCCGCTGACCGAGCAGCGGGTCCGTCTGGGCCGCCGACTGTTTTTCGACCCAGTCCTGTCCGCCGACAATACGGTCGCCTGTGCCAGCTGTCATCACCCCGACCACGGCTTCGCGGGGAGCGAGCCTCGGCCGCGCGGCATCCGTGGTCAACGAGTCGCACGCCGCGCTCCCTCCTTGTTCAATCGCGCTTACGGCGTTTCCTTTTTCTGGGATGGCCGCGAATCCACTCTGGAGGGGCAAGCTCTGCGCCCCATCGAGGATGCAACGGAGATGGGTTCTACCATCCCTGCCGTCCTCGGGCGGCTCCGTGCAGATGCGACGTACAAGGTTCAATTTGAGGCAGCCTTCGCCGACGGTGTGACCGCGGCCAATCTGGGCCGAGCACTGGCGAGCTTCGAGCGCGTGCTTCTGCGAGGCGACAGCCCCGTCGATCGTTTCCGCCGTCGGGGAGACACAGAAGCTCTTACCCCTCGAGAGCGCCAGGGACTTTGGCTTTACGAAAGCAAGGGCCGCTGTTGGCGCTGCCACAGCGGAGCCAACTTCACCGACGAGGCGTACCACAACACTGGCGTTAGCTGGGGCAAAGCTCCGCAAGATCTCGGCCGGTTTGCCATAACGAAAAAGGAAGAGGATCGCGGCCGGTTCAAGACACCGACGCTTCGCGGCGTGTCTCTGACGGGACCGTACATGCACGACGGCAGCCTGAAATCGTTGGAGGAAGTGGTGGAGTTCTACAACCGCGGCGGCGGCGCCAACCCTAACCTCGACCCCGTTCTGGCACCGCTGAACTTATCGAAGGACGAAATGCGCGACCTGATGGCGTTCCTCAGAGCGCTGTGATACATTCGTCGATGGATAGTAGAATGGGGGAAACAAATGAGCGAAGCACCGATTTACACGTCGAAATGCACAGCCAAGAACCTGTGGCAGGAGTACCGCATCTACGAAGATCGCGTGGAATTGCACACATGGTTTGGGCCGTGGGCGATCCCCTTCGATCAAATCGAGAGCGTGGAGATTTCCGAGCCGCTGCTTAAGGCCGCGCTTCATGGGCGCTTTGACGCGACGCACTGGCCCCGGCAGCTCAAGATCGACATGGCTGACAAGAATGAGCATGTCGTATTAGATAAGAGCACGGGAATCTTCAAAACGATCTACTTCACACCAGACCAGCCGTCGGCATTTCGTGACGCGCTGGAGGAAGCAATCAAGCATTTTCGGGTCAAGCAGACGGCCGAGCGTGAATGAATGGGCCGTGCGTGCGTTTGGGAATCGTAGAGTTGCGCCGTGGTTATAATTCCAGGTTTTCGCGCGCATAGGCCAGGCTCTTGCGCACGTTTTCTTCTTCGATGGCGATCTGTTCCTTTGCATCGCGGCCACGGATGCGCGGCAGCGGTTGTGATGGCTTGTGCTTGCGCACCATGCTCAGCGCGCGAGCGAGATCGCGGCCCGAGGCGGTAGCCGTTGCCCAGTACTGCTCGGTCAAGCACGGCACACGCAGCGGTTCGCGCGTAATCATCTCCAAATTGAAGCGAATGTCCGGCCGCGCTTCGCGGAGGAGAGCGACCATCTTCGGCAGATCGAGAAAACCTTCGGCGAGCGGCACTTCTGAAAGCAGAAAACCATCGTCGCATTCGGCGACGGCCATATCCTTGAGATGCACCGTGAAGGCGCGGGGGGCCAGCGTTCGCACTACCTCCATGGGTTCCTCCAACAGTGCGATGCTGTTGCCGGTATCGACGCAAACACCCAGATGAGGGCTGCCGAGCCGCTGGAGCAGATCCATCAGTTCACCGGCGCGATAATCCTTGTGGTTCTCAATCGCCAATAAGAGATCGTATTTGGAGACGATCGGTTCGGCCAGCTTGACGGACTCCTCGGCCTGGCTGCAAGCGCGGCGAAAGTCGTCGCCGCGTTTGAACTGCTCGTAACGACGTCCGCCCAACAGGACGCTACGCAGCACTTTTATCCCTGCCTCACGGGCGCAGCGCACCTCAGCCGTGAAGCGCTCGCAATCGGTGCTGTCCTTCGGCAGTCGGATCGTGCCTTCCAGATCCATACTGTGCTCGGCCGCCTTCTTGCGTAGAGTGGCGAGATATTCGGGTGCGCGCACACCAAGTCCAATCTGGACACCACCGGCTCCTATCTCATGACAATGCTCAAGGAACGTCAGCGGATCGGCCAGGCCCGACTTGCCGGAGGTGCGTTCAGCTGCCAGCCGTAGGGCGTATGAATACTGCACCACGCCCAGATGCTTGCGCCGATCGGCGCCGAGCGCGGTGGCCAGTAGTGGAGCCAGGGGTAGCGCTGCGGCTGCGGCCAGGAACTGTCGGCGGTTTGCATTCATGATTTCAACCCACTCCCAGGGCTTTCAACTCGGCGTCCCATGGAGCCCGATAGGGCCGTACGAGTAGCTTCACCGCTTCGGGGTCATCGGGGATGGTTTCCCGGTCGGCGTCCCAGCGGAGACGCCGGCCCAGGCGCAGCGAAAGGTTTGCCAGGTGACACGCCGTCGCCACGCGATGTCCGCTTTCCAGTTCGGAGATCGGCTCCTTGCGTGTCCGGATGCAATCGAGGAAATTGCGCACGTGCTGCTTGAACTGCGCCCGGCCATCTCCGCTGTGATCGACTATGGGCTTTGTCCAGAATTGCGGAGGTCCCGTTTCCTTGGCGGCTACCGGCCCGCCGACGGGATGAGGGTTCCCAAATTGCGGCACCGTGTTCTCCGGCGGCAGCTTGCGATCTGCGGTGACAGTGAAGCCGCTGCGCGAAATCGCCAGGCTGCCGTGCGTGCCGAAAAACTCCAGAGGCGTCGCAGGCGACGGTCCCTTGCACGCCTCACGGTGCGACCAAAGTGCCGTCCAGCCGGGATGCTCGAACAGCACGTCCTGTGTGTCCGGCGTCTCGCCGTTGTCTTGCACGCAAAAGCGGCCGCCCATGCTGGCAACCGACTTCGGCCCCCTGGCATCGAGATACCAGTAGGCGATGTCGAGTGCATGTTGGCCCAGGTTGGTCATCTGTCCGCCAGAGTAGTCCCAGAACCAGCGGAAGTGATAGAGGGCGCGGTTGGGATTGTACGGGCGTTTCGGCGCGGGGCCGAGCCACAGGTCCCAGTTTAACTCGCGCGGCGGCTCCTGATCCGCCGGCCGGCCGTAGCCGGGCATGATGTTGCGATACGCTTGCATGCGGACCGAAAAGACCTTGCCAATGTGCCCCGCGCGGATCAGCTCGCGCGCCGTTTGGTAGTGCCCACCGGAGCGCTGTTGCGTGCCAACTTGCACGATCCGCCGCTGTCGCTGCGCCACTTCCACCATCCAGCGCCCCTCACGAACGAACAGGGTCAACGGCTTTTCGACGTACACGTCCTTGCCGGCAGAGCACGCCAGCATCGTCATCAGCGCGTGCCAGTGATCGGGCGTCGAGATGACCATGGCATCGACGCGGCGATCGTCGAGCAGCTTGCGGAAGTCGCCGTGACCCTGGACCGAGCCGCCGAGGAGGGCCTTCGCCTCGTCGAGCCGGCCGCGGTGGACCTCGGCGACACCGATCGGTTCAACGTCGGCTTGTTCCTTGAAATCGAGGACGTGCCGTTTGCCGATCAGGCCGTAGCCGATGAATCCAACGCCGATGCGCTCATTGGCACCGAGAACGCGTTGGTAGCCGGCGGCGGTGAGAAGAGCCGCGGCCGTGCCTTGCATGAAAGTCCGGCGGCGGAGAGAGAGTCCGGTTGATCCTTCCACGAGGCAACTCCCGCAAGTCGAGTGAGGCGAAGGATCAAATCATTATGCCATCGTGAGAGGAGGAGGGCCAAGGAAAACTTCTCCTGCCTCTCGCCGTCTCGCCGTTTCACAGCTCGACTTCGTGCTCTTCGGCGATGCGCTGCACAGCGTCCAGCATCTCGGCGGCGCTGGGGAAGCGTTCCTCCGGGCGCCGCGACATCATCAGGAGAACGGCCGCCTCAAACGGCGCCGGAATGCCGCGCTGCAATTTGCTCGGCCTCTCAACCTTGCCATCCCGAACTTTGGCGAGGATTTCGCGCGGGGACGAGCCGGTGAACGGCGGCTGTCCGGTGAGCAGGAAGTACAACACCGTTCCCAGCGCGTAAATGTCGCCAAGAAGAGAGCCCAGCGCGTGAGGATCGGTCTGCTCCGGCGCGATGTGTGTTAACTCGGCCATCAGTTTTTTGCCCAGGATGGCCTTCTGCAGTCGGCTTCCTTCCAGGGAGCGGCTCAGCATCAGGTCGGCCAACTTGGTCAGCCGGTCGGACTTGCGGATCAGCACGTTGCGCGGCGTGATGTTGCCGTGCGTGATCCCTTTGCCGTGCAGAAAATCCAGCGCTTTGCCCATGTGGACGGCCACCCGGCAGGCACGCGTCCAATCGAAGCGGCTTCCTCCTTCGTTGAGTCGCTGCACGATCCGTGCGACGCTATCCCCCTCGACATACTCGCGGGAAATCCAGCAGTAACGTCCGGTTTTGCCCGCACCACACAGCGTCGGCAGGTGCGGATTCTGAAGGGGCGTCAACAGCTTGAGCGCTTTGACGAATCGCTGCAGCTCGGCATCGTTGGCGGGGAAATCGGGCGAAATCACCTTCAAAGCGACGAGTTGCTGATTCTTCGTGTCCAGGGCACGGAAGACCATGCTCGATTGGCCACGGCCCAGGAGCGGGCCGACCTGAAAGTGCCCAAGGACCTGGCCGTCGAGTTTGAGCAGCTTATCTACCGGCGGATGGGGGAGAGAGTACGGATCCTTGGCGTCTGCCGTTGTCGCGTCGATAGACTTTGTGGCTTCGGTGTCGGACTCTTCCTCCACAACCTCTACCTCATACTCGCCCTCCTCTTCGGCAACCTCGACGACTTCCTCGACTTCCTCGCTCTCCGACGAACTCTCCTGCGACTCGACGATTTCGAGCCTGAGGTGTTCGTTGCCGATGCGGAGGATATCGCCGATCTGGAGCAGCTGCTGCGTAATCCGTTGGCCATTGATCAGCGTGCCGTTGTCGCCGCTCAGGTGAGTGACGAGAACGGAGTCATCCTCGACTTCAATTTGGCAGTGCGCCCGTGAGACGAACAGATCGTGGAGGATAATCTCGGCGTTCTTTTTGCTCTTGCCAATGACGATCATACCCGATTCGGGAAGGATGAATGCTCGACCGCGGTCGGCCCCTTCGATGACGAAGAGCTGTTTGACCAGGTGGGGATGCGTAGAGGCAGGAGCATGCGCGGCGTGAGTTGCCGCCGCGGCCGGCTCGTGCGCATCCTCGACCAGGATGTCATCGCCGAAGTCGGAGAGGACATTCAATTCAGGGACGGTAGTGTCCTCGGCGGCTGGTGCTTCGGCGGCTCCTTCGAGGTTGAAGTGCGAGCGGCCTACGTGGATAGCCTCACCGGGATGGAGTTCTTGGCTCAGCGGAGCGCCGTTGGTCTCCGGGCCGGACGTCGACTCTGGGTTGCAGATGACCACGAGGTCTTCGTCTACCTCGACCTCGCAATGAATGCGCGAGATGTGGAGGTTGCGGAGAATGGCCTCGGCGTCTGCGGAATTGCCGCCAATGGTCATGACGCCCTTTTCGACCGAGAGGAAAAAGTGCTCTTGGTCTTCGCGGTCGATGACCAGAAGTCGCTTGACCATGTGCGACCTCCTCGACGAGACAGCCGCGCCTCTGGCGCACTGCTCATTCGATGCTATGTGTTTTGGTTACTATGAGGGATCAACGAGCTTAGTTTACCTGCATGACAACCTCATTGTCAAGAGTTTGGCGACTCGGAGTTCCCCCGTTGGAGTAGGCTTAGGCTTCTCATTGCCAGGTAGAGCCTGGGAACGAGAAGATTCAGCGTCCGAAGCTACACTCGACACAAATCCCTTGCCTATAATTCTTTGAGAGTGTTTATCGAGAAAGCTTGTAGAAATGCTGAGCTGGCAAACACCAATCCAGAGTCCGTCGTTCTACCGTTACAACAATCCCGATGGCACGCCGATCTCTTCATGCGTCGGCATTTTACCCCGCTGCTGCTTGGGCTGACAAGACGTTCAGGAATACCTCTCCAGACAGGCAGCGACTATTCCTTGATGCCCAGATCCATGAGTGCTTCTTTGGCGGTCTTTTTCAGCTTGGCATCCTCGTCTTTGGCGGCCTTGCGGAGCGCGGCCACGACATCGGCGCGCTTGGCCGCCTTCTCACCCAGCCAGGACAACGCTTGCACGGCCATGTAACGGGCGTCGCCACCCAGATTGGCCCGGACGTTGGCGCGACCAACCGTTGCCTCTGTGCCGGCGCCCTGCACCTGAGCATCCATGCGGTTATAGACTTTCAGTTGCAAGTTGGTGAGCATCTCCAGAAGCACGTCCGTCGTTTTGTCCGGCGCTTCCTCGCGCAGCACATTCGCGAGCTTGCGGGCGGCGTCGTAACGCAACAGAGCCGTGTTGTCTCCCCGTAAGTCCAACAATTTCGCCAGCACTTTGTCCGCGCCCAGTTCGCGGAATTTGTCGGCTGGATTGACGTTAAATAACGCCCACACACATTTCTGGCGGACATACGGATCGCTGTCTTCGTTGATGGCCTTGAGAAGCGCGGGGACGCCTTCCTCATTGGCGGGGTATTTCATCTGGGCCAGCGCCTCGGCGGCAAATTGGCGTACTTCCAGCGGTTGGCCGCGTTCTAGCCCCTTGACCAGAGCGGGAACGACCGGCTTGGCTTCGGGGCCGATGTGGGAAATCGCCAGGGCGGCGTTACGCCGCACCACCACGGTATTCTTGGCGTCGGTCAACGTCTCGGCCAGATCGTGCATCGCCGGCTTGGCCAGAGGGCCGAGGTTGGCCAGGGCCGCCGTGGCCAATTCTTGAATATGCGGCTCGGCATGTTTCAGGGCTGCCCGCAGAACCGGTAAGGCGTTGGCCGATTCCTCTCCGCCGATGCGCGCCAGCACCAGGGCCGCGGGCAAGCGGATTTCCGGATCCTTGTCCTCCAGGAGCGGATCGAAATCTTTTGCGTACTCGGCTTGTTCGGGGCCGGCAATATGGGCCAGCGACTCCAGCGCCGTTTTCTTGACCACGGTGTCCGGTTCGGACTGGACCAGCAACAGAAGGGGACGGCCAGCTTTCTCGCCGGCTTTGCCCAGGGAACCCAGCGCGCCAGCCGCATCGCGGCGCACCAGCGTGTCCTTGTCGCGCAAGCATTCACACAGCTTCGGGACGGCCTCACCCGCTGCGTCGCCGATCTGGCCCAGCGCCCAGGCGGCGTTTTGCCGCACCGACGCATTCTCGTCGCTGAGTGCTTTGATCAGATTTTCCGCCGCACCGGCGGCCTGGGCGCCGAACGCTCCAAGGGCGTAAGCGGCACTGCGGCGCACGCGCTCCGAGGGATCGCCCTTGAGGATCTGCACGAGCATGCCGCCACTTCTCTCCCACAGGGTCGCATTGCCGTACTTGATCGAGCGCGCGATGTCGCCGATGGCCGACGCAGCCATGTCTCGGACTCCGGCGTCGGTGTCCTCTTGCAGCCGACGCACCAGATGCGGCACCGCGCCGCGCGCCTCCTCACCCATGCGGCCCAGGGCGAAGGCGGCACTGCGACGCACCGACGCGTCCGAATCGCTCAAGTCTTTTCGCCAGGCATCCGCCGATTTGCCCAGGAAGAGAGACGATCCGGCCGGGACGGCCGAGACGTTCACAAGGACAATCGACACCGCAGCAACGACGAGACGATTCATGGTGCGGCCTCACGATCATTCAGAAGTGGTTCTCGAAACCAGCCCGAAGCACGAGGGAGGGCGGCCCTCTCTCACGCTTCGGGCTGGTTGGGTTGCCTGTCGCTTCCGAGCGACGCTTATTTTTTCTGCGCCGTGCCAGCCTTGCCTCCGACGGGTTGTTCGGGGGTCTTGGCCGCGTTTTTCACGGGCTTCTTTTTGGGGTTCTGAAGCTCTTCGATCATCTTTTTGACTTGCTGTTTTTGATAGTCTTCCAGCGACTTGTGGTCGCACACCTTGTCCAGCGCCTTCATCACTTCGGGGCTGTTGACACCCATCATCATCAGGGCCTGGCAGGCGTTGAAAACGACCGGAAGACTCTCTCTGCTGTCCTCCTCCGTCATGCTGATGATCGCATTGAGCACATTCGGCCCGGTGTTTTTCATGCGCGCCAGCGCGATCGCCACTTCGGCCCGGACCGTCGGGACCTTCTCCTTAGTCACCATTTTAAGGATGTTATTTACGTAAGCTTGGGATTTTTCCTCCAAAGCACCCAGGGCCTTGACGGCCTGTTCGCGGGTGACGGGATCCTTGTCGGTCAGGTAGCCGGCGATCGTTTCGAGGTCCTTTTTATCTACTTTCTCTACCAGGGCGATGATGGCGACGTGGGACCAGATGCGAACGGTCGGATGCGAACTCTTGTAGTTGGCCGGCATTTTCAGGACGTCCAGCACCCGTTGTAACATTTTCGGATCTTGTGGCCGGCCCTGAGCACCCAGGGCCATGATCGCTTTGAGGCGTACCTGGGTTGTCGGCTCATTTTGGAAGTTTGCGTGAAACATCAGCGCTTCTGTCACTCGTTGATCGGGCCCCTTCTTCGGATCTACACCAGCCATGATAAGGGTCATGATGATGATGTCGCGCATCGCATACGTGCTTGTAGATTGCAGACCCTTCACCAAATCCTGGAGCGCGGCACTCTCGTCTCTGTCCTCCAGCCGCAGAGGGCAGAAGAACTGCAACGAGTGCGCGGCCTCATATCGGACAATGCTCTGGTTATCGTGGCTAATGCAGGTAGCCAAACCTTTGATGATGCGTGTGCGATCGGTCTCGTGATGGGGAAACATTCGCAACAGCATCGCCGCCTTGACGCGCGGGCTGGCGTCGCGGTCCGTCAGCCGTGCGACCACATCGGGAACGGCATCGGCACGCTGGGGGAAATTGGCCAGGGCGATGAGTGCGAACTCACGATAGCTCGGATCGGGATTATTCCTGAGGTCCTTCCTCCATTCCTCAAAGGTCTTACCGCCCCACTCTTTGATGTAACCGTTGTCCACCTTCTGAGAGGAATCATTGCCACGAGTATCGTTGGGCTTTTCACCGGCGCGGGCGGGTAGTGCTGTGCAAAGCAGGCACAGGGCGATGCACAAAGACTTGGAAGAAGGCATGATGCTCCCCCTTGAAATGAAGACTTCCCCATTCTCCCTAAGCATACCATCCGCGCAGCACGGAGGGCAATGAAGAAACAGATTTTGTTGCGCGACTTGTACTCCTTCAGGGTCGCGGCTCGGATTCGAAACGCTTGAGGACAGCGCGGAGAGTCGCCACAAGCGCCGCTACGTCGGGCGATGACTCCGACGCCGTCGTATGCAATCCACTCCAGCGCAGCACGACCGGCCAACCTGCGTGGTGAGCCGCCCGGTTGAACTGCTCCCGCATACGCTGCCCCCAAACAAAGCCGAATCGATTGCGATACGCCAGCCAAAGCCGATCCACTTCCGACGCAGTCGGTCTCTGTATCGCCAGGGCCGTCCACGCCGTCCAGGGCGCCAAGGCTAAAAACAACAGACCCAACCAGGACAAATCTGCCGGCGCTGTCCCACCCAAGAGCCGCATCATCTCCCAGCTGCAACCGGCCGCCGTCAAAAGAGCGCTCGGCCCCAGGCGCGTCGGCAGATAGTTCAGCACCGGAACCAGCAGCGTGACAAGCAAGAAGATGACCTGGGCCGTCTCCAGGCGCAACTCCCCCATTCCATTGAGGATGGGCAGAAGCAGCACGGCGAGCAGACCGAGGACGACGAAGTTCCATGCCGAAGCGCCTGGCCTTCTTGCTCCCAGCACGGCGATGCCGGCGCACCCGGTCAGGCACAATGCCCCATAAGCCGCCAGCTGATCCTCTCCTCCTTGCCATGACACGCGGACCCAAGCCACACCGATCCAGGCCGACCACGCCAGGAGCGCCCACACAAGCGGCTGCCATAATGTTGTGGGCCGGTTGGCGCGCAACGCCTTGGCCAGTGGGTAGATTCCGGCCGCCAACGCCACCGCCGCCAACAGAGCCATCGCTGCAATCGTCCCCAGCTGTCAAACTGTAACAAACTTGCGGCGAGGCACCCTCGGCGCATCCCCTATTTTCCGGATTTGATGCAGACCGCCTGAGCCTCCCCGTCGAAAGGATGAAGGATGAAGTCCTCTAGCCCGGAGCGCAAGCGACGGGCGCTTCGGCCCGTCGCTTGCGCTCCGGGCTAGTAGGACGCCATCTTTATCCTTTTGGAAGGGGCACTCCCATGATTCACCTTCATTCGCCAAATCCGAAATCCGAAATCCGAAATCCGAAAGAAACTCGAAACCTAAGAGCTCAATCACCAAACAAGCCCAGAAGCTTTTTAGGTTTTGGATTTGACGTTTCCGGT
>DATBHJ010000062.1:0-8833 GCA_036557565.1 Gemmataceae bacterium
TATCGGGGGTCGGGGATGTCAGCCAGGACATCAAGTAAGGAAAGGGGAGAAGCCATGGCAAAGCCTCCGGCTTGGATTGGGCCTTCTCCGCTTTACCGCCGATCCGAGTTCTCGCCAAGGTCAACTATTGAACTGCCCTGCCACCTGGGCAAAGTAAGATTAATAATCCGCAAGGTCATTGCGCCCCTCCCTCGATGTGCATAGAATTTAGATGTTAGAATCGCCCAGCAACTCAACCCCGGGAGCATCAACATGCAAGGCTCACGCCCGGAGCGCAAGTCCCCCCTCTCCGCCACCCGCGACGGTCAGACGAAAACGACTTCCGCCGCAACCTATTCAAGCGGAACGCTTCTGCGGCGCATCTGCTGGCTCCTCCTAGGCAGCTGGTTCGTCATCGTCTTCGGATCTACGCTGTTGGTGATCCTCATCAAAGGATCGAATCCGCCCTCGACGGGGCCGGCGGAGCAGTCAACTGCGACGATAGAAAAGGGAACATCGCAGAAGGCCGATGACATACGCATGCGCCTTGTCGGAGACGACGGAGCATCCCTCTCCGACTCTCCTCCACCGTTGCCTCCGCCGCCTTTGAAAACTCAGCCAGCCACTCATCCTCCCCAACTCCCCTCGCAACCCGCCGCTGTGTTTAGCACAGAGGATGAGGATGCCGCCTTCGAGAGACGGCTACAGACGAGTGAGGAAGAATTGCTCCAACAGTTCGTGAACGTGCCGGAATTGCGGTTGTTCAGCGATCTGGTGGTTCAGAATTTCCGGGAGAAGGAGAACAACGATGAGCGCACGGTTAAAGGACTGACGAGAGACCAGATCGATTACGCTTATAACGCCCAGATGAATAAGTACATGCGGCAAGCCGGCCTCAAGGAAGGCTTGCCGCTCCTGTCGGGACCAAGCAGCCAACTGGATCCCGATACAGCGATGATCGTGCAGACCCTCTCGAAGAACCTGCGCGACATGGGCTTCGTGTCCGTCCCCGGCACGCCGGTTCGTGTTAGCTCTAAATCGCGCGGCAGCGTTGCAAATGGCACTCCGAAAGAGAAAATCGAGGCGTTCAAGGAGTGGTGCGACGTCAACACGATCGAGAAGTTCCGCGGCGCCTTGGCCACGCTCTTGCAAGTCCTGCAAGTGGAGGACGTGCCGATGCGCCTGCTTCTGGTGCGCGAGTTGGCGAAGGCGCCGGGTCCGGAAGCCACGGCGGCGCTGGCCACGCGGGCGCTGATCGATCTGTCGCCGGAGGTACGGCAAGCTGCTGTCGCCGCTCTGGAAAAACGACCGTCGGGACAGTATGTCCCCGTGCTGTTGCCAGGACTGCGTTATCCGTGGGCGCCGGTCGCCGACCATGCGGCCCTGGCCCTGCGCAAGCTCAAGCCTGAAGGCGTCGCGCCTAAACTGGTCGCTTTGCTCGATCAGCCCGATCCCTCGCTGCCCGTTCTCGATCAGCAGACGAACAAGCACCTGGTGCGCGAATTGGTTCGCCTCAATCACATGCGCAACTGCCTGCTGTGCCACGCGCCCTCGGCCAACGAAAAGGACGGCTTGGCGCGCGGACTTGTGCCGACGCCCGGACAGCCGCTGCCGCGCCTGTACTACGCCGGACAGAAAGGCAATTACGTTCGCGCCGACATCGCCTTTTTGCGTCAGGATTTCTCCGTCAATTTGCCGGTCGCGGCGGCGGCTCCGTGGCCCAACGAGCAGCGCTTCGACTTCGTGACGCGCGTTCGCCCCGCCAAGCCAGAGGAGATGGAGAAAGTCGCTGCCAAGCTGGGCAATTATCCGCAGCGCGATGCGGTGTTGTACGCGCTGCGCGGCCTGACCGGCAAGGATGGCGGCGCGACGTCCGCTCAATGGCGCAAGTTGCTCGGCCTCGCCACGGACGAAAAGCAATGATGCGGTGCTTACTCTGTCTCACAATAGAACGCGGATGACGCGGATAAAACGGATTAGCACGGATCGGACAAAAGCAGATCCGCGCTTATCCGTTTTATCCGCGTCATCCGCGTTCTATTACGATCCCAGAAATAATTACTGCACCTCTTGGCCGCTTGTGCTCCTCTATCCAGTTTGCACGCCAGCTGGTATGCTTCTCCCAGATACACGACGGATGGACTCCGATCGTTGACGAGGAGTATGCAAGATCACCCATGACCGACACGAAGCTGATCCGCAATTTTTCCATCATCGCCCACATCGATCACGGCAAGTCCACGCTGGCGGACCAGTTCCTCCTCAAGACCGGCGCCATCACCGCCCGCGAATTTCGCAATCAAGTCCTCGACGACATGGACCTCGAACGTGAACGCGGCATCACCATCCAGATGCACCCCGTCACGGTCTATTACGAACACAACGGCCAAACCTACGAATTGAACCTCATCGACACGCCCGGCCACGTCGATTTCAGCTATGAAGTCTCGCGCAGTCTCGCTGCCTGCGAGGGCGTCATCCTGCTCGTCGATGCCTTCCAGGGCGTACAGGCACAGACGGTCGCCAACGCTTATCTGGCGATGGAGGCCGACCTGACCATCGTGCCGGTGCTCAACAAGATCGATCTGCCGATCGCCCGGCCTGACGACGTGATTGCCGAGATGCAGTCGGCGCTGGGTGTCGAGCCGACTGACGTGCTGCGCGCCAGCGGCAAGAGCGGCCTGGGCATCGATGAAGTGCTGCAAGCGATTCTCTCGCGCGTGCCGCCGCCGCCGGGCGATCCCGCCGCACCCCTGAAGGCCCTCGTTTACAACAGCCATTTCGACACCTACAAGGGTGTCGTCGTCTACGTCCGTGTCAAGGACGGCGTGCTGAAAAAGGGTCAGCGCATCCGTCTGATGCAGGGAGCGACCGAATACGAAGTCACGGAGATGGGACAGTTCCGCCCGGCCATGACGGATTGCGACGAGCTATCGGCGGGACAGGTCGGCTACTTCATGGCCCAGATCAAGGAATTGGCCGACGTTCACATTGGCGACACGGTGACCGACGCGCTCAATCCAACGGCCGAGCCGCTGCCTGGCTACAAAGAGCCGAAGCCGATGGTGTTCAGCGGACTTTATCCGACCAACAACAAAGATTTCGAGATGCTGCGCGAATCGTTGGCCAAGCTGAAATTGAACGATTCCAGTTTCAGCTATCAGCCGGAAGTCAGCGAGGGACTCGGGTTCGGCTTCCGCTGCGGCTTCTTGGGCATGCTCCACCGCGAGATCATTCAGCAGCGCCTCGAACGAGACAGCGATCTCGATCTGGTGCAAACGGCCCCCAACGTCACCTACGAGATCCTGACGCGCAAGGGCGAGATCCTGTCCATCGACAGCCCGCAAAAAGTGCCGGATGCCGGACAGATCGAGGAGTTTCGCGAGCCGTTCGTGCGCATCAATTTCCTGGTGCCGGCCGAGAACATTGGCGATTTGATGCAAATGTGCGCCGAACGCCGCGGCGTTTACGTCCGTACCGAATATCTCAGTCCGACACGGGCCATCCTCGTCTACGAGATGCCGCTGGCGGAAATCATCTACGACCTGTACGACAAGCTGAAATCGGTGACGCACGGCTACGGCACGATGGATTATGAATTCCTCGGCTACCGCGCCGCCGACCTGGTCCGCCTCGATGTGCTGGTCCACCACAAGCGCGTCGATGCGTTATCCACCATCGTCCATCGCGCCACGGCCGATCGACGCGGCCGCAAGCTGCTCAAGAAGCTGCGTGAGGAGATCGATCGTCATCTGTTCGAGGTGGTGTTGCAGGCGGCGATCGGCTCGCGGATCATTGCCCGCGAGAACATCGCGCCCATGAAAAAGAACGTGACGGCCAAGTGTTACGGCGGCGACATCACGCGCAAGCGCAAATTGTGGGCCAAGCAAGCGGCCGGCAAGAAACGCATGAAACAGGTTGGTCAGGTAGAAATTCCGCAAGAAGCCTTCCTCGCTGTATTGGAATCGGAGTAGGCGAACGGCTGGCGTAAGCCGGCTGGTGAGGCCAACCAGCCGGCTTACGCCAGCCGTTCGCCAGGCATACCGGCGTGGCACTGCCCCTTGTTGGCGATGGCCCTCTTTGTGTACTATCCCAAATGGAAGGCCGACGCGCCCGACTCCGGGTCTCGGCGCAAAAATGCGGGCAAGGCAACTCCGAAGTAATCCTTGGGAGACGTCTCCTCGCTGCTTTAAGGTGTCCTCATGGCAGATGAACATGCTCCTGTCCCTTCGCCGCACTCCTCCGCTCAGTTCACGGATGCTCCCGGGGCAACCTCGCCGAGCGAAAACAATAACGGCGCTATTACCAAGCACAGCAATTCTCCGCCGCACAGTGATACGAACAAACCCTCCTCCGTCTCGGGAATGGTGCTGTTCGGCCGCTGGCTTCTGGGCTGCTTGCTCGTGGCCGTCTGCGGCTGGGGATTCGTCATCTTGTCGCTGTATCTGATGTACTGGAACAAGAAAGACATGCAGATCGGCGGCGTCTTGACCGTCTTGCTCGACCTGGGGCTGTTTATGCTCCTGGAAAGGAACTTCTGGCTCAGCCGCTTCATGGGCCTGCGCATCGAACCGGGCGAGCGGCCGTGGCAATCGGCGTTCTGGTTGTGTCTCTTGGGCGTGCCCGGAGTGCTGTTCCGCTCGGTCAGCTTCCATCCCGAAGGCGAGGCGCGGGCCGAGGTGCGGAAGAGACCGCAACAGCCACAGCAAGGCGACAGTGTCCGCGAGGTCGTCGAAACCATCGTCTTCGTCGTCGTCCTCGTTCTCTTGCTCAAGTCGTTCGCCGCCGAGGCGTTCGTCATCCCCACCGGCTCGATGGCGGAGACGCTTCTGGGCTATCAAAAAGAAGTCGAATGTCCCGACTGTAAACTCAAGTTCCCCATCAATTGCAGTCAGGAAGTCGATCCCAGCGAAGGCGTGAAGCCAACGAAGGTCTACGCCTGCGTCTGTCCCAATTGCCGCCAACGCATTCATTTTCCCAATCCTCCCCGCGATTTCTTGGGCGACAACGAGAAGTCCATCGAGATCCCGGATCCCGGCTGGAACAGCGGCGACCGCGTGTTGGTGGCCAAGTTCGTCTACGATTTGTTCAGCAAAGATCCGGATCGGCTCGACGTGGTGGTCTTCAAATATCCGGGCGGCAACGATTTTCCACAGACCGGCCCGCACCGCAATCACGTGCCGATGAACTACATCAAACGGCTCATTGGCCTACCCGGCGAAACCATCGTCATCTGCGGCGGTAAGCTGTATTACCTCAGCGCCGACAGGGGACCGCACTACGACGACTACGAGAAAGCCAAACTCGATCCGGACCTGATGGCGACCTTGTGGAAAAAAGAGTACATGCACATCGACGAGGCCGCCGACCTTTTCCGCGCTCGAAAATTCCAAATCATTCGCAAGAACCCGGAGAACATCCTGGCGATGATGCGGCTGGTCTTCGACAACGATCACCCCAGTCACTCCGATCCCGCTTCGACGGATCGCTGGATCAATATCGGAGGCGGCTGGTCGGCGCTTGCTCCGCACGGCTTTCGTCACGACGGCGGCGACGCCGGCCACACCGATTGGCTGCGCTATCACCACATCTTGCGCGAGTTCCCCGGCAAACGGTCGCTCATTACCGACATGATGGGCTACAACACGTACCAGAGCGGAGTTGGTGGCGGCGGATTCGGTCATACTCCGCTGCTGGGCGACAACTGGGTCGGTGATCTTATCCTCGAATGCGAGGCGACCATTGATAATCCACAGGGCGAGCTGACGCTGGAGCTTTCGCGCGGTCTCGATCGCTTCCGGGCACGCTGGGACCTGGGCACCGGCACCTGTACGCTCTTGCGCGTCACCGAGGACGGCGAGCAGAAGCTGGAGAGCAAAGCAACGGCCATGAAGAAGAAGGGCACATATCGACTGCGTTTTGCCAACGTCGATCAGCGTTTGGTGGTCTGGGTGGACGGCGAGCTGCCCTTTGATAACGGCGTCAGCTATCCTCCCCCCAAGGATCTCGGCCCGCGTCCGGAGAACGATTTCGAGCCAGCCAGCATCGGTTTCAGCGGCGGGACGGTGGCCATCAACAAGCTGAGGCTGTTCCGCGATACCTACTACACCATCGGCGGCGCCAAACAGGGGATGCCTCATGAAGCCGATGTGCATGGCTTCGATCCGCTCGATCCGGATGGAGGACGCTGGAAAGAACTGAGAGACCCGCCGTTCGTGACTCTCTATGTCCAGCCGGATCATTTTCTGTGCCTGGGTGACAATAGCCCGGAAAGCTCCGATGGCCGATCGTGGGGCACAGTGCCGCGGCGTTTGCTCCTGGGGCGGGCGCTTCTGGTCTATTATCCATTCGGACGCGCCGGACGGATCCGCTAAAAGGAAACGGAAAGCATGACCAGCGGCGAAATCACCATTCGCGTCCGCTATGCTGAAACCGATCGCATGGGGCTTCTGCACCATGCCAACTATCTGATCTACTTCGAGCAAGGACGCACCGAGCTGTTGCGCTCGTACGGCGTGTCGTACAAAGCTCTCGAAGATCAGGGATTTCTCTTGGTGCTGACCAAGATCGAAGTAAAGTATCGTTGGCCGGCGCGTTATGACGATTTGCTGACGTTGAAAACGATCGTGACGCGCACCACGTCGGTGCGGATCGATCATCGCTATGAGGTGCATTGCGAGGGCCGGCTGCTGGCCGAGGGCGCGTCCACGCTGGCGTGTGTCGATCGGGACGGCCGGCCGCAAGCTCTGCCGGACTTCCTGCGCGAGGGCAAGGTGCAATCATGATGGGCAAGAGGACACTCCGGCGTGTCAGCCTGGCGCTCAGTCTGGCAGGCTTCCTGCTGATGGACCTGGGCTGCCAGCCGACGAATAGTTCGACGCCGGGGCCAAGCACGAACAAGCCGGTGGATCAGAAACCGGACACCAAGTCGAGCGGACAACCCAAACCGGACCCGGGCTGAGAAGCAATTGGCGAGCGGGGGGCGTAAGCCCCCTGTTGCGAACAAACAGGGGGCTTACGCCCCCCGCTCGCCGGGGTCTCGATGGGAGGACCGAGTGTGCGCCGTCGCTTGATTCAGACTGTGCTGCCATTGGTCTTTTGCCTGGCGCCGGCGCTGGCAACATTTCTGATCGCCGCCGCCCTACCGCGACAGGCCCGCAATTTCTATCTCGAACGTCTCACCGCACTGGACGGCCTGATTCTCGGACTCGGCGGCACGCTCTTCGTTGCGCAGATGTTTCTGGCCTGGACGGCACTGCAATGGCGCGGCAGCAACTTCGATGAACGGCCGGATCGCTGGCTGTCGAACCTGGCCCAGGCCGCCGAGTGGTTTCCGCTGTTGGGACTGATCGGCACCGTGGCCGGCATCCTGCAAACATTCAGCTCCATCAAGGGACCGACACCGCCGGCGCAGATCATCCAGCTTTACGCCCCGGCGATCACGGCCACCGGCAGCGGTTTGTTCATGGCCCTCATCAACATCCTGCCGAGCTGGGTCGTGCTGCTGGGCCGCGACATCATCCGTTCGCTGGGGGGAGAAGCGCCGCCATGATCCAGCTGCCGCAGCGCAGCGTGACGCGCTTTTTCATCCCGCTCATCGATGTGCTCACGCTGCTGTTCTGCATTTTCCTTGTGATGCCGTTGGCCAAGGATCCCGAAGACACGGCGGCAGACGTGGCCGCTCTGGAAGATCAAATTCGCCAAAAGGAACAAGAATTGGAGCAAATTCGCGCCTCGGGCCGCGACCTGCCGCGCGAGCTGCGCGACGAAATCGACAAACTGCGCCGCGAGAAGGGCAAGGCCTTGCAGAAGCGCCTATCCGTGCGCGTGCTGGAGATCGATGGTGACTCCGGCAAACTCTACTATCGCGATCCGGAAAGGATTCCTCTTCCCGATGAAGCGGCAGCGCACGCGCTCATTGAGAGTGATCGCCGCAAGTTGGGGCAGAAGGAGTTGTATTACCTGATCCTGTATCCGCGCAGCCGGGGCAGCACGTATCCAACGGTCGCGCAGCGCCAGCAGTACGATCGCTGGTTCGAGAGCGTGGCCCTGGGCTACGACATTCCCGGCACACCGCAAGGAGGATCACAACCGTGAGTACAGACGTGGTGGTCAAGATCCTGGCGGTTCTCGGCAGCGCCGCCGGCGGCGGTCTGGGACTGGGTTTGCTGGCGCAACTGCTGCTGCGCGTTGTGACGGTCCGCAAACCGCCACGTTGGTCCGTCCAGGTGGTTCGTCTCCTGGGCGGCGTGATTTGCGGTTGGCTCGTCGCCCTGTGGCTGTTCGGCGGCGGCGGACCGGGCATCGGCGGCACCGGCGGCATGGGCTTCGGTTCGGGAACAGGGCAGGGAGACGGCAAAAAGACGGTAGAGACCGGCAAGAAAAACGGTGGTTCGGCAGACACGCCGAGCGGCCAGACGCTGCGCATCGAAGTGCTGGGCCGCGCCGCCTTGCCGGAATCGGACATCCAGGCGGAGCTCTGGTATCGCATCGAGACGAAGGAAGGGCCGCGCTTGCTGACGTTCGTGGAGACCAAAGAGGCGATCGAGAAACGCCAGCAAGAGCAACCGCCGCTGCGCCGCATTGAAATCGTGCTGTTCAAAGACAGTCCCGACGAGCGCGTGCCCATCGTCAGTCAATTGCGGACATGGGCCGCCGATCGCAACGGTGGTAAGATGAAGGTGGATCTCCTGCGATCGGATACCGATGCGTCAAGGAAGTAGGGACATCGTGTGCAACGGCAACAGGATACCAGAGCACTGTCGAGACTGTGTAGCGACTTGTTAACATATCATTTCCGAGCCGCGCACGCAGCGTAGCGGAGTAAGCGGCCGAATGGCCAACCGCTTACTCC
>DATBHJ010000063.1:0-26397 GCA_036557565.1 Gemmataceae bacterium
GGTTCTCCCTCCCCCCTTGTGGGGGAGCGCCAGGGTGGGCGGGGACGGCGCGGCTGGCCTGAAAAGCAGTCGCATCTAGTCCGGCGGCAGTAGCCAGCAAACAGGCCCTACCTTCCTCCTCGGCAAGCAAGGCATGCAACAGGTAGATGGAGAGAATCTCGGACATGCCGAGACGCTGCGCGTTCATCTGGGCCTGTTCCAGAACGCGGGCGACGGCTGGAGTTAACTCGGGCAGCATAGCATTAGATTCCTCTCATTGAGATGCCATCCAGGTCGTTCTATCGAAAAAACGACATCTTGAGAGGTGATAGGATGTGCCGTCGGCGTCCAAGGTAGTCCGGTGCTCCAACGCGTGGTTTATTTCTCCTACTCTTCCTCATTTACTGACGCTCACCCTGCGTGCCACCTGCGAAGGCGGCACAATCCGACCGATCGCGCCGAGAACGGGCACGATTGAGTCAATAAAAGCGGTCTCTTTCGAGATTGCGCTCTTGACAGTCGATCCTATACTAACGTGTCGGATTCGATCTGATCGGGAAAGAAAGCAGCCGAAGCGCAACTATCGAGGACGGATCCATGAGTAGTTGTCGATTCACTTGTTGTCACATCTTCGCAGGTGTGTTGCCCCTCTTATTGTGGATCGCTCCGACTGGGCGCGCCGATTCGCTTCCCGAAACGGCCTCTGCGGAGAAGACGAATGGGCTGTTGACACTGCGGATGTGCCGAGAGATTGCCCTGGCCAATCAGCCGTCGATCGCGGCGGCACAGGCTACACTGGCTGCAGCGATCGATCGGGCCAATGCGCTGGAACACTTGCACGGTCTGGCAAGTCTGGCCCGAGAGCTGCCTGTTCGCAAACAACAGGCCGCCCTTGGCATTACCATCGCCCGCGGCGGACTCGTACAGGCTGAAACAGAGACGATGTACGGCGTCACGTTTAGTTACCTGGCCGCCGTCTATGCCAATCAGCAGATGGATCTCGCGGATCAAATTCGCGGCAACCTGGACGATTTGCAGAAGTTGGTTGAGGACGCGGTCCGAGTCGAACCGGGAAAAAAGGCTACATCTCACCCGACCGTGGTTCTGAAGGAACATCACAACGTCGTCAACGCCTATCTGGCGACGCTGGATGGCCGGCGGGAACAAGCTCAGCAAGGAGTGCAGCGTGCCCTGGCCGCCCTGCGCGAGGCAATGGGCGTCGGTTGCGCTTATTCGTTACCTCTCCTGCCTCGAACGCTGCCCTGTCCCACGATTGAGGCAAACAATGAGGAACTCATCGCCATGGCTTTGGCACGACGTGGCGAGATTGTGCAAACTGCGAACGCCGTCGATGTTGTTTGCCTGGAAATCGAGGCTCAGGGACTCACGGGCCGATGTCGATCGCTGTCGCGCACCTTCGCCGCCGGCTCCGACATCCACGCGCGCCCCGTCCCGAACGGCGTCTACGATGGCGGGACCTATCGGCCAGGCGCCCTTGCTCTGGAGATGCCCACGACCCTCGCCGGCCCGCGCTGCGATCGGCAAACGCAGGCGCGTGATTATCTGCAACGCGCCCAGGCCGTCGATGCCAAGACCCGGCAATTGATCACCCTGACCGTGGAAGACGCCTACCTGCGCTGGCGCGAGAAAACGGCCGAGGCGGACAAGCTCGAAAAAGCCTACCAGGAGCACTGGCAGTTCTCCAGCAAACTACGCAATGAAATCAAATATCCCATTGACATGGAAAAACAACGTCAGCCTTCGCCGCCCTATCCCAACATGGACGATCTCTTGCACGCCAGCGTGCTTACCACGCGCTTGCTGCTGGAATGGAAGGAAGCACAGTATCAGGCCCTTCTGGCGCTGGCCGCTCTCGAACATGCCACCGGCGGTGGGTTCGCCGTGGACTTCGATGCAGCCCCCGCCTGCCCACCTGTAACGCCGCCTATTCGAGGACAGTGACATAAATCCGAAATCCGAAATCCGAAATCCGAAGGAATCTCCAATGAAGAAAAAAATGCAACCACTAAGTCAGGTTCTTGTGATTTTGGTGCTTTCTCTTTTTGGATTTCTTTCGGATTTCGGATTTCGGATTTCGGATTTCCGCGCCGCGGGAGAAGATGGCTCCCTCATTCGTATCGGCCTGATTCACAGTTTGTTCCGCGATACCTCCGAACCCCTGATGCAAGTCATCATGCGGCCCTTCAAGTCGCTGATGGAAACGGCGACGGGGATGAGCGGCCAACTCGTGGCGGCTGGTGAGGCGAACAACCTGGCGCAACGTCTGAAAACCGGCGACTGTCAACTGGGCATCTTTCACGGCTTCGAGTTCGCCTGGGCGCGCCAATCGGTCCAGGAGTTGAAGCCGCTGCTCATCGCGGTCCCCAAACAACAGCGCTACCTCCGCGCCCATCTTATCGTTCGGGCCGAGTCTTCCTTGCAGAACATATCCGACCTCAAGGGCCTGGTCGTCGCCCTGCCCTATATGAGTCGCGAGCATTGCCGGCTGTTCCTGGAACGTCGTTGCGTTCCCAGCGGCAATACCCCGGCCAATTACTTCTCTCGTCTAGCCGTGCCGCGCGACGCCGCCGACGCCATCGATGATGTCATCGCTGGCACAATCGCAGCCGCGGTGATCGACGATGGCGACCTGGAATCCTATCGCAGCCAGTATCCGGATCATTTCGCGAAAGTGAGGGGCATGTTGCAATCCGAGCCATTTCCGTGTGCCGTGATCGCCTACTGTCCGGGCAAACTCAGCCAGGCCCAGCTGGACCGCTTCCGCGAAGGCATGCTGTCGGCCAAGGACAGCCGACAAGGACGACAGATGATGCAGCTGTGTCGAATCACCTCCTTCGAGGAAGTTCCCGCCGACTTCGACAAGATGCTTGACGACATCGCCAAGGCTTATCCACCGCTACCAACGAAGTGATGTTCTTCTTGTTTCTTTAGCCACGAGCCTCAGGCCAGCGCGCTGCGCTGGCCTGAGGCTCGTGGCTAAAGAGTCAGTGTACATCCGAACAGAAAATGCTTATCGACTTGACATCATACTTGTCATAACATCTTTTTTTTAAAGAACTTGTGTTGATAGCTCTGAGTTCCAACTGGCCTAGGTTTGATCGCTGCCTGCTGCTACAATTCTAGGAGAAATGATTGATGGTTTTGGATCGTGAGGTAGTTTCATGGCGGAAACCATTGAGTCGGTTTCGTTGCGCGTAGAGACGGAGGAGCGTTACCTCAACTACGCGATGTCGGTCATCATGTCGCGGGCCTTGCCCGACGTTCGGGATGGGCTGAAGCCGGTACAGCGTCGCATTCTGTACACCATGTACCACGACTTGCGGCTGACCTTTGACGGTCGGCCACGCAAATGCGCGAAAATAGTCGGCGATGTAACGGGCAACTATCACCCGCATGGTGGTGCAGCGGTTTACGAAGCATTGGTGCGTATGGCCCAGGACTTCGTCCTGCGAGCCCCACTGGTGCATGGCCAGGGCAATTTTGGTTCGGTGGATGGCGACCCTCCGGCTGCGGAGCGCTACACGGAGGCGAAGCTGACGGCCGTGTCCGAGGCGCTGCTCGCCGAGCTGCGCCAGCGAACTGTCGCCATGCGGCCGAATTACGAAAACACGCGCGAGGAGCCAGCGGTACTCCCGGCGCAGTTTCCCAACTTGCTGGTCAACGGGGCCTCCGGCATCGCTGTCGGCATGGCCACGAATATCCCCCCGCACAATTTCGGCGAGGTCATCAAGGGTTGCATCCACCTCATCGAAAATCCGGAAGCGACGACGGCCCAGCTTCTCGACAAGATCAAAGGACCAGACTTTCCACTCGGCGGGAAAGTTGTCACCGATCGAGCCACGCTGCGGAAGATTTACGAAGAGGGAACTGGCTCGATCAAGGTGCAAGGCGAATGGAAAGTCGAAGAGATCGGCAAGCGTCAACAGATCGTCATCACTTCCATTCCTTATGGCGTGGACAAGGGCAAGCTCGAAGAGAGCATCGGCGAGATCATTGCCTCGCGCAAGCTGCCGCAACTGCTCAACCTCGTCAATGAATCCAATGAGAAGGAAGGATTGCGAATCGCTCTGGAAATGAAGCCGGAAAGCGATCCGAATCTGGTGATGGCGTACCTGTACAAGCACACGCAGTTGCAGGACAACTTCGCCTACAACCTCACTTGCCTGGTACCGGTGCCGGACGAAGAGGGCAAGGAACGAACACGGCCGGAACGGCTGGGTTTGAAAGCGATCTTGCGTCACTTCCTCGATTTCCGTCTGGCGACTGTGCGTCGCCGCTTCGAGTACGATCTGGAACAACTGCGGAGGCGTATCCATATCCTGGAAGGCTTCCACATCATCTTCAACGCCCTGGACAAGGCCATCAAAATCATCCGCGAGAGCGAGGGCAAGACCGACGCCGCCGAGCGCTTGATGAAAATATTCAAGCTCGACGAGGAGCAAGCTGCCGCTATTCTGGATGCTCAGCTGTATAAGATCGCTCAATTAGAGATCAAGAAAATCCTCGACGAACTCAAGGAGAAGACGGCGCAAGCGGAAAAGATCGAGGCGATTCTACGTTCTCAGAAAAAACTATGGGGCGTCATCAAGGACGAGTTGAGTGAACTGGGCGAGCAGTACGGGGCCAAGGACCGCCGCCGTACGCGCATGGGTTCGGCGGAGGACGCGCCGGAGTTCGATCCCGAAGCGTACATCGTCCGCGAGAACACCAACGTCGTGCTGACCCGCGACGGTTGGATCAAGCGCGTTGGCCGATTGGCATCCGTGGAAGGAACGCGCGTCCGTGAAGGAGACGAAGTTCTGACCGTCGTTCCAGGCAGTACGCTCGATTACGTCATCTTCTTCGGCGACGACGGCACCTCTTACACGATGCGCATGAGCGAGGTTCCGGCGTCCTCCGGCTATGGCGAGCCGATCGTCAAGTTCTTCCGCCTCGCCGATCAGGTACGCATTGTCGGCGCCGTGACGACGGATGAGCGTTTCACGCCCCTCGATCAACTACCAGCCAACGGCGAACCGGCCGGTCCTTACTTCCTTGTGGCAACAGCACAGGGACAGGTGTTGCGCACGCCGCTGGCCCCGTTCCGTACCGCGTCTACGAAAGTCGGCCGGCGCTATGTGCGATTGGCCGAAGGTGACAAGGTCATCATGGCGACAGTCCTGAGACCGGAGCATCGGAGTATCTTTTTGGCCTCCGCAGAAGGACACGTCTTGCACTTCCCGATCGAGGAGATCAACATTCTCTCCGGCGTCGGCAAGGGCGTCATCGGCATCAAGCTGAACTCAGACGATACCTGTCTGGGCGGCGCGCTGGTGCGTAATCAGAACGACGCCCTGGTTGTCGAGACGAGCGGTGGCAAGCAGATGGAGTTTTACGGCAGCCGCGACATGGCCAGCCGCGGGGGCAAGGGATTCGAGGCGGTCAAGCGTACTTCGTTCGTCCGCATCGTACCGCCGCCGATCGAGTTGGTTGATTGGGACAAAGTTGAGGGCAAAGCTGAGGAGCGGAACGGGAAAATAGAGACGAACGGCGGACAGAGGACTTTATTCAGCGACTCGGATGCCACCTAGTGGAAATGGCAGGAGCCATGACTGTGTCGCAGCGATGACAGTGAAGCACCAGTTCTATGAGCGGAGCGCGGAGGAACACAAAGATGACGCAAGTGTGGATTTATACCGTGGCTTCCAGTAAAGATCCGGACCAAGTTGCCTGCGTCGTGCCTTGGCAGGTGGATGAAGAACAAATCTTCTTTGGACCTTGCAAGGTAAGGATGCGCGAGCAGCTGCGAAGACAGTACTTAAGCTCAGGCTGTAACTACACTAACACCATCGAAAATCTGTTCATCGTCGGTATTAACGGAAGTAATAAGGAACAGCTTCGGAAGGTCATCTGGTATGGAAAGTTGTCTGCGGTGATGACCTTCGCTGAGGCAGATAAGCGTTTAAGGGGAGATTCCTTCCGCGATCTTCGTGAGTCTCCATACTCCCCGTTGCATGTAAGACCGGTAGTGAAAGACGGAAGACTACTCGGCTATGAGCACACGAGCCTGGAACACGTCGAGGGTGATTTATGGGTTTCTGACTTGGTTTCCTCCTGGCACGGTTTTCGAAAAAAGGGACGGAGCTTAATCATCAAGCGAGGTTGGACGCCGTGGGAGGTCTTTGACCGCGATTGCTGCATGCTCCTTGTGAATCGTTTTTTCGCCCAGGGGCAAGGAATCGAGTTCGATGAAGAGGCGTTGCGGATCTTGAGGGACGCCCAGCCTCAAAAGAAAGCAAAAATCGACTACTATGCCGTTTTCGGTCGGACAACCATCGGGCAGCCCGATGGACTCAAGGGGCGTTACTTGGCAATTGATGGCGAGTTGGCCAAGCGCTTCGTCGCGTGGCTCGAAGACCGTTCTCACAAAGTGGTAAGACATTCGCAGGGTGGTGGTAGCGAATCTGCCAAAAAAACTTGCACGTCATATCCATCTAAACGGCGCTGTCGAACCGTCTGCTGAACTTGACCGCGGAGAGTCTCTTGATTTCTAACGATGGCTCACAGGACTGGGATCGAGAGTAACTAACCATGAGACCCATTGACTTGATCGGACACGTTGACGAGCAGCACCGGGTTATCGTCGAGTTACCGCCGGAGATACTACCCGGCCCGATCAATATTACGCTACAGACAATGACCAAGGACGACGAGTAGCGCGATTAGCTCTCCCTGATCAATCACTGCTGGACAAATGGCTGGAGCGATCTGCGAGAAGATATTTATACCTTAGAGAAGAGAAAACCAAGTCATGAGCCCCGGTGAAAGATGGACGAGGAAAGAAGCGGTATTGATTGAGAGATCTGCATGGCAGCCTCGAATCCACCAACCCGGCCACCCACGGCGACCGAGTTGCTAAATGCGCCCCTCGCCCTGCAAGCATTGACACAAGCGTGGATCGATTCTCAATCGGATAATCCAGTCCAACGGCATGAGGAAGGAGGATGGATTTACATGGATTTGTCTACGGGCTACCTCGCGATTCAACGTGCGGCAAGAGTACTATCCGCTGCCAATGATCTCAGCCTCCCTCCTCTTATCCCAGGTTCTATCGTGGTTGGGAAGTTCCACACCCACCCGAACCCACGTGCCGAGGGTTGGTATCCGGGACCAAGCCCTGGTGATCGCCGAATTGATGATCTTCATGGAGTGCCGGACCTGATTCAAGCGGAAGATGGTATTCATCTTTCCGGCCCGGCAACAAGGCGAGGAGGATTAATGGGTGGGCCAGGATACCCGCCATGACATAAATGGAACTGCTCCAAGGAAAGGATGGAGGCGCATGACAACCGTAGCACCTGCACAGCATTCGCATAACACAGCGATCACTTCCGACCAGGCTCTGCACATCGCCCGGTTGGATGCAGAAAAGGCGTATGGGGATCTCACTCCGTATCGCGTCACGCTCGTCCTTGAGGACGATGGCTGGCATGTCGATTACGATTTGAAGAACCCCCTTTTGAACGGCGGAGCGCCCCATTATCTGATTGATTCGAACAGTGGGGCAATCTTGTGGAAGAGATACGATCAGTGAGGTTTCCGCTTTGAGAAGCTGGCTGGAACCGGATTACGAGCTTCTGATTACAGGTTTGTTGATGAGTAGCGCAACTTACACCGCCAAGGATATTGGAGTTCTCGATGGCTTGGAACCCGTGCGCAAACGGCCGTCGATGTACATCGGCGGCGTGGACGCGAAGGGCTTACATCATCTCGTTTGGGAGATCGTCGATAACGCTGTCGATGAGTATCTGAACGGCTTCGCCGACGCCATCACGGTGACGCTGCACAAAAACGGGGATGCCGTCACCGTCAGCGACAATGGCCGCGGCATCCCGGTCGATCTGCACCCCAAACACAAGAAGCCGGCCCTGGAGCTGATCCTGACGACGCTGCACTCGGGCGCCAAGTTCGGCGACGGCGAGGTGTATTTCCACTCCGGCGGACTGCACGGCGTTGGATCGTCGGTGGTAAATGCCCTGTCACGCAAACTGATCGCCACGATTCGCCGCGATAGTTTCGAGTGGCAACAGACCTTTCGCCGCGGCAAGCCTACCAGCGGGCTGGAGAAACTCGGCCCCTTCCGCGGCCACGGAACGACCATTTACTTCGAGCCGGACCCCGACATCTTCAAAACGACGCAATTCGATTCCAAGTGGATACGCGAACATCTGGAAAGCATGTCGTACATCCACAGCGGCTTGAAGATCACCTTCAAGGATGAGATCGCCAAGGAGACTTACGATCTAACCCACGCCGGCGGCATTCCGGAATTCTTGCAGCGACTCATCGCCGAGGGCCAGAAGCCGGCGGTAACGGATGCGCCGTTCACGCTGGTACGCAACAACGGCGAGAAGATGGAAGTGGCCTTGCAGTGGACGGAATCCACCGATGAGGCCATCCGCTCCTACGTCAACGGAATTCGCACCTCGGCGGGCGGCACGCATGAAGGCGGCCTGAAAAGCGGTATCGCCAAGGCCATTCGCAACTACATGGAGACGCACGAGGTCAAGGTCAAGGGTTTGACCATCACTGCCGAAGACATCCGAGAAGGCATCGTCGCCCTTCTGTCGGTCTTCGTGCGGGAGCCGATGTTTCAGGGACAGACCAAGGAGAAATTGAACAATCCGGAGATGACGGCGACCGTCGATGGCTGGATTCGACCGGCGCTGGAATCGTGGCTCAACGCCAACATGACGGCGGCGGACCAGATCGTCGGCCGCATCGTTCTCGCTGCCAAGGCGCGGCTGGCTTCGCGCGAGGCCGCCAGCGAGGTCAAGCGCAAGTCGGCAACACAGCGACGTCTCAATCTGCCGGGCAAGCTCGCCGATTGCAAAGCGACCAGCCTCGATGAATCGGAACTGTTCCTCGTCGAAGGCGATTCCGCCGGCGGCAGCGCCAAGCAGGGGCGAAACAACAAAACGCAAGCAGTTCTGCCTCTTCGTGGCAAGATCCTCAATTCTGAAGGTCTGGCGCTGAACAAAGTGCTGGCCAATGCGGAGTTGCACGATCTCGTGTCGGCAGTTGGCACCGGCGCCGGCGAGAAATTCGACATCAACGGTCTGCGTTACGGCAAGATTATTCTCCTGATGGACGCTGACGCTGACGGCCATCACATCACCACGCTGATGCTGGCGTTTTTCTTCCGCCACATGACCGAGCTGATCCGCAAGGGCCGCGTCTATCTGGCGCAGCCGCCCTTGTATCGCATCGATGTCGGCAAGGAGACGTACTGGGCGCGGGATGATGCACACAAGGAGGAAATCCTCACCGGCCTCCGCGCCAATGCCAAGCCGGAAGTTTCGCGCTTCAAAGGACTCGGCGAGATGGACCCGAAGGTACTCGCCGAAACGACGCTCGATCCACGCCACCGGACACTCTTGCAAGTACAAATCGATTCGAACCTTGAGACGGACAAAATGTTCGTCGATCTGCTCGGCAAGGATCCGTCGCAGCGTTATCGCTTCATCATGGACAAGGCGGCGCGCGCCGTGGCCGAGGAACTGGACGTCTGATTCGGAGCAAAGTCGTCTTTACATCGACAGAAATGTCGCTATCTTCCTCCGCCCTCTGGAGAGAGTGTCCCTTTCTCGAAACGGAGGAAGACGATGCTGAAGCGAACGCGTGTTGGCGGCATTTGGGTAGTCCTGATGTGGTCAGGAGTACTAGCGTGCATTCAGAACGTGGCGGCAGAGCAACCAAAAATGCCGGGGAAAGTTCTCATCAGCGACGTGATTATTACCGGCAATGAGCGGATGAGCAAGGAACAGATCAGAGTACGCATGCGCTCCCAGCCTGGAAGCGACTACAATCCTGCTGTCGTCGATGAAGATGTCCGCGAGCTGTATAAGACCGGTCAATTCAGCAAGATCGAAACTCTAAGTCAGCCGGATGGAAACGATCGTGTCAAAATTCACTTCAACGTGTGCGTGATGCCCAACATGGTGCAGAAGGTCACCTTCCTGGGCAACAAACACATCAAGCCCGATGCCCTGAAGAGCCTCACCGGCGTCCGGGAAAGTACACCGCTGAACCCCAATCTGAACCATCAGGGCTGTCAGAAGATTCTGGAGAAATATGCCGAACAGGGACGGTCCTTCGCCGATTGTCAACTCATCAAGGGAGGCGACCTGGCTGACACCGAGGTCGTCTACCAGATCACCGAAGGCCCCAAGGTCAAGGTGAGCGACATCAAATTCGAGGGCAACCATTTCGTCACCGCCGCCCGCTTGAATTCGCTAGTGAAATCGACGCCGGAGTGGTTTCATCTCATCGGCGCCAACTACAACCGGCAGATGGTTGATGCCGACGTCAACGAACTCTGCAATTACTATCGCAGCTTCGGCTTTCAGGATGTGCGGATTTCCAAGGAGGAACAGCGATCGGCCGACGGCGGCGAAGTGACGCTCATCTTCCATATTCAGGAAGGGCCCCGCTCTCGGATTGCCGACGATTCACAACAATGAATCGTACGACGACCTACTTGATCTGATATTGCAACGAGACAATCCCTGTCTTCTTGTAGATCTTGTGTCCGGTCAGTTTCAGTTGCGTTTGCTTGGCGGGTGGCGGAAGCAACGGGATGCCCCCGCCAAGCAGTACAGGCTCGACCGCGACCTCGACAGTGTCTACGAGTCCCTTATTGAGGAGACTTTGAAACAGCGAGCCGCCGCCGAACAACCAGATATCCTTTCCGCGTTTCTTCTTCTTTAGTGCGGCCACCGTCTGGGCCTGCTTGTCCGCCACAATCGTTACCTCGGGATGTTCCTTTTGCCGCAGCGTGCGTGAGAAGACAAAGACCTCCACTCCGTGCATCCTGCTCCTCCCTGCGCGTGCCATCGTCTCAAAAGTCTTGCGGCCGATTAGAAACGTATCAAACTCGGCCCAGAGCGCACCGAAATCCATCTCTGGGTCCATGATGAGCCAATCGTATTCACCCTTCGGCCCGGCGATGTAGCCATCCAAACTCATCGCCACACAGTAGCGAACGCGGCGCATAGATACCTCCACCATTGGCATACCGTTTGCGTTATCAGCCGAGACTGGAGCAGTTGATATTCGCTGCTGCCACAGTCACCGACGGTCAACGAAAAGAACCGGGAGAACAACGCCATGTTCGGTTCCTTCAGCTCTGTCCAACCCTGTAAGACCCTCAAGATCGTCTGCGAGGCACCGGCCTACGAGATCGTCAAGGCCAGTGGAAGCGTCGGCATGCGTTCGCCCGAAGATGTGTGTTGGCGACGTCAAGCGATGCCGAAAGGCGAGACGCCCAAGCAGAAAAGCCTCGCCGGTCGCATCTGGCAGTTGCTCTTTGCCTTCTGTCTACCCGAAGTGCAAGAAACGTGTGGCTGCGGCCGCCCCTTGCCCGAACGCCGTTTCGTCTTCTTGCGGAAACGCTCCGGCGCGAAGATTCGTTACGCCCTGACTCAGTGCAGCCGTTGTCACACCATCCTCTGGGACGAAGAACGGACCGCGGGAGCGCATCATCCGACCGGCTGACACAGTCACGCTTGACACAGACGGCTCGGAACATGGCGTGAAATGCAACATCGCTCTGTCCATTCCTGCAACAGTCCCGGTTAGTGGCGTTTCTGTAAGGCGTCGCTAACCGGGACGCTTTCTTTTCTCACTGGGACACAAATTCCTGGCACCTGTTAATCGTCCTCATCCTTCTGCACGTGCGGCATCACGAATGCTGCCCGAACAGGCGCCGGCATCGGTGAATCGGCTCCCTTCACCGAACGCCAAACAACCTCGTTGAGCAGCAGATCATCCGCAGCGTCTTCCTTGGCCAGGTTGAACTTCTCTGACACTTTCGATCCCCACGCCGCCATTTTGTTCTTCTCGTGCAAGTCCACCGCCGGAACGACATGCTCGTAAGCAGAGACATCCGCATTTGCCTGGAATGAATGATACATCGGCCGGGCCGCGGCGTCGAACTGGCTCATGGGCTTAAGCCCGAGGATCAGCTCCATCGTCCGCAACATGCTGCTGGTCGAGTACATCGTCGAATCGACATGTTTATGTTTGGTGTAGGGACTGATGACCAGGGCGACGGCGCGATGGGCGTCCACGTGATCGGGGCCGTTCTGGGCGTCGTCTTCCACGACGAAGATGGCCGTGTCCTTCCAGAACTTGCTCTTGCTGACTGCTTCGACGACCATGCCCAGCGCCAAATCGTTATCGGCGACCTGGGCGCGCGGCGTCGGTGCGCCAATCCGGGTGCCGGAAGTGTGATCGTTGGGCAAACGCAGGATGGTCAGACTTGGAAAGCCGCCGTCGCGCTCGAAGCGGTGCAGTTCCTCGATGAAGCGATCAGCGCGTTTCACATCGGGATAATCGAGGTCCCAACCACGGAACATCGGATCGAAGTGACCCTCCAGCGCCTTGACACGCGCCTTGGCCGGGTCGCCGACTTTCTTGCCGTCTTCGATCCATTCGCCGTAGCTGCGATAACTGACGCCGGCCTCTGCGCAGCGGTCCCACAGATAACCGCCGGCCGGTCGCGCGATCGAATCGAAGTTGCCTTCGGAAGGATAAAGGCTAACACCTCTCAGCGAACTGCCGGCTGGCTGGCCGCGATAGGACAGCGGCCAAACTTTCTCGACGAAATCGGTGGCATAGGCCCCCATGCTCCACTGATGTCCGTCGGCAGATACTTCGCCCTCGACGTAGAAATTGTCCAGCAGCACGAATTGACGAACCAGCTTGTGATGATTGGGCGTAATCTTCTCGTCAAATAAACACAAATTGGGATCGCCATTACCCTCTTTCATGTCGCCGAAGACCTGATCGTAGGTGCGGTTCTCCTTGATGATGTAAATGCAGTGCTTGATGGGACTGGAATCGCCGAGCTTTTTCGGGATCGGATTCCCCTCCGGCCAGTCTCCGGATGGAGCAAGATCGGCGCGCAGAGGGCTGCACGCATAGGCTTGCTTGGTATAGTCGGCCATTTTCTCCGGCGTCGGCATATCGACAACGGACAGTGTGCCATGAAATAGTCTGCCGATGTACTGCTCGACGGACGGAAAAGTGCGGCCCATTGCGGGGTTCGGTCCCTGGGGATTGGCCCGCGAGGTCAAGCCCTTGCCATTGGCAAGATAGATCTTCTTGGCATTGGCATCGAAGCGAACGCAAGTAGGGTACCAGCCGGCGGGGATGAAGCCGAGTGGTTGCGCCTGATCACGCTTGGCGATTTGGAAGACGGCGACATTATTGGCATCCGCGTTGGCAACAAACAAGAGTTGACCATCCGAGGATAAGCACAAGCTGCTCGGCGTGTTGCCCGACGGGGCTTTGGGATACAAGGCGCAGTTAATCGTTTGCAGCGCTTTGCCGTCGTGCTCCACATCGAGAACGCAAACCCGCGTTGAATTGGCGCACGACACGTACATTGTCTTGCCGTCAGCAGTCAGGGCCATTTCCGTTGGATGGCTTTCGGTCGGCCAGATGGCAGCAACCCGATCACTCTCCAGGTCGAGAATGGCCACACCGGATTTGCCCCACAGGCTAACGAACAGGCGCTTTCCTCCGGGTTCCGGCAAACATGTGTAAGGAAAGCTGTCCTTCTCCAATCGGATGGTCCGGCGCTTCTCGGGCGCATCGAGCGACACGATATTGACTGCATGACCCCAGAGGCCGGCCGCGAATAGCTTTTTACCGTCGCTATCGATCGCTAGCCCGCTGGGAACGAATGTTTTTTGTCCATTGAGCATGCGAAAGGTGCGCGAGTGGTAGAGCAGTCCGTCCTCGAAATCCCAAGCATGCACAACCTCAAGTTCGCCACCGCTGCCGAACAGGGTTTTCCCATCGGGCGCAAAGCACAGTCCATAAAACGCCTGATCGACTGCCACGCGGCAAACGATCTTTGGCACACTGCCCTGGAGTGCGAGGATGATGACCTCGTGTGTTCCGTAACCTGCGTGGAGTACTGCGAGCCATCGGCCGCTTGGATGCAACACAAGGTTTACGGGAAAATCGCCCAAAGGAATCTGCCGGCCGGCCGGGCGCAGCGCCCACTGATTGGGCAGACGAACCACTCCGCCCGGTTCCATTCCTGGCAACATGGTTGTGGGTTTTCGACGCTCGGAAGGCAAATCCTCATTAACATGCGCTAGGAAAGAGCGCTCGGGAAACGCCGAGAGGCGAGAAACCAGAGCGAGCGCAAGACCGGCGATGCCGGTCAGAAATAGAACTGCGGCCACAGAGTGGTACTTCATTCCATCCCCCAGAAAGCTGGAGCCCTCGAATTGCATCTCCCGCTACGCGAACAAGCACAGGGAATAGAATAAGTCTGCATCTGTGATAAGACCAAGAAGATTCTGCGAGAACTCAGATTTTCTTGCTTGCCGCATAGGACTCAGGCTGCATGAAGGAAGAGATCATGTTCCCACGAAATACCTGGATGCTCGCCTGTACCGCGGCCAGCACTCTCGGAATGGCTCTTGCTGCCTCAGAAGAGAAGCAAGTCACACCTTTGCCGCGGGCGCACGCCCACAACGACTACGAACACAAACGGCCGCTGCTGGATGCGCTCGAACAAGGCTTTTGCAGCGTCGAAGCGGATGTGTATCTGGTTGGCGCGGAGTTGCTAGTGGCCCATACGACTCGTGAACTCCGGCCGGAGCGGACGCTGGAAAAGCTCTATCTCGCTCCCTTAAAGGAGCACGTACGGAAGAACGGCGGTCGAGTCTACGATGAAGGTATGACATTCTATCTCATGATCGATGTGAAATCCGAGGCCAAGGAGACTTATGCAGTCGTGCATAAGGTCTTGTCACGCTACGGCGATGTGCTCTCGGTCACGCGCAACAACAAGTATCAAGCGGGCGCTGTCACTGTTGTGCTCAGCGGCAACCGCGATCAAGAGACAATAGCGCGTCAAGAAGTGCGTTATGTCGGCATCGACGGCCGGCCGTCGGATCTTGACTCGGAAGTGCCTGTGCAGCAGATGCCGTGGATCAGCACCAGCTGGGGATCGCTGTTCCGTTGGAAGGGCGACGGACCGATGCCAGCGGCAGAGCGCGACAAACTCAAGGAGTTCGTCCGCAAAGCGCACCGTCCTGGCCGCAAGGTACGCTTCTGGGCCACTCCGGAAAAACCCCAAGTGTGGAAAGAACTGCTCGCCGCCGATGTCGATCTCATCAACACGGATCGACTCATCGAGCTGCGCCGATTTCTGCTGGAAAACACTGCTGTGCGCTCAGATCCTTGATACCAACAGCGAACCCGCATCGTTTCTCGCCTGTCCTGCTTGATGTTGACAAACCAGTTCAGCTTTCTAGGATACCCAACAGAAACGAGAACGGGGCGTAGCTCAGCTTGGCTAGAGCGCATGGTTCGGGACCATGAGGTCGGAGGTTCAAGTCCTCTCGCCCCGAATGTAAGTGGCTGATAAATAGGTCCTTACGAAAGCTACGCTGGCGGATAAATCTGGTGGATGATTTGGGGAGCTAGAAGAAGAAAAAAGAAGGACAGCAATGGAACACCCCCACCCTTCTTTGCTGGCCGCTATCCCATCACGATTTCAAGCGACTCAAAAAGACATTACGCTTTAGAAGGTAATAGCTGAAGCCACTCTGTAATGCCTGCTCAGCTTTGTCTGGATAAGCTGCCATTCTGTGCGTCTCCTCCATTTTCAATTTGGTTGAATTCTACGGTGTTATACGAAGGTCTAGACCGGTGGCCATAAGTTTTTCATCATCGGAACGGTCGTTCTGGCGAGACTGAAGCGAACAAGTCCGAACAGCGCAGCTAGCAGGGCTACTGCCAAATCGCCGAGGCATCCCTCACGACATCCGCGCCCGAATCCGCGAAACACAGATAGCCGACAACCAGAGGGAATTGCTGCGATTGTATCCCATGGATGAAGAGCAACAGCGAGCGGTGACTGAGTGGGGCAGCTGGAAATTCGCCTCGCCGTCCGCTGGCTGGAATTGAACGATCTCAACTACGAGGTCGGCTTGCCGGAAGCTGCGAGAAAAGGACGCCAGGCCGCCGCGATAGAGGCGGCGCGGGAGAATCAGGAGCCTTTGGCTGGGCATGACGGTAAGAGGAAACATCAAGAGGACGAAAAGGAAAAATGTCCTCCTGAGTCATTGGACGGCAGCAGCTCCAAGAAACGCCGCATCCGCCGCCTACGCCGCGACCATCCCGAAGCCGCCCAGCGTCTGGAGCGCGGCGAGTTCAAGAGCGCGAGGGCGGCGGAACGGTAGGCATTGCCTCGCCTACGTCCCTGTGTGTTGCATGACCACCTTGCCCTTGGCTGATGGTCGTGGAGGCAACAGCTGTGAGCGAGTTGATGTCGCGAGATTGTTCTATCCATCCGCGTATCGCAGGTAGGACATCACTAGATAGGCAAAAAACAGTAGAAAGCAGATGATGAACGCGACAATTCCGACCGAGAGGCTGGTGAGAAAAGGATTCAAACCGCGTCTGCGGACATCGGTGTTGATCGACGTTGCGGTCAGCTCCGGGACGGAAAACGTGCAAGTCCGCTTATGTTCCATAGTCGTCTACCTCCGAAGGTTGATTGCCTCCTCCCCTATATACTGCCGCCTGACGGAACGAAAAATGATGAAGGCATTCCAGTGGCCCATGAGTCTTCTCTAGCCTAACATCGCGCCTGTACTGTCTGGTGAGCCAAGGACGCAATACCAGCGAGCGCGGGGGATGCCGCAGGTGTCTTCTTTACAACCTCAGCAGACCTGCCTGACAATACCACGGCCGGGAAAAGTGGCGAACATGAGACATCGCGGGGATAGGAAGCCGGCAGAAATCAAGATGCCAATTGGCGAATAGAAATCGTCGCCACCCATCTCCATCGAAGAGGCCGCCGACATGCTGAACGTCAACGGGCTGAGCACGGCCCGCCATCCCCACGCCTACGCCCGCGTCTGTCGCATGATCGCCACGCAAGCGACGCTGCCCTGGGCTGCTGGCGTGGGGATGCAAGGGCGGCGAGCGTAGGCGATGCCGTGGGGAATTTCCCCACGCCGAGGGCCGGCGCAGCAATTCAAAAAAAATCAAAAAGTCATGTCCACTTTTGCCCGCCAATTTCGATTAGGTAGGTGAATGTATCGCCCAACTGCGGGCGGCGTCAGTGGCAATATAGGTCCGCGTGACCCATAAGTCCCCCACTGCGCCGCCCACCATTTGCAAGTCCGCCCCGTCGAGGAGCGATACTATGGGCGGCGCTGGCGATGAGGTACCTTTTGGGAAGAAATGGACGCTTTTATCGCCGGCCCGCCCTCCATTATCTCTGCCCGCGCGCCCCATAAGGCATGTCAAGGGCCTCTGCGGGCCTACCGCGATGGCAGAGCGCCTCTCCATCGCTTTGCGGTACATACCGCAAAACTCCCTCACAATCTGCGGTAATAACGCGTTCTCTCGCATTCTACCGCAACGAACCACACTTGCTTGCAATTGACAGAGGTTGAGCGTAAAATACAGTAAATTAAGGGATTTTTGGACCATACGCCCCTGTTGCGAGCGTCGCTTCGAAGCCGATCGTGCCGAAGCCCATGCTCCTTGGGCGACGTGATCGAATCCGCATTGTCTCACGTGGGCGTGACGAAGGAACGCATCACGAAGTGGTTTAGTAGTTGCTTCGGCTGTCCAGCGCGGCAGAAGGTTGTTAGCGACCTGCATCAATGGGCACTGCCAGCGGTCCACGAAACCGAAGAGATAGAGCACGAGATGCTGGGTAAGCTCATCCGCGATTGATGCGTTATAGCGGATTGGCAGCGTCTCGTTGCCGCGATTGATCGGGTACAAGAAGGCCTTTCGTTTCCCATCGGTGCGTTCCCTTGCGCTGCGGGAACGCACCGATAAAGAGACCCTACCTCTTCTTCTACGAAATGCCCCTTTAATGACCAAAGCTGGGGGTCCCGACTTCCATTTCAGTCGTGATTTCGTCCCTAATGTCGTTGAAGTTCAGGTCCGTGGCGGGGTTACGGAGGTCGAATGTAGTAAAGTGGACCTCATCCCGCACGGTCTTATCCGTCGCAATTTTATCGGCCTGGGTTTGAATGTGCGTCAGTTGCGTGGTCGGATCGAACGATGTGCCTTTGAAGAACGACAAAATCACCAGGTCGATCGGATCACCAGCCTGGAACTCCGCCATCGCCACCCCCTGGAGGACCGCAGTATCGGTGCTGACCATCGAGTGGATCGTGGCCTGGTCGCTGAGAATGCGCTGATAGTCGGCGACGGCTTTGCCAAAATCGTGTGCAAATACCCGCACATCATCGCCGTTGGGGCCGGTCATAGTTAGCGCCACTTCGTTAGCGGCGTTATTGGTATCTGTCGTCAGTTTCGTCTGTGCATGTTGCATGTCCGTGAGGACCGTGTTGACCTGGTTGACCAAGGTGGGGACGACGTTGCTGCCGACGAGGACTGACGGTTGGAGGCGATCTTCCAGTTGTTCGAGCATCGGCTTAACCAAGCGAATGTTCATTTTGCGACTCATGGGAACCTGTCCTTCTGGTGAATAGGGAAACGGTCGTGCGCCAGACCCTGTGTCTGCGCATCATGTCGCTGAGGAAAGACGCCAACCGACCCTGTTGCGGGCTTAAGACACCTAACAAAACCCAATAAACCGCTGAAAAAACAGGACGAAAGTGAGGTTTGTTGGAAATTCTCTCCTCAAGGCGTTGTTTCAATCTCTTCTTCTGGGATCATCGAGCTTTGTGACAGAAAAAATCCGTTTTCGGAGATGAGCAGCAGAAGGCGATCGTGGCAGAGACGTGTTAACTGAAGCGTGTGTCAAGATGATAGGGCACGCCCAGACACCCAGGCGTGCCTGTTCTGTACAACTGTTTTGCTCAAGCCAGCGTTTATTGTCCGAGCCGGCCGAGGCGTTTTAGGTCTGTCAATTCGTTGGCAGCTCTTCGGGCCAATCCTCACCGAGTTCTCTGAGCGTGTTGCGATACGCGGCGTAAATGTGCCCCAATCCACCACATGCAGCAGACGCCGGCCGGCCGCTCCGCTCCGGCAGAAGTGGTTCGTTAGACCTCCGTGGCGATGCCGCATGCGCGGCAAACGCAGACGCGGTATGGCCGTATCCGCACCGGAAGATTGCGTTGGTCGCAGCACAAAATGCCGCAGCTGCAATGGCGACTTCCAGTCGTTTTTATTCGTGGGATTTGAGCGCGTGGCGGCTCTTGGCAATTTGCGCCCGCTGGTGGTATTCCTCCTCGCGCTCCTTGTCGCCGTGTTCGTGGGAGAGTTTGGCCAACGCTTCCAGGGCCGGCACATAGTTCTCAGAGTGCCGTAAGGCGCTGTGCAGCCAGGCCTCGCCTGTTTGCGGAAAGCCGAGTTGAAGATAGAGCGTGCCCACCTGGTAATGCAGGGCTGGGTCGTTGGGACTTTGCTGCATTCGATGGTTGAGTAGCTCCGCGAGCTGCGTGCCGCGTTCGTACAGCGTTTCAGTCACTTCGTGCTGCGCCTCGGCTTCCTCAGTCTTGCCTTGTTGCCGGAGGCATTGCCACAGCGCGTTCTGCGCGGCGTGATCGTAGGGCAGGATGTCGGCCGCCTGGCGCAGCCACGGTTCGGCTTTGGCGCATTGGAATGCCATCAAGAAGATTTGCCCACGCGTGAGCAGGGCCAAACCGTGATGCGGATGCTCCGCTAGCACGTTATCGAGCAGGCTTTCCGCTTCCGCCTCGCGCTCCAGCCGCCACAAACACACGGCCCGGCGAACCTGGACCTCGACATCCTGGGAATGGGAGCGCCCGAAAATCTGTAATAGCTGATCGGCTTCCTGGTAACGGCCGATGTCGAGCAGGGCTAGGGCCAGCCGCCAGCGCGCCTGTGTACGTTCCGGATCGAGTTCCAGGACGCGCCGATAATCCGCGACAACGGCCTGCATGGAGCCAACCTGGCGATGAATTTTACCGCGCACGAACCAGGCTTGTGGATTGTTCGGCTCCCGCGCAAGCCAATCGTCCGTAGCACGAATGGCGTCGCGAATGCGTGCCATGACGAGATAGCCTTCGGCCAGAGCTTCATAAACGACCGGGAGCATAGAGGGCTGCGCCCGGACGATTTCGCGCAAAGGGCCTTCAGTTGCGTCCAGATCGCCCATCGTCGCGCGAAGCATAGACCATTCGAGCAGGACTTCCTCAGAGTTATTGTGCAGGCTAACTTGACATTTGAGCAACAGCTGCCTTGCCACTTCAAAGTCGCCCGCACGGCGGGCCGCTTGCGCAGCCAGCAAGTGCAGACGCGAGTTGCGCGACCATGGCCAAACATCCAGGCAAACAGTGAAGTGCCTCTGCGCTTCGGCACTGTGATAGTGCTGCCAGGCATGGTGACCGGCGTAGGCATGATAGCCAGCCCAGAGAACAGGGCTCGCTGCAGCCAACAGGAGAACGACGATTGTCAGAGCAAGCCACAAGAGCCGCCGTCGCCGCAGCCAAGTATCCACGGTCATTGCCTCATCTTAACGATGTGACGTGGGGGGGATTGCACGGCATAAGCCCATGTTCGCGGCGCGGTCTATGTTGGCGAGCCAAACGATAAACCGCGCCGCGAAAATACACTCACTCCAAGTTAAAATCCTTGGTTTGCATGCCGGATTGTACTGTATAGGTCAGTCCCGATTGCTCGGGGTCGGCATATTTATCGGGGATTTTGAGCCCTTTCTTGTACTCCGTTTTCTTCTCGAAAGCCTTGCGAGCCTCGGGCGGTGCATCGGCGGGAGGCGTCATTTTGCCCTTCCCTTTTGGGCCCATCATGGGGTTAGAATTCCTCGGGGTGTACATCGAGGTGACTGTGACTTTTGCCGTCCCCGTTGGTACATTGTCGGCGGCATATTTGCCGTCCGTGATGGGCGCGTTGATCAAGCCGACGCCGCTCTCGGGAGTAAACATGATGGTCCCCGAGGGGATGGGAGTGCCCTTGTATTTCACCGTGCCCGCGACAGTGCCCTTGCCGCCGCAGCCCGCGGTCAAGAGCGCCCCACCCACGATAAAAACGAAAACAGACATTCGCTTCATGATTTTCTGCTCCTCGTTTTTCCTTGGGAGAGTCGTGTTAACATCGAGCCTGTGTTAACTCGGAGCCTGAGGCTCTCATTACCAGTCCGGACCGAGCAAATCGCCGCCACTGGGTGTGACGGCAAACCACCAAGTTGTGGGGCTAACTCCCTGGGCGGCCAGATGCACACTGCCGTCGAACATGCCGACCATTATGCCCCCGGTATGTGCCGTGCTCGGCGCATTGGCCGAACCGCACCAGCCTGTGCCCTGGCCGGTATCGTTGCATCCGTACTTGGGTTGGAACTGCGGGTAGGTCGGCCCGATGCCGGTGGGCTGAAAATTGGGGTTGAAAAGGTTCGGTCCCCAATCCGGATAGTAGTTGAGGCCGCTATCCGGGGGTCCTCCACCGGAGTGAGGTCCAAACGACTCAAATTCTTTTTCCGTGAACGCTATGGTGTTCGACGTGCCGTCGGTAACGGCGGTTGGATACCTATTCTGGCTGCCCGAAGTGCTATCCGTCCACGAGATCGCCTGGACGAAAGTCATGTTGTTGATGCCATAGCTACAGACGGAATGGCCGACCCAGGTACTCTCGTTAATGCTGGGGTCTGAGGGGCAGATGTACACTTTGACGTGGGCAGTAGCATCGAGGATATAGGCTCCAGTGCTTGTTGTCGCCCACTGTGAGTAGGTCGGCGTGTTGGGAAACCCATTTCGGTTGTTCCCGCCCGGATTGGTTGTGTAGGTCAAATTGTAAAGGTTGCCCTGCTCGATGTAGGGAAGAATGTGGAAGAGAACTCCTCCGTCTCCATTGCCGGGAGTGCCTCCCGCGATCAGCATCGGATAACAGCCGGCATCGCCCGGCAGAATACCCGCATGGGTATCGGCGCAGTTGACGCAGCCGATACCCATTTGTTTGAGGTTGTTCTGACACTGGGAGCGAGCCGCAGCCTCGCGCACTTTTTGCACGGCCGGCAGCAACAGCCCGATCAGGATAGCGATGATGGCGATCACCACCAACAGCTCAATCAGCGTGAAACTACGCCAACAACGAAAGAAACGGAGTCTTGACATGACAGACCTCCTCAAATGAAACGGAAGGCGACCCGGAAAGCGTACCGAAGAAGCACCGCTTATGGGCGAGGAATCCGCAACGTTGGAGAAAGGTTTATGAAACTAGTTTAATGAGAATTGGAAGCAAGTCAAGACACACGCTCAGCGACTCAGCGATTTCAGGTACAAGCCCGCAACGCTCAAGACTTCCAGTGAAATTAGCAACGCGGAGGAGGCAGAGATTATTGGTTATCCTGTAATCGCTCGCTGTCCATTTGGCAGAGCGTCCTCCAATCGTGCAGTAGTCGAGGCGACGTGGTGCTTGACCCGACGGCGGGGACCGGGACGGCTTGCGTTGCTGCGCAGAGTCGTGGACGCCGGTTTATTGGGATCGAATTGTGCGCGGGGACAGCGGAGGTGGCGAGGCAGCGGATTGCTCTATCCGGGTGATGTCGCCCCTCTCCACGCCTACGACCGCGTCTGTTGCACGATCGCCACGCGAACGGCTTACCAACGGCTGATGGCACGAGCCAGAATCTGAGAAAAAAGGAAAAGCCATTTCATTTATTTTGCCGAGTTGTGGCAGTGAAATATGGACGGGCGGGTTCAGCGAAGGGACAAGGTTTGCGATCCTTCCACCCCGAACTGACCCGCCCGTTTCTCTGCCACGCCGATTACTTCTGCGACGCGACAATCCCTCGCTCGACGAAAGATGGCGATGGAACGAGAGGAGCCGGTGTGCCGTGTGACAAGCACGTCAGCGTCGAAGGAAATGCGGCGATGCGGCATTCTCGCGCGCCCGACGAGGGATGTCAAGTGCCTCGGCGGACCAGCGTCCAGAGCATGGCGGTGCCCACACGTCGAAAGCAATCTCACCCCGTGTGCTGGCCGCCTTGGCCCAGCAGAAAAAGTGATCGACAAAGTCCACAATTTGCTGGACAACGGACGACGGCGCGTTACACTCATCCTCACGTGACTCGCAATCGATCACTTCCCTGCCCAGCCGCTCTCCTCGCAGGGTTACTGTTCTCACAATGAAGTGAGGCTCTTATGAAGCTGAGTATTGTCGTGCTTACCCCCGGACCTGCCGAGGGCAAGGTCATTCCCATCAACGTACCGCAGTTCTTCATCGGCCGCGATTCCGGTTGTCACCTACGGCCGACTAGCATCCACATCAGCAAACGCCATTGCGCCCTGGTGCGACGAGAAGACAAAGTGTTTGTTCGCGACTTCGACAGCATGAATGGCACCTTTGTTAACGATCGGCAAATCAAAGGCGAAATCGAATTGCTCGACGGTGATCGTCTGCGCGTCGGCCCGCTGACCTTCGCTGTGAAGTTGGAGACAGTGCCGGTCGATCTGGCGACGCCGATGCCACCGGCCAAGACGATGACGCAGAAGCTGACCTCCGGTCCAGATTCGAGTCCGCCCGCGAAGCAACCTGCCCGTGCTTCTGACGATGAGGACGAGGCGGCCGCTACGCTTCTGTCCATGCAAGAAAGTGATGCTCCCGATGCTAGCTCCCCTTCGGAGGTGCCCGAAGGTTCCACAGTACATGATCTCCCCTTGCCCACCGCGGCAGACAAAGACAAGGAAAAACCGAAGCAATCGAGTGGCGATACGTCCACTGCTGCCAAATCAATCCTCGACAAGTACCTCAAGCGTCCGCGTCCGGGCTGAATCGACCTTTCTCTGTTGGACGCTTTCCTTCACTTGGACACGAACACCTGTAAGAATAGAGTTTCCCCGCGAAAGAAAGACATCCGCGATTTCGTCGTCATGGCTGCCTGACGATCAAGTGAACCGCCAGAAGCGCTCGCCACAGCTACGGCAGCGGTAGGGGAAGATAAAAAAAGCCATCAGGAAGTAGTCGAAAAGACTGCGTCGCGTGGACGGTCGAGTATCCGGCCATCCGCAATCTGGGCAGACTTTCCTGCGTCTTTGCAGGAGTTTCATCGCGGATCTCCCATTTCATCGCTCAACGGAGAGCTTTGCTGAGTACAGATGATGCGAGCTCGAGTCAGAGCTTATAGTATCTGCCGAAAGATGAGACAACAATGAGAGGTCAGGGAAAGATACCGGCAGAGACTGAATGGTGGAGGCCGGCCGAAACCCGGACGCGCCAACGGTGTAAAATGAATGGCAGGCCAGCGAGAGCAATATGAAAACGCACATGATGGCTGTGGACGGTCTCGTTCATTCAGCCATGCCGAGCGAGAGCACATGAAGGGATGATGCGAAATGAGGCTGAAACACAAAACAACGGGGGAAATGGTGGATGCTTATGTCTGCTTTGATGCGGATTATCCGCTGATACTCACATCGGGGATGCAATATAGGATTACCTCCGGCGCTGAGGACGATTGGGAGGTGAAGCGGGCCACGAGAGGCGAGGTGAGCGAGTTATACACGAATGGCTTCGAAAAACTGGCCGCCGGCTTTGAGGGAAAGCCTAGTCTTCCGGATTGACCGCGGAGCCTTGAGCGCTAGGAAGAGAGCGACAACCCAGCCCCTCCACTCATCCACACTCCATGTATGCGAAGCAACGCTCTAGTGCTGCGCCGACTCGTTTGCGATAGAACCGTTCCAGCCCGCTCCCCAGTCATACAATGGCGGGGAGGGGCCGGCTAACGGATACTTCTCATACTGCATCCGGCGTGCCAACCGACCGACGACGGCTACATAAACAAGAACAGGCCAGGTAGGACACGGGCCTATTCCTTCCTTAAGAGCCATTAACACAGGGAATTCAACCACGGATTACGCGGACAAAGAAATCGGGCACGTTCTTCTTTCTTTATCCGCGTAATCCGTGGGTTAAAAGTGCATTTTGTCAGGGCTTGTAAAGGTCCATATCGTGTACCACTCGCTCCGAAAGCAGCGCCGTCCGAAAGAGCAGCAACTCTATGTGCTTGTGTAGCAATCACTTACGCTGCCCAGTGCGCGGGTCGCTCTCGGCACACCCTTGGCTAGTCGAAAAAAATCAAAAAATCGTGTCCACTTTTGGCCCCGAATTTCGATTAGTTGTGTGCGTGAGCTGCATCGACTCTAAATCCTTGCCCAAGAAAGCGTGTACGTGCGGCTCGAATCTGTAGTTGGGCAGCGACTTCGCTCCTGGCTTTGAGGTTGTGGGCGAGGAGCTGCTTAGAGTTAATCCGCGGGCGGTGCTGGCGAAGGAGGATCCTTTGGGCGATGGGAGGCTTCCACGCTGGCCCGCCCTCCATTCTCGCCGTTCGTTGCCCCGTCGGTTCTAAGCTGCCATCGAGCGCGCCGCGCTGCGCGCTTTGCAGATCGAAAAAACGCTCTGGCTCTGACAGCGCCCCCGCCCTGCGAGTAGCGTCAACATATAATGAGTTTCGGATCATGAGTATCTGTTAATAGGCTCCCTCCAGTGATCCCAAGTGAGCCAGAGTACTGTCCACACGAATCACGGTTATGTTGGACACAGCGTCGTGTCCGCGTGTGCTGACTGCATACAAGGAGACGAGCATGGGTTTCGATGCGTTACTGATTCCTTTGATTGGCCTGGCAGGCATCGTCATAGGCGTAATCGCCATGATTCTCATCACCCGCGCACAGACACCTCGCAAGCCGTACCAATCGAAGCAACCCGAGATGATAGAGACCGAGACGATATGCGTTCGCGGCCAGGACGTCGATATCCGCGAACTTCGTATCCTCCGGTCGCTTTTCGGCGAGCCGAAGGGACGGCGCCTGGGCTCCTTCAAAGACGGGTATTACCGACCGTCTCTGGAGGCCACAATCCAGAACGGCTGGGTGAAGCAAGTGGGCAGCAGATATGTCATGACATCTAAAGGCGGTGACTTCTGCCGGACCTATCTCAAGCAGCTTTTCAGCGACTGGAAACCCGAGGACGAAGGGTAAGCGCCAACGCGTTGATACGGCAAGCGCTTATCGCCGGCTCTCTATTTGCGATGCGCTGGTCGTTGTTGTCTGGGGACTCGGTTTTGAGCCGGAAGAGGCCAGAGTGTCTCTGCCAGGAGAGTCGGCCACCATGTTCGCTTGTCGGCGCTCCGTTCTGATAGAAAAACTCCAGAACCGCTCGCCACAAGTTCGACAGCGGTAGGGACTAATCAGAAGCGCCCGCAGTAAGAATTCGAGCCGATTACGTCGAGTTGACGGTCGTGTATCCAGGCCCCAACAGTGGGGACAGGGTTTCCTGCGCGAGCTATGATCGAAAGTTGTGGATGAAGTCTTGAAAAAGGCGGCGTACCCTGGGTGTATACGAACCCACCCACATGCCCACGAGGCACTGGAGTACGCCACCATGAACGAAGCTACCACGAATGCACACGCCCTGCCAATG
>DATBHJ010000064.1:0-11740 GCA_036557565.1 Gemmataceae bacterium
CCCGAGTCTGTCCAGAAGGACTGAGCAGACCCGGGCCACTACCATGCTGCTCGGGTCATCGCCCGAGCCTCTTCTGTTCCAGCCCCGTTAGTTGCAGGGTTGCGACTTTCAGAGCCATTATCGTTAATGCAAGTCGCGTGCCAAAGAGTGAACGGCAAGCGAAAAGAGAGCGCAAGTCTTACGGCTGAAAGCAGTTGCGTATGAGAATTAACCGGCAGGGCAAGATGCAATCCTGTAGAACTTTGCCGCAATTGTTACAAAACGAAACCCTGCGTTGGTAAAGAACTCCAAGCGTCGGGTTGAAAGAAGCGCCTGGCTACTGACAGGCCATCGTCAGCCCATGAGCGGCTGTGCGGGATTATGCTCCGATAAGCATCACGCGCACGTCCATCACATTCGTCTGCGTCAATCCGGTTTTGAGAAGATCGCCGGTTGCCTCGAAGAACGTGTAGGCGTCATGGCGCTCCAGGTAAGCAGCAGGGTTGAGTCCCGCCGCGGTGGCGCGTGTCAGAGTGGATTCGTCGGCCAGGGCGCCGGCCGCGTCGGTAGGTCCGTCCTCGCCGTCGGTGCCGCCGCTGAGTACAACCATGTTTCGCAGACCGTCCGTGCCCAGGTATAACAGGGCGGACAGCACAAATTCCTGATTGCGTCCGCCCCGGCCCGGCGCGGGGCCGAGGGTCACGGTCGTTTCTCCGCCGGAGAGCAAGCACACCGGCGGACGCAGCGGCTGACCGTCGGCGGCAATGCTTCGTGCGATGCCGGCCAGGACGACGGCGGCGGGACGCGTTTCACCCTCGATGCGCGAACCGAGATTCAAGACCGCATAGCCCAGCTCCTCCGCCTGGCGCTGGGCGGCAGCCAGAGCGCGGCTGTTGTTGCCGAGAACAAGATTGTGTACGGAGGAAGGCAGCGTTTTGGGCGTCTCGTCGAGAGTGCCGGTCCGGCCGCGTTCGAGATGCGTCCGAACCGCCGGCGGCACTTTCGAGAGCAGGCCATAGCGGTCGAGAATGGCCAGCGCATCGGCGAAGGTCGTGGGATCGGGCGCGGTCGGTCCGGAGGCAATCACGTTCAGCGGATCGCCGATCACGTCGGAGATAATCAGGCTGAACAACGGCCGATCGCCGAACGCCTGGGCCAGCCGTCCGCCCTTGATGGCGGACAGGTGCTTGCGGACACAGTTCATCTCGTTAATGGTGGCGCCGCAAGCGTGCAGCAGAGCGGTGACGTGTTGTTTGTCTTCGAGTGTGATCCCGGGGACCGGCGCCGGCAACAGTGCGGAACCCCCGCCCGATAGCAGGCACAGGCCGATATCGTGCGGTCCTGCACCGGCGATAAGATCAAGCATGGCCCGCACGCCGACCACGCCCTCGGCGGTGGGATGATTGCTGCCGGTCGGTCGTGCGGCATGCAAGCGGATGGCGTGCAACGGCCGCACCGACTCCGCCGGGACGTTGACCACGCCGGACAGACGATCGAGTTGATTCGCCCGGGCCGCCTCGACGCCGACTGCCATCGCCGTCCCGGCCTTGCCGCCGCCGACGACGAGGATGCGTCCCGATCCGGCGAGCGCTTCGGCCAGGTCCGGCGGCGGGTTCGTCAGAAGATTTCGTACCAACTCGAAGGGATTGACGGCAGCGACAGCGGCCTGCCAGATGATACGGGCGTGTTCGCGCAGCAACGAGGAGGCATTGGACATGGGGAGGCTATTCTCGAATCTTCAATTTTTCAGCATGATGTAGCGCCAGTGATGCGGCTGGTTCTGGCGATAGCGCCAGCCGGACGACGTATCCATCGGATCGACGGTGTTGACCTGGGGCCGGTTGGGAATCGAGGCTTCGCTGTTTCCGAAAAAACCGCCCATTTTGTACACTCCCCAGCCGATCAGCAACAAGGCACCGGCCGCCGCCAGATGATATTTCCAACGTCTCACGAGTCGCCTCCTTGCCCGCCCAAATCCGCCGCCTTTCCTGGATGGCGTTGAGTAGGGAAGCTGGATGCTTCGCGGAAAAGAGAGAAGGGCGTACCCTCTCCTCTCTGCCAAGCAGCACAGTGGAAACCCCTCTGTTTAGCGCTGCGATAGGCGGCCCTATGTACGATATTTCTCTATCAATTGCAACAGCTTTTGACAGACACCGGTGGATGGAAAAGCCCGAGGTAGAGACGCCTACCACCTTAGCTATTTATCTTCCGGTCACGGTGGCTGATTCGGCAATGACCCTTGTCCTTTTTGCGACTTGGGTTTGACCTCGAATTCCAGGCGTGTCCGAAAGAAGCAGGCGTCAAATTCTAAAAAGAAATTCGTCTGGCCCAAGATGAGCCGAGCGTCGTCGGCCTGTGTCCAGGCAAACACCAGACGAACGGGAGCAAATTGCGCTACCGATGCCGAAAGGACAACCCCTCGCGCCGGTAGCCGGGCCAGATTACCAGTCAGAACAATTGGGGTCTGTTGCTCGTCCCAGCGCAAACCAAGTTGCTCACCCAACGAGTAAGGCAATACGTTAACCGCTCCGCCTGTGTCCAACTATCCTACAACCGACAGTTGGTGTTCGCCGTGAGATAGGACGAATGGCATTAAGGGCATCAGGCTGGTTCCCGGTTGAGCGGGATTGGCATCCATGAACGGAAAAACTGCCGCTCCATTCATTTCTCACTCGCTTTCTCCTTCTCTAACAGTTCTAAGAGAGCGGCGGCAGCATCATGAGCGTCATAGGGAGACCAGACAGGATACTCGATGACAGCAACGCCCTCTTCCTGGGCCAGCTCGGCGAGGAGTTCCTGCATGAGGAGAAACTTGTCTCGACGAGGCAGGGCCTTCACAGCAGGCCGCAATTCTGTTAGGGACATCGCCAAATACTCCCTTGACTCGTTCGCGCCTTGGGCTGCACCCTTGGATTAGAGCACTTCAAAGCCGCCAGATCGACGGCAGAAATCAGCGAACTGCTTCAATACATCGTATCGCGTTGCGTATCTATTCCAGGTTTCTTGCTCGTCTCACTCGGATATAGGCAGCGCATAGTTGATCGGTTGGTCGGTCGTTGTGCCGTCAAGTAGGATCCGTTCTGAAGGTTTCATGCGAGCGATCACAGTCTCAACATGCTCTGCTGCCCGCAACGCCTCGGCAGCGGAAAAATGGCCACCGCAACCATTCGCAAGACAGCGCTCTTCACGCTCGCCAGCTGGTAGAATCTCTGCGCGTACCAACAGCGCAACTAGGGGACGCCAATTCCACCAGTTGATCGCCATGTCTTCGCCGGATGAGGGTACTAGGATACCTGCCAAAGAAGCCTCCTCAGCAGTCGCTCACCGCTTCTCGCTCCCTTTTCCGGCTGCATCCGCCTTTTTGGATTTCTCCGGCTTCTCCATCTTCGTATCTGGCGTGTTATCAGATGGCTGCGGTGCGGTGCTGCGGACGCCGATGACGTAACCGATCATCAACGCGCCAAAGACGAGTACGCCCCACAAGAGGCTGCTGAGCAAACTGCTCGTCGTATCGCCGTCGGTATCCCAGTTGGCAAACCAACGGCGGAAGCGTGTTTGTTTTTGCAGTTTCTTGCGCCAGCGCCGGCCCGGCGCTGTCTGATCGAACTGCCGCACGGCCGTGGCGACCTGACCGACCTGTCGCCGCGCCGTGGCGTTGTCGGGATCGACCTCCAACACGGCCAAGTAAGCCCACACCGCCTCGCCGAGTTCGCCGGCGCGCGTCAGTGCCTCCGCTCGCCCCAAGCCGTCGCGCAGATCCTCGACATAGTGAACCAACAGCGACACGTCGGTCCGGCAGTTTTGGCACTCTTTTTCCATCCCGCGCAGCTTTTTCTTGCACATGGGGCATGTCAGCATGGCGGTGCGTCCTTAAACTTTAGAACCGCTAACCAAATAAACCGCCAAGGCGCCACGAACGCCAAGATAAGAAAGAGAGAGAAGGAACTATTAAAAACCCCAGAAACAGCGAAACCCCAAGGCCAGATTTTTCTTATTTATCTCTTATTTTCTTGGCGCTCTTGGCGCCTTGGCGGTTTATTTCTCTGACTCACAACAAATAAGCGTAATTCAGCAGCCGATCGTTCAGCGTGGCGGAGGCGTCTTCCATCCGCTTCTTGTCGCCTGAACCCATCGCCTCGCGCACGGCCCGGCACAGATCCTCCAGTTCGCGGCGGTCCTCCGGGCTATCGATACGCGGGATCACGTCCTGCTCGGTTTTCTTCAACACCTCGACGGCGTCCCGGTACTCCTGCGTGCTTTCCAGTTCCAGCGTGCGGTTGATTAGCTCCTCGTTGATGCGCTTCATCTTGATGAGCTGTGAGGCATCCATCTGGTCTTCGCCGGCCTGCTGGATGGCGAAACGCTTCTTTTGGCCGGCGTACTGATCGTGGATCTGCACGGTCAAAATGCCGTCGTCGCCGTACTCGAAGGAGACGTCGAGTCCACCGTCGCGCTGCGGTCGCGGCGGCTTGAACTCCCACGGAATCTCGGCCAGCTTGACGTTCTCCGGGCTGTCCGGATTGTCGTAGTTGTCGCCCTCGTAGACGCTGATAAGCACGCGGTCGGCGGGGTCAGCGACCGGATAATACATCTTGCTGAACGAGCAAGGAATGTCCGAGCCGCGCTTGATGATCGGATCGAGAAAGACACGGTTGGTTCGCTGATCAACGGGGTTGGCGCACAGCGAATGTTCCAGCTTGACGCTGTAAGCGTAATTGTCCAGTCCCGGAGCGCCCTGCAAGATGGCCGACACAATGGCGGCACCCTGTGCCACGCACGTCATCGGATCCACGCGGTCGAACGACTCCGGCTCCTTGCCGGCCAGCTTCTCGGCGACATAACGGCGCACCAGCGGAATCTTGCTGGTGCCACCGACCAGCAGAATGCGATCGATGTCGCGCGGCCGCAGCTTGGACAGCTTCATCGCCTCGTCGATGGCCGTGCCCGATTTGACGACCAGCGGCATGATGATGCGCTCGAACTCGCCGCGGCTGATCTCTTCTTCCAGGCTCAGGTGACGCTCCGGCACCAGCTCGGCCTTGCGAGCCACGGCCGTCTGTTCCGAGGACAGGTCGATCTTGGCCTGTTCGACGGCGAGCATGAATCGTTGTTTATACGGGGAATTGAGAATGTCGAAGCCGGTCTTCTCCTGGAAGCGGTCGGCCAATACCTTGGCCGCCAAGGCGTCAATGTCGTCGCCGCCGAGCTTGCCGATGCCCTTGCTGGACACCTCCTCGAAGATGCCGTGATGAATCTTCAAAACCGTCACATCGAGGGTGCCGCCGCCGAAATCGTAGACCAATACCGTCTGATCGTCCTGGGCGTTGAGGCCGTAGCAGATGGCCGCCGCCGTCGGCTCGTTGATGAGCGTCAGCACTTGCAGGCCAGCGGCGCCGGCGCACAGCTTCGTGGCATGACGTGCCAAGCCTTTCGAGTTGGCGGGAATGGTCACGACGGCCTTGGTGAAATTCTCGCTCAGCGTTTGCTCGGCGTCCTTCTTGAGCAAGCTAAAGAGCATAACAGCGATCTGCTCTGTCCGCAAATTCTGGCCGATCAGTGGCACGCGCTCCGGCGTTCCCAGAATGCGCTTGATGGAGCGAATGGAGCGCTGCTCGTCGAAATTTTCCTTGGCTTCCTGGCCCAGCGCCAGAGTGCCGTCCCGGCGGAGCGTGACGATGGAGGGAGTCCACTTTTGGCCTTCGTGGTTGGGCACCACCTCCGCCTGGCCGTAGTGGAAATTGGCGACGACCGAATTGCTAGTCCCAAAATCGATCCCGATGTAGGGCATGGAGCAAAACCTCAAAAAGGACCACCACGAATCACACGAATTACACGAATAAAGAAAAAACCGATAAAACATCGGCCCGCTCAACAGCGGCTTGCCCCTCTATTTATTCTTTCTTTCATTTCTTTTATTCGTGTGATTCGTGTGATTCGTGGTTTTTTATCTTGTTATTCCGAGACGATGACCTTGGGGCGGCGCAGGACGAATTCGGGTTGCTGGCTGGCGTAGCCGCGCTCGACTTGCTCGGCGACGAGCAGCGGACCCAGGCCCTCGACGCGCTTGCTGCCGACGCGCTCATGGATGGCCGGGTTGTAGGACGAGCTAATCACGGCGTCGTAAGGCTGGATACCGTTCTTGAGCAGGGCCGCATCCACCTTGCGCGATTCGACCTCGACGCCCTCGATCCAGCGCTGGACCGCTACGCCATCCTCCGGGGAGGGGCGGGAGGCGGCGATGGCTTGCAAGTCGTGCGCGATCTCGATCAATTCGTTGAGCAGGGCCAGGCTGATGCGCTTCTCGCCGTGCAGCTCTTGACGGAGCTGCTGATAGGCACGCTGCGTGTCGGCGGCGAAGCCGTTGAAGCTGGTTTTCAGCTCGTCGCGGACCTTGTTGAGCGTCTGTTCCACCAGGCGCAGCTGGCGTTTGTCGTACTCGCGCAGGGCGATGACTTCCTCGCACAGCTTGTACAGGGTGGAGGAGCCGAGCGTGTCCATCTCGCGGGTTGTTCCCGCCTCGGTGTTGCCCGAGCTGCTCGGCAGGAAAGCATCGTTCATCGGTTAACCCTTGATGTCAATGGCCCAAGGATCGAGAGGTTGCTGTGCGAGACGTTCGAGCAACAGCGGCACGGCCGGCACATCCTGCGGCACCTCCGGCACAATCAGGGCGGCGCGGACCGACGCGGGATCGGGCACCTCGGCCGGCGGTCGATAGTCGGCCAGCGCCTTCTCGCTGTCGATCGCTTCCCAGCTGCGGGCGGCCTTACCTTCCTGCACGCCGTAGCGCTGAGCGAACTGAGCGAGCATGCCGTCGGTGGTGTCGGCGTTGAGGCTGGCGGCGTCGGCGCGGATGCGCCGCTCGATGTCGTTGAGGACTTCGCGTGCCCAGTTGATGTCCTCCAACGGCACCTTCGACAGTCCCTTTCGCGCCCATTTGAGGCGCTCTGCCCAGTGCGCGTCGAACGTTTCCCTGTCTGCCGCCTTGTCCAGTCCCAGCAAGAGGAACGGCCCCACCTGTTCGCGCGGCAGCGTGGCCAGCTCCAGAACAATCGGTTCCGCACTTCGAGCCATGATCTCCTCGCCTCTACGAGTAGTCAGTAGCCAGTAGCCAGTAGTCAGTAGCAAAGACAGATGCTCAGATACTACTGACTACTGGCTACTGGCTACTGACTACTTATTTTACGCTCCCATCGAGCGGCACGCCTCCATCTTTTTATCGATATGGTCGGCCAGGTCACGGATGATGCGGCGATGTTCGTCGCTGGTGACCAGCGGCAGACACTTGCCAGTGATGCGGCGCAGCTTCTGGAATTCGCGGAGCAGATCGCGCATCACCTCGCGCACCGCCGACCAGTTGATCTGGTAGTTCGGCAGATTGCGCACCTGTTCGACGACCTTGCTCATCTGACTGGTCAGCTGCTCGCAGAGCGTGCCCATGAGGGGAATCACGTTGCCGACCATGTTGACGGCTCGCTCCTCGACGCGCGCATCGTTGGGATAGCGTTTGAGGATGCGATCGATTTCCGACAACAATTTTTCGATGTCGTTGAGCCCTTTGACCTCGATGAGATCCAGTTCGTACATTTCGTACTGCGGCTCGCCCGGCCGCAGTTGCCGCAGCTTCTCCAGAGTGCGGCGAGCGTCTTGTTGCCTCTTCGCCTGATTATACAGCTGAAAGAGACGTTCCAGCGTGTCGGGATCGTTGGGACGCAGATGAGCGGCGCGCTGGACATAGTTGAGAGCGTGAGTCCACTTCTCTTTTTCGCTGTAGCGAGAGGCCAGCCGGCCCAGGCTCTCGTAGGCCAAATGATCGAGATAGCGCGGAATATCCGGCGGGGCCGGCACGCGGTCGTCCAGAAGATCGAAGAAGCGATTCCAGTAAGGATCACCCTGCGGCAGCTCGCCCTTCAATTCGTAGGTGAGGGCGAGGTTCTGGTGTAGGCGCGGGTCGTTGGGAGCGAGTTTGATGGCGGCCAGGAAGTGCTTGATGGCGCTATCGAAATCCTGGGTCATGCAGGCGCAGCAGCCGAGCAGGTTGAGCAGGACGAGCTGCGTCGCCCGATTATTGTTCTTCTCGCGCGTCAGGGGCCGCAGCAGCAGTTCTGCATCGGTCCAGGCGCAGCGATCGATCAGCTCCTTGGCCTTGACGAGAACCGCTTCGAAGTAGGCTTCGCGAATCGCACTGCTGCGCGATCGGGCCTCGGTCAACGTCTTGAGCAAGGTGTGAACGATATCGAGCTGGCCGAGACTGCGAAGAACCTCGAGCAAACGCTGCTCATCGTCCGCTGTCAATTCTTTGAGTAACGGAACAGGCGGTAGACTGCCGTTCTCGTTTTTGTCGCATGCTTGTAACAACGCCTGCAAAATCAGGAGAAATCGTCGTTCTGCGTCACGCCGATTGGCGTCGCGGCCCGGCACCAACTCGATGGCTTTGGGGATGAGCGCCTGGCAATCTTCGATCTTGCCGAGCGTGAGCCGGGTCAGCAAAAGGTTGTAGCAGATCTCGTAGGACTGCGGGTCGATCTGCCAGGCGCGGGCCAGTTCGTCCTCGGCCTGGACGAGCTGATTTTCTTCCAGCGACAGCAGTCCCATTTGCAGGACGACATTGGCATCGGGTTGGGCGATCTTGCGGAGCGCGTTGCGTGCTTCGTTGAGCTTGCCCTGTCGCTTGCGAGCCATCGCCAGCATGTACAGAACGTCGGCATCCTGGCAACCAGCCTGTACGGCGCGTTCGAGTAGCCGGGCAGCGGCTTCGTAACGCGCCGAATCCGATTCAATGGATAAAACATCGGGCATCGAAGCTACCTCAAAAAATCACCACGAATCACACGAATCACACGAATAAAAATAAAGGGGATAATGGATCGTGTTATTATTTTTATCCTTGCTTTTTCCTTTTCTTTTATTCGTGTTATTCGTGTGATTCGTGGTTTACTTCTCCATACAGCAATCGCTGGCCCGCGCGCACCAAAGCCAGCGTCAACAACGACCCCAGGCGGCGATCGCGCAGACCGAGCTTGCCGGCCTCGCGGAAGCGATCCGCCGCTTGCTCGAAACGACTCTCCTCGTAAGCCATCAGCCCCGACAGCAGCACCGTCTGTCGCAGTGGTTCGTCGAGCTGCCATTCGCTGCGGTGGTGTGGATCGACGCTGCTCCACCACTGGATGGCCTCATCGTAGGCGCCGCGGCTCAGATGCAAACGGCCAAGCAGAGCGCGAGCATACACCGCAGACGGACTCTTCTCGACGACCGCCACTTTCTGCAGCGCTTGCTTCGCCGCGGGGAGATCATTCTGATGCAGATAGGCCCACGCCATTAAAAACTGGCTCTCGACCACCAGCGATTCATCCGCCGCTGCACGCTGACTCAGCTTCAAAGCGGCGTTATAGTTCCTGGCGGCCAAATGGCAGACGGCCCCCAGATAGTGGAAACGCGCATCCTGCACCGACTCGCGATCCATCTCCGGCGCCTGCCGGGCCAATCCCTCATGATCGCCCAGCACCGAGCGCACCGCAGCCAGGCACCACAGGGCGTCGGTATGTTTGGGGTCTTCGTGCAAGCACGTCTCCAACAGCGCCTGCGATTGTGCCAGCGATGACTGATCCGGGACGCGACCGTTAGGCAGCGGCGCCCGTTCGCTCATGGCCGCGGCTCGTTTGCTGCCAAACGTCTCACGCAGGGCCAACTTCGCTCCCAGAAAAGCGATCGCCGCTCGCACCGGACCGCGCGCCAGGCCAAGCGCTCGATCGATGGCCTCGGCACGGCGCGCGGCGTTGCCGCGCTCCTGTTCGATGACGGCCTGCCGTACCAACGGCCAATGATCGTCGGGCCTCAGCCGATTCCAGCCGGTCAGCAGAGCGACGGCTCGCTCCATGTCGCCGCGGCGGTAGTGCAGACACGCCAGCCGATCGTGGCCCTGGATGCTCGCGGGGGCCAAGCGCAGCAGCACTTCGATGCAGGTGCGCGCCGGCTCATTGCGGCCAGACCCTTCTTCGTGGCGCGAACGCTCCATCAAGAACGATTCGCCGCGCGCGGGATAATCCGCGCCAAGCACGCCTGGGAACTGGCCAGGATGGAGGGCAGCACTGCGTTCGAGATAAAGATACTCGGCATCGTCAAAGTTCCATTGCTGTTCGTCGAAGAACGCCCGCGCCGTCGCCGATTCGACGAAGGTGCGCGCGAACAGGTCGAGATCACGCGCGCTGGTGCAGCCATGCAGTGTCGCCGTACGCACGTACAGAAATGCATGTTTCGGCTTGACGGCTTCCGAGTACGTGGCGGCCAGATGAGCGTACGCCTCGGCGGCTCGCGGATCGGTAGCGTTCACGGAAGCAAGCACATCGCACAGTTGCAGTTGCTCTTCCATGCCCACGTCCATGCTCATCCGTCGTGCCTCGGCATGGACGGCGCTCTGAAGTCCGGCCCATTCGGCGTTGCCCATGACGGGATGACGGGCCATCAAGCGAATGGCCCAGGCGACGTTGCGCGGTTTGTCATCGGCATTGGTCGGCTTGCCCAGGGCGCCGCACAGGGCGAGATAGCCAGCCGTGAACGGATCTTTCGGCTCCTCTTGCTCCAGAGCGATGCGCAGATGTTTGTACGCCTGATCGTAACGTTCCGAGCGCGCCAGCGCTAGACCCAGACCGCGCAACAACGGCACCGTCGGCGGACTGTCTTGCAGCAACTTGGCGAACAGATCCGCCGACTCCGCAAAATCGCCGTGTCGATAGTGCGCCTGCGCCAGGGCGAACTGACCTTGCCGCATAATGAGGGTCAGGTCCGGCCCCAGTACGGGACAGACGTAGTTGTGTCTGGCCGCCAGCCGCCGCACGTACGATTTGCCTTCGGGAAACGCCTCGACCCAGGCGCGATCCGGGCGCGTCGTCCACAGTCCGAAGCCTCGCGGTCCCATCGCGCGCTGCAAGGCGCGCAGGGCCAATCCGCTATCGCCGCCCGCCGCCACCAGGGAAATGCCCATCTGACACGTCACGAAGGGGCAGCCGGCGTCGATGCGATTGGCCTCGGCGAGATAGCGCAAACTCTCCTGCGCTTTACCCTGGCGATACAACAGCAGACCGAGATAGAACCCGGTATCGAGATACTGTTTCCCGGCTTGTTCATGCGCTGCGGTCAGCGCCCCCATTGCTTCTTCGATCTTCTGCTGACGAATGCGGCACAGTCCTTGCCAAAACGACGCCGCGGCACACGGCGTCTGCACAGCGAAGATGCGATCCAGCAGATGTAGAACTTCCTGGGTGTCCTTCTCCTCGGTGCCCAGAGCGAACAACCGCCGGGCTTCGGCCAGCATCGTTTCGACAATGTGGCTGCGTTGCTCGGCTAGATCCAGTCCCAGCCGCGCTCCGGCTTCGAGAGTGTGCTTGAGTGCGTCCTCGAACTGTTTTTCCTGGAGCAGCTGATTGGCGGCCAGCTGATGACAGGTGCCGGTGGCGATGCGGAGGCGGTCCTGCCACGTCGGCGACAAGCCTACTTCTGCGTTCAAGAACGTCAGAATGTCGAGCGCTTCTTTCCACTTGCCGTGATCGAGCAAACGCTGCGCCAGTCGAAAAGCCCGACGCCGTCGCGGTCCCCGTCCCAAGAGCAGCCATAGCAACAGCAGGAGCAAGAACACGGAGAGGACGGCAAAGGGGATGATCTTCGTCACGGCAATCGGTTCCTTCGCACTCCACGCCAACTCGCAGCGCTAGCAAGGACAATCTTCCAAAGGACGCAGTAGTTTTTTCTCCCTCCCCCCTTGTGTGGG
>DATBHJ010000065.1:0-128345 GCA_036557565.1 Gemmataceae bacterium
GCGGAGTAAGCGGTTGGCCATTCGGCCGCTTACTCCGCTGCGCTGCGTGCGCGGCTCGGACAAAAAGGCTTGTGATGCACGCTCATCATATAATGTCGCAAGTCATGAGAACAGGAGAGCACCATGAGCCGCATCCGGTTCGGACTGATCGGTTACGGAGCCTGGGGCAGTCATCACGCCCGCGCGATCGCGGCCACTGCCGACGCGGAACTTGTGGCCATCGCCGCTCGCTCGGAGAAGACGCGAGCAACCGCCCACACCGAGCATCCGTCGGCGCACATCTACGACGACTATCGCACTCTGCTGGAGCGCGAACAGCTCGATGTCGTGAACGTGGTATTGCCGACGCACTTGCACTATGAGGTTGCCAGGGCAGTGCTGGAGTCGGGGCGGCATCTGCTCCTGGAAAAGCCGATGGCCCTGCGCGTGGTCGAATGCGACGAGCTGATCGCCCTGGCGGCGGCGCGCGGCAAGTGCCTGGCGATCGGCCATGAATTACGGCTGTCGTCCTTGTGGTGCAAGATGCAGCAAATGGTTGCCTCCGGCGCCATCGGCCGACCCTTGTATCTGCTCATCGAACTCTGGCGACGGCCGTATCGACTGGGCGCCGAGGGCTGGCGCTACGACATCCAGCGCGTCGGCAACTGGATTCTCGAAGAACCGATTCACTTCTTCGACATGGCTCGCTGGTATCTCGCCTCGGCCGGCGATCCCGTCACCGTCTTCGCTCGCGCCAACTCGAAACAGGAAGGCCATCCGGAATTGCAGGATAATTTCAGCGCGCTGCTGACATTCGCCGGTGGCGAGTACGCCGTCATCTCACAGACGTTGGGGGCTTTCGAGCATCATCAGGTCGTCAAGATGACCGGGACAAATGGCTCCTTGTGGGCGAGTTGGAGCGGTGCGATGGACCGCGATTTCCACCCGACGTTTTCGCTGCGTTATCACGACGGCACAAAAACGGAAACCATTCCCATCACGAAAATCACCGGCGAGGTCTTCGAGCTGCAGGATGAGATGGCGATGATGGTGCGCGCCGTCCGCGACGGCGGGCCGATCGCCGCCACGGGCGCCGACGGCAAATGGTCGGTGGCGATGTGCCTGGCAGCGCAGCGCTCAGTCGATACGGCACAAATCGTGTCCGTGGCCGATTTTGTGCATGGGGGATGAGGGCAGATTAGGGAACATAATTCGGACTTTGACGCTTTTGACGGAGGCGCGTGGCAGCTGGGCGCATGTGCTGGCAATGAATGCTCACTCTCGCTATCTTCGCTCAGCAGTTTTTCCTTACAATAGGGCGGATTTGGTTTCGTCTTGGGACGAGGGTGCGGCGGTGCGCACGCTTTGGCGAACACGGCTGGTTTGTCTGGGCGTTCTTCTCGCCGCCGGCTGCCTTTCTACGCGGCAACCCGTCCCTCCCTGCGGCTGCACGTCCCCAAATGCGGATGTGGTGTTTGTCGCCGACGGCTCTGGCGACTATCGCACGACCTCACGCGTCCTGTGCGAAACGGTCAACGCCTGCAATGTGCCATTGCGCGTCGAGACGTTCGTCTGGTCGCACGGGTACAGCCGCATGCTGATCGATCACGTCGATCACTGCAATCACATCGAAGAAGGCCGGCGTCTTGCTACGTACGTCGCGACCGCCTCTATTCCTACTCAATGCGTAGCGGCGAGAGGTTGCGCCCCTCCCGCCCAGGCAGGGGGGACGTGTGAAAATCCGCGTGGTGTGTACCTCGTGGGTCACAGCAGCGGTTGCGCCGTCGTCCTGGCAGCCGCCGAGGCGTCGCCTCCCGGTTCCATCGAACGCATCGTGCTGCTAGCTCCGGCGGTGGCGCATGATTACGATTTGCGACCGGCCCTGCGCGCGTCACGACAGGGCATCGATGCGTTCATCAGCCGCCGCGATATCGGGGCACTGGCCCTGGGCACTGGCATCGCCGGCACCGCCGACCGCCGGCTCGCTGCGGCGTCCGGCCGCGTTGGCTTCACCCCGATTCTGTGCTGCCCAGGCGATGAGCAGCTCTACACAAAGCTGCGGGTTCATCCCTGGGATCCCAGCGTCGAGTGGACCGGCAATCGCGGCAACCATTATGGAACGCTCGAGCCGGATTTCATGCGCGCCTACATCCTGCCCCTTCTCCGCCGCGCTCCCTATTGATTGGATTTGGCTGGATCGTTGAGCGTGGCGCGCCATTCCTCTCCGAGTTTTTCCAGCGTTTTGCCCGTCAGCTTCTGGAAGACCTCTGGCTTGTACTCGCCCTCGCGCATCAGCTTGTTGAGTTTGCGGACGATCTGCTTGTCGTACTTATCGGTCAGATAGGCCAGGAAAGTCGCCGTCACTCGATAGCTGCCGTCGTAACGGGCGCGCCGGGGACTGATTCGTCCCGCTTTGCCCGGCTCGTATTTGAAGAAACGAACGTAATCGGCGATGCCCTCCACCAGCCAGCCCGGATTGTTCGGCACGCGATAGTTCTGTACGACGTGGACCGCTTCGTGGACCATGGCGCCGACATCGTTGGGATGCTGCTTGAAGTACGCGACCGAGCCGGTGATCTGGACGCCGCTGGTGTAGGCCACGCCATTCATGTTTCTGAGTCGCATCGGCACGCGACTGGGCGGCAGATAACGGTCGTCTTGCAGTTCCTCGTTAATCATGGCGTACTGCCGTTCGCAAACACGGGCGGCCTTCTCGGCCCATTCTTTCATCTCCGGGGCCTCGCGCACATCCACAATAAATTCGACGGGATACTTGAAGACGGTAACCGCCGGCTCCGAGTCGATGGAGATCTCTCGTAGGACCAGCGGATATTTGAGGTCTTGCATCGGCTTTATGCGGACAACCTGGATCTTGCGTCCGGCGAGCTTGGCCTCGGCCGTGCCGGCGTTGAACTTCGCAATTTCCTCGAAGGACTTGCCGTCCTCCGAAACTTGCAGGGATCCCGCGTCGAGTTTATCGACGCCGCTGGGCCGGCCCGTGGTCACGCGCACGGAGTGAACCGCCGCCGGTTTGTCGAGGACGAGCGTGAAATGATCCTTTTCCGTGGCGCTCTTTTCCGAGGCGAAATAGGTTCTGTCCTCGCCATCAAAGGCAAACTGGCGAATGTGTTCGCCTCTGGTGGTCAAGGAAGTTTCAATGGTCGCCGCAATGGACGGTTTGCCCTCCGGCGCCGCCCAGAGCGGCAACGAAAAAAACGACGATAGGAGGACAGAAGAAATCGCAAACGAGCGTCGCATGGGTGGCTCCCCAATCGGGTTATGGCAACACGGTTCATTAGAGTGAACCGAAGCAAAGATAGCAACGGCCGGGTTCCAAATGTGAAAAAAACTCCATCAGTCGCCGTTGCTCTGGCCGTGCTGACCTGTTACATTCGTCCCTCGCCGCTCTTGAGATAGGCGCTCGCCTGGACATTTAGACCGCAAGCGGCCCCAAGGAAGGAGCCAACCATGAAATGTCTCGTCACCGGCGCCGCCGGATTTATCGGTTCACATCTGTGCGAGCATCTGCTCCAAGGCAATCACACGGTCGTCGGACTTGATGCCTTCATCCCGTACTATCCCCGTGTCGCCAAGGAAGCAAACCTGGCTCATTTTCGCAGTCATCCCAAATTCTCGTTTCATCCGCTCGACCTGCGCAGCGATCCTCTGGATGATGCGCTGTCCGGCATCGAGGTGATTTTTCATCTGGCCGCCATGCCCGGCTTGACGCGCAGCTGGACCGAGTTCGAGTTGTATGAAAGCTGCAATATCCTGGGCACGCAACGGCTGCTCGAAGCGGCGCGGGCACTGCCCAGTTTGCGGCGTTTCCTTTATGCCTCGACATCTTCGGTCTATGGCCGCTATGGCTCCGGCGATGAAACATTGCCGTTGCGGCCTATCTCGCCGTATGGTGTGACAAAACTCGCGGCCGAGAACCTGTGCCGCGCCTATACCGACGAGTGTGGCTTGCCTGTGGCGGTCTTGCGTTTCTTCTCTGTTTATGGACCCGGACAGCGGCCGGATATGGGTTATTATCGGTTCATCGACGCGCTGCTCGCCGGCCAGCCGGTCGTCATTCACGGCGACGGTCTGCAATCGCGCGGCAACACATACGTCAGCGATTGTGTCGAGGCGGTGCTGGCGGCGTTGGAAGCTCCCCTCGGCGAGATTTACAACGTCGGCGGCGGTGAGACGGCCAATGTTTGGGAGATTCTCGGCAAGCTGGAACGCATCGTCGGCCGTCGCGCCGTGGTGCGGCGCGAGCCGGCCCGCCGCGGCGATCAGCGCGTCACCACCGCCGATACCACCAAGCTGTGGCGTCATGTTGGCTGGCAGCCGCGCGTCACCCTCGATGAGGGACTGGCGCGGCAGGTCGAGTGGCAGCAAGACCGCATCCAGCGTCAGGCGGCGTGAGGGCGAAAGCTAGCCGTAGCCAATGCGCCGCAGCAATTCCGGCGTAAGCACAAACGGTTCGCGTGGAATCGTTTCCAGACGAAAGAGGGGAAGCAGTTCCCGTGCAGTGATCGGCTCGATTGTCGCGATCCAGCCGCAGGACCACGCCAAGAGGCCCAGCAACATCTCCGGCCGCACACCAGCTCCCCGCAGCGCGGACAACCGGGTGTCACCGTGGCGCTTTGCCAAACGGCATCCGTCGGGACCGACGACCAGCGGCACATGGACGAACCTGGGCGGTGTCAGGCCGAGCGCGTGGTACAGTAACAGTTGGCGCGGCGTGGATGGCAGCAGATCATCGCCCCGCACGACTTCCGTCACATTCTGTGCCGCGTCATCCACGACTACAGCCAGTTGATACGCCGGCAAGCTCTCCATGGTTCCAGGAACCGGCACCTTCCACACGACGAAATCGCCACCCAACTGACGCAGATCAACGTGTCTTGGCCCACGGAAACCATCGACGAAATGCGGCGATTCCGGCGGCACGCGGAAACGCCAACAATAAGGACGGTCGCCAAGTTCTTCTGCATCGCCGACGCTACGATCGGTACAAGTCCCAGGGTAGACCGGTCCTTCATGTTCCAGATGCGGGGCACTGGCGGCCAGTTCAACGTCGCGGCGCGTACAAGTGCAAGGATACACCAGCTCCTGGCACTGGAGCCGACCCAGAGCGATGCGATAATCACCCAGCCGCTCGGTTTGGATAATCGGGCCTTCATCCCAATCCAATCCGAGCCATTGCAGATCGAGACAGGCTTGTCGGTCGGCTCCCGGTTTGACGCGCGGCGAATCAATGTCCTCAATCCGCAGCACGATCCGTCCGCCGTGGCTGCGCGCGGACAACCACGCGATCAGGTACGTGCGGGCATTGCCGACGTGCTGTGCTCCTGTCGGCGACGGCGCCAATCGGCCAATCACCTGGTCCCCTTATCATTTTTCACCGGGTAGAGCCGGTCCTGAACTTGCTGACAGATGCGCGCGGCGATGGCCACCTTGAGCAGCTGAATGCCGCCCCAGAACACGACCAGAGCGATGACGGCTATCACCCACATTTCCGCGAGGTAATGTCCCAGGGCCAGTTCGTAAACCAGGATGAATCCCAGTATCGACAGGCCAATTAACAGCCAGCCGGAAAGCTCGCGCCACCAATAATTCATGAGGACTCCTTTTTCCGCTGGGCACGCACTCGTGCCCATGTCAACCAACGATTAAGATTGCTCTGCTCGCGGCGCGTCTGCCGCCAACACTGGTCCTGTAAGAACATTAAACTCTCTTCCGGCGTCGCCGATGCCTGCCGCAGGTAGCTGGTCGCAATTCCCACAACCGCCAATACCGCCAGCCAGGCCCAAACGAGTCTGAGCATGCGCCACACCTCCGGCGTCAAGCTCAGCGGCGTCTCCTCGTCCATCATCCACGCCCAGATGACCACAGCCAACCCCGGCCATACCGGGAAGGCCAACCCCAAAAACGCCAACTCTCTACCCGTGACGAGAGTGACCGAGCGCCGCTGCGAGGAATCGCCAGCCGGGAGTCGTGGGTCCGGTGGAAAGACATTTCGCACCAGCGCCAGCAGACGATAGTGTCCCAGAACGTAGGCCAGCACGGCGATGCACAAAACGAGATCCATCAGAGTCGGCGTCTGAAAACGCGACCAACCGAAATACCCCCAGCGAGAGTAGGAGCCAGACATGCCCATCAGTCCAGCCAGGGAGAAGAGCACCAACGGCGGACCATGGACCCAGTGGGTCACGAGCGACATGCAGCCAATCAGCGCCGGTACCACGCCCCACCACTCCATTCCACGTTCCGACAGGCACACGACCATCAGGAACAACGCGGCCATGCAGAACAGCGTGTAATTACGCACCACCGGATGGGAGCGTAACGATTCGGGTATTTCGGATTTCGGATTTCGGATTTCGGATGGTCTCATGAGTGCGGCCTCCCCAGGCTGCGCAGGCGCTCCAGCCGACTGAGGATCAACGGTATCGGTTCGTCTTCGGCGGCGCAGAGGACGGCAACGCCTATGCGCGCGAATGTGCGGCGCAGCCGTTGATACGCCAGGTGAAAGCGTCGCGTCGTCACCTGGTCCCACAGGATACGATTCGCTGTCCGAGCTCCGGCCGCATGGGAGCGGTGCGGCGTCTGTTCTCTTACGGTCGCGGCTCCGACGGCGGACGAGGTCGGCAACTCCAATCCGGGGGGCCAGGGACAAATGAGGATGACTTGATGGTGCCGGCCCAGCGCTACGCGCACGGCGCGCAAGAGCGGATCGAGGGACTCATCCAGTTCCAGAAGATCGGCCAAAAGGACAAATAATTCATTGTCGCGGCCCCTACCCACGGCTCGCACCAGAGCGTCGGCCAACATGGGCACCTTGTCCGGGGCCGCGAACAGATAGCGGCCCTCCGGACTGTAAAGCGGCAGCGAGTACGGCACTTGATGCTCGCTGAGAAGACGCTGTAACAGGAGCGAAAACGCGTCATCGTCTTCCAGGAGCGTCGCCAGTCCGCCCGGCGCCAGCCCGTGCCGCGCTGAGACGATTGCTGCCAGCTGTTTGCGCCAGCGATCACGGCGGCGTTTGCCCCAGCCGGAAACGGCATCGACGCCGAAGAGAAACGCCGTTCCTCCCCAGGCCGCGAGGGTCACGAGCGGAGCGAAGACCAGGACGAACAGCAAAGCATTGTCCAGCGCCCGCGACTTGAACGCCACGCGCGCCAACAGCAGAGCAACGGGGAGGACCAGCGACCAAAACGAGGTCCAGAAACATAAAGTCCGCAGGGCGCTCTTGCGGCGGTGCAGAAGCTCGAACAGTCCCAAACGCAAACGCTGCGAATAGCTGGAAAAGCCATCCATCCATGTCATCATCAGCGGCACAGAATTGACGGCCGGACGCAGCAGCTCCGGATACACCTCGGCGGCAAAACTGTAGGCCAGGGGCAACAGATGATCGGGATTGGCGCATTGTTGATCGGGCATACGGGCGGCGGCCGCGGCCAATAGCCGCAAACACTCCGCGCGATGCACGCTGCCGCGATCCGGGGCGACGTGCTGGAAACCGTGCTCATCGAACAAGCACAGGCCAGTCAAATCGCGGATGCTGGCGTTGGCTTGCAGGACGCCGGCGGCTATGTCAATCAGCCGATCCAGCGCCTTGCCGTAACGGATCTGCTGCGGCCCGGAGCCAGAAGGGGCCGGCACGCGCACCGAGTTGGATGTGTCCACGAACAAGGTGCAGCGGACTGGCACCTCGCTCTCGAACTCCTTGGTGATAAGGCGATCCCGCCGCGCCGACACTTTCCAGGCGATCGTTTTGGGCGGATCGCCGGGGAGATAATCGCGGAGGTCAAGGAGTTCGCTTCCCGAACCAGGGCGCCGGAAGCGATGGATGCCGGGCGGCAGAAGTAAATTGTGCCGCTTCACCGACGCCGGCTGGCCGGCGCGCGGTGCCAACACCGGCAGAATCGGCAGGACGACAACCGCATGAATAAAGTGGGCGTGGTAGAAAAAACCCTGCCAGTCGGCGGCCTGGATACGGACTCCCTCAAAGCGAGCCAAACCTGCCGGGCCGCAGCGGATGCGATAGGTCAACTCCAGTGGCTTCTTCGTCCGGACAACGCCCTGAATAAAATCCGCTCCATCCAGTTGCTCGACGGCGAAGGGCAGGCGATCGGTAGCGGCAATGTGAGGCGAGGCCAGTCCCGAAGCACAGAGGACGCGAACGCGCACCTCAAACATCTGACCCGCCCACAGAGTTGCCACAGTCGAGCGATCATCCCAGACCTCGCGTTCGACCCGCAGATGGCGTAACGCCGGCAAACGCACCAGAAACAACAGCCATTGCGCGGTGAACCACAAAAGCAGGGTCAGGCCCAGGAGCGTCAGCGACAGTGATGGCCGCATCAACCCCAGACCCAAGATCGCCAGCACGCCAAGCAGAAACCAGCTGGCTCGCGAGGTTAACATAAAATCCTCGACTTACAGGCGCTACTCTCGAGTTTGTATTGTACCCACTCTTCCCGAGACGCGCTAGCAAACGTCGACTCTGCCCATTTTCGCTCTTCTGCAAGACCTTCCCAGTTACGGCACCATCTCCGAAACATCGCAGAATTGCCTGAATCCCGATTTTCGGCACAGTCGATAGGAAGAGCGCCAGGTAACTCCTCGTAACGGTTTAAGCCATGCGCGGAACACGTTCTATGCGCGCCTTCCTGTTCACCGCTGTCCTTCTCGCTCAACTGCCATCCCTCGCAAGTCTTTCGGGAGTGAATGCGAAAGAGCTACCTCCGCCGGGTGTCCAGGAGGGAGCAGGACCGACTGCTCGCCGACTGACACTGGAAGAAGCCAAGGAACGCGCCCTGTCGGCCAGCAAGCTGCTCAATCTCGCCTCCATGAACGCTAAGGCGAAGGCATACGCCATCAAAGCCGCCCGTGCGGATTATTTCCCGAAGGTGACCGGCGGCGTCCTGTATCTTCACTTCAACGATGAGTTGGGCCATGTGTTGACGACACAAGGCCGGACCATCAGTGGGCCACAGGGCGTTCCGCTCCTGACCTTCCCATCCACAGCCATCCAGGTGGCCATCTTCCAGCAGGACAGCACGTTCGCGACACTTAATGTCTTGCAGCCGATCACGGATTTGCTCAAAGTCCGCCAGGGAGTGAAAATCGCCCAGGCCGACGAGCAGATCGCCAAAGCCGACCTGGAAAGAGGGACACGCGAACTCGTGAGCGGGGTGGAGCAGCTGTACTGGGGCCTTCTGGCCGCCCGCCGTATCCAGCGAGGAGCTGCGGAAGGCGTTCGCGGTGCCGAGATGCTATCCCAGACGGGGACGCTTGAGGCGCGGACGGCACTGGTAGAGGCACGGCAAGCGTTGCAGCAGGTAGAAAAGCAGATTGCCGATCTCCAGGAACAATTGAATGGATTGCTCGATGTGCCGCTCTGTACGACACTGGAACTCGTTGAGCCGCCGCTGCCGGTCCTGCCGTATCGTTGTGTAGATGAGGTGATCGGCCTTGCCCTGGCGGCGAGTCCGGAGATCCGCAAGGCCCAGCAGACCATTGCCAAGGCCCAGGCGGCCGTGTGCGCCAGCAAGCTGGATTACATGCCGAGCATCGCGGCGTTCGGAGGCTACTTGAACCAGCAGGCGGTTCCTTCCATTCAGCCCAACATCAGTTATCTCGGCGTCATGGGCACCTACACGTTCGTGGATTGGGGCAAGCGACGTAACACAATCCGCGAGCGGAACACGCTGGAAGGCATGGCGACGATCCAACTCAAGCAGACCGAAGACGAGGTGCGGCAGAAAGCTCAGAAGGCGTTTCGGGAGGTGGTGCAAGCGCAACAAGAGCGCGGCACAGCCCAGGAAATGCTCGATCTCCGGAAGGAGGGCGAGAAACAGGCGCTCGCTCCGGCCGCCGTGATGGCTGCGGTCAAGTCCCGTATGCTGGCCGAAGTGGACTTCATCAAGGCGGATCTGGCCTATCGACAGGCTTACGTTCAGTTGATGAGCTTGGTCGGGCAAGAATGATCGTGGAATAGCGGAGAGCCCTTATGCCAGCTATGCCGACACGGCTGCTCGCAGCAATCGTGATCGCCCTGCTCGGTCCGCTCGCCCGGTGCGCGGCTCAGGAAGCACCACCATTCCCATCCGTCCCGGTTCGTGAAGAGAGGACGCAAGACAATTCTCCAAAGAGCGAGAACGAGCCGGAGGAGGAAGCGCCGCGCAGCCCCTTTGAAGATAAGATCGAGACGGACCGCGATGCGTTCACGCCGGCGCTCCGGACCTCGCCCCTGAATCGCTGGATCATGGAATCGTCGTATTCCTTCATCGACAACAGGGGCGCGCCGGACACCAACAGTTTCCCGGAATTGCTGTTTCGCTATGGCATCAACAAGCACATGGAATTGCGTTTGGGTTGGAACTATGAGGCGGGAGGCGGCGGGAACGTGGTTTCCGGCAGTTCCGGTGAGACATCCGAAGGTGTGGATACGTCCAGATTATCCCGCGTCCAAAAGTTACTTTATGGGATTAAGGTTCAGGTATCCGAACAGAATTCCTGGCGGCCAGACAGTATTGCCATCGTGCAGGGCTACACGCCGACCGGCGGCGATGCAACAAACACGGAGGTGTTGGCCACCTACGCCTTTGGTTGGCGGTTACCCAACCGCTGGCGCTGGGATTCCTCGATTCGCTTCGTCACCGACAGCGACAACGGCAACCACTTCGAAGTCTGGGCGCCTTCCACGGTGTTGCGAATGCCGATCGGCGAACGCTTCCAGGTGCATTCGGAATTCTTCGGTCTGTTCTCCGAGGACCGTGCGAGCAATTTCAGCCGCGTTTTTTTCAGCCCCGGCATGCACTACCTGATAACGCCGAACTGGGAAGTCGGCCTCCGCCTAGGTTGGGGGTTGACTGGACAATCCGCTCCCTTCTTTGCCAATGCTGGCTTCGGCTGGCGTTTTTGACCCGATGTGAACGTCTGTAGAGCGGACCAAGGGTCCTTTGTTTCCACGCCGCCGCTAAAATCGGCATTTCCCTCAAAACCTCACAGCCTGCGGATCGATAATAGATCAGGTCCACGGCCGAAGGTGCGAGAATGATACCATGCGCAGTCGTGGGTGGTGTGAGTTCTGTCTGCTGTGCCGCGCTCCAGCCTTCAACCGAGCGGGCAGTAAGGTGCTACCGGCCGGCCGGCATCGGTATGGAGCGCTCGCCCTGTTCTGCGTCCTACCCTTTTGCCTCGCCGCGGGCGGTTGTTCCTTCGGCCCCAGAGTGCTGGAGCACACCCACGGCCGGTATTACGAATCAGTTCGGCTGGTGAACGAAGAGGAGCTGCTCCGCAACCTAATTCATATACGCTATAACGAATTCCCGCTGGCCCTCAATGTTTCGTCCATCGCGGCGCAGTACGAACTGTCTGGCCAAGCCGAGGCCCGGCCGTTTTTCCTGGCGCCCAACCCCAGCAACAGCAACGTGATCTTCAAGACGTTTACGGCGATCCTGCCGGATCTCCTGGTGGAAGGGGCGAACCGTCCAACCATCACTCTCATGCCGGGCAATGAAGCCGAGACGATCCGCGAATTCCTGACTCCCATCCCTACCGAAACTCTGGTGTTCCTGACGGAGACCAGCTGGCCGGCCTCCACGATCGCCCGGCTATGGATTGAACGCCTCAACGGCGTGCCCAACGCTGTCTCGGCCAGTAGTCCCCAGCGCGGCATCATCTCGGACTTCGCCCGCTTTCTGCGAATTGCCGAGTTGCTCCATATCGCCCAGGACAATGAGTTGGCGTTCGTCCGCGCTGAGGAGCGGTTCCAGGAAGTCGGTGCCCCTCTACCGGCAGAAGCACTCACCGCCGCGGCGGAGATTGAAGCGGCCAAGAACGGCATGGAGTATCGAGCCAGCGATGACGGTAAGGCGCGCGTGCTGGTCCGCCGTCATCGCCAGATGGTCCTGGAAGTAAATCCGGGCGCCGAGAGCAGCCCTGTGGTCGCGGAGTTGACAGCGCTGCTCAACCTGGTTCCCGGCCTGCGCCGTTATGACGTGCTCGTCGGCGAAGTACCGGATCCTCTGAAATATCCCCGCGAGCCGTCGGATAAACTTCGCGTCGTGCCGCGCTCCACGGCGCAGGTGTACTTTTACCTGGCCAATGGCGTGGAAGTGCCGCTCGAACACCTCAACTGTGGCCTCGCTCAACCTCAGGTAGATGCCGAAGGGAACGCATTCGCTGGACCGGAGTTGATGCGCGGCTTGTTCGAGGTTCATGTCTGCAAAGGACATAAACCGCCAGCGTCTGCCTATGTTGCCGTGAAGTACCGCGGCTACTGGTACTATATCGACGACGCAGACCAGGCGAGCAAGACGACGTTGGCTCTGATGATCCTGTTGAGCCGCCTCGACTTCACCCGCCGCCAGCGGACGGCTGGCGGGCCTTTGTTGACCTTGCCGGTTGGCCGGTAATAGCCAAGGCCGCTATCGACTGATTTCTGCTGAGCGGGCTGCGCACGAGGAGCCTGTCTTCTTCATTCATCCTCTGTTGCCAAGCGACATCCACTCGCGCGTGGGACAGATGGCACGCCGGAATGAGCAGAAAGAACAGCACCTACTAGGGGGATGTCTTCGGTCGTCAACGATATTTGTCGAACAGGTCGAGTCAAAAGCAGAGCATGGAACGAATTCCGTTCTACTTATGAGCAGAACGGAATTCGTTCGTTCCACCCATCTATCGGCTCTGATGGGCCTGGATGGCCTGCTGGATCTGTTCCTTCACCGCCTCCATGTTGAAACTGGCACCCTTCTGCATCGGCGGGAACTCGATCATGGTTTTGGCGGCTTCACCCACGACCTGTTGGACGTGCACATAACGCCAGAACTCGTACGCGTACCAATTGTAAAAGCCTATCGAACCGACCTTGCCATCGGAAAAGCCGGTCCGCTCGAAGGGATCCAATCGGAGATTGGTCAGGATCGGCCAATTGACTTTCACGGTAGCGCCTAACCAGCTGTTCGGCTGGTCGGTGAACCGATACTTGTAGTCGTCGATTCGTATGGCACTCAATGTGCCCTCGGTGAAGTAAAAGATACTGTGGCGCTTCGATGGCCCTTTCCCGGTGATCAAGTCCATCTGGTTGTAGCCGTCCAGATGCACCTTGTAATTCTGGTCGCCGATTTGCTTGCCTGCTTTCAGTTCGTCAATGATGTTCGGATTGCCGGCAGCAGCGACCAAGGTTGGAAACCAGTCGAGGCCGGAGAAGATGCTGTTCTCCACCTTCCCTGCCGCCACCTTGCCCGGCCAGCGGAGGATGCAGGGCACGCGGAAGCCGCCCTCCAATGCCGTGCCTTTGCCGCCGGCAAACGGAGTCTGACCGCCGTCGGGCCAGGTGAAGTTCTCGGCGCCGTTGTCCGTGCTAAAAACGACGATGGTGTTCTCTTCCAGCCCGTTGTCTTTGAGGTACTTCATGACCGAACCGACAATGTCATCCAGCTGTGCCATTCCAGCTTCCTGGATGCTCCAGCCATTTTCCGCGTTACGCAGTCCCTGGTACTTCGGCGAAAGGTGCGTGACCACGTGCATTCGGGTCGGGTTGAGCCACACGAAGAACGGCTTGCCATCCTTGCGCGTCTTATCCATGAATTTGAAAGTGTTGTCAAGGATCTCATCATCCACGGTCTCCATCCGCTTGGGATCGAGCGCGCCGGCGTCCTCGATCTTCTGCTTGCCGATCTTGCCCCAGCGCGGTTGGTCGGTTGAGTCATCCTCGGTCGTGGCCCAAGAATGGAGCATGTTTCGTGGCCCGACCTTGTCCTTGAGTTCTGGCGGATAGTTGCGATGGAACGGGTCCTCCATCGCGTCGAGGTGATAGAGGTAGCCGAAGAATTCGTCGAATCCGTGGACCGTGGGCAGGTACTGATTGCGGTCGCCCAGGTGGTTCTTGCCGAATTGGCCGGTGGCGTAGCCCATCGACTTGAGCGCTGCGGCAATGGTGATGGCCTGGTCCGGGATGCCCAGGGCCGCGCCGGCCTGTCCGACGGTCGTCAGGCCGGTGCGAATGGGCAATTCACCGGTGATGAAGTTGGCTCGTCCGGCGGTACAGCTAGCCTCGGCATAGTAATCGGTGAAGCGCATGCCCTCGGCGGCCAGCTTGTCGAGATTGGGAGTGCGGCCCGCCATGATGCCGTGATGGTAGGCGCCGATGTTGAACCAGCCGATGTCATCGCCCATGATGAAAACGATGTTCGGCTTCTTTCCATCCTTGTCATCGAAGTTACTGTTTCGCGTTGCCAGCGCTAATAGCTCGCCTTTGCTGTTCCCCTCACAGCACTCGGCCTGCGGCAGCAGGGCGGGGGATGTTTGAGACGACTGCGATGTATCTGTGGGCGGCGCTGCCTCGGCCTGCCGATTCCAGCGCTCGTTGCTGGACGCCGCCGCGAACCCCAGCAGCGCCCCAACGGCCACCAGCACGATGGCCTGACTCCTTGTGCTCTTCAGCATAAGACTCTCCTTCGTTGCAAGACAACCAAGGTTGGTTAGCGATTCTGCAAAGAGCGACTGGGCCGCCTCTAGGGCGACCTCACGCAACGGAAGCCAACATGAGACATCCCCGTATCCGGGCTGCACCTGTGCCGAGCGCTCGGCCGGTAGCGCGAACAGTAACTATCGCAGCAGAGAAACGAGCCGCCCCGTTGCACCCGAGCGGGCGCGAAGGGGTGGCGCGGGTCCAAACTGGACTCCGGCCCGGTCGGGTCGATAACCACGCCCTTGCTGGCCCGCAGCGTGTACAAGTCGGCGCGGTAGAAGTCGCTGCACCATTCCCAGACATTGCCGGCCATGTCGAAAAGACCGTAGCCGTTGGGTGGAAAGGATTTCACGGGAGCGGTGCGCTCGTAGCTGTCTTCGACTCGATTCTGAGAGGGGAAATTGCCCTGCCAGATGTTGGTTTGCCACTTGCCACCGAGTCCGGGCGGGTCGTCGCCCCAGACGTAGGGTTTGTCGTCGAGACCACCTCGTGCTGCAAACTCCCACTCGGCCTCGGTCGGCAGACGCTTGCCCGCCCATTTCGCATATGCAACGGCATCGTCCCACGAGACGTGAACAACCGGGTGATCTTCCCTCGCTTCGATGTCGCTGGCTGGCCCCTCGGGGTGACGCCAGCTCGCACCCGGCGTCCACTTCCACCACTGCGAATAGTCATCGAGGTTTACGGGAGCGGACGTCGGCGTGAAGACAAGTGAACCGGGGACAAGTTTCTCCTTCGGCGGCGGCGGCCTTCCAGGCGGCAACTGCTTGACAATCTCTTCCAGGTTCGGCGCCTTCTCGGCCGTCGTCATGTAACCGGTCGCCTCCACGAAGCGGCGAAACTGGCGATTGGTGACCTCCGTCTCGTCGATCCAGAAACCGTCCACACGCGCGCGATGAGCGGGCTTCTCGTCCGGCCAGCCCAGATTGGAATCGGTGCCCATCGTGAACTCGCCGCCGGCAATCCAGACCATGCCCGGCGGCTTCTCACTGGGAATCTGTTGCCAGAACTTCACCGCGAAATAAGTCACAGCAAAGCTGATTGCTGTCAAAACCCCCAGACAGATGAGCCGAAGCATAACAGATTGATACTCCCAAGCTGCGACGCGAAAGGAGGAGCCGCTTGAAGACTCCGCCTGGGGCAAGTCTCAACCGTTCTCTTGCGAGATACGATAGCGGCCAAGGATCACGGTCACGTTGTCTCTGCCGCCCGCTTTCAGAGCCAGATCCACGAGCACGCGGCAGGCATCGGCTGCCGTCTTGGCTGTGCGGAGCACTTCCAGGATGCAGGCATCCGGAACCAGATCGGTCAGTCCGTCGGTGCAAAGTAGCACCTGATCGCCGTCCGCCAGACGTACTTCGCGGTATTCCACACGCAATCGTTCGCCTCCGCCGCCGAGGACGTTGGTCAATATGTGACGCATGGGATGCGTGGCGACAGCCTCAGGAGCGATTACGCCTACATCCGCTAACGACTGGGCCATCGTGTGGTCACAGGTCAGGCGGTGAAGTCTGTTCTGGCGGAACAGGTACGCGCGCGAGTCGCCGACGTGTACGAGGATAAGTTCCGCGCCGGCGCTGCAAGCCACCGTCAGAGTCGTCCCCATGCCCGATAAGGCAGGGTTTTCCCTGGCCTGGCCGGTCAAGGCTTCCTGCACTTGCTGGAAGCGCCATTCCATGCGTTGGCGCACCTTCTGCAGCCAGCGCTCGTCGAGGCGCAGAATCCAGTCGGGCGTGCGCAGGACGAGGTCTACCATGAGGCTGACGGCGTTGCGGCTCGCGATCTCTCCGGCGGCATGCCCTCCCATGCCGTCGGCCACGAGCAGACCGTAGGCCGTTTCGCCGCAGGAAATCGGAATGTGGCCGGGCGGCAGGTTGGTCAAGACTGTCTGCATGTTCCGGTCGAAACGTGCGACCAGAAAATGATCCTCGTTCTTCGAGCGGACCATGCCCGCGTCGGACAAAGCCCCAAGATCCACCTCAACGGATGCTGAGATGCTCTGCGGACCAAGGGCATCCAGAGGCGACGGCAAGGAGAACTCGTCTGTGTCCACCTCGTGCTCTCCGCGCATCGAACACCACTCTTTCTTGGTAGATCGGGTTCAGTTCCTCATGGCCCGGATCAGTCGTCCTTGCAGAATTCTTCTGTGCTCCAGGGCGCCCTTTTCGCCAGGCGCAAGATCGAAAACTACCTTGCCGATTTTGCCCTTGAAGGCGAATGGCGCCTGGGGCTTGTATGTCGGAGAGACCACGTCGCCGTTGTCCTTGCCAATGTCCATTCCGGAATAGCTGGTGAAGCGCATCGGGACGGTGTGAGACAGGCTATTCTCACCGACGAGTTTACCATTGATGAACAGTTGGCCCTTCCCGCCAGTGCCCAACTTGCCGGGATTCTCTGCCGTGAACTCGTAGCGCACCGTGACCTTGCCGGTGGGAACTTTTTCCGACGAAGTAAGTGTGTCCAGCCGTATGCCCACCAGACCGTACGTATAGTGCAGCTTCCCGTCCTGGATGTAGAGCGAGAAGCCGCCCATTGCATCGGCCTCAGCGACGATCACCCCCTCGGCTCCGCGCTCCGACAGATCCAGGTCGGCGGTTATCGTGAAAGACCGATTGAACATCTGAGGCATCATCCCGGGTAAGAGGTTTTCGGTTCCGGGGTAGTACGTGAACTTTGTCCGGTCAACAGATGGCGGCAAGAAGCCGTAGAATGCGGCAACCCCTCCCATGAGCGGCGTGACGTGGTATTTCTCGGCTTCCTGCCAGAAGAGCGTCTTTAACTCTGCGACCTTCTCGGGGTGTTGCGCCGCCAAATCGTCCGCCTCGGAGAAGTCCTCATCCAGATTGTACAGTTCCCATTTGTCCTTGTCGGGGTCCCAGCCGCTTCCTGGGCCAAACTTCTTCAACTGTGCCGGGTCCAGCCGCCAGGGCAATCGGTCGATGCGAGAGCAGGCGATCCATCCATCCTTGTACATGGCCCGGTTGCCGAAAATCTCGAAATACTGCTGCGCGTGCTGGCTCGGCGCCTTGGCATCGTCGAAGGTGTAAACGAAGCTAGTGCCGTGCATCGGCATCTGCTCGATCCCGTCCACGGCTTTGGGTTGCGGTATTCCCGCCGCTTCCAGGATGGTCGGAGCCACGTCGATGACGTGCGTGAACTGCGACCGGAGACCGCCCTTGTCCTTGATGCGTTTGGGCCACGACACCACCATCGGATCGCGTGTGCCGCCCAGATGCGAGGCGACCTGCTTACCCCACTGGAACGGAGTGTTCCCGGCCCAGGCCCAGGCGCAGGCGAAGTGCGGTTGAGACTCCGGCCCGCCCCACGTCCCAATCCCGCCATGCTTCTCGATCAACCTCAGCTGCAGTGCCGGCGGTAGCTCGATCCCATTGAGGGTGGTCATCTCATTGAACGTGCCGGTCTCTGTGCCCTCCATGCTGGAGCCGTTATCGCCCCATATGTACAGGATGAGCGTATTGTCGGCGAGGCCCTGTTCTTCGACCGCGCTGATGACCCGGCCAATCTCGTGGTCGCAGTTCTCCTGGAAGCCGGCAAACACCTCCATCTGCCGGGCATAAAGCCTCTTCTGATCCGCCGGCAGCGAGTCCCAAGCGGGAAACGCCGGGTCGCGCGACGTCAGCTTCGCATTGGCCGGGATGACACCGAGCTTCTTCTGCCGGGCGAACGTCTCTTCGCGGAGCTTGTCCCAGCCCTGATCGAACTTCCCCTTGTACTTGTCGGCCCACTCGGCCGGGACGTGGTGCGGCGCGTGGCTGGAGCCGGGAGCGTAGTAGACGAAGAATGGCCGATCGGGCGACTGCTCCTTTTGCTCGCGAATCCAGTTGATGGTTCGGTTCGCCATGTCTGTGGGGAAGTAGTAGTCCTTTCCTCTGGGCACGCCGACGATCGTGTTGTTTTCGGTGACGATCGGATCGTACTGGCCGCTCGCCCCGCCAAGAAAGCCCCAGAAGTAGTCGAAGCCGAGGGCATTGGGCCAGCGGTCGAACGGCCCGGCGGGTCCCTGCTGATGGTCGGGAGTGAGGTGCCACTTACCGAATGCGGCCGTGCTGTAGCCGTTGTTTTGAAGGATTCGGGCCACGCTGGCGGCGTTCTTGGGCCAGGTCGAGTTGTAGCCCGGCCAACCGCCGGCGAACTCCGCGACCGAGCCGAAGCCGACGGCGTGATGATTCCGGCCAGAAAGCAGAGCCGCCCGCGTCGGAGAGCAGAGCGCTGTGACGTGCAGGCGGTTATATTTCAATCCGCGGTCGGCCAGATTCGTGAGGTTGGGTGTCTGGCACGGGCCGCCGAACGTCGAGGGATTGCCGAAGCCGGCGTCGTCAACCAGGATTAGTAACACGTTGGGTGCGTCTTTGGGCGGCGTCACCGTGCGCGGGAAATTCGGTTTAGAACCATCAAGCGTTCGCTTGGCAACACCCTGAAAGGGCGCGTCCGGCATTGGCAGGACTCTGCGGTCGAGCTTTTCCAGTGTAGCCTGTTGTGCACCTTGCAACGAGATCAGCTTCCCTGTCGATGCCGCATAACCCATCAGCATTCCGAGTCCGACCGCCGCCAGGCCGAGTGATATGCGACGTTGCATACGCTTCCTCCCGATGGATGCGAACCTGCAAGAGGCGGCCGGCTGTTGCACCGGCCCCTCTTGGATCTGGAAGTGATGAGCGAATTACCAGCGACGAACATAGCCGGCGCGGTAACCGCCGTAGCCGCCGTAGCCGTAGCCGCCATACCCGCCAACGCCGTAGCGGTAGCCGCCGCCATAACCGAAGCCCCCGCCATAACCGAAGCCGCCGCCATAACGGTAGCCACCGTAGCCGCCGAAGCCCCGATAACCTGTGGCGCCCGCATGGTAGACGCCGCCCGGTCCTACATGGGTGTAACCGACGTGAGCGGCGCCCCACGCCTGGGCCTTCGACGAAGTTGCCAGCAATGCCAGGACGACAAGACAAGCGGCGAAGAGAGCTTTGTGCAGCATAGTTATTCTCCTTTTGAATGAGCGAAGGCTAGCTTAGCGGAGTCCTACGCCCAAAATTGGAGCCGATCCACTTCTTGCAGACTTCGTGGCGCGAGGGGCTTCATCTGAGCGCTTGAGCTTGAATTGCTTTGTGTCAGGCACAGGTTTGCCGTCCACGGTTCGTTCCGTGGCTTGCAAGACAAGCGTGTCTGCATCACCTCGCTCGATGCGGAATGTTGCGGAGGCATTCTTCCCATCCTGCTGGACGGACTTCGTCTTGACGATCCACTTATCCCCGTCTTTGGTCCAGGCACCCTCGCCGAAACCACCGCTGGCGTCGAAGATCCATGAGCGAACTCGCTTTGCCTGGGGATCCCAACCGATCCAGTGGGTGGCTTGGCCGACCGACACGCCCTTGGCTGTGGCCTCGAACGAGGCGTTGATGAAGTTCTGGTTCTCGGTCCAGGACAACGACAAGTGCTCTGCATCGCCTTTGTCGTTCTCGGAGGACCACTCGCCAATGGCCCATTCCAATCCCGCAAGGTGCTGGTGGTTGTTGGGTGGGACGAATGGTGCATCCCGCACGCTGCTCAGGAGCCATTTCCCGTCGGTCTTGACGTGAACAATGGTGTAGCGGGCCCGGCTCGGCGGCAGACCGTCGGGATGGATGACGTACGTTGTGCCATCTTCGATGGCAACTTCCGGCGTCACAAAGCGAAGGGAGTCACCTTCGATCCGAACCGTCAGACCCTTGTTCTCTGCGAAGAAGCTCTGAAACGCTTTCTCGATTGCTTCGCGTCCCTTGAGCTGTCGGCCCGATTGGTTCGTGTAGTCGCCATCCGGTGTCCAGAACGCGGCGATTGCCTTGGCATCGCCTTTCTGAAACGCCTCAATAAATGCCTCGGCATTTTGAGCGATTGCTTCTTTGTCTGCGGCGTCGCCCTTGGTTTGCTGGCCCACTCCTGGTCCAGCGAAAACGCCCGCCGTCAAGGCGAGCAGGAACACGAACAGGGATCGTCGCCTTCTCATGGGACCCTCCTTTCGGTCGATCGGTGATGTGCATCCGCTTAGCGTCCCAACTGTGCCAGGGCGTTTTGAAGTGGGCCACTGGAAATCTGAAAGACTCCCTGGAACGGTTGATCCAGCTCCATAATCAAGTACACGGCACTCGAAACCGCCACGACACACATTAGCAACGTAACAAGAGAGGCCGTGTTGCGTGGTGCAAGCAGGCTGAACCAGGCCAGAATGAGAGTAAGCCAGCAGACCAGCACCACTACAAAGGGTGTCGGGATGGAGCCGTCTTTCTGGGAAAACATCTGCCAGCGCGTTTGCCCGATGTCTGTAGCTATTTTCAAGGCCTGCGTTTTGAGCGCGCGCTGGTTCTCATTCCTGCCCGGAAGGTCCTGGATTTTTTCAAAAAGCGCCTCATAACGGTCCTCCATTCCTCTCTCTCCCTTGGCCTCCATCAGGGAGGTCAGGGATGCCTCTCCGCCCCAGGCCTGCTTAACCAGGTCGGAAATCGCATTCTTAAGCTCGGTTCGTACGTTCTTGGCATCGGATCCGTAGTGCGCCAGGACTCGATCGAGCAAGATGACGTTGGTGGAGAGCTGAGCCAGTCCGTTTCTTTGACCATCGTAGGTGCCTTTGGCCGACGCAACCATCAGGCCAAGCACCATGGCCGTTAGTGTGCCAATCAGACCCACACCCAGTTTGATGGCATCCTTGGAGTCCCCAGTCACTTGATCCTCTGGCAGGAAGTCGCGTAAGACTCTGCCCAAGAACATGCCTGCAAGGATGCACGCGAAAACGATGAAGCTAATCCCCAAGGGGCTCATGATGCACCCGATCTTTGCTGCACTGGTTTCACAGTTGGCGGTTTCCAGCGTAGAAGCCGTAAGGTCATGGGTCAAGCAAAATTGGTATTATTTCAGAGAAATTTCAGGGAAAAAATGAGGCTGACCAGGCCCATTCCTGCTTGTGACCGGGGACGACGGCTGCTATCATTCACTCGCCCGCTCGGTTGGGATTTGTGCCTGCTTGGAAACAGGACTATCGAAATGTCGAATGCTAAAACGATCCTCATTGTAGACGATGATGTCGAGCTGAGCGACGGCTTGCGTGTCGTGCTGGAACGGCAGGGCTTTCGCGTCTTCCAGGCCCGCGACGGCATGCAGGGCAAGCAGATGGTATATCAACAGCGGCCCGACCTCGTCATTCTCGACATGATGATGCCGCGCATGGGCGGCTATCCCGTGCTGGAGCACTTCAAGGGCAAAACCGATGCGCCGCCGATCATCATGATAACGGCCAACGAGGGCAGCCGGCACAAGGCGTATGCCGAATATCTCGGCGTCATCGACTACATCCGAAAGCCGTTCGCCATGGAGCGTCTGCTCGAAGCTGTCGAGCGCGGCCTTCGAGGGGAGCAGCCCCCGGAGGCGGGTGGCGACGCAGCGAAGGACGAGGAAGAGTGAGCAATCTCCCGCACAGGGAACCGCCGGCACCTGCGCCGGCAGCCAGCGTCTTGTTGGCTCGGTCGCGTGGATCGCATGAAGTCTTCGTCGTGGCACGGGCGCCGGCGCTGCGATTTCTCGGCGGTTTTCTCGCCTTTCCGGGCGGCAAAGCTCATTCCAGCGATGATGCACTGGCTCGTACATCTCCAGGACTGACCGGCCAGCACGTCGCCGCTGTCCGCGAATTGTTCGAGGAGGCCGGCGTTCTGCTGGCACGGGATGTAGAGGGAACCTATCCGACCGCCGAGAAGCTGTTGCCGCTTCGTCGCGAACTCATGGCCGAGCAGATGACCTTCCACGATCTGCTGGTCGAGCACAAGCTACATCTAGCTCCGGAAGACCTGACATTAGTCGGCTCGCTGGTGACGCCGGCGTTTGCGACTCACCGTTTCGACACCGCGTTCTTCGTCGCCGTGCTACCGCCAGGGCAGACGGCCGAGGTCTGGCCCGGCGAATTGAGCGACGGCGCCTGGCACAGCGCCGAGAGAGTGCTGGCGGACTGGAACGCAGGTGACAACCTGGTGTCACCACCTACGGTGGCGCTCTTGGAAGCGATCCGCGGCCGGCCTGTAGAGGAATGGCTGAATCAACTAGCCCGGAGCGCAAGCGACGGGCGCTCTGGCCCGTCGCTTGCGCTCCGGGCTAGTGATAGTCCAATCTGGTTCAGTCCGGGCGTGCAGATGATTCCTCTTTTCACCGAGGGACTGCCGCCCAGCACGCACACCAACGCTTACCTTGTCGGTAGCGATCCTGCTTATATGATCGACCCTGGCACGAGCGATGCCCAGGAGCAAGGCCGCCTGTTCGATTTGCTCTCCAGTCGTCGGTTGCGCGGCGTGGTGCTGACGCATCATCATCCCGATCACATCGGCGCCGTCAAGGCCTGCGCCGAACGCTATGGCGTACCCGTCCTGGCTCATCCGCTGACAGCCCAGGCGCTGGGCGGTCGCATCGAAGTGCATCAATTCATCAACGACAGCGATCATCTCGACCTGGGAACTGCGCCGGATGGCCGGGGTGGTTGGCACTTGCAGGCAATCCACACTCCGGGCCATGCCGCTGGTCATCTCTCGTTTTGGGAGCCACGTTATCGTTTGCTCTTCGTCGGCGACATGGTTTCGATGCTGTCGTCGGTACTGATCCCACCGCCGCCGGACGGCGACTTGGCCGTGTACCTCGATTCGCTGCGGCGTCTGCAAACGTATCCAGCGCGGCTGTTGTTGCCGTCGCACGGTTCGCCCAGCGCTCGCCCCGCTTTCGTCCTCGAACAAGCGCTGGCTCATCGCCGCCTGCGAGAGGAGCAATTGCTTAAGACACTCAGCGAGGGACCTCGAACCACTTCCGAATTAGCGATAGAGTTGTATCGCGGCCTGCCGGTGGAGTTAATGCGTTTCGCTGAGATGCAAATCCAAGCGGGGTTGCATAAGCTCCAGAGCGAAGGCCGTGCCGCCACAGAAGACACCCAACATTGGCGGATCGTCGGGTGATGGTTCGATGGCCTGATGCCTTAAAGAATCAAAATCATTTCACGAATAAATCATTGCAAAGCGCCCAAGCTGCGCTGTCCGCCGCTTTCCAGGAAAGGGTTACCCATGACGACCAATACGAAGAAAGGCTACAAAGGGCTGGGGATGGAAGGCTTCATCGCCCGCTGGTATGCCCGGAACACCGAAAAAGCATCGCGCCACCGCGAAGTTGCAGAGAAGATAGCCGAAGACTTGACCGATGGCGCTTACGTACTCGAGGTCGCTCCCGGGCCAGGATACCTGGCGATCGAATTGGCCAAACTCTGCCGTTTCGAGGTCGCCGGACTCGACATCAGCAAGACATTCGTGCAGATCGCCGCCGACAATGCTGCGAAGGCCGGCGTCACCGTCGCTTTTCATCACGGCGACGCCGCAGCCATGCCTTTCAGTACGGACACGTTCGATTTGATCGTTTGCATGGCCGCGTTCAAGAATTTCGCGCAACCTGTGCGGGCCCTCAGCGAGATGCACCGAGTGCTCAAGGCCTCGGGCAAAGCGCTCATCATCGACTTACGGCCCGACGTTTCGGACGAAGAAATCGCTTCCGAAGTCAAGAAAATGAACTTGAGCTGGTTCAGTTCTGTGATGACGAAATTGACTTTCAAGCACATGCTTCGCAAGCGCGCCTATTCGCGCGAGCAGCTGCAAGACATGGTTTCTCATACGCCATTCAAGAGCTGCGAAATCCGCGGGGAATCGCTCGGCTTTGAGGTGTCCCTGGTCAAGTCGTAGAGTTTTTTCCACCAGCCCAAAGCGTAAGCGAGGGACGCCCTCGCCTACGCTTTGGGCTGGTGGAAAGGGACGGCGGGTAGGCGTTGTCAGATTTGCCGTCCTGTCGTTACAATCCACGCCATGACAACCGTGCGCGTCGGTATCGGACACGATACGCATCGCCTGGTCGAGGGGCGTCCCTTGCTGCTGGGCGGCGTCCGCGTGGAGCATCCGCGCGGCCTGGTTGGCCACAGTGATGCTGACGTGGTGCTGCACGCGCTTACCGACGCCCTGCTCGGCGCCGCCGGACTCGGCGACATTGGCGACGCCTATCCCGACAGCGATCCCGCCTGGAGGGATGCCGATTCTCGCGTGTTTCTCCGTGAAACGCTCTCTCGGCTGAACCGCGCGGGCTGGCGGATTGTCAATGTCGATGTCATCCTCTTCGCCCAGGAACCCAAGCTCGGCCCGATCAAAGCCGACATCCGCGGCAATCTGGCCCAGCTGCTCGCAATGGATGTCGGGGCGGTCAACGTCAAAGCCAAGACGGGCGAGCACGTCGGCCACATTGGTCGCGCCGAGGCGCTGGCCTGTCAGGTAGTTGCCCTGATCGAACGTATCAAGCCGTGAAGGAATCGCTATGGCCCTGCGCGTTTATAACACGCTGACCCGTCAGAAGGAGACATTTCAAACGGTCGAACCCGGCAGGGTCCGCATGTATCTCTGCGGCCCGACCGTCTACAAACCCAGCCACATCGGCCACATGGTCGGTCCGGTCATCTTCGATACGGTCAAGCGCTACTTGACCTATCTCGGCTATCAGGTGACGTGGGTGGTCAACATCACCGACGTGGACGATAAGCTCATCGTCCGAGCCCGTGAGTTGGGCACGACCGTCAAGGAATTGGCCGAGCGCATGACGGCGGACTATGTCGATTGCCTGAAAAAACTCAACGTCACCAGTATCGATCACATGCCGCGCGCCACTGAGCACATTGCGGAGATGATTGAAATCATGCGCGGCCTGATCGAGAAGGGCCATGCTTACGCCTCCAGCGGCGACGTGTACTTTGATGTCACAAGCGATCCCGATTATGGCAAATTGTGCAACCGCGATCCCGAACAGTTGGAAGCGGGAGCGCGCATTGAAGTGAGTGAAAAGAAACGCAATCCCGGTGATTTTGCGTTGTGGAAGGGGTCCAAGCCGGGCGAACCGGCGTGGGAAAGTCCGTGGGGACCGGGTCGGCCCGGCTGGCACATCGAATGCTCGGCCATGAGCATGAAGCTCCTGGGTAATACCATCGATATCCACGGCGGCGGACTCGATTTGCAGTTTCCGCATCACGAAAACGAGCTGGCCCAATCTGAATCGTTCACCGGCCAGGCGTTCTCTCGCTACTGGATGCACAACGGCTTGCTCAAGATGGGACAAACCAAGATGGCCGGTTCCATCGGCAACGTGGTCAATATCGTCGATTTGCTCCAAAAGCACTCCGCTGAGACAGTGCGCTTTCTGCTCCTGAACACGCATTACCGCAGTCCCATCGAATACAGCGATGATCGCTTGAGCGAGGTGGGTCGCAGTTTGGAGCATTTCTATCGTTTCTTCGAGCGCTACCAGCGAATTCGCGGCCGCAGCTTCTACGAAGTGTCCGCACCAACGAAACAGGGCTCGTTCAATGCCGGGCCATCGCCGAGCGAGTTTCTCAACGACGTGTCTCGGCTCCGCTCGACATTTCTCGATTGCATGTCCGACGATTTCAACACCGGCGGCGCCATCGGAGCGCTGTACGAGCTGCTAACGGTGCTCAATCGCTTCGCCGACGCACGGCAATTGGAAGGGGCCGGACGAACCGAGGCAACCGTTGCCGAATTCGATCGCGGCGTGCTGGTGCTGCGCGAGCTAAGTCAAATCCTGGGATTGTTCCATCAACCGCCGGAGAGCGAAGGTGGGGCCAGCGATGAGTTGGTCAACAATCTCATGCAACTGCTCATCGATCTACGAGCTGAGGCACGCAAGACGAAAAACTACGGCATGGCCGATCAAATTCGGCAACGACTGGGACAGCTCGGCATCACGCTGGAAGACCGCCTGGGCGGCACCGGCTGGCGTCGCGGATAAACCGGCCTGTCGTTGGAGGGCAATTCCATGTCGCTTGCGCGCATTCTTGGACTCGATCCAGGGCTGCAGGTCACCGGGTACGCCGTCCTGGAATCGCGCAACGGCTCGCCGCGCATTTGTGAGGCCGGCATCGTCCGCGGGGCCGAAGGACGCGAGTCAACTGACATGGCTCAGCGTCTTCGATATCTGTACGATGGTATAGTAGAAGTGCTGGAACAATATCGGCCGGGCGTGGTCGTGGTGGAGCAATTGTTCGCTCATTACGAACATCCGCGAACGGCTATCCTGATGGCGCATGCACGGGGGGTATTGTTCCTGGCAGCAGGACAGCGAGGACTGCCGGTGGTCAGTTACAACGCCACGCGCGTCAAGAAAACCATTACCGGCAATGGTCGCGCCTCGAAGGAACAGGTCCAGCGCACCATTCAGCGCGAGCTCAGCTTGGCGAAATTGCCGGAACCACCCGATGTGGCCGACGCCCTCGCCGCCGCTCTGTGCCATTACTACGTCGTCAAACTGCCGGCGGGAGAGCAAACATGATCACCAAAATCACCGGCGTACTCAATCGCGTCCTGGATGAGGATGTGCGTCTGCAAGTCGGAGCGCTGGAATATCAAGTGCTGGTGCCGGAGTTCATCCGTCGCCGCATCCAGGGCAGCATCGGCCAGGAATTGACTTTGTACACCAGTCATTATTTCGACGGCAATCCGATGCAGGGCCGCGTGGTGCCGCGCTTGATTGGGTTTACCAGCGAGGCCGAGCTGGATTTCTTCGAGTTGTTCTGCACAGTGGACAAGGTCGGCACGCGCAAGGCGCTCAAGGCGATGGTGCGGCCAATCAAGGAAATCGCCGACGCCATCCAGCGTCAGGACAGCAAATGGCTGACGACGCTGCCGGGCGTCGGCGCCGCCACGGCCGAACAGATTATCGCCACGCTGCGCCGCAAGGTGACGAAGTACGCCCTGATGACCGACCGGCGAGACGCCGGTTCCACCGAGACCGACGAACGGCGAGACGCTGGCCCCACGGTCGTTGTCGATGGCAACATCATGGAGGACGCTTATCAGGCACTGATGAACGTAGGACACAGCCCGCAAGAAGCGCGACAGCGCCTCGATAAAGCGCTGGCCACCGGCAAGACATTCAAGTCGGTCGAACAAGTGTTGTTGGAGATTTACAAGGGAGAATGAGCGGTTAGCCGCGACGCGGAGCGGAGCGCGAACGCGCTCCCCTACGGGTCGCGGCTAACCAATGTTGAGGTTTCTTCATGGCAAGACAAGCCATCGTTCAATCCGACGGCGATGAGGAATCGCGACGGCGCGATGCGGCGCTGCGGCCGCGCTGGTTGCGCGAAGTGATCGGACAAAAGTCCGTCGTGCAGCGCCTGAGCATCGTTCTCAACTCCTGCAAGAAGCTCAAGGAGCCGCTGTCGCATATCTTGTTCGACGGCCCGCCCGGACTGGGCAAGACCACTTTTGCCACCGTCCTGCCCAATGAGCTGGGCACCTCGATCCAGATGACCAGCGGACCGGCGCTGTCGAAGCCGGCCGATCTGCTGCCGTTTCTCACCAACGTCGAGGAAGGCTCGATCCTGTTCATCGACGAGATTCACCGCATGCCGCGCGTTGTCGAGGAGTTCATCTATCCGGCGATGGAGGATTTCCGCATCGATATCGTGCTCGGCGAAGGCATGAACGCCCGGACGATTAATTTGCGTTTGAAGGCGTTCACGCTGATTGGCGCGACAACGCGCAGCGGCATGCTGTCCGGGCCGATGCGCGACCGCTTCAAGATGCATGAGCACCTGGAGTACTACACAGTCGAAGAGCTGGCCGAGATTATTCGCATCAACGCTCGCAAACTGCAAACCCCCATCAGCGACGATGCCGCCGTTGAACTGGCGCGGCGCAGCCGCGGCACGCCGCGCGTTGCCAACGCGCGCTTGTGGTGGTCTCGGCACTATTCCTCCAGCGAGGCCGACGGACACATCACACTGGACGTGGCCCGCGCCGCTTTGGACATGGCTGAGGTCGATCGAGAAGGGTTGGATAAACAGGATCGCCGTTATCTGGAATTGCTTGTCGGCGTTCACGGCGGTGGGCCGGCCGGCGTCGAATCGCTGGCCGCCAGCATGAATCTGGCGGTCGATACGCTTACCGATGAGATTGAGCCGTACCTGTTGCGCGAGCAGTTTATCGTTCGGACTCCTCGTGGCCGGATGGCGACGGCGCGAGCGTATCAAATTCTTGGCCGGCCCATGAAGCCCGCCCTGGACGAGGACCGACAACCCGGCCTGTTTGACTGAGCAACGGGTTCGGGTGTACCCAACCCGGCTCGACCACGGCGATATCGCACAGGCCCAGGGCTGTCTCGCCCATCAACTTCACCAGCATTTTCATCAGACTCGGCGGCACTCCGCTGATGTTCGCCAGACCAAAATGCACTTCCTCGACGATCCGCACGTCCGGCGGCAACAGCTGGTGCAAGCCTTGCAGCGAATGGCGATGCGTGACCAGGATGACCGTGCGCGGCTTCAAGCGCACCAGCGTCCGCAAATCTTCGATGTCCTTGCTGCGGAAATTGCGCAGATCGGCGCGGCCAAGATAGAAGGCAGCCGAATCGCAATTGCGTGGGTAGCAAACAACTGTGGTCGATTTATCGGAACACAGCCGGCGAACGTCGGCAGGCCGGCCGACCGGCGAACGGTAGGCGGCGTACCAGGGCGTGGCCACATGATGCGCCAGGATCAATACCACGAAGGCCCCGGTCGCAACAGCCGGCAGTGTCCATACGGAAATACGGTAGTTAACCAGAAAATGACCGAAAGCCAAACACAGCACGGGAAATGCCGGCATGATGTAGGTCGGGAGTTTGCACTGCGAGAGTGTAAAAAAGAAGAGGCACCAACCGCCGGCCAACAGCAGAAAACTCAATTCGACTGTGCGGCGCGTGGCGATGGCGGGATCGCTGCTAAGCAGGAAGCGCAAGTACGGTATGAGAACTAGCGTTCCCGGCAGCAGACCGCCGAGAAGAACAGGGATATAGAACCACAGGCCGTGTTCGTGAGCAAACGGAGCGAGGAAACGGCGGACGTTGTGTTCCCAGATGAAATCGCGGGCAAAAGTCGGGATGCGCACCGTCATGGCCGCATACCAAGGTAGTGTCACTGCCAGGATAACCAGCAGACATGCCAGCATTCCTAGCCGGCCGATGCGGCAACCGGAGCCGGTCAGCCAGCGTTGCAGCCACAACGGCGGCAACAATAACACCAGTGCAACCGGCCCTTTGGTGAGCACAGCCAGACCGCACGCCGCCGACGCCAAGAGCCACCAACCCCAGCGCAGCCGCTCGCCACGCACAGCCTCAAACGCGCTCAAGAGCGCCAGCGTCATCAAAAACGACAGCAGACTATCCATCAGCAGCAGCCGGCCCATCGTCACCCAACCAGGAGCCAGAGCCAGGGCCAGGGCGCCCCAGAACGCCGCTCGTTCCCCAACGCTCCGCCGACCGAGAAGGTACACCAGCAGCACGCAGCCATGGACGGCCAGGGCCGGCACCAGCCGCGCTGCCCACACCTGCACGCCGAACAGCGCGTAACTGACCTCGATCAACCAGTACAACAGCGGCGGCTTGTCGAGATACGGCTCACTTTGCAGATACGGCACGACCCACTCGCCGCGCTGGAACATCTCGCGCGCTATCTGGGCATAGCGGCTCTCGTCTGGCTCGAAGAGATGGAACGACAGCGTCGGATAGAGCAGCAGCGCTGGCAACACCATCAGCAACAGAAGCGCGAAAGGACGGCACGGCTCGTTTTGCGGATACGGGCCGCCGCGGAAAAGGACCTGCGACCAAAGAAAAGGGAACCACGCCGCCAAGGAACGCGGCAGCTTCTCCGCCTCGCCTTCCATCCGATCTTCCATGATCTGCTCCTCGCCGCAGACACTCCTTCAACCGGCAAAATCATGCCAGAGTTACAGCGGAGCGTCAATGGAGGTCGCGGCAGCATAAGTCTCAGGCGGACATCATGGGGACAACGATCGTGAAAAAAAATCAGAAAAAAAGAAAAAATCATGTCCACTTTTGCATTCGAATTTCGATTAGGTATGCGCGTACTGCCCGATTATGGGCGGTGCCAGCGGAATCCTGGGTCTATGTTGACCCCAAGTCCCCCTGCTGGCCCGCCCACCATTTTCAGGCCAGGCGCGTTTTCGGGACAGCTGGATGCGAACAGGGCGGCGCTGGCGATCAGGGATCTTCGGGCGAGTTCATATCTCTATCGCTGGCCCGCCCTCCATCTTGGAGGAGCGGTGTCAAGCAGTGACGTGCATCCAATCATCTGGGGATAAATCGCAGGATGACGATAAGTTGTTGCAGACACAGCACTTGGCGCTATCGAGCCAGGAATCTCAATAACGGAATTGCAATCCGAAATTGAGTCCTTGCGCCCAGAAATCGGTGCTTTGGAAGGGGAAGTTTGGCCGGGCTGGGCCAAGCAGGGGACCCCGGTTAGCCAGGGCGGTTAGCTCCGTCGGGTTGAGTCCGCGATCGATCTGGTCGCCGGCGCGCATCACGTTGCTCCAGAGCAGGAACGTGTAGCCGAAGGTCAGGCGAATATGCCGCGTCAGAGCGTAGCCGAAATTGATGGCGAACTCTGGCACCACGGCAAAGCGGTCCTGGCTGAAGTGGCCAATATTCGACGGCAAGGCCAGTTGCCCTGCGCCCAGCGTTCCACTCGCTCCCTGCGGCGTGTTGTACGCCGCCCACCCATCGATGCCGGCGTTCTCGACCGACACGCCCAGGGCCACTTTGCCTAGAACGTCGATGAAAAATCGTCCGCGGCACCACATTACATCGGCGCCGAGCTGTCCGCCGTAGAATTGATTGCTCGTATGAAAGCGATCCAGCGTCGTCGCCCAGAACGTGGGAGAACCATCGATGGGCGAGAAGAAAGTATCGTTTTCCTTCAAAGCGAGCCCATCGTGCAAGGCAAGAAAGCGAAAGCCGCCCAGCAGATTAACCTGGTAGGAAGCACCGCGAAAGAGCATGCCGCGCAAGTCGAGATCGGCCCCCCACAAGCGCGTCGAAAGGGCCGCCGCGATCTCGCCGCCCTGCTGGTTGGGAAAGGCCACGATGAAGGCATCTTCGTGGCCGGTGTTGATGTTGTAGAACGGCCGCGCCAGCACGGGATCGCCGTTGGAGGAATCGTAGAAGCTGGCCGATTGTCCACCGAGGAAGAAGAAGGTGGCGTCCATGCCGAACGTCTGATCGGGCGTGAACCAGTAGGCTCCGCGAAGACGGACGCCGGAGCGGACGCGGCTATCGTAGTCGCCACCAAACAGGGTTTGCGTGCCCGGCTGGCCCAGCGCGCCCGGCAAGGCATCGTTGGGCGCGCCGCTGGTGATGAGAGGAGGCAGGCGATCGCCCTTGGTCCACCACAAGAGATAATCGACGCCAATCCACCAGCGCGTGGAGAAGCCGTCCAGAGCCGCATCGGCAAACAGCGGCGGCGGCGGTGCGGCGGTCGGTGCTAACGGCGGCGGTCCGGGAGGCGCCGGCTCGATGATGCCGAGCGTGGGCGGCCTCATCAGCGGTTGAGGCGGAGGCGCGGAATCTCCCTCGGTTCCCGCCACCGGTGGGGGCGGAGCCGGGGGTATGGGACGAGTCGGTGGGCCCTTGTCCGCAGCGGAAGCCTGGCCCCACATCGCCAGCCCAATCACCACGGAAGCAAGTAAAACGTGCTTCACGGCGATTTTCTCCGTCATTTTCCGATGATCCCAGACGCCGCGGTCAAGGGCGCGCGGAGGACGCGGAATAGCGGGGCGTCATAGCCCAAAGGCGAAGAGATGTCGAGAGCATTTTCTGGGATCAGTAGACAAGAGGCCAGTAGTTATAAGGTTGGTCATGCTCGAAACGACACGCTACGGCTGCGACGCCAGCGGATCATTGTCGGGCCGGCGCGGGAAGAATTACGATGGTATCCCCGATGATTTCGTAGACGCACTGGACCGTGGCGAGGATATCCTTGATGACGAGGCCCAGCGGCTTGTCCTTGATCGGCGCCAGCTTCACGGGCATTTGGGCAGGCGATTCGCGGCCGGCGTCGCGGAATGCGGCTTCCTCAATACGGAAACGCAACGGCGGGAAACGCTTGGCAAAGCGATCCAGCATTTCCTCCAGCGGGATCTCTTTTGAGCCGATGTCGTCGGTGATGCGATCACTCAAGCGCACGCGCACAGGGTTGTCCACCTCTTCTTCGCGCAAATGATGGCGAATCGCTTGAGGATATTCGCGATCGTGGAGACAGACAATCAGGCCGTTGTTGGCGGCGAGATAAATGCGATCCGTGATATCGTTGGTAATGGGAAAGACGAAGTCGCGGCTGTCGAAGCCACTGAGCGTGATGCCCCGGCGGCGATCAAGAACGAAAAATCGACGGCTGGCGTCGAGGGCGTAGACGTATTTGGGATTGGCGGCCAGGAAACGCTCGGCGGCAGAGTTGAATTCGACGACTCCACTGCTCGCGGGGATGCGCCATAACGATTGTCCCGTCGCTCGATCGAGCCGCATCAAGCCCTGGCGCGCGGAGACGACGTAAATGTCCTCGTCGGTGATGGCGGGCCGGTGGGTGATCGGCACCCCGATTGTGGAGCGCCACAGCAGCCGTCCGCCAGTCGTCAGCAGGGCATACAGGTTGGCGTCCTCGCCTCCAATGTAGGCCACGCCGTCGTAGTATGCGGGCGGTACACGGATGGCCGATTCGGTCGAGAAGCGATAGCTGATCGTGGACGCGGTTCCGATCGGCAGCAGTTTGCTCATCCCCAGCACGGTGCCGCTCGGCGTGGGGACAAGCAGGCGGTCGCGCGTGAGCAACATCGGCAGCTCCAGCCGCAAGGTAGTAAGCTCCGACCAGGAGCGAACAGGGTGAGGGCCGACCAGCGCCTCATCCACTGTGCTGGCCTGATGCGCGGAACGTGTCAACGAACTGACGGCGGCGGTGGAGCTGCGGCTTAGCCCGCGCAGCGAAGGTAGGGGCTTGGCGCCCGCTGCGGGTGCAGAGGCGAGCAAGTCCGGACGGGGCAGCAGGTATGCGGTCAACAGTCCTGTCACCGAGGCGATATAAATCAGGTTCTCGTCGGCGATCGGCGGCGACGCCACGCCTTCGGGAAGACGAAACGTCCAGTTCACCGCTCCGGTCAAGCGATCCAGGGCGTAGAGGTAGACATTGTTGATGACGTAGACTTCGCGGCTATTGAAAGCCAGGGCGTGTTCGGCGACGTAGGTTCGGCCGACGCGCTGCCTCCAGGATGTGGCCCCGGTTTCGGCGTCGATGAGCGCCACCATTCCGCTGCGTGTCTGCACGAGCAGATCGCGGCCGCTCATCTGCACCGTGGTCAGGCCGTCTTGTCGGCCGTCCATCGGCACATAGATGCGAAAGGCCATTTGCAGGTTAAGCCGATCCAGCAGCTCCTGCGGCGGCGGCACCGGCTGCGTGTACACACCCCTCAGTGGTGGGGATTGTGCCTGCAACGTCCCGGCTAAACCGGCGGCCGCCGTCATTGCCATCAGAAATATACTTACCTGTCGTTTCATATTCGCATCTCGCGGAGGAGCGGTTCAAGTTCTGAGCGGGAGGCGTAAGCCCCCTGAGCGAAGTCTCAGGGGGCTTACGCCCCCCGCTCAGAGAGTTAACCATTGTTCACTCTACCACACCTCCACTGTCCCTCAAGTAAGGTCCGTTCCGAATACGGTTCAGACAGCGGCAAGATACGGAAGAGGAAGCGGCCGCGCCGAAGCGTCACTTTTTGCCGGCGCGTCGCTTGGCGGCGAAGAAATCGCTGAGGACGGCGGCGCAGCGGTCGGCCAAGACGCCGCTGATAACTTGCGCACGATGATTCAAGCGTGGATCATTGGTGATCTGGTAGAGAGTGTGGCAAGCCCCCGCCTTGGGATCGGTGCAACCATACACGACCAGCGGCAGTCGCGCCTGAACGATGGCGCCGGCGCACATGGGACACGGCTCCAGGGTAACGTAAATCGCGCAATCTTCCAGCCGCCACGAGTGCAGAGCGTTGGCGGCCTGGGTAATGGCGATCATCTCGGCATGGGCCGTCGGATCGTTCAGTTGTTCGCGTTGGTTGTGCGCCTGGGCAATGACACCGTGCTGATAGGAGACGATAACGGCGCCGATAGGCACTTCATCTTCGTCGAGTGCTCGTCCAGCCTCGGCCAGTGCCATTTCCATGTGGTGGACGTGAAAGGGGTGACGGGGATCGGTCAGCGTCAGTTCCAACGGCGAAAAATCCATAAGGAAACTCCCTCGAACACAATCGAGGGCATCCGGTGTTATCGAGGAGTTCCGAAAATGCCACTCGGACTACATCATAGCGTGGAGCTACCGAGATGATACACACCATGCGGAAACGCCGGAGTAGATACAGCCGAGTCACGCATCCTCATTCTTTCTTCTTGCCCCGCCAGAGCTTGAGTTGATCGAAGCGGACCTTGGACGGGTGGGGCGAAGTCGTGTAGGCGGCCAAGGCCATTTTGCCTTTCGGGGGCAGCTTTGGAGCGTAAGCCAAGTGTGTCCACTTCTCCCCATCCGGGCTGACGTAAAAACTGGCCCCCTCCTCCCACTGGCGCATTCGCAGATAGGCATACTCCGCTTTCTCGGGCAGGGGCCAGTTCTGCCATCCGCGGTCCCATACGCTTATGGATTTGGGGAGATGTTGCGGCTTTGCGTGGTCCCATTCTATCTCCTCGCCCTTCGTTGCGATCCAGTAATGCTCGGCAGCGTAACTATCGGCCTCCATTCCTTTTGGCGCGGGAGCAATTCGTCGCGGACCGGCCAGAAGCGGCGGCTTCCCATACGCACCGCGGCTGGTTCCTTGTTGCGATACCGCGATTTCCGTGCGGTAGCAAATCGAATGGTCAGTTTCCGGATAAATCAGCAAGAAGCCAGCCGAAACGAAGGAGAATTGGTCATTGACTGTAGATTCGACGGAGGGACGATACTCAATCCGGACGCGAACTTGCACGTCGAATTTTCCTTCGAGTTCACTGGGAAGCCGTGGCGCATTGAATCGCTTGCGGATCGGGTCATAATCGTGATCCGTACCGGGCATCTCAATGGTGAGCGCGTCTTTTGTGCGATGGATCTTGCAGTCTTTATCCGGATCGACGGCATCGCCCCAACCCGACACAAATTCCGATGGCTCTCTTTTGTTCTCACGCGGGAACGTGAATTGGTCGAACACAATCTTGGAATCGTTCAGTCGAACTCGAGTAGGCGGCCAGACCCACCTTGAGCTTCTCGTGGATGCCTCCTGTTCCACCCAGGTTCTTCCAGTTCTCGCCATCCGAACTGGCGTAGTAAACGAGGTTCCCATCCCGCCGTTCCAGCCGTAGATGGGCATCTCCCTTCCACCCGTTCTCTAATTCCCTAGTTCCCTCTGCTATCATCCCACCCCGTTTTTTATTGTGCCCCCAGATTCTATGGCAAATGTGAGCGTCTAGTACGCCTCCTTTTCGAGATGTCCGGAAATCCATCCTGTAGCAAAGAGCGGGAGCATTTGCGGGCATTATTACCAAGAAGCCCCCGGACACGGAGGAGGCTTGACCGTCAACCGTCGATTGGACAGATGGGCGGCTATCAATCCGGACACGAACCTGCATTATGAAATCGCCCTCGATTTGACGTTCACGAAGGAGCCGTGGCGCGTTGATTTGTCCACGCCGTAAGTCATAGTCGTGGTCGCTGCCGGGCATCTCAATCGTGAGGCTGTCATTATCGCGTTGGATCTTACAGTCTTTGTCCGGATCGATGGGATTATCCCATCCTGAAACGAACGGCTGTGGTTTGGGAGCCGGGGCCGCTGAAGCAGTACAAGTCAGCAGCAATGTTGCGAAAGCAAAATGGGGCCGAATCATCGCATTTACCTCCTACGAGATAGCGCGGAAAAGAGAGCGGAAGTAGAAACGGATTGGGCCACGCGAGTGCCGGCCCGAATCCCTTCCGTGGCATCAGGGTCCAACAACGGGTTTCTTGCCAAGGTCGTCGTTGTCAGACAGCTTGTTGTTGGGCGGACCAGGCGGATTCGGAGTCACAGTGGCCCCGATCTGTTGGTAGACGCCTGAGCCGGCGTTGCCCCCCCGGCGATGGCGAGAGCTACGTTACCATCGACAGTGACCCCATTGAAATTCGTCGTCGAGGGAGGGGCAGTGCCATCGAAGTACATTCCGCCTCCCTGGTCGTTGGCATGGTTAGATCCAATATTAATATTGTCATTTAGCGTGAGGGTTCCTCCCGTGCTGTTGAAAACTCCGCCGCCATCGAAATTCGACCAGTTACTGTTAATGGACACGCCCCGCGTTAACGTCACGTTCCCTCCAGCGACAAACAATCCGCCGCCGCCGCCAGAGGCGAGGCGGCCTCCACCAGTACGTCCCGTAAACAAAGCGGTGTTCTGTGTAATCCCACCTCCCGACATTTTCACTGTGCCTCCCAGCACGGCCATGCCGCCGCCTTCAATCGCTTTGTTTTTGGCACCAATGAGGACATCCGTTAATGTCACGCTCCCAGTCGAGACAAATACTCCGCCTCCTCTTACTGCCGCAGTGTCTACCCCCAGCTGGACGCCCTGAAGCGTCATCGTCACTCCTGTATTGAACACCCCGCCGCCATTCCCCGCCGACTTGTTGTAGGAAATCTCCCCACCATCCAATATCTGGAACCTTCCGTTCCTGTTCTCCACACCGCCGCCACCGGTGCTGCTAGTGTCCGTATTGCCATCGATTTCGACGTAGCTCTGGGCGGATAACGAGGCACCGCTAGCGTTAGAAATCCCTGCGCCTCCGTTGCCAGAGGTGTTGAAGTCGATTTTCACCCCGTTGTAGATAGTAACAGTTCCGAGGTTCATAAGCCCACCTCCTCTTCCCTCAGCCGTGTTGTCGATGATTTGAGTCGTTTGTAGCTCTAGCTCCGCACGGGAGGCATTGAAGACGCCGCCGCCATCACCAGTTACTTGGTTTTTCATGCCACCGTTACCGATAATGTCATTACGCAGCGTAAGATTGCCGTTATTGAGAACGCCGCCTCCGTCGGCACTAGAGCCGCCCTGGACCGTGAGACCGCTGATGGCTGATGTGACGCCCCCGTTCACGGTGAAGACGGTGCCGGCATCCCAGTTACCATTCACGATGAGCGTGGAAGCCCCCGGGCCAACTATGTCATAGCTCTTCTCAAGGGCTGGTAGCGCCGCTTTCAGCGTGATGGTTCCACTCACTGGCGTGCCCGGAGCCGAATAAAACGTAACATCAGGGGTGCTACCTTGGGGGAGAACGGGGAAGTTCCCGGCATTCCCCGTCTTGATGGCGTCGCGCAGCGTGATCTTACCAGCAATGGCGCCGTTGGGGTCATCATCGGTCGTGGTGACGTTCATCGAAGCTAACCCCGCCTTCTTTTGTACTTGGGCTCCCGCAGCCAAGGCGAAGGGAGCGGTGAATCCGTACATGTCGATGTCGCTGTCTGCGGTCGGCCCCTCGGCCGTGGCATAATCATAGGGGAGAAAGCCCACCTTGATTTGAAAACCGGAGGTGCCGATGGTGCTTAGAAAGTTGACCGTAAGCTGATAGTTTCCGCCGGGATCGGTTGTCGTGGATGCCACTACGTTTCCCTGATCCACAAGTTGCACGCCGATTCCCTGGAGACCGGATTCGTCAGCGCCCTACAGGCCATTGCCGTTGTTGTCCAGCCAGACCTGACCGCTAACGGTGGCTGAGCCAAAGCCGCCGAATCCGCCGATCGTCGTGCTGGTGACGCCGCCGCCGCTGGTCATCGGCTGGACCTTCCTACCGCCTTGCTGGGAGGTGCCTTCGTGGACCGTCGTCGCGTTGCTACCGCTGCCCGAACCGCTGGCATTGCCTGTGCCCGCTCCGTTGTCACTGCCGAGCTGCGGTACGGTGCTGTTGAGTGACGGATTGGGGGAAGTGGGATTGATTCCAAGCAGATAGCCCCATTGCCTCTGTACAGATGATACCTCCTGAGCGATCTCTTGACCGAGTGCATTGAAGGCGTTGCCGATGTCTTGCTGTACTGTTGCCAGCAGTTGCATCCACCGGTTCATGGACGTTTGTGCATACAACGTGATGGTCACAAGAGAAGGCACAGGCGGCGGCGAAGCCACGGACACAATCGCCAGTGCATTTGCGGGTGCAGCCGACGGCACCGTACGATCCTCCAGCACTTCCACTTTCGGTCTCACCATCGTCCGAACACGGCGAGCCTTCGATTGTTGGCGACACGATCCGAATAGGCTCCGAAGCATCAACCTCCAACGAAACATGGTGCTATCTCCTTCCTGGGTTGGACATCGGCGGCCTCTTCGCTTCGCGGACGGTGCAGAGCGGGGAGAAACAGAGGCTCAACCGAATGCCCGAAATTCTACCGCACCAGATTTTGCTTTTTTCAAGTGAATAGAGAAAAGAATTCCAAAAAGATGAAATTGTGCAGGAAAGGAATGCGAGATTTGCATCCGACTCAAAACGGAAACTATTTCCGTTCTTACTTTCATTCCCACGCGCGCTTTGGAAACGCAAGTCTGGTCGCTCGGCGGAATGACTCTTCCGTAGCCTGGACACCCCTTCGATCCACGCCTCGCCGTCAGGGTCGCAGAGTGTCCCAGTGTTCGTTCCTGTGCCGAGCCAAGGAAGGGGGGCATCGTGCCGGGCAACGGTCCAGTACCCACATTCCAGAGAGGAGCGAGAAAACAGAGTTCCCGGTTGAAGTTGGTTGCATGCGCCATAGACTCCGCCAGAAGAGACTCCTCGCCAATCGCCGGGAGAAAGGAACGATTCCATGCCGTTGCGAATGCTTCGCCTCCTGATCGTGCTTGTATTTTTCGGATCATTGCACCCACAGTTGTGTCGCGCTGACGATGCCGGCGCGCGGATTGCTCTCCATCCTCTCGATCCACTGAGCAAGGACGAGCTGGCGAGCACCGTGGCCATTCTCAAGGCCGAGGGCAAGGTCGCCGATTCCACGCGCTTTGTGCTGATTCATCTACATGAGCCGCCCAAGGAGAAGGTACTTGCTTCCCGCCCCGAACAAATGCTGCCGCGCCAGGCATTCGCCATCCTGTACGACTGGGCCAGCAATACGACCAGCGAAGCCATCGCCGATCTCGATTCCAAGAAACTGCTTTCGTGGAAGGACGTGCCCAGGGTTCAGCCCGGTATCTTGCCCGACGACGATCACCCAAGAACCGCCGAGATCGTTCGCGCCAATCCGCGCTGGCGCGAGGCGATGACGAGACGTGGCGTCAAGGATGTCGAAAAAGTAATGATCTACGGTTGGCCCATTGGGACGTACGCGACCGATTCCGGCGATGGCCACCGACGCGCGTTCGTGACGATGTTCGCGCGCGAATATGGGCCAATCGATGATTTGATTGTGCTCGTCGATCTGACGGACAAGAAAATCGTCAAGCTGGAGGACAAGGGCGTCAGTGGCTGGCGGCGCGAGCATGGCGATTTCCCTCACCTGGACGAGCGCGATCGAGGGCAGGGGCCGGAAGGTCCGTCGAGCCAGCCGCCGTCAAGGGACGCGAACTTTCGGATCAGCGGCAATGAAGTGCGCTGGGGGCACTGGCGTTTCCGCTTTGCGCTGCATCCGCGCGTGGGTCTGGTGCTGTACACGGTTGGCTTCGAGGACGAGGGGAAGGTGCGTCCCATCCTCTATCGTGCTAACCTGTCCGAGATGGTGGTTCCCTATGGCGATCCGAATTGGACTTCCTGGTGCCCCTTTGACGCTGGCGAGTACGGCATGGGCGTTTATGCGAAAACGCCGCTGAACTACGGCATCGATGCACCCAAAGATGCGGCTTATTTCAGAGCCTGGCTGCACGACTACAGAGGAAAACCTCTGGAGGTTCCGCGTGCCCTCGCCTTGTACGAGCGCGACGGCGGGGTGCTCTGGCGGCACGGCCGTAATGCCAGGCGAACGCGACAGCTGGTGCTGACTTCGTTTGTCCGCGTCGATGAGTATGATTACGGCTTCAACTGGATCTTTCACGAAGACGGCACCCTGGCAATGGAGGTGTTGTTGACCGGCCGGATGAACGTCAAGGTTGTCCAGCGCAAGGAAGACGCGGAGGGACACGAAACGCGGACCAATTTCGGCCACCTGGTCGAGCCACATTTGGAGGCGCCGAATCATCAGCACTTTTTCAATTTCCGCCTCGATTTCGATGTGGATGGAGCTGAGCGAAACAGCGTAATGGAGATGAACACGCAAGCTCTGGCCGTCGGTCCGGACAATCCGCACGGCAACGCCTTCGTGATGAAGGAGACGCCGCTGCGCCGCGAGCTGGAGGCGCGACGGCGGATGAAGCTGGCGACAAACCGGACATGGAAGATCGTCAATGCCTGTGCCAGCAATTCGCTCGGTCAGCCGACGGGATACGCACTTGTGCCCGGAGAAAACAGTGTGCCGCACGCTGCGGAGAATTCGTTCTTTCGCCGCCATGCCGGCTTCGTGAATTACCATTTGTGGGTCACGCCGTATCGACAGCAGGAACAGTACGCCTCGGGCGATTACGTCAACGGTGGTCCGCCCGGCGAGGGCTTGCCGAAGTGGACTGACGCCAATCGCGAGATCGAAGATACGGATGTCGTGGTGTGGTACTCACTGGGCGTGACGCATGTGCCACGTCCGGAGGAATGGCCACTGATGCCGGTGCATCGCGCTGGATTCACGCTGATCCCCGCAGGGTTCTTCGCTGGCAATCCGGTGGTGCCGGCAAAGAGAGCGAAGTAGTCAGTCGATGGTCCCTTGTCCATTGCAGCGGGGACAACGACGGTCATCGTGCCCGACGGACGTGAAGCGGTGATGAGCCTGTGTGTCAATCCCTGAACCTTTACACTCGGGGCAGCGCCTGGAGAGATAATCTGAGGGAACGTTCGAAGACGCGTTGCGGTCTTTCCGCTGTGGGCTACTGGAACTGTGTCTTCTGTCATCCTCCATGTTATGAATCCTCGCTTTCGAGATGCGTTCCACTTGTACCTTGCGGAACCTGATCCAACCATCAATCGCGTAGCCGAGGCTCATGATGTGGGTCCGTTGGCGAGCAGAGCGTTGATTTTCTCGATCACGCGCTTGACCATGTCGGAAGGTAAGGAGCAGATTTGGCTGGCCTTGCGCGTTCGCCAATCCAGGCTCTTGACCTGATCGGCCAACACCACACCTGACACAGGCAAGTCATCGGGGACCGCAACCTCGAACGGATAGCCCTTTGCTTGCCCCGTGATCGGACACAACAACGCCAATCCCACTCGGCCATTGTAAGCGGAGGGTGAAAGCACGAGGGCGGGGCGGCGTCCGGCTTGCTCGTGGCCGGCTTGCGGATCCAGAGTGATCCAAACGGCGTCTCCCCGTTCGGGGACATAGCCACTTTTCCGCTTTACCATATCTCCTTGCCGATGGCCGGCCCGGTGTCCCACTCCCCGTGGAGGTTTTCATCGGTCACGCCACGCAACAATTCCTCCAGAGTCGGGGGCGGCGGCGCGACAGGATCAACGACAAGTCTGCCTTCAACAACCGAAAGTTCCACCGAGGCATCTTCCCGAAGGCCCGTCTCCTCAGCGAACGACTTGGGGATGCGTAAGGCGAGACTATTGCCCCATTTTTGCACACGAGTTTTCATTGCTTTCTCCGCGTATCTACAATGAAGATACCCAGAACGGACAAATGGATCAACATCATTAGCGGAACACTGATACTGTATGTCGTTGCAATCGTCTGCAACGCAAAAAAGCACAGTAGCAGACTCAGTCAGGGAATTCGTGTGCTAGAGATTGTATGAGATGTTCTTCATCATCCCATTCGCAGGTGCATCATGGGCAGCTTTGCCACCAACGTTCATGTGAGATCAAACTATACGTCCACAGTCGCGGATACTCTCCGCCGTTTACTGATTGCCGAGGGTTATGAAATCACCGAGGAGGAACCGGAGAGAGGGTTTCCGATGGCGCCTCCCTCACAGCTCCGCGCCATTCGGGTATCCACGTCCGGTGGGGGCTGGGTTTCGCTCCTGGATAGCGAAGGTCTTTATGCGCAAAACCTCCCTGCTGTGCTTTCCGGAGAGTTGAAAACCCATGCGATTCAGTTCTTCGTCAATGACAGCGACTCGTGGCACTATCAATTGTTTTATGGCGGACAAAAGATCGATGCATTCGATTCAAGCCCCGATGAGGAAGGCTTTGAGGACGACGATGAAGGACCGGCCACTGTGGAGAATGCGGGTGCGGCACGTAAAGCCGACGAAGTACAGCGCTTCGTCAAAGAACGTACCCAGCAATTGGAGGACCAATTGCTGCAAGGTATGCCTCCCCATGTGCGAGAGATACGAGAGAAGATGAGAACTGCGCGGCAGATAACTCTTGAGGAGCTGCGAGAGTACAGTGCATGGTTGCAAACTCGAATGCCAAGCCTGATGGATCAGGTCCGGGAACTGCGGATCGAAAGGGCGAAACGGCTGTCTTCTCAACCGCCGACAGCCAAAACCGCGCGCTTCCAGCGACACCTTCCACACTTGCGGCCGCTCTTGAAGGGGGACGTCAAAGATTCACGCGTTATCGAGATCCTGAGCGAAGAGACCACATTTGCTGAGGAAACGCTGGGCAAATTCTTGCCGCTGATCGGCATCGCCCCTTTCTACGCAAATCTGAGCTATCCGTACGTTTTGGAGTACACGAGCGCCGATCTGGCCCGCGAATCGATACAGTTGAGCGAACACCTGAAATTCAAGAGATCGAACAGCCGCGGAGCAAGCATTTTGCGTATCCACCGCTGATCACGAACCGAGGGGCCTACGACTAATCGAGTGTTGGCCAGCGCTCGCGGAACGATCGCACCGCCGGTGCGGGGAAATCGCGAGCCGATGTCCAGGCGGCGCCCGGTCCCGGCAGTCGTCGTAACCAACCGTTGCGAGCCAGCGGTCGCAGAACCAACCGAGCGCAACGCAAGGCCAGTCGATACAGCCACGGCCGACGCAGCACTGTCGCGGACAGCTGATAGGCCCATTTTTCCAAACGACTCTTGCCCTTCTCATGCGTTTGCAATTCGCGCAAGCCGATGAGCATTTGCGGAATGTTGATTTTCACCGGACACGCCGCCTGGCAGGCGCCGCATAACGACGAGGCGTGTGGCAGATGCGGATTGTCGGCGACGCTGTCGTACAGGGGAGTCAGGATACTGCCGATCGGCCCGGAGTAGACGCCACCGTAGGCATGACCGCCGATGCGGCGATACACCGGACAAGCGTTCAAACACGCGCCGCAGCGGATGCATTGCAAGCTCTCGCGGAACGGCGTCGCCAGCACGCGCGATCGGCCGTTATCGAGCAACACCAGGTGAAATTCCTCCGGTCCGTCCATCTCGCCCGGCCGGCGCGGCCCGGTGATGATGCTTGTGTAGACCGACAGGGATTGCCCCGAAGCTGCCCGGGCCAGCAGTTTCAGGAAAACGGGCAGATCGATCCAGCGCGGTAGCACTTTCTCGATGCCCATGAGCGCGACGTGAATTCGCGGGCAGGTCGTCGTGAGCCGGGCGTTGCCTTCATTGGAAATAATCGCGATGGATCCTGTCTCGGCAATGGCGAAGTTGACTCCGCTAATGCCCATGTCGGCCCGCGCGAACTTCTCGCGCAGTAGTCGCCGTCCCGCCTTGGCCAACGCCTGTGGCTCTTCCGGCAGCGTCTCGCCGCTGTGTTTCGACAGAACACGCGCGATGCTCTCGCGCGTGTGATGCAATGCGGGAGCCACAATATGGGAGGGCCTTTCGCCGGCCAGCTGGATAATGAACTCGCCGAAGTCCGTCTCCGTAACCTCGATACCCGCCGCCTCCAACGCGGGATTGAGGTGTATCTCCTCGGAGGTCATCGACTTCGATTTGACGATGCGGCGAGTGTTCGTTTTCCGGGCGATGTCGAGAATGATTTGCCGCGCCTCTTCGCTATTGCTGGCCCAGTGGACGTGTCCGCCGTTTTTCTGCACGGCCGCTTCCAGTTGTTCGAGATAGCGGTCCAGATGAGCGAGTGCATGTTCTTTGATGCGCTTGGCATGGCTGCGCAGAGCATCACTGTCGGCCAACGCGGCATAGCCGCGACGATTGCCGGCCATCAAGGTGCTGGTCAGACGCACCAGTGCCTCTTGCAGCGGTGGATCGGCCAGCGCCTGCTGGGCGGCATTGAGGAAATCGTGATGTTCGTGCTGTGCGTATTCGTTCATGAAGTTCTCAATACGATGCTTTCAGCGCTAGCCAAAAAGGCGAGAGGCTCGTGAGCAGCCATCAAGTCTTCTCTAATACCTGGGCCAAGTGCAGCGCCTGCACGGAACTGCCCCGGCGGCGCAGGCAGCCGGCAATGTTCATCAAACAACCGGCGTCCGTCGCCACCACCGCCGAGACGCTGGCTTTCTCGATGAGACTAGCCTTGTCTTGCACCATGGCACCGCTGATGCCCGGATAGCGCACCGCAAAGGAGCCGCCGAAACCGCAGCATTCATCCGCGCGCTCCAGCTTGACGTACTCCAGTCCCTTGACACGCGTCAAAAGGCGCTCCGGCTCCGTTAATAATCCCAGGCCGCGCAGATGGCAGGCCATGTGATACGTCACCTTACCCTCGTGACGTGCGCCCACGTCTTCGACGCCCAGCACATTGACCAGGAAATCCGATAATTCGTGCGTCCGCCGCGCCATGTCCTCGGCACGCGAACGCCAGACCGGATCATCGTGAAACAGGTGCGGATACTCCAACTTAATCATCGCCGCGCACGAGCCGGAAGGGACGACGACTGTTTGGCCGTTGTCGAACGTGCGGAGAGTGTGCCGAGCCAGCTCGCGGGCGTCGTCGTGATAGCCGCTATTGAAATGCGGCTGGCCGCAGCATGTCTGCGCTTCGGGAAAGTCCACGGCAACGCCGAGGCGGCGCAACAAACGCACGGTGGCCACGCCCACATCGGGGAAAAGAGCGTCGCCCAGGCATGTCACGAGAAGGGAGACTTTCATGGGGATCACAGCAGACGCCGGCTCTCCTGTTCGAGTCCCTGGTAAATGAAGCGCACCACGCGCTCGGCCATGTGATTGAAATAGTCCCAGCTGTGTGCGCCGGCACGCGTGGTCATGTCCAGTTCGTGTGGTACGCCCAGGGCGCTCAGCTTCTCGTGCAACCGATCATTGCCGCGATACCAGGCGTCGTCCGGGTCGATGCAATAAAAAACATGCGGCGGAAATCTGCTCGGATGAATGTGCATGGGCACCGTGTCTTGCCGGCATTGCTCCTTGCTGTCGTACATGTCGTCAATCGGCGTGCCCTGTCCGTACAGTTCGTGATATTCGATGGCCGGCGAGATGGCTGCGACGACGGGGAAAAGATCGGGATGTTTGAAGGCGAGCCGCAGCGCACCTTGTCCACCCATGCTGATGCCGACCAGGCCGATGCCGCGCGGCGGGATGCCCCAGCGATCGGCGAAGAACGGCACGATCTTTTGTAGCAGGTGCCTCTCCGGTGTCACCTGCGGATCGAATTCGGCGCAGATGCGATCCGTCCACCAAGAGCGCTGGCCGTGTGGACTGACGCAGACCAGACGCAGTTCATCGAACAGCTGCGTGAACGCGGAGTTATCGACTAGTGTTTCCAATCCGAAGCCGTGAAGGAACAGAATACCGAAGCGCGGTTTGCTGGAAGCGGGCAAGTCGTATGCGTCAGCGGGTTTGCCGTCGATGTCCAACCGAGTCCAGGTGCCGTTCATGAATTCGATTTCCGAAAGCAATTCAAGTCTGCCGAGGAGAGAACAATCTACCAAGTTCCCTTAACCTCTGTGACGAAATCTCATTCTAGCGTGGCAACGGTCTGTTGTCGCCTCGTGGCCGTGACTCCCCGTTTCTTCTGCTGCGCTTATCATGTTCTCTAACAATGCATCGTGCCCCCAGGTGCCCCGTATGAAAACCTTGCTGTCGGCCGACGACATTCAACGACGAGTGGCCGAGATGGCCCAGCAGATTGCCGCCGACTACCGCGGCCAGTCTGTTACCATAGTCGGCGTGCTGACAGGCTGTTTGATGTTCCTGGCCGACCTCGTGCGGCACCTCGATTTGCCGCTGCGTATTTGCCTTGTGCAAGCATCGAGCTATCGCGGGTTGACAACGACGGCGGGCGCTCTGCGCGTTCAGCCGGAGTTGTTGCCGGACCTTCGCGGAAGACACGTCCTGTTGCTCGATGACATTCTCGATACCGGGCAGACGCTTGCTTATCTGCGAGACCATCTGCAAACGCTCGGCGTGGCCTCGCTGCGTATCGCCGTGCTGTTGCGAAAAGCGGGCCGCCTCAAGGTGCCGGTTGAAGCAGAATATTCCGGTTTCGACATTCCCGATGCCTTCGTGGTAGGATACGGACTGGATTATAATGACGAGTATCGGCATCTGCCGTATGTTGCTGTGCTTTCCGATGACGCTTCCCTGTCACCGGGAACCTAACCTCTCTGTCCTCCATGCAACCGCGAACCGTTCTCTTTGTCATTACGAACCTGGAGTATAGCGGCGCCGCCCGGCAACTGAGCCTGTTGGCAGCCAGCCTCCCGCGCGAATCGTTCCAGGTCCGCGTTGCTGTTCTGGGAATACAAGCACCGTGGGCGGAATTGCTCCGGAGCGAACGTGTCGAGGTCGAGGTGTTGGATTGGCGCCGGCCATTCGATGTACTGCCTTTTGTGGCATTGCGACGGCTCATACGATCGATGCGGCCGGATGTGCTGCACGTCTGGGGCGCCACGGCGTTGCGAGCCGTGATCCTGACGGGAAGTCGAACGAAGAACCTGTTGGTCAGTGCCGTCTTACCGCTAACGCAACAGATCGGTTGGCTGGATCGCCGGCTGCTCGCGCGCGTGGGGGGAGTGATCGCCCTGGGAGCGGCGGAGGCGGAGCGCTATCGCCAGCTTGGCGTTGCCGGCACGAATGTGACCGTCGTATCGCCGGCCGTGTCGACCCCTACGATCGCCGTCAAGCCGGCTGAGCTGCCTGGAGTGACGGCAAAGAATCGCGTGCTGATGGGACTGGGACCGATCGAACAACACAAGGGGTTCCGCGAGGCGGTTTGGGCCTTCGATATCATCAGGCACCTGTACGACGACGTTCATCTCGTCTTGGTGGGAGATGGGCCGGACCGGCAGCGCGTCGAGCAATTCGCCCGGCAGATCGGCGTGCGGGATCACGTCCATTTCCTGGGACTCTGTCCAGAAACGGCATCGCTTTTGCGTCGTGCCGATATAGTGTGGGTGCCGAGCTTGCGTGGCGGCGGTGTCTGCGCTGCCCTGGAAGCAATGGCTGCCGGTCGCCCTGTCGTCGCCTCCCACCTCCCGGAACTGGCCGAGATCGTCGTGGACGGCGAGACCGGCTTCTTGGTTGAACCGAATAACAAGGCAGCTCTCGCTCGCCGGACGCGCCATTTGCTCGATGATCCCCAGCGACGCCAGCGAATCGGCGAGTGCGGCCAACAGCACATGCGCGAACACTTTACTGTGAATCGCCTGGTAGAAGGCTGCGCGCAGCGATACACAATGGGTTAGCGACGCTTCTGCGAAGGGTCGCCGACCATGGGAGATTGGCTTGTGAGAGATGTTTTGACGCTGATTCTGGCCGGCGGCAAGGGGACGCGACTGGAACCCTTGACCCGCGATCGTGCCAAGCCGGCCGTCCCTTTCGGCGGATTGTATCGCATCATCGATTTCACTCTATCCAACTGCATCAACAGCGATCTCCGCCGCGTTCTGGTGCTGACGCAGTACAAGGCGCACAGCCTGACGCGCCACATCAGCGCCGGCTGGAATTTCCTTCCGCGCGAGCTGGACGAGTACATCGAAGTGGTGCCGCCCCAACAGCGCATCGACGAAAACTGGTACAAGGGCACCGCCGACGCCATTTATCAGAACATCTACACCATCGAGAGGGCCACGCCTCGATTCGTCCTCATTCTGGCCGGCGATCACATTTACAAGATGGACTACGGCCAGATGATTCGCTCGCACATCGAGCGCGGGGCTGACCTGACGATCGGCTGCATTCCCGTGCCACGCAAGGATGGTCCGCACTTCGGCATCATGGACGTGGACAAGCAAGACCGCGTTATCGGCTTCTTGGAAAAACCCGCCAACCCGCCGGAAATCCCCGATATGCCCGGCCAAACCCTGGCATCGATGGGGATTTACATCTTCACGGCGCGGATCATGTTCGAGCTGCTTTGCCAGGACGCCACGCGCTCGGACAGCGAACACGATTTTGGCAAGAACATCATTCCGCAGATTCTCGGCACGCATCGTGTGTTTGCTTATCGCTTCCGCGATCAAAACCGCAAGGAAGTGCCGTACTGGCGCGACGTCGGCACACTGGACGCCTACTATCAGGCCAACATTGACCTCGTCAACGTCGATCCAGTGCTGAACCTGTACGACCGCGAGTGGCCGATCCGCACCTATCAGCCGCAGCTGCCGCCGCCGAAGTTCGTGTTCAACGATGGTCCAGGCGATCAGTCGCGCCGCGGTGAAGCGCACGACAGCATGGTCTGCCAGGGCTGCATCATCAGCGGTGGGCACGTGCGCAACAGCATTCTGTCGCCGAACGTGCGCGTCAACAGCTATGCGGTTGTCGAATCGTCGATTCTGTTCGACGGCGTCAACGTCGGCCGTCACTGCCGCATCCGCCGGGCCATCATCGACAAGGAAGTGCAGATTCCCGCCGGCACCACCATCGGCCACAACCTGGAACACGATCGGCAGCGTGGCTTCATGATAAGTGAGCACGGCGTCGTCGTCATCGCCAAGGCGGAACTGCCTGAGACCTTTGCGGAACGCATCAAACAAATGTAAGACTCAGCCATGCCAGCCGCTCCCGCTTCTCGCCGTTCGCGTCTCTGGATCGTCTTTTTCGTGGCTCTGGCCGTGATGGTTCTCTTCGCCATGCTCGTACCCATCGTCTACAATCTATCTATCCAGTTGCGTCCCGAGCAAGTCGCTGAAGCGCAGCAGCGCTGGTTGGATAACACACCGGCGAATTACGATCTGGAATATCTGGTTAGAACCATGAATGGCGATCAGGAAGAGGAGAGTACGTATCTCGTGCAGGTTCGTGGCGGGCAAGTTGTACTGGCCGTGTGCAATCGCGATCTAGTCTACGTTGATCCGTCACTGGCTTTGATCGCGGGTCTGTCAGCGCTGGCCCTGTCGTCGGAAAACCCCAGGCAATTCGGCGTGCCGGCGCTATTCGATGAGATTGAAGCGAGGTTGCATGAGGATGAGTCGGCCGGGCGGCGCAACTTCGCGACGGCGCAGTTCGATCCGAAAGATGGCCACCCGTTTCACTATGTCCGTCGCGTCGCCGGCACGAAAGAGCGCGTCGAGTGGAACGTAAAACTAACGCTTCGGGCTGTTGGCGTTTTGCCCAGGGCCGAGTGATTTCATGTACGCATACAGATCGGCGATGTCGCGGTCGCTCAGGCGATCGAGCAATCCGGACGGCATCAGGGACATGCTGGTCAGACGGCGTTCGCGGATTTGAGGGTTGGTCAGACGAATTGTCTCGGCGGGGCCGGTTTGCAGGATGAGGCTATCGACCGCTTCGTAGACGATCAGCCCCTGGTAGACTTTGCCTGTCGCCGTGGTGATCTGCGTGGTGCGATAGCGCGACGACACATCCTTGCTCGGCTGCAGGATGGCCGTGAACAGGTCGGAGCGCGAAAACCGTCCGGTCACGCCGTGCAAGTCCGGTCCCAGCGCCTGTACTCCGGAATGACACGAAGCACAGCTTGCCTTGTTGAATACCAGCCGGCCGCGCTCGACATCGCCAAGCGACCAGTCAAGCGTCGCCAGTCGCTTGCTCCACGCCGCGACATCAACGCCGTCCGTATCGTCCAGCCGCGCCGCACGCTCCGGATAGGATTGGCCATACCATTGCACCCACGCCGCAAGCGATGGCTGCGTCCTTTCCGTAAGACGCGACAGATACGACAGTAGTCGATCGCGTGCTTTCTCTGTCTCTTTTCCATCCGGTAATCGGCGCAGTGCGAGCAGCAGGGAGAGGACTTCATCGCCCGCATCCTTGTGCTGCACGGATCGCGTTGGTAACTTTTCCAGCGCGTCGAGACAACGCATAACGACGTTGAGACGCGGCGAACCGAGACCGCTGACGAAGCGCTTGCGATCTTCCTCCTGCGGTTGACGCGCCAAGACTGTCAGAATAGCGTCGTCTACTCCCTCTTCGCGCCACAATCTCCGCAGTATCGGTGCGATGCGTTCGTGCGGCAATTCACCTAACAGAGCGACGATCTCGTCGTTCCAGGGAAAGTCTTCGTTCCTCTCGCTCTTTTTCAGGAAAATCTCCGCAGCGCGGCGGCGATCGAAGCCCGGACAGCGCGTGAAGAGGACGTGATCGGGCCGGCCGAAATCGGCATGAGCGAGGAGCTTGGCGTTGAGGGCACCGTCCTTGCGAGCCAACTCCGCATGTAGCTCAGCGATGCGCAGCGGCCAGTTCGTATCGCGATTGAGATGACGCTGAGCGACCTTGGCATCGAGAGCCAGGAGGGCAGTCGCCATACGCTCGGCAATCGACTCCGTTCGCTTCGCGCGGAGGCGAGCCAGCACGATCAAATAATGAATGTCCTCGAGCGGATCGGAGTCGGCAGTCAGGCGTGCCACGCAGGCAGCGAGCATGGATGGTTCATCGTCCTCTATCATGGCCAAGGTGCGCGACAGCTCGCGATCGAGGTCCGCATGGCCCGATGGAAATGCCGCCCGCAAGGCCGTCCGCACGTCCGCTGACACTGCGATGTCACCACGACGGCGCGAATAGCCTTCCCAGACGGAGCCTTTCGCCTTCGCCGCCATGAGATCGCCGAGTGCCAATTGCACGACGCGCACTGCATCCAATCGCACTTCTGCTGGGATGCTCGTGTCCGTCAACCGGTGCGCAACCGCGAAGCTTGGCCGGGCCAGTGCCCAGGTGATTTCGCTGAGAGGATCGTCCTTCGGGGGATGAATGTTCTGCCGGACGTTGTCATCGAGAGACGATAGTAGTGCCGCTGTCGCCTGACGCAGTCCGCGATCCATTTGACCGCTGTTGGCGCGTATCGCTCGTTCCAGTTGGGCAATTGCAAATTGCTCTCGATGACACCGAATCCACTCCAGAGTATGACGGCGCTCGTGGAGATCCGGACCCGTCGCTCGCGCGATCCATTCGTCGGGTTTGCTTGTGCGAGCGGGGCGTGTCAACGCCCCGGTAACTTGCACTGGGGCGTTGACACGCCCCGCTCGCCCTTTGACATGGCGGATGCGATAGACCGCTCCGCGCGTGCCGCGTCCGCCGATCGAAACGTATAGATCGCCGGTGATGGGATGCACAGCCACCGCCGTCGGTGCGAAGCCGTTGTCACCCGTCGCTTGCAGGAACATCTCTGGATGGCCAACGTAAGACGAACCGCGACGCTCCAGCGCTACGAAGTAAATGCGTCCAAACGTCCAGTCGCAGAGGAACAGGCCGTCATGATACTTCGCAGGGAATTGCGTGTGCCGATAGCAGACAACGCCCGTCGGCGAACCGCGTCCCAGCGTCGCCACCGGCGCGACAACATCGAGAAAATACGGCGGCAGCCGCCAGGTGTCCGCGTGCTGCGGATTCTGCCAGCCGTAGTGACCGCCGCTGATCACGGCATAGCAGCGGGTCGGTTCAGACCACGGCAGTGACACGCAGCGCTCGTTGTCTGAATCGAACGTGAACAGGTCGCCGGCGCTGTTGAAATCGAAGGCGTAGGCATTGCGAAAGCCATCGGCGACAATCTCGCAACCCTTGAAATCCGGCGAAAGACGCAGCACACATCCAGCCACTGGCTCACGGATCGGCGAGTTCGGCAAGGTGGCGTATTTGCGTGTAATGCCAGTGTTGTTGCCGCACAGCACGTACAACCAGCCATCGGGACCGCGGCGTATGGCGTGGGCTTGATGTTCTCCGCCGGTCATGAAAGAGTAAAGCAATTCCGGCGGGCGCTGGCGCCCTTCTCCACCGGCATTGCGATAGCGCCGCAAGCCGCCGTCGCCCATGCAGAAGAGATGATCTCCCTCCCAAAAGAGACCCATCGCGCCATCCTTGGGCGCGCCTGTAAACTCGAGCGCTCGGTCGGCCCGGCCATCGCCGTTGTCTTCGACGAGCAAGCGAATGTAGCCGCGCCCGGAGACGACGACACGTCCCTTTGGATCGAGGGTCATGCAATAGATGTCGTTGGCCAGCGAGTTATCGGTGAACTCGGTCACCTCGAAACCGTCCGGCACGCGCAGACCGTGCGACGGCTGAGCTTGCAGCGGAAATTCGGAAGGAAGAACTAGCATCGGCAGGCACAAGAACCAATGTCGCATCATGATGCGATTGTGACGCAGAGCGATGCCAACGTCAACTTCCGCTTGGCGACCGGGCCAATCGGGCCAAGTGGTTCGTCTAGCGTAATTCTGTGCCCTAATGACTGAGCGCGAGCACGGCAAAGGCGGTCGCCGCGTCCGACATGAACTTGCCCGTGTGGCTGGCGGGGTCGCGTTTCTTCACGAGCGACACGCTGCGCCACTCCCCAGTTGCCGTCTGATTGCGCTTGAGCCAGGCGAGACCTTTGGCAACTTTCCCGTCGTCTTTGGGCACGCCGGCTGTCTGGAGGATGTGCAGAACGAGAGCCGTTGCATAGCCATCGGATGCGGTCTCCTGCGCGGTGCGGTCGTTTCGCACCCATTTCCCCAGGGAGGGCAAAGTCCAGCCGCCGTCCGCCTGCTGCTTGTCGAGCAACTGATCGATGACCATCTTCTGCTCGGCTTGCGTGAGGATATCTTCCATTTTCGTGGCTGCCCAGAGACCCCAGGCGCGGTCGTGCAGGTTCTGCTTCGGAAATCGATGCTTCAGATAGTCTTTAAGTGACATGACTCCGGCATCGGTGTCCGTGTCGGCCCCAGCAGTGTAGTATCCCGGCGCGCTCCCAACTGCGATGGCGGCCAACGCGGCTCCGAAATAGCGCGCCTCACTGTTTCCCCAAGGCGCCTCGTTAAAATCGAGCCACTCCCACGAACCCTTGTTGTTTCCCGACTGCACTTGCGTTTGCCACAGGTTCACGAACGCTTGTTTGGTCGCATCGCTTGGCAAGGACCTGCCCTGATAGTGGTCGTCGAAGGCGAGAATGACCGCGTTGAAAATGGCCTCGGTGCCCCAGGACTGCTTCTTCAATTCGTCGCTGGACTCGTAGTACAAACCGAATTCCTTGGTGTCGAGTTTCTTCCAGTTCGCCACGCGCAGCCTGATTTGGGCAAGCAGTTTCGTCTCTTGTACGGACGGGGTCTTGGCTCCTACGAGCTTGCGGAGAGCAGGTCGGGCCAGAGCATAAGGCAGGCCGCTGTGACAACTGACACATTTGGCGAACTCAAACCATTTGGTTTGGCGCACGTCAAGGTAATTCGCAGCTTCATTCGATTTCCAGATCGTGGAATCGCCCCTGGCCAGAGCGGTCGGAAAAGCGACAACCATAAGGATCAGGACTGCGGCACTTTGGTGTCGGGGACGTGTCAATGTCATCGCAACCCTCCTTAAGCCTGGAGACTCACACGATGCTCGTCAGCGAAGTCTGTTGAAGCAAATACGGGAGCTAATACGCCGGCATCTCCGACCCTACCAGTTGGTTCGCTATCGCCAACGATTCCAGCGTTCCGGCGTCGGTCCAGTAGCCCGGCAGCTCGCGGAAACTCAGACGATTGTTTTCGAGATAGTGGCGATTGACGTCGGTGATTTCCAGTTCACCACGGGCGCTGGGTTTGAGAGTTCTGATGAAGCCGAACACATCCGGCGGATAGAGGTAAATACCGGAGACAGCGTAATCGCTCCTGGGCTTTTTCGGCTTTTCTTCGATGCTGACGATGCGGCCGCCGCGCAGCTCGGCCACGCCGTAACGCTGCGGATCGGGGACTTGCTTGAGCATGACCCAGGCGTGATTCGGACGTTCGTTGGCGGCGGCCACGAGATCTTTCAGCGAATCGCAGAAAATGTTATCGCCAAGGATCACCAGCGAACGCACTTCGCGGCAGTACAGCTCGGCCAGTCCCAGTGCCTGGGCGATGCCGCCGGCCTCGTCCTGCACGCGGTACGTCAGACGGCACTTATGTTCCCGGCCGGAACCGAGCAACTCGACGAAATCCCCCATGTGTTCGGTGCCCGACACCAACAGAATGTCCTGAATGCCCGCGCCAACCAGTTTTTTGAGGGGGTGATAAACCATCGGATAGGGGCCGACCGGCAACAAGTGTTTGTTCGTCACCTTGGTCAGCTCGCCGAGACGCGTGCCCTTTCCGCCCGCCAGAATCACGCCACGCAGGGTCATGACGCTTCCCTCCTTTGAAGTACCGGATATTCCAATGGCAATTAAGGTATCGGAAATGCCGGGCAAGTCCAATCCCTAAAGACGGGACGCGTTCAGCGCGGAACGGGGACCAGGATGACATGCTGCACACCGGGCAGACGACGGACGGTCTGGGCGAACGTCATGGCGTCTTCGCTCGTCGTGTCGCCCGGAGAGATGTAGACGGTCGTGCCCTGCACCTGCGCGCGGATTTGTTGGTAGCGCATCTCACTGCGTCGGAGACGCTCGATGGCATTGGCGATGGAGATGGCCAGCGATGCCGCATGAGGGTTGGCCGTAAGCCGCGCTGCCTCCGGAACACGCGGAGACGGCGAAGCCTTCTCCGGAGGCAGCCAGGAGTTTTGCTGTCCGGTGCCAGCGGGCGATCGAGAATCAAAAGATCCCAATCCGTTCGACGGCAGAACCGCAGATTCAGCGCGCGTCTGAGTTGGTTGTTCATCCTGAATGACAACCGACAACCGTTTGGCACCCTGGTCAGAGGTGGAAACGTAGAGATCTTTGCCGCTGACGCGCAGGACGCCCTCCATGCGCTGGACGATAGTGATGGCTCGCTTCTTGAGTTCCACCGTCGGCACAGGACCGGAGAGTTGGACCATTCCACCGCTCATGTGTACGGTCAGGTTCAACGCTCCCAGCTTGGCGTCCTGCCGCAAGGTCCGACGAATCTTGGTCTCGATCTCGATATCCTTCACGGTCCGATCGGTGGAAACGAGGGGAAACGGTCCTGTGTATTCATCTGCCGTCCATACACTGGCAGGGAACCCAAGCAGAGTCAGGGCGAGGAGCAGGTACATCCGCACTCGGCTAGAGTACTTCACCGGACGGCTGACGCCGGCCGTTCGCCCATTCATGTTCCTAGCTGTGTGTGTCATGGCGGTATGCCTTCATGTGTCCTCCCTATTGTGAGGGCTTGGCTCGACGAAGGAAATGCCGCCTTGAATCTTTTTCCGCTTTCTGTGCGAAAAAAAGTGCAGGCGAGCCGAACGCAGCGTTTGCGCCGCAGCGAAGGGCCATGCCGCCTGTGCTGGAGGTGTGGATGAGGCAAACGCTTGCGGCTTGGTGTATCTCACCAAGCCGCAAGCGCGGAAGAAGCGAAGGGGACGGACTACTTCTTCTCGGGCAGAATCTTCGGAACATCCTTGACGATGGCGTCGATGTCCTGCTCCTTCAATTCGCCCTTCTTGAAGGCGTAGTTGGATTTCACCTTGAACTTGGTGTAAAGAAGGACGGTGACATCAGCGTCCTTGCAGATTTGATATTCTTGCGGGCCGGCCGGGTTATCGATGCTCAGGACGGTGCGTTCGATTTTTTCGTTGTCAGCTATCTGCTTGAGTTCCTTGCTCAATCCCTCCTTGTCGCAGAGGAACACGGCGTAGCTACCCATTTTGCACTCGGCGTTCTTGGCGGTGCACTCATCGAGCTTCTTGATGAGCTTTGTCACTTCCGGGGTGACTTCTCGGGCAAAGACCACGGCCACCGGGTTGGCGCCGTTCTGGCAATAGAGGCAATTCTTCTTGCCCGCCGCGCTGCCGGTGACGTTGAGCGGATGGAAGGGCCCCGGAACGTCATCGTTCACCTGTGGTCCCGACTTGAGCGTCTCGGCCGCGAATACCGCGCTGACCAGGAACGCTCCGGCCAGACTCAGACTAGCAACTCGATACATCTTCATTCGTTCTTCCTCCTCGGGCGATGGTTGAAACAAAACCTGCGCGTAATATCTCCAATTGAGAGAGCTTAACGCGCTCATTCACAATTCCCGGCAACTAGACGCGGGGAGGTGCCGGGTTATTCAAACGAGATATTTGGCCCCGCTTTTTCCAAATGGTTTGCAGTCGATTACGATGGCGGCGCGATGCGCTAAGGCCAGGCCAAGAGGAGCGGGCACGCCGTCACAAACAGAGGAGAAGTCAGCCAAAACCGCGATCCCAGTCGGTAGAGACTGAGATCAGCGGAGAACTTTCAACAGAAGTAGGCAGCCAAGAGCGCATGATTTAACTCGCCGATCAATTGAGCCTTGGGATATGGTAAGGTCTCGTCCGAGCAATCGTCAAGCGCAAAGTTTCAGAATCGCAGCATCGCTCCCACGTCCTGGCACAATTGCGTTGCATCAATTTGACTCGGTGCCTCGGCGATGACGCGGATGATCGGCTCGGTGTTGCTGGCGCGAACGTGCAGCCAGCGATCCGGCCAGTCCAACCGCAAGCCGTCCAGCCGATTGACCGTGGCCTCCGGCCAACGCTTCGTTAGCGATTCATACAGTGCCGATAGTCGCCCGCGCGGGACCGTGTACTTATCCTTGACGATGTGATACACCGGCAACTCGGCAACCAGTTCACTCAACTTGCGGCCGGTTTCGGCCATCAGGTTCAGAACCAATCCCATGCCGATAAATGGATCGCGCACCAGACCGATCCGCGGATCGAGGACGCCGCCGTTGCCTTCGCCACCGATGATGGCATCGACTTCGAGCATCTTGTCCGCCACGTTGGCCTCGCCGACCGCCGCACGATGACAGGCGCAGTCGTATTTCGCGGCAATGTCTTCGTTGATGCGCGAAGTGGACATGTTGATGACCACTGGTCCGCGCTCCTGACGCAGTCGAAACGATACGGCCAGCGCCAACGTCAGCTCCTCGCCGATGTAATGACCCATCTCGTCGATCAGGGCCAGACGATCCGAATCGGGATCAAGGGCGAAACCGATGTCGGCACGGTGCGCGATAACGAGGGGGCCGATTTCACGAAGGTTCTCGGCGGTTGGCTCTGGTTCATGCAGGAACTCACCGTTTGCGTCTCCGCCGTGGAACGTTGTTTCGACCTGCAACGCTTGCAGCAAGCGGCGGCCTAGCGGTCCCCCTGCGCCGCCGTTAGCGTCGAGGAGCGTGCGCAGCCCTGCGGCACGGATTCGCTGGGCGTCGATCCATTCGAGAACGCGATTACAATGTAGTTCTTCCGCGTCCTGGAAGTGTCGCAGCGTGCCCACGGCATTCCACGGCACGCACCGGCCGGCGCCGCTCTCGAAGCGCGACTGTACTTTGCGGCCCTCGGCGGCACTGAGGACACGGCCATCGGGACCAAACATTTTGAGGCCGTTCCACGGCGCCGGATTATGGCTGGCGGTGATCTGGATGCCGCCGGCCGCTTGCAGATGACGCACAGCCAGGCCGACCGTCGGCGTCGGCGCTATGCCGACATCGTGGACTTCGCAGCCGGCCGCGGTCAGACCGGCTAGGACAGCGTGGCGCAGCATGATTCCGCTGGGCCGGCCATCGCGACTGACGACCATCTTGCCTCCGCCTGTGTGGGCTCCCAGCGCCTGGGCGAAGGCCAGCGCCGCTGCCGGCGTCAACGACTCCCCAACGATGCCGCGAATCCCCGAGACGCTGACGATCAAGCCCTGCTCCATGCTCATCCGCATTCATCCTTTCTGATGGCTCTCTGATCACGAGCTAATCTATCCATATGCGGTTTTGACAAACTTTTCCTACAATTCCGGCTTCGTCGGTCGTTCCGACTATTCCTACAATTCCGGCTTCGTCGGTCATTCCGAAGTTCCGCTCTGGCATCTGGCTAACGTGGTAGACCCGAACGAGACGTTCTTTTATGCAGGGGACAAACCAGCCCGCAGCGTTGGCATAGGCCTCCCTGGCCGGCGCTGCAAGTCGGCTTCTCGCCCGGGAGAAGCAGCCATGAAAACGGTTCGACCTCGCATTCGCCTGTGCCTGGAGCAACTGGAGGATCGCATTGTTCCTTCGTCCACGCCCAGCATCGATCTGACGTATGCCACGACGACCGATTCTCGAACGATCACCATGAATTACACCGTCAACAACGGCAGTCTCGTCGGCCACGATGTCAGCTTGAGCATTTATCGCTCCTCCGCCTACGATTCGCTCACCGGCGCTCAACTAATCGGCACAGTGACGATCCCTGGTTTCGACAAGACCGACCTGAGTGCCGGCACGCATACGGGTGTCAAAGTGGCGCTAACGGCGCCGAATGGTCAACCTGTAACGTCTCTGACGCCAAATACGGCTTTGCCGTTTATCGTGGTTGTAGCGAACTCCGACGGCAGCTCGGCTTCGTTCGAGACGCATGTCCTGGGAGTCATCGTCCACGGCTCGGAATTCGATCCAATCCAGATATTGCTCAACCAGGCGCCGCCGTGGGAACTGCAGATGGCCGCGGCCTTGCAGGCAATCGACGGCTACGAGGCGGTCATCCCATTCAACTGGATTCGTCTGTGCATAATTCCCTCCCCTCTCGCCGTGCAGATGGCCAGCAACATGCTGTATCAGCAAGTGGTGGCCCAGGCAGACCAACTCGCCAGCCAACATCCCGGCGATGTGGTGGACATCAACTTTATCGGCGACAGCCGCGGAACAGTGGTTGTCAGCCAGGTATTGCAAGCTCTCAACGGCACGACGGACCCGGCACTGCAGGGCGGATTCATGCAAATGACCCTGCTCGATCCGCACCCAGCCAACCGGATGGACGATCTTTTCCGTTGGATTCCTTCGCTGTCCCAGGCCAACGACCTGGCCCTGTTGGGCTTCCTCATCGATTACCTGTCCCAGGATCCACAAATCGTTGTTCCGCCCAATGTCGATCGAGTGCTCGATTTCGATGAGCAGACGCCGCCCGGACAGTCGGGGTTCTTGAACGGATTCCTGGCAACTCACGACCCCACGCAGCTCTTGGAGTTCATGTTTAGTCTTTGGGGAGAACAGGCCGCAAGCATCATCGATCAGTCCGACGTGGCGATCGAGCAAACGAACTTGACGAACGTGTTTCTTCCGGGCCTTGGCCTCATCGGCCATGCCGAGGTGCCGCTCTGGTATATGAATTACGTGGTGGACGCCAATTCGACGTTCAACTACATCGCGTGAAATCACGAATTGGGCGCCTACTAGCCCGGAGCGCAAGCGACGGGCGCTGCGGCCCGTCGCTTGCGCTCCGGGCTAGTGTTTCGTTGAGATTCACTCAAACCTTTTTCAGCAGCTCTTTCCAGCGTTTCCACGCATCCTCGCGGCCTTTTTTGTTGGCCGCGTTAGCGTCCGGCGCTTCGCCGGCTCGCATGAAGCCGTGGCCCGCACCGTCGTAGATCACCGGATCATACGTCTTGCTGGCCGTCTTCATCATTTCCTTGGTCTTGGGTATGGTGGCGTTGATGCGGTTGTCGTTCTCGCCATAGAAACCATAGACGGGACAGGAGATCCTGTCGATTTCCTTCTCGTCGTTGGGTGCCGAACCGTAAAAGACGTATGCTGCCTTGATGTCCTTGTTGCTGGTGGCGAAGCGGAACGCTTGCCCGCCGCCCCAGCAGAAGCCGCACACGACAACCTTGCCGTTGCAGGAAGGCAATTCGGCGACGTGTTTGGAAACGGCATTGAGGTCGGCGATGATTTGTTCGGGCGGCACCTCAGCAATCGCTTTGCGCAGGTTATCGAAGCTCTCGCCCTCCTTCAAACCGGGCACCAGGTTTGGTGCGATGGCGATGTAGCCGGCCTCGGCCAGCTCATCGGCGAGCAAGCGGACCCAGTCGGTCAGGCCGAAAATCTCGTGGATGACCACGACGGCGGTGGCCTTCTCCTTGACTTCGGGAAAGACGAGGAACGATTGGACATCGCGTTGTCCCTGTTTGACTTTCACCCACTCGCCATGGCGCGGCGATTTCTCCAAACGTCCCTTGGCCCACTCCTGAGCCTGGACCGAGGCGGCCGGCGTGATGGCGACGAGTAGTGCGAACAGGAAGCGGTGCATGGCAACTCCTCCCAAAACCCATCCGAGCCTCTAGCGTTAGCGAAGGAACACCCTTCGCTAATGCCAGAGGCTCTGACGACATCGACTCGCTAACTGTTATATCGATTTGATGCCGCGGACGATTGCGATCCAGCCGTCAATGCGTATCCGGCCATCCGGCAGGAGCTGGGGAGTGTAACCACGAGCACTCGAACCGGACAGGCACCACTGGCGCACGGTTTCCTTGTCCTCCGCGGGCGTTCCTCGATCGAACCACTCGTCGAAATCGAGTTCGAGTGGATCTTCGATGAGGTGCAGCTGGTTCAGCCCCGCGGCGATAAATAAATCCACCATCTCTGTGGGAGTAGGATTGCTTGTATGCGTGTGGTCGCGGGCGCGTTCGATGCGTTGGTGCCAATCGCGACGCGCGCGGTCGGGGTCGGTGGTGTGATCGCAGGTTGCCAGCACGCCGCCCTGCCTTAACAGTTCCACCTGCCGGCGAACGAACGCGAGTGGATCGGGCGTGTGGTGCAGAACAAAGCGCGAGATCGCTCCGTCGAAGGGACCGGCAAGCGAAGGATCAAAGAGAGACTTTTGCTCGAAGGAAGCCCTGTCGCCGAAACGAGCGCAGCGCTTGCGCGCACGGGCTATCATCTCGGCAGACAGATCGACACCCATGACGCGGTAACCAGCCTGCAAAAGCGTCTCGGCAACCAGGCCGGGACCGCAGCCGGCATCGAGAATTCGGCCGCCAGCCGGCAGATCCGCAACCTGAATCAGATGTGCTAGCTTGTTCGGATCGTTTTGGACCGGCGCGCGCTCGAACTGCGCCGCCGTGTTATCGAATGCCGCCGCCAACGCGCGATCATGTTCGCTCATATCAGGCTGTTCTTCCTTCTGCCAGGCAATATTACGTTCTATCTTTTGTGAAGCGCATTGTCAGCCATCCCTTCGAGCGGTACGATCGGTGAAATGGAATCTCAACCTCCATGCACCTACATCTCGGAGGGGTTATGAGCCAAGAAAGCCAAAACACACGCCGCTACCTTGAGCCTCGGCGAGTAGTTGTCGCTACTCTTCTGCTCGGTCTGACACTGGCTGGGCCGATTGTGAGCGCTCATCAGCGAGAAAGAAAAGATCGCTTGCAGCAGGAGGCCAAAGAGGAGAAAAAGCGCGAGGACGTTCCGCGGCCCGCGCCGGAGACATCGGCGTCTCAGACGAAGCCAGCGGCCAATCGAGCAGCCAACATCGTGGAAGTACAGTGCATCGACGGCAGCACACTGAAACTGACCGTGCTCGACGAGCGCATTGAATTGAACACTCGCTATGGCAAACTTCTGATCCCGGTGCGCGACATCGAACGGATTGAGGCTGCCTTCCGTCTTCCCGAGGACGTGGCCCGTCGCATCGAAACCGCCATCGTCGATCTCGGCAAGACTGACTTTCATCGCCGCGAAGCTGCTTCGGCCCAGTTGAGCGAGCTGGGCGACCGTGCCTATCCTGCGCTCTTGAAAGCGGCCAAGTCCTCCGATGCCGAGGTGGCGCACCGCGCACGCGAATTGTTAGACAAGATTCGCGACGAAGTTCCCCAGGAACGTCTGCAATTCCGTTCTCACGATGTCGTTTATACGGCCGAGTCGAAGTACACCGGCCACATCGCCGCCGCGGCCCTCAAGGTGCGCACGTCTCAGTTCGGTGAGCAGCATCTCAAGTTAGCCGACGTGCGCGAGCTGCGTTCGCCATCCGCGACTGTGCCGGAGACGGTGAACGCACTGCCCGATCCAGGAAACATGAGTGCCTACCTCGGTCAGATCGGCAAGGTTCACACGTTCCGTGTAACGGGCATCGTGGGTGGTGGTCCGGTTTGGGGCACCGATACCTACACGCTCGACTCCAATCTGGCCACCGCGGCTGTGCATGCCGGCCTCCTCAAACCGGGACAAACGGGCACGGTTCGCGTCAAGATCCTGGCACCGCAGCCGGCTTATGCCGGCTCGGCCCGCAACGGCGTAACCAGCATGGCCTATGGAATGTATCCGGGCTCCTATGAATTCGTGCGCGGCCGTCCCGGTGCTGATCGATGACGCTTGCGAGTTCGGGCGAGAAGAGGCTTGCATCTCATGACACGGGTCGGCGGCGTTGTTCTCGGCGGCGGACAATCCCACCGCATGGGCCGGCCGAAAGCCTGGCTTCCCTTCGGCGACGAACGGATGTTGCCGCGCGTGGTTCGTCTTCTGGGCGAAGCGGTGGCCCCGATCGTGGTCGTCGCCGCTCGTGATCAAGAGGTCCCTTCGTTGCCTCCGGAGATCGAGATTGTCCGCGATCCAGAACCGGGGCGCGGTCCCCTTCAGGGACTTGCCGCCGGTCTGGAGGCACTGCGCGGTCGTACCGACGCAGCTTACGTTTCCTCTTGCGATGTGCCCTTTCTACGGCCCGCCTTCGTTCGACGACTCATCGAGATGCTCGGCGATTTCGCCATCTGCGTTCCGGAGGTCGGCGGCTATCGACATCCTCTGGCAGCCGTGTACCGTATCGCGATTGCCGATGTCGCAGCTCGATTGTTAGGCGAGGACCGCCGACGGACTGGGGTTCTATTTGAGGAAATGCCGACGCGGATCGTCCGGCCGGAGGAACTGACAGACGTGGACCCAACGTTCCTGTCCCTTCGCAACCTGAACACACTCGCCGACTATGAGGCGGCGTTGCATGATTCATTTCCAGAGGGAGCGAGATAGAGTATGATGGGATTGGTTTGGCCCTGCACCGAATTGCGCCTGACAAATGAGGCGAGGATTACGATGAAAGTAATAGTCCGTTTCGCCGCTAAAGAGGAACTCAAGGCGTTGCCGATTTTGCTCCGCCATTCACCCGGGATGGTGTTGCCGGATCGAACATACGTCATCAGCACGGAAGCGGCGCAAACCCTGCGGGATGCCGGAATCCGGTTTAAGGAGTTGGCATCCGAGAGGGACCCGCCAAGCGTGGAAGGAGCCGCTTCGGGTGAAAGAATATGACATCTTCGTGCCACTGCGCTATAACGATGGTACACCCATCGAGCCACGGCGGTTCAAAGACCACCAAATCCGTTTGCTCGAATACTTCAACGGGTGCACTTTCTTTCCTCAGCCGAATGAAGGATTATGGCGGATAGGTAGTGTCACCTACCGCGACGAAATCATCATCTATCGTGTCGTCACGGACAAGGTGCGGCCAGCACGGCGATTCTTGAAGCAACTCAGAAAAGAACTGGAACGGATCTTCCGACAAGAGAAGATCTTCATCATCGAGCGCGATGTTGAGATCTGGTGATGTTGAGAAGCAACGCTTACTCTCCGTTACGTGCCGCAGCTAAACGAAGATAGATATTACTGCACGTTGCGTTGCTCGCCTCGTCGGGGCAAGCGGAGGAAACGTGCCGAAGCGGCGCTGTCGTCGCGGCGGAGGATCGTCGGACAATCGCTAGTTTGCGGAGTATCGTTGACGACGCGGATGAAGGGCAATAACACAGGCTGCTCGCCGTCCGCTTCATTCTCGGCCTGCTTCATGCGCTCGGCATCGCGCCGACGACGGGCTTGTTGAAAGCGGAATTCGTTCCACAGTTTGCGAAAACGCGGCGACCGTGAGTTGCGGAACATCGCCAACTGCAACACCGAACGCGCCTCGTCGCTTCGACCGGAAAGACGCAGTCCCTTCACCAGTTTGCCCAGAACCTCAATATCCTCCGGCGCACGCTCCGCTGCCTCTCGCAAACGGGCCAGTCCTTCTTCGGTCTGCCCCAGAAGCAGCAGCAGATGTCCGTAATCGGCCAGGCACTTGATATGCCCCGGATCGAGTTCGAGAGCGCGGCGATAATGTTCGCCGGCGCGCTCATGATCGACGCCTTCCAGGGTACACAGCGCCGTGGCCAGCAAGTAGTGATAGCGAGCATTATCGGGTTGATAGCGCAAGAGCGCGGTCAGGTGACGGCATGCTTGCTTGTATTTTCGGCGTTTGAGATAGATTTCCGCCAGCCGGGCCTGTGCCTCCTCGGCGACATCGGCGGATAGATCACGGAAGCGCGACAAACGCATCAGAACGGCCAGGGCATCGCGATAACGGCCGACTTCCTGATAGCGCCGGCCCATGGCGAGAACACCATCGACGAGATTCAACGTTGGCATCATAGCGGCCTCCATGCAGCAAACTCGAAGGTCAGGCGTCCTGCCCGACCGACAGCAGAGGGGAGCAATGCCCCGCAAACGCCCAATCATAACGTCTTGCCGCGTTTGAGCAAGAGGAAACGGCATTCAGACAGTCCGGAACGGACGTGTAAAAGAAAGCCGGTGGTGCTAAACTCGGTCCTATCACGAAGGAGGACGAAAAAGTGTATGAATCGTCCTCGCTCCCGGCACTAGAGAGAGGCTTCGAGTTTCGGATCTGCCGACGAAAGGAATCTCATGGCGATCCCTCAATCTGCCACGATTCTCCACCATCTGCGTCAAACGATGCTGCGTCAGGATGGCGCGGGACTGACAGACGGTCAACTGCTGCGTTCCTTCCTTTACCGCGGCGATGAGCCGGCATTTGAAGCGCTGGTGCGGCGACATGGGCCGATGGTTCGCGGCGTGTGCCGTCGCGTTCTTCGCAATCTGGATGACGCGGATGATGCATTTCAGGCTGCGTTTCTCGTCCTACTCCGCAAAGCGTCCACCCTGGCGACGCGCGAAGTCCTCGGCGATTGGCTGCATGGCGTCGCCTATCGCACCGCCTTGAAAGCGCGCTCCGCAGCGGCGCATCGACGCATGAAAGAGAGACGGACGCTCCGGCGTGAAGTGATTACGGACCATGAAGATCGATGGGATTGGCTGCCGCTGCTGGATGAGGAGGTCGGCCGACTGCCTTTGAAGTATCGGTTGCCCGTGGTGCTTTGCGATCTCGAAGGCCGCACGCGCAGGGACGCGGCGCAGCAACTTGGTTGGCCAGAAGGCACGCTGTCGGGCCGACTTTCCCGAGCGCGGGCCTTGCTAGCTCGCCGCTTGACCCACCGCGGTGTGACGGTGTCAGTCGCAGCGTTAGCTGCAGGGATGGTGAACGAGGCATCTGCGCGACTACCGTTTTCTTTAGTCCGTCCAATCTGCAAGACCGCGATGGAATTCGCGGCCGGATCAGCGTCGGCGTCGGCACACGTCGTTGCCCTTACGGAAGGAGTCGTGAAAGCGATGTTTATCTCGAAACTGAAAAATGTCGTTGCACTTGTGATACTTATTCTCATCCTGACAGCCGGAGCCGGGGCGTGGCGCTATGCCGCCGTGGCAGGACAGCCCGAGGAAAAGCCTGTTCCTGCCTCCCCGGATTCTCGCCCCGTGGCGGTTCCGAAGTCGGAGGAACCGGTCTCTCGCAGAGTTCTACCCAAAGACAGTCGTTTTCAAATCGATTTGCGCATCGAGCGGGAGAAGGACGGCCAGCGCAAGTTGCTAGCATCGCCGCAGTTGCTTGTTTCCAATCTGCAACAAGAAGCATCGTTTGGCGTCCCCGACGAAGTGGCGGGTGGAACCCCGGTAGGTCGCATAAGCGGTTTCGAGGGCATGGGACCATCGGTTCGCGTTACAGTCCTTGCCTATTACGGAGACAAGATTTGCCTCGATATGACTGTGAATCAGCCAACGCTCGGCTCCTTCCAGCTACATGACACGACGGTGGAGGCAAAATCGATTCGTGCCATTCGTAAGATTAAACTCAGCGAACCGACTACCGTGAAAGTCAAGACGGGTGAAAAGGAGTCGGCTACACTGCAAGTGACAGCTGCGGTTCGGGTCATCGAAAAAAAGCCGGAAGCAAACACGAATTCGGGCGCCGAAAAGGATTACCAATTCCCCGAATTCTGGCGACGGACAGCTAATCCCGATTCGGCGAGCTTCTACTACGAGCTAATTCTCCGTGAATATCGGAACACCATCCCTGAGAGGCGCGCCAAGCAACGCTTGGCGGAGTTGGACGAAGAACAGCCGGTTCGCGTTGGGCAGATTTTCATCACCGGCAACAAGAGGGTCTCTGATAGTCACATTCTGAAGCACATAAAACTTCGTCCCGGACTTATTGTGGGCCATTCGGATCTCTGTACCGCCGAGCAACATCTCTCCCGACTCAATGGAATCAAAAGCAACGCCAAGGTGACGGTGATGGACCGCGAAGATGACCGCGAATTCAAGGATATTATGATTGCGGTGGAGGAAAAATAGTCGGAACAAGCTGGGTTGCTTTTGCCCTATCGTCAATCGATTATCCAGAAGATACAGTAAAAGGAGTTTTCGATCCGATGACTGCCGATAGGAGAGCATGTTGTGCCCGCTTTTGCTCGCTGCTCGGAGTGTGGGCGTCGATTCCGCTTGCCGCCATCTGCCCGGACAGCGATCTCTTGTCCCTATTGCGATGCGTTGGTGGAATGGGACGAAGTTGAAGAAGACGAGGATGATCGGCCATCGTCTCGTCCCTCCCGTCGGGCGCGGCCGCGACGCCGGTCGAACACGAAAATGCTTCTCATTGGCGGTCTTGTTGGCTGCGGCGTGCTGTTCGTATTGTGCGCGGGTGGCATCGGTATCGCTGTATGGCGTCTCTTTTCACCGACCTCGTTTCCGGAGCAGAAGGAAGATTACGCTCAGGCGCGCCAGCACTTCCAAACGAAACTCGTTCGTCAGGGACCGGCGCCGCAACAGTGGCAGATTGAACATCCACCTCCCGGCGTGCGCGAAATGCCGTACCTGTCGGGAAACCTCCGTCTCCGCGCCTGGGTAAGCCAGCCGCCGCCCGACGGCCAGCGACGACCAGCAGTCCTTTTCCTGCACGGCGGTTTCGCTTTCGGGGTGGACGATTGGGAGCAGACGCAGCCGTTCCGCGAAGCGGGCTTCGTGGTCATGACGCCGACGCTTCGCGGCGAAAACGGACTGCCAGGCTCCTACAGCATGTTCTACAACGAAGTTGACGACGTATTGGCCGCTGCCGAGACGTTGGGGCAACTGGGATATGTGGATAGTAATAGAATTTATATCTCCGGTCACAGCGTCGGCGGGACGTTGACCATGCTCGCCGCCATGACTACCCATCGCTTTCGCGCCGCCGCTTCGTTCTCCGGCTCTCCGGACCAAGTTCTCTGGGCTGGGCGGGGACATCCGGAATTGATTCCGTTCGATCCCGCCGATCAGCGCGAGTTTCAGATGCGTTCGCCGTTGGCCTTCCCGAGGAGCTTTAAATGTCCGGCTCGGGTGTACTACGGCAGTGGGGAATTCTTCTTCGCGTCGAGCAGTCAGAAGACTGCTGGACTGGCGAAGGCCGCGGGACTCGACGTGGAAGCCATTAGCGTTCCCGGCGACCACTTCACGATGGTGGGACCGGCTATGCGGCAAGCCATCGCCTTCTTTCAACAAAACTAGCCGATCAGGAGCCTGCGCTTTTGGCTTTGCCATGCTGTGATTCTGGCTGCAATAGCGCCGTTCGCTGGAACGATTGCCAACAGCGATGAACGCGGCACGACTGGGTGCTTCTTCTGGAAGTCAGCAGGACCACACTGTAAGAAACGAATCCTCTCGATTCCATGCAGAACGCCGTTGCTCTTTGAAAAGGGCGCGCTATATGCTGGAAGACAAAGTTCTCATGGGCGAGCTTGCTCCAGAGCACATCCGGTCTGAGAAAAAGCATGGCAAACACAACTCCTTCCATCAAATTGCTGATCGTCGATGACGACGATGATCTGCGCGACGATCTTGTACATCTGTTTCGCAAGCAAGGTCATGAGGTGACGGCCGCCGTCAGCGGCGAGGATGCCCTTAACAAAGCGGCACACGCCCGCTTCGACGTCGCCTTGCTCGATCTGCATTTGCCCGGCATCAGCGGCATCGACTTGTTGTCCCAGCTCAAGGAGCAGCAGCCCGAGCTGGAAGCACTCATGCTCACTGCCCATAGCAGCATTGAAACCGCCGTCGAGGCCATGCGCCGCGGCGCCTACGATTACCTCACCAAGCCGTTCCGCGCCGCCGATCTGGAAGTTCACATCCAGAAAGCGTTCGAGAAAGTGCAACTGCAACGACGTGAGCAGCAGTGGTTGCGGCACCTATCCTACGAGTCGCCGCGCTATCGCCTGGTCGGTTCCAGCCCGGCCATGCGCAAGGTCATCGGCCTGATTGAGAAAGTGGCCACTACCGACTCGACCGTGCTCGTTCGCGGCGCCAGCGGCACCGGCAAGGAGCTTGTGGCGCGAGCACTGCACACCAACAGTCCTCGCCGCAATCGGCCGCTGGTAACAATCAACTGTGCTGCCTTACAGGAGACCCTGCTGGAAAGCGAACTGTTCGGACACGAGAAGGGCGCTTTCACCGGGGCTGTAACAACAAAGCCGGGACTGGTCGAAGTGGCCGAGGGCGGTACGCTGTTCATTGATGAGATTGGTGAGATGGCGCCTGGTTTGCAAGCCAAACTGTTGCGTGTGCTGGAGGACGGTCATTATCGCCGCGTCGGAGGCACACGAGAGATGAATGCCGACGTTCGCGTCGTGGCCGCCACCAATCGAGAGTTGTCCGAGGAGATCAAGAACGGGAAGTTCCGCGAAGACTTGTATTATCGTCTCAATGTTGTGTCGATTTTTCTGCCGCCGCTGCGCGAACGGCGCGAGGATATCCCCGAGCTAATCGAGCATTTCTTGACGACGAGGCAAATCGGCCCGTTGCGTTCGCGGGTCGATGCCGAGGCGCTCAAGGCGCTGACGGCTTATTCCTGGCCGGGCAACGTGCGCGAGTTAGCCAATGTTCTCGAACGCGCTCAGATCCTGGCCGAGAATCACATCATCACGGTGGAAGATTTGCCGGAAAGTCTCATGACTGCCACGGCCGGCTCATCGGAGTCGGCCGGCGATCCGCGTCATCTCGATGAGGTCGAGCGTCGGCACGTGCAGGCGGTGTTGCACGAAGAGAAGGGCAACAAGGTCCACGCCGCTCGTGTACTTGGCATCAGCCGGCGTTCGCTCTATCGGTTGATCGAAAAGTATCACCTGGATTAAGGCCTGTGTTCCAGACACTCAACGACTCCGTTGAAACTCCACATCCATCTCGCCCAGCACCTTCATGCGCGCAACCGCGCCCTTGGCGTCCAATGTGAAAACGACGAGCGGATTACCCATCTTCTCATCGATCGGCAGTATAAACGTGTCGAAGTGGTAATGCGCAAGAGCAGCGCTCCAACGCTCCCACTTCCAAAGAAGTCTGCCGTTTTCCAGTGTGACGTGCACGGTCCCGTAAGCCGGGTGCGAATAGGCGCCGGTGTATCCGCCCAGTTCGCGCGATGGTCGAGTGTCGAAACGGCGGCGCTTCTGTCTCTCGCTCTCCTTACGCTGCGCTTCCGCCTCGTCCTGGCGCTCGGCTCCGGCGACAATCTCGTTCCAATCGCGGCGCGGTAAACCCAGTAACAGTTCCAGGAGACTGTTGCTCAGAGCAATGTTCATGCGCGTCTGATGGAGGTTGCACAGGAGTACGATCCCCAAACGGGACTTCGGCACCAGAGTGAAATGACAACGAAATCCATCGATCGCCCCGCCGTGCTGCAACAGCCGATGACCGAGATGATCCTGAATCACCCAGCCCAGGCCGTAGCTCATCTGATTTGTTTCGGGGAACTGGATGCGATCGACCGCGTCCAGGGGAATGACGATTTGCGGTGTGTGCATTTCCGTCAGGTTGTGCGCGGAGATCAGTGATTTGCCATCCAGCTGAAAGAGAAGCCACTTTGCCAGATCGTGGGCGTTCGACTGAATCGAGCCGGCCGGCTCCGGTGTATCCATCGGATACGGCTCCATGAGATGCGGTTGTTTCTCGGAGTCGAGCCGATGCGGACTGGCCTTGTTGGCGATTTTCGCGATCGCTGTTGTCGTGAAATAGGTCGTCTTCATGTCGAGCGGATCAAGCAAGCGTTTTCGCACGAAGTCGTCCCAGGACATGCCGGACGCCTCGGCCACGGCGAGGCCGGCGACGGTGAACATGGTGCTCTGATACTGAAACGACGTGCGGAACGGTTTGTCGAGCGGCAGATGGGCGAAGCGTTGGATACGTTCCTTCTGCGGAACTGGCGAGCGATACCACAAGAGGAGATGATCGCGCAGGCCGGTGCGATGCGTCACCAGATCGCGCAGGGTGACCTCGCGATCGACGAGAGGATCGGACAGATGAAAGTAAGGGACGAATTTTCCCGGCGGATCGTCCCAGCGCATCTTGCCCTGATCGACAAGCAGGGCCATCGCCGCAGTCGTGAACGACTTGGTGCAGGAAGCGATGGGAAACAGCGTATCCGGCGTGACCTTTGTGCCATCCTCAATAGAGCGAACACCGTGGCCCTTCAAGTAGATCACTTTGTCGTCGCGCACGATGGCGACGGCCACGCCGGGAACGTTCCAGCGTTTGAGCGCACTCCGTACGAGGTTATCGATTGCTCTCGAATCAAGGCTCTCGGCGCGAGAAGACGATGAGAAACAAAGTAGAAGAATGCACACGAGCCGGAAACGTAAGCGGTGGGTGCTTTGCCGTCGCTTATGCTTCCGACTCGTGTGCATTCTGCATTCCGCATTCTGCGTTGATTCTGCTGTCATTTCTTTGGTTTCGTCTCGAACACGAGCAAGTAGGGAACGGCGGAGTGTTCCTCGGCATCCTTGAAATTACCGAACTCGGCTGAGTTCAGCCAGATAACATATGTCTTGCCCGCTTCGAGCTTGACCGGCAGAACGCACGTGCGCTGGTCCTTGTCGTAGTGAGGTTTGCCATCGGTCTTGGGGAAGGTTTCCTCGGAGATTTGCGACCACGACCAGCTTTGATCCATCATGTCCTTGCTGAAAGTGACGCGGATTTCCTTGATCTTGTCAGCATCGACTTCGGTATCGCCCGACTGCGGCACGGTACGCACGACGACGGGCGGCAGCTCCTTCACCGACGCAGCGGCTTCTTTTTTCTCCTTGGCCAACGGCTCGACCCTGGTGACAATGGCAGCGGGTGCTTTGGGGGCCTTGGCCTGAGCCTGTTTCGCTTCCTGCCTGGCCAGTCCGTGATAGGAGAACCCTGTGATGATGCTTGCGGCAAGCAGGATCGCCGCGGCAGACTTGAATTTCAGGATCGCCATCTTTCGTATCATCCTTTCCGTGAGGACGACAGCGCCTGCGGCTACGATGCGCGCAGCGGCTGTCTGTCCCGCCGCCGTCAGCAGGGCGGCCTTGACCGTGGAACCGATGAGCGAGGCCGGCACCTTCGCCGTCGCCGCTCCTTCTGCCAACACTGCTGTGAGAGACAAGCCCAGACCGTGCCGCTTCAACCATCGCGCCAGTTGCTCTCGGCCGCGTGACAGTCGGCTCGATACAGTTCCTTCCGCCCAGCCCAATTTTTGGGCGGCCTCTTTGCGCGTGAGTCCTTCCACGTCGCACAACAGAAGCGGCAGCCGATAGTTGATGGGCAAGCGATTCAATTCGCGATCCAGCACCGGCCCCCATTCTGCCGCAACATCCTCAGAGGGAGGCGTCCGCGGCACAACCTGCGCCTCGTGGCGTTGCCTTCGCGCCCGGCTGCGGCGCGCTTCGAGGGCAGTGCGATAGGCGACGCCGTGCAGCCAGCAGCCGACACGGTCGCGCGGCGAAATGCTGCTGGCCCGGCGGACCAGCACGAGGAACGTCGCCTGAAAGGCATCCTCGGCATCGTGACGGTTGCCCAGGATGCGCCGGCATACACCCAGCACCATCGGACCGTGTCGCCGCACGAGCAGCTCGAACGCCCACTCGTCACGCTGCGCGAGATAGCGTCCCAACAGCTGTCCGTCCGTATCCTCGGCGCCCTCCTGTTGGGCCAGGAGACTGCGTAAATGCGTCAGGTAGTTTCTCAACGGCGAGGCGGGCAAGGCTTGGTCTCCCGAATCGCTTCCACTTGTTATTGGCCGCAGGGGCCGAAATTCATCCCAAAATTTTCGCCGACGACGAAGAATACGACGCTTCTGCGAAGCGTCGCTAACCGACCTGGGCAGAGCAACAGGCGGCCATTCGTTTGGAGTCCGTATAATAAATTGTGAATTGTTTCACGAACCTCAAGGCACGGGCTTTGGCACGCATGTCCTCCGCACTGTTACGCCGGCGAGTGTCGGCGGCTTCCTCTCCCTGGGAGTTGGCTGCTGAAACCATCGCCGTCAAGATCCGTTGGTTCGGACTGCTGGTTGGCTACATCCTGGTCAACTTGCACGCGCAAGACCTTGATCGCCAGGCCGTCCTCAACGCCCTGCTCACGCTCGGGTTGGCTTACACGCTTTTCGATACATATCTCAGCGTCCGCGGCCGCGTCTTTTTTGGACGCTCGCCGCTGGCCGTTTCTGCGATGGAGGCGCTGTTCATTGGCCTGTTGTGCTACTTCGACGCTGGGTTGAATAGCTCGTTCCGCTACTATTATTTCTTGTCGCTGATCTGCTGCGCTATTCGCCACGCCTCGCACGTCACGTACGCCACGTGCGCCCTGCATTGCCTTAGCTACGGCTTACTCTATATGGCCCTGCCGCCCGAGGGCAAACGCCTGGTGCACTTCATGCTCACGCTGGTTATTCTCGGCTGGGTGACGTGGGCTAGCAACGCCATGGCGCTTCTGCTCAAGCGCGTCAGTGAGTACCTTAGCCAGCTCAACCACGCGTTGGAAGAGAACAAGGCGGAGCTGGAGGCGCGTATCGCCGAGCGCACGCGGGAACTGGAGGAGGCGCAAGCGCATGTGCTGCATCAGGAGAAGATGGCCGCGTTTGGATTGCTCGCTGCCGGCATCGCTCACGAAGTCGGCAATCCGCTCACGTCCATCAGCAGCATGGTGCAGATACTCCAGCACCGCGAAAGCGATCCGTACACGCTCAACAAACTGGCCCTCGTCAGCGGCCAGCTGCAGCGTATCCGCGGCACATTGCGCGAGCTAATCGAGTTCAGCCGGCCGGCCAGCAGCGAACGTGCGCGGGTCGCGCTGGGTGAAATCCTCGATGAGGCGCTGAACATTGCCAAGTATTACAAGCGCATGCGCGGCCGCATTCCGACGCCGGCGCTGCCGCCTGATTTGCCGCCCCTGTTCGCCGTGCGCGATCAGCTCGTACAGGTGTTTCTGAATCTCGTGCTCAATGCCCTCGACGCCACCGACCGCGACGGCCGGATCGATTTGCAAGTGACTCGGCGCGCCGATGGGATCGAGGTAAGCGTGTGCGACAGCGGCAGCGGCATCGCTCCCGAACATGCGGTCAGGCTGTTTCAACCATACTTCACCACCAAAAAGCACGGCACCGGCCTGGGATTGTTCGTGACGCGCCAGCTGGTCGCCGATCATGGCGGCGCCGTGACGTTCGAGTCCCGCGTCGGCGAGGGCACGACCTTCCGCGTCTTTTTGCCCCTGGGCGGCGCCATTGTTACACGAGCCGGAAACGCAAGCGACGGAGCCGTATCCGTCGCTTACGCTTCCGGCTCGTAACCGCCACTGGAGAGAAGTGTACATGGTAGAGACACGTTGTCGCAATAACCGCGGAGTAGAGGCAGTGGGGCCGGCGTCCCGCCGGTCGCGTGGGACCGGCGGGACGCCGGTTGCGGCAACCATTCTCGTGGTGGACGACGAGCTACTCATCCGCGAGACTCTGGTCGAATACCTCAGTCAGGAAGGGTTCACGGTTGTGGCTTGCGCCAGCGGCGAGGAAGCCCTGGAACAGGCTGAGGAACGGCGCTTCGACATCGTGCTTTGTGACGTCCACTTACCGGGGCTGGATGGACTGGAATTACTCGATCGCTTGCAACGCATCAGTCCCGAAACGTTCGTGCTTCTCATCACCGCCTATGCCACGGTCGAGAATGCCGTCGAGGCCTTCCAGCGCGGCGCTCACGATTACCTGATGAAGCCAATCCTGCTCGATGAAGTGCTGAGCAAAATCCGCCGTTTGCTGGCCCATCGGGCGCTGTATCTCGAAAATCAATGGCTGCGCCGCGAGCTGAATCGCAATCGCAACGGAGAGAGTGAACAGCTCGTCGGCAAGAGCCAGGGCATGATGCAGGTACTGGAAATGGTGCGCAAGGTGGCGCCGACGCCTTCGACCGTGCTGATCGTCGGCGAGAGTGGCACCGGCAAAGAGTTGATCGCCCGCGCCATCCACGCCGGCGGCGACGAATCTTCGGAATCTGCCCAGACACGACGCTTCCTTGCGGTCAACTGTGCGGCGATTCCACATGACTTGCTGGAAAATCAACTCTTCGGACATCGTAAGGGTTCCTTTACGGGCGCCGACCGCGATCAGGTGGGCGTCTTCGTCCATGCCGGCAACGGCACAGTGTTTCTCGATGAGGTAGGCGAGATGCCGTTGGCCACGCAGGCCAAACTGCTCCGCGCCATCGAGCAAAAAGAGATTCTGCCGATCGGGGCCAACGAGCCAATCCGCGTCGAGACGCGCGTCCTGGCGGCAACGAACAAAGATCTCTTCAAGGAGGTCGAGTCGGGGCGTTTCCGCGAGGATTTATATTATCGGCTCAACGTGGTGTGCATTCATATCCCACCGTTGCGCGAACGGCGCGAGGACATTCCCGACCTGGTGGAATTTCTGCTGTCGCGGCACGCGCGAACACTGGGCAAGCGCATCAGCGGTGTGACGCACGAAGCAATGCAGTCGCTCCTGGCCTGCCGCTGGCGCGGCAACGTCCGCGAGCTGGACAACGCTTTGCAGCGTGCCGTGATTCTCGGTGAGGGACCGCTCATCACGCCGACGGATCTTCCGCCCGATCTGGCTCTTGTGGAGGGTGATCCCGCCTTGGTGGACGATCTTGGCGAAGCGGTCAAGCGCTTCGAGAAACAGCACATCGAGCGCATCTTGCGGCAGACGCCGGACAAAAAGGACGCGGCGCGGCGCCTGGGCATGGGACTCAGCTCGCTCTATCGCCGCATCGCCGAATTGAACATCGGTGGTTAATTACCCAACCACCTAAGATAGATGATATGACCACGGAAACTCTGACCTGTCCCTACTGCAACGCAGCGATCAGCATCCAGGCCGGTTGTTCGGCCGGGCAGCGCATTGTGTGTCCGCGCTGCGGCGACTCTTTCCCGTTGCGTTCGAATGATTCCTTCACGGATCGACCGCGTCCTTCACAGCCGGCCCAGACCGGAATCTCGGCCGAATTACCTAACAAGGAAGAAGTCCCGCTGCCGTCGCGCTGGTCCAATCGTCTGATCGGATGCGGGGTGGTGTGCGTGATGCTCTTCATGGCTGGCGGCGGTCTGGTTTTTATGCTCATGACTCAGGAGCAACGTCGCGCTTACGACACCAGCCGGCCGCCGCGCCGGCCCGGAAAGCAACGAAGCGTGCCGGAAGTGGAGGAGGTTCCCCGCGTCGTCAGCGTCGCACCCGACAAGCTGGCCGCCCTGGGCTATGTGCCCGCGCGTGTCAATTTCCTTTTCGCCGCGCGTGTTCCCGAACTGCTGGCCAGTCCTCTCGGCATGCAAGTGTTGCACAATCCCATCCAACAGGGTGAGTCGTCCTTCCGCCTGGAAAACCTGCCGAAATGGCTGGGACTTCGTCTGGAAGACATCGATCATGTCGTCTTCGCCGCCCAAATTGACGACACCGTGCCACCGCCTTTCTTCCTGGTCCTTCGCACTACTGGACCTTACGACGAAGAGCAGCTTCGCCAGCATGTCAAGGGTACGCGCGTTCCCAGTCCCAGCAAGAAGACGATCTACGCCTTTCGTGTTCCGCAGCAGGACATCCCCTTGAATGCCTGGTTTGCCGACGCGCACACCGTGGTGCTGGCCCTGCTCGCGAATCAACTGGAACCTCTGCCGAACCAGCCGAGCGCGGATCTTCACCAGTTGTCCGGGGAGCTGCGAACGATTCTCAAACAGCGACGCGAGTCGGTTGCGCCCGTCTGGATCGCCGGCCATTCGCCCGACTGGCGCAAGTCATGGGCAGCCGTGATTCTCAACCGGATGAAGAAGGAGGACTTGGAAAAGGTCGCGTCCTTGAGGACTTTTGGCGTCTTTTTTGTTCCCACCCGCCGCGAGGAAACGCAAGAGGAATTCTTGATTGTAAAGGGCGCCCTCGCTTGCAAGGACGAGTCTGGGGCGCGGAAGATAGACGAATACTTTCGCGCTCTGCGCCGTCCCGATGCCGACTTGAAGACAGTCCTGGACGGTCCCTGGCTCACGCTGCAATTCCAAACCAGTCCTGACTTTCTCGCGCGCATATTGAAGCGATGACGGGGCGAGCTATGGTATGCTGTGATTCACCGACAAGTCCTTTTCCTCAGGAGGTGCTCCGCTGCCATGAAACGCTTCATCCTTCTGTCTACCTTCACCCTGCTTGGCATCGCAGCCGCTTGTTCCACAGCGACGCGCGGCGACGACAAGCAACCCGCCAAAACTCTCGGCAAAATCGAGCGCATCGATCCGGCGTTCGATGAATTGATCGGACGCGATGCCCAGCTCGAAGTTCTCGCCACCGGCCATATCTGGACGGAGGGTCCGGTCTGGGTGCCGCGCGACGGCGGCTTTCTGCTCTTTTCCGACATACCGCGCAACCACGTTTACAAATGGCAACAAGGCAAAGGCGAATCGGTGTTCCTCGAACCATCCGGTGGCACCGGCAAGGATGCGCCCTTGCTGAAGGAACCCGGCTCCAACGGTCTTTTGCTCGATCCCGACGGTCGGCTTGTCCTCATGGAGCACGGCGACCGCCGTGTCTCGCGTCTGGATAGCTGGGACAGCAAGCAGAAGACGACGCTGGCTCATCTCTACATGGGCAAGCGTCTCAATAGCCCCAACGACGGCACGTTCAAATCCAACGGCGATCTCTACTTCACCGATCCGCCCTATGGCCGCCAGCTCAAGGAACGTGGAGGCGAGGAGTTTCCCGACCGCGATCTCGATTATTGCGGCGTCTATCGGCTGTCCAAGGAGGGCACGTTGACGCTGTTGACAAAGGAAATGACCAAGCCCAACGGCATCTCTTTCTCCCCAGATGAAAAAACGCTGTATGTCGCCAATTCCGATCCCGCCAAGGCGATCTGGATGGCCTTTCCGGTCAAGGACGACGGCACGCTCGGAGAGGGCCGTGTGTTCTTCGATGCCACGAACATGGGAGGCAGGGACCGCCCCGGACTGCCCGACGGCATGAAGGTGGATGCCAAGGGTAACGTCTTCGCCACGGGTCCGGGCGGCGTAATGGTGTTCACTGCCGAAGGCAAGCACCTGGGCACGATCTACACCGGCGTGCCGACGGCCAACTGTGCCTGGGGCGACGACGGCAGCACGCTGTACGTCTGCGCCGACAAGGCGATGACGCGCATCAAAACGAAGACGAAGGGCAAGGGATTCTGACGATGAGAAATACAGTGGCGGGCGAAGCTCCATCGCCCGCCGCCGTGGTATTGCTTCATTGCCAGTGCGATGACTGTCGCCCCTTGCTTATCTGGAGGCGGCATTGATTATTGCCGACCTTGTTGACAGCGATTCGCTTAAACACATCGGATTGACACGGAGCTTGGATGGTGGACAATTACGCTATGGCAACCACCGAACCGAACAGCCTGATCCCACCGCAAATCATGGCCGAACTCCAAGCGGCCGCCGACCGTGCCGCGAGAGGCCTTCGCGATCCAGAGATCATGGCGAAGGCCTGTGAGCGGATGGACCAGCTGCGCGAGGAAATCCGCCAAAAACACGGCATTCTCGACCTCGGCGTCCCCGCCATCCGCGAGTTGCGAGACGGAGAATGAAGCGCGTCCTGGATTCCTCCGTCGGCTTCAAATGGGTTGTGCCGGAGCTACATAGCGATAAAGCGCTGCGTCTCCGCGATGATTACCGCAACGGCATTCTGGAGCTGATCGCTCCAGATATCTTCCTGATCGAGATCGCCCATGCACTCACGCGGGCGGAGAGGCAAAAGCGCATCACTCCAATCCAGGGAGCACTTGCCCTGGCCGACATGATAAGCACGCAGCCCCAACTCGCGGGCTACATTGCTCTGCTTCCCCGGGCTTACCAGATCTCGTCGCAGCGGAACGTCGGAGTTTACGACTGTCTTTACCTGGCCCAGGCCGAACGAGAAGGATGCGATCTGGTCACGGCCGATGACCGGATGTTAAAGAACCTTCAACCTCACTTTCCCTTCATTGTCCCGCTCGCTTCTTTACCGTGAGCCTCTTTAGCCTGGTAGGTGCAATTAGCGCCTGGGGCGACTATGGCGGCACACGTTACGTCTGCGCCGACAAGGCTCTGAAGCGCATCAAAACGAAGACAAAGGGCAAGGGATTTTGACGATGCAGAAAGCGGCGACGGGAGAAGCTCTATCGCCCGTCGCCGCATCGCAAAATGTTCTGCGACCTCTACCCGATGGAAGAAGACAAACTGTCGAAGAGAAGGTCGCCCATCAGGGTGCCTTTGGATATCCCCATCGCTCCGGCTTGTAGGCTCAGCAAAGCGTTGGGAGGCGTCGCCGGTATAGCAAGGGCATTCTGCTGCAAGGCAGATACGGAGGACAACTCCTGCTGGTAAGCATTCCTCATGTCGTTCAGGAGGTAGTTGAAGTTAGCGAGCAGCTGATCCACTGCCGACATGGGGTTGCCGTTGCTGTGGACGTTCGGGCTGCTGGGTGTAGTCATACTTGGGCCGTTACTTGTACCAATCAGGGCCGCCGGAGCTGCATGCATGGCGGATGGGCCGTTGCCGGGGCCGGTGAACCGCATCACGTAGCCCTCGTACAACGAGGTGCCTGGGCTCTCGATGCCCGCGCCGACGACCAAATTCCCGGCCTGATCCACCGCCAAGGTGCCAGGCCCCCAGGTCAAATTGGGGGGAGCCAGCTCGTAATGCATCACCAGCCCAGTCCCATCCGTGCCGAAGTTGGTGTCCGCAACCCCGTCTGCCGACAGGTGCCCCACCATCACTCCCGTTTGCCAGGCGCTGCTTGGGCTGCTCCTCTGCTCGGCTTGGCCGAAGAGGGCGATCGATCCGTCCGCCTCCAATTTGATGTCCCTGGTCCCCGATCCGTTTGTCGTGGTCCCGCCGGGGCCGAGGTACACTCCATCCGTGCCGAACGTGGGGTCCAGGGCGCCCGTCAGGGTATAACGAGCCACCACTGCCTGCGGGCTAATATTGGAACCCGCGCAGATCCCACCCACGAGGATGTCGTTCCCCTGCACGACCACGGCCTGGAACGTCGCCTGCGGGTTCACCCCGGCCCCGTAGATGAACTCGGTCCCGGTGCCGTTAAAGCCGGTGTCCAGATGCCCCGTCGGGTCCAGGGCCACCAACCCAGAGACCGTCGGAACACCGGTCGCGGGATGAGCATTACCACCCAGGATGACCTCGCCGGACGGTGTCACGGCCATGCCGAGTGTCTTATTAGCCCCCGACGACGCCCCGAGGCGTACAACGGCGGAGATTCCCCCGCTACCAAACGAAGGATCGAGCGCTCCGGCCGGGGTGAGTTTGGCGGCCACGAACCCCGTGTGCCCATCCGAACCCGTCGCTTCGCCGCCGACATAGATGCTGAAGCTGCTGCCGCTGGGAACGACCGCCAACTTCTCCACCTGATAATCAGCCTTGCTGTTCGGGTCGTCCAGCCACCAGCCCCGGCTGTTGCCGAAGGTGGTATCGAGCGTCCCATTGGCGTTCAGTCGCGCCACCGCGTACTCGGAGTTCCCGGAGTTCGAGTTCACTATAGCCTGGGCTCCGACCAGGATCTTGCCGTCGGGCTGCAGGGCCAGGGAAGGTTCGACTGCATTAGTCCCCGCCAGCAGTTTGACTACCCCGCCGCTGCCGAACGACGCGTCGAGGCTGCCGTCGGTGTTCAGCCTGACGACCGAGACTTCCGAAATCGCGCCGGTCTTGGGTTGATTCACCTGGATCTGTCCGACGGTAAGGATCTTGCCGTCGGGCTGGATGGCCGTACCCACGACTTGGTAGGAAGTCGAGCTGGGCAGGGTGACGGTCCCGCCGCTGCCGAACGTCGGGTCCAGCTGCCCACCCGAGGGCGTGAGGCGGTCCTCCAGGACTTCCAGCCGAAGGTGCGGGCGGTGGTGGCGTGAAGGGCGGCCGGGACTACGGGTCGTTTCCGACAGGGTGCTTCGCAGGCCGCGAAGCCAGAACAGGAAGCACATGGGAGATCTCCATTGCGTTGCGGTCTGCGATACAATGGAGGCGACAGCGCTCCGGGCGCGCAGACCGTTCGCCCGGGCGATGTCGGGCCGGTGAGTGCTTTGCTTGCTGGCGAGAACTCACCGGCCGCCTTTCTCTCTTCTGTCGATCACTTGTGTTTCAAGGCTGAGCGGTGTTTTCCGAACTCGGCAGTTCTGCGGCACGTTACCAAAGTCGTTCAACCTCCTTCCGGAGTTCTTGCCACACTTTGCTCTCCGGCCGAGTGACGCTCGCCTGTCTTTTACTTGACGGCAAACCGGACCGGTCCTTTTCTCGGATCAACGACTCTGCTCTGTCCGCTTCGTCGGCATGGCCGAAGGCACATTACGGCTTGCCTGGAGTTGCTGGTATTCCTTCTCCAGCCGGCAAAGGACGACCTCCACTTCTTCGGGCCGATCCTTCAAGAGACCCTTGGCTATCGCGATGATGTACTGGTAATGCTCTTCGATGTCAGAGAAATACCGTTTATAGGTCTTGGATGACTTCGCGATGGAATCGGACTGTTCGCGGTCCAATTCCTGCAGGCGAGTCAGAGCTTGTGTTAGGCTTCGCCGTTGTGCGATTAGCTCGCGCACTACCTCTACCCTGGCCTCGGTAAAGCGAAGTGTGTCCCGACGCCACTGCTGCAGCTTTTCTCTGCGGCGAACTTCCCGTACCATTCTCCGCAAGTCAGTCGAATCGCAGCCGAAGCGCAATCCGAAGACGCACACGGCCAGAGGGACCAAGACCACGGCGACGATGATCGGGCGAATCAGGGCGTTCATTGGAGCGTTCTCCGTAAGTCCTGGGGAACCAATCGAGAGGGCTCTCGCAGGGACCTAGTCTGCGTTACAATGACACGGCGATCACTGCCGGCGCGCAAACCAAGCGCCGAGGCGATGCTGGGCCAGTGAGGACTTCTGCTTTGCGGCGAGAACTCACCGGCCGCCTTTCACTTTTCCACACTCAATCGTGTATCAGAACCGAGCGGTGTTTCCCGAACTCGGCAGTTGTGCGGCACGTGACCGAACGCCGTAATGACACAGCGATCGCTTCCGGCGCGCAGACCGAGCGCTGGGGCGGCGCTAGGGCCGGTGAGTGCTTTGCTTGGCGGCGAGATTCCACCTGCCGCTTTCCTTACCAACGCAAGTCCGAATTGCCAAGCGGCGCGAGTGGCACCGCTCAGGTTCTATTCATCGTCTCAACGTTTCTTCGGTGGTTTCTGCTTCGTCCCAGCCGCCGGGTTCTCGATCCCGAGCATCGAGGCGGCGTCATCGCGGAGGCGAAGCGTCTGTTTGTCCGGGCTGGCCTGCTTCTCCAGCCAGCGGGAACCTGCGTCGAAGTGGTGGTGGGACTCCTCCTGCTCCTCCAGCTTCCAGTGCGCCATGGCCTGAAAGAAGTGATCCCGGCCATATTCTAAACCTAGCTCTCTCGCGCGCTGGAGTGCAGTCAGACTCTCCCGCCATTTCCCGACCCGGAACTGTGCCAGCCCCAAAGCTTGCCAGCGTCTGGCGGTTTGTGGCTCCAACTCCACTGCCCTTGCTGCCAACTCCAATGCTCGGTCCACCCTAGGGTATGGCGGACCCTGATCCCAAACGAGAAGTAACGACAGGTTAAAGCAGGTCGAGGCTAGTGCACTGCGGTAGGCGGGATTTCCAGGTTCTGTGGTCAACAATTTCTCCTGTAGTCCGCGTGCACGGCTATACGCCTCGTCGGCAGCGCAAAATTGCCCCGATCCATTAAGAGTGCTACCGAGGGCGAAGAGGGCTGTCGCCAAGTCATTTTGGTACACCGACTGTTCGGGGAAGTCGCTCGCTAGTCCCTGGCGTGTCCTCACGGCCTCGCGAGCTGGCCCCTCGGCATCCGTAAAGCGGCTCGCCCGTCGTAACAAATTGCCGAGGTTAAGTTGGGCAGCTCCCAGCCGACTCCGGTGTTCCGGGACGGCCGGGAACCGGACGACCAGCTTCCCGAGGGTTGCGATCGCTTTCTGGTAGAACTTCTCCGCCTCACCCGTCTCGCCGAGTTTTCCCAGAACGCTCGCCAGGTTGATCTGGATTCCGGACAGTTGAGAAGGGATGTCCGGCAGGTCGGGGAAGTCGGTCGCGAATCGGTCCATGATCGACTCGGCCTGGATGAGAGCGGGCCGGGCGTCTTTTGCCCGGTTGAGATTATTCAACGCCGTTCCCAGATTGCTCAAAGCGGATGCCCAGCGCTCGTGGTACACCCTGTTTGCGGGAAACTCGTGTGCGAGTCGCTCAAATTCGGTCGCCGCCTGCCGATAGTGGGGCTCCGCGTCAGCGAATCGACCGGCGAGATGATAGACACTGCCCAAACCATTCTGCGTGTTCGCGAGTAGGTATCGGACATCGGGGCGATTCCGGATGTTTTGCGGGAGCCGGTCCAACCCGGTCAATGCCTCCCGGTACAGCGACTCCGCCTCCTCACTCCGGCCCGCACGGGTCAAGGCAAGGGCCAGGTTGCTCCGAGCCAGAAACGGGCGGTCGGTCAACTCCGGCTGGTCAGGGAAGTCCGCGACGAGCTTCATCGCCAGCTCGATCGTCCGGCGGTAGACCTGCATTGCCTCAGGGAGCCGCCGGGTGGCCAGCAGCGCATGGCCCAGGTCCGTGAGGCTGCCGAGCAGGCCATTGCGGACAATTGAGTCGTTCGGATTCTCGGCCGCGAAGTTTTCGAACCCGACGACCGCCCTGCGGAGGGACTCCTCTGCCCGGTCGTGCCGGCCGAGGGCAGTCTGAATCGTTCCCACCCGACGGTACAGACCGGGTATTTTCCGCCGCAGCCCCGGGTCGTCGCTCCACACCTCGGCCGCGTGTTCATAATACTCGAGGGCTTTCTCCAGGAACTCCCGCTGGAGCGGCTGTAGCCGCGGCCGGGGGCCAAGCCACTCCTCGGCCACTCGGGTGTACATGTCGTCCACGACCTGGGCGGCCCTCTGCTGCTCATCCCGGGCCGCGTCCCGCTGCTGGGCGGTCTTCTCGGCCTCCGCCCGCAGCCGCTCGTTGTGCCAAACCAGGCCGGCAACCCCAGTCGCGGCCGACAGGGCCACCACCGCCAGTAGCGACGCCAGGGCCGGGTTCCGCCGCACCCACTTCCACGCCCGCTCTCCCCGCCCCGCCCGGCGGGCCTTCACCGGCTTCCCGGCCAACCACCTCTCCAGATCCTCTCCCAGATCAGCTGCCGAAGCGTAGCGCCGGTCTGGGTCTTTCGACAGGCACTTGAGGCAGACCGTGTCCAGGTTGCGGTCAACCCGGCTGTCAAGTCGGCTTGGCTTCTCCGGCTCGCGCTCCCTAACCTGCTCAAGCGTATCCATCACCGTTTCACCCTGGAACGGCGGTCGCCCCGTCAACAGTGCGTAGAGCACGGCCCCTAGACCGTACACGTCCGTCGCGGTTGTCACTGCTCCCTTCTGACTCCGCGTCTGCTCCGGGGCCATGTAGCTGGGCGTGCCCACCAGCGTCCCGGATTGGGTCAGGCTGCTGTCGGTTTCCACGCGCTTGGCCAGCCCGAAGTCGCTGACGTGAGGTTCGCCCTGAGCGTCCAGCAAGATGTTCGAGGGTTTGAGGTCGCGGTGCAGGATGCCGCGCTGGTGTGCATAATGGACGGCCCGAGCGATGGTCCCCAGAAGGCGCGCGGCCGCGCGAGGATCGGCACGGAACGAGTCCAGGTGATCGGCAAGGCTGCCTCCACCAACGAGCTTCATGCTGAAATAATGGACCCCATCGCGTTCGCCCACTTCGTAGACAGGCAGGATGTGCGGATGATCGAGCTGGGCGATGACCTCGGCCTCGTTGCGGAAGCGCTGCACGTCGGTCGGTGAGGCCAGGTCGCCGGCGCGGAACATTTTCAGGGCGACGAGGCGATCGGGTCTCTTCTGCCGGGCCTTCCAGACCACTCCCATCCCGCCCTGGCCCACGGCAGCCAGCACCGTATAGTCGCCGAAAGAACGCGGAGGAGAAGGCAACTGAGGGGCCGTCTCAGCGCCTGTCCGCATCGGTAAGGGGGTCGAGCTTACGTCCGGTCCGGATAGGTCGGCCAGCGGGCGCAGGGGAGCGGCCAGCCGTTCTAGCCGGTCCTGGTCGGCGAAGAACTCGCGCAGTTCAGACGCCAGATCGCGGTTGCTGTCGAGCAGCGCCTGACGATCGGGCGCCTGGCCCGCTTCCTGGGCTTTCAAGTAGGCGGTGGCCAAGTTGTCCAACCGCTGCTCTCGCTCCGAGGCTTCACTGACTCGGTCGTCCATAGCTCCCTCACGCTGGGTCGCGCAACTGGTTGCGGAGCTTCTTCATGCCCCGGCGCAGCAGGCCGCCGACCGCTGTCTCACTCCGTTCCATGAACTGGCTAATCTCGGCCACCGAAAGGCCCTTGAAATGCTTCAATTCCAAAGCCGATCGCTGGTCTTCCGGCAACTCGGCCAGGGCATGCGCCAATTGCAGGAGTTGCTCTTGGCGCTCGGCCTCGTCGCTCGGCGATGCCTGTTCAGTCGCCAGCCAGGCTTCGAGACGCGATGCGGAATCCTCAAAGGAGCGCTCAAGCGTCACATCTCGGCTGGCCGCTCCGAACTGGCGGACGGCATCCGCCAGGTTATGAGCTAAGGTCTGCCGCAGAAACGCCAGCCGCTCTTCCTCACTGCGTCCATGCAACTTCTCCCGCGCCTGGTGGGCTTCCAGCAGAGTCTGTTGCACGACGTCCGATGGATCGAGCTTGGCTCGCAACCGCGGATCGAGCTGCAATCGCGCCAAGAGCCGAAGATAGTCTCTATAAGATTCCAGCGGTCTCTCGTCGGCGTGAGAATTATCTGTCATGAAGCGAGCCTATTGGTAAAAGCGTAATCACTGGAGAAATCGGGCGCGCCGGCACAAACTTTTTTCGCACTATGCCAGAATAGTTCGGCCAGGAGCGGAAAGCGAGAAAAATCGATCTCACGCCGCCATGACCACCGTTCGCCTTCTCCTGTTGAGGAGATCGGGCGTGCCGGTATAATGACAAGGGATTAACGATCGAACGCTGTGACATTTCCCCCATGAGCATTCCCCGTAGGCGCGATCGTCCGTTGCCAACCACCCTACGTTCAGGAGGAGCCACACCATGTCCGCCACTCTTACCGGAAAGAACCTGATCGCCGGCCGCTGGCAGTCGGGCAACGGCGAACGTTTCGAGAGTCGCAGTCCCGCGCGCGAGAGCGAAGTGCTCGGTAGCTTTCCCTCCAGCAGCGCTGAGGAGGCGCGACAGGCCATCGGTTCGGCGCGCGAGGCGTATCCGACGTGGAGGCGCACTAGCCGCATTCATCGCGCCGAGCTGTTCGACAACCTGGCGCAGATCATCAAGCGCGAAGCGGACAATCTCGCGCGGCTGATGGCGCGAGAGTGCGGAAAAGTCGTCAGCGAGTGCCGGGCCGAAGTGATTGAAGGCCTGCACATGGTGCAATACGTCTTCGGCACCGGCCGCATGCCGATTGGAGACGTGTTGGCCTCGGAGATTGCCGAGAAGGACGCTTTCATGCGCCGCAAGCCGTGGGGTGTCGTCGCCGTCATCACGCCGTGGAACTTCCCCTTCGCCGTGCCCTTGTGGATGCTCGGTCCCAGTTTGCTCGAAGGCAACACAGTCGTCTTCAAGCCGTCCGAAGACACGCCGGCCATCGGTCAACGTCTGACGGAGTTGTTCGTGGAAGCGGGTTTTCCTGCCGGCGTCCTCAACCTCGTTCACGGTGCCGCGGAGACCGGCGAGGCGCTGGTGCGCGATCCGGGCGTCAACGTCGTCTTGTTCACCGGCAGCTACGACGTGGGCCATCGCATTCAGCAGCTGTCGGCAGAGCATTACGATCGCATCGTGGCTTGCGAGATGGGAAGCAAAAGTGCAGTGATTGTTTGCCCCGACGCTCGGCTGGACCTGGCCGTCAATTGCGCCCTCATCAGCGGTTTCAAGACCAGCGGCCAGCGCTGCGTGTCGGCGGGACGCATTCTTGTCGCCGAAGCGATTTTCGACAAGTTCGCGGAGAAGTTGGTCTCTGCGGCGAAACGGCTACGCATCGGCGATCCGCTCAATAGCGGCAATTTCACCGGGCCGGTCATTCATCGTAGCGCCGTCGAGAAGATCGAGCGCTACAATGCTATAGCCCGCGAGGAAGGGGCGAAAGTGCTGCTCGACGGCGGACGCATGACCGGCGGCGAACACGCGGCGGGCTGCTATCTGTCGCCGTTCATGTATCGCATGGAGCATCGTCCGGGAGTGCGCGTGCTGCGCGAAGAGGTGTTCGGTCCCCATCTGGCGCTCGTGCCATTCAAGCGGAATGAAGATGCGGTGCGTATTTATAATGACACGCCGTATGGGTTATCGATGGCGGTGGTGACGGAGGATTATCGGACCATGCGGATGTTCCGCGAGGAGTGCGAGTACGGCATGGGCTACGTCAATCTGCCGTGCATCGGCGCTGAGGTACATTTGCCGTTCGGCGGCGTCAAGAAAAGCGGTAACGGCCATCCGTCGGCCGCGGGGCTGATCGAGACAGTGACGCACAAGACGGCGTGGACCGTCAATCACGGCACGGAGGTGAAAATGGCCCAGGGTCTGACGACCGACATCGAAGGTGGGCCATCGTAAAACGGAGCCGCGACCGTGAGGGAGCGGCCCTGGCAACTGCTCCCTCACGGTCGCGGCTCGGATTTCTTCTTTGTCACGAATGGATTCGTAACAGGCGTACTACAGGAGGATAACGCCATGTGGCTTTTCGACAAACAAAACGTACCGCAAATCCGCACGGATTTGCCTGGACCCAAGGCGCGGGCGCTGCTCGAACGCGATGCGCGCTACATGTCGCCGTCGTACACACGCATCTATCCGCTGGTGGTCGATCGCGGCTCCGGTGCGGTCATTCAGGACGTGGACGGCAATCTGTTCCTCGATTTCACGGCGGGCATCGCCGTCACGTCCACCGGCCACTGTCACCCGCATGTCAGCGAGGCCATCGCCGACCAGTCGCACAAGCTGTTGCACATGTCCGGCACCGATTTCTACTATCAGCCGCAAATCGACCTGGCGCAGCGCCTGGCCGAGAGCGGTCCGGGCACGTCGCCCAAGCGCGTCTTCTTCACCAACAGCGGGGCCGAGGCACTGGAAGCGGCGCTCAAGCTGGCTCGCTGGCACACCGGACGCTCGCGGGCCATCGCTTTCTTTGGCGCGTTTCATGGCCGCACCTATGGGGCCATGTCGCTGTCCGGTTCCAAACTGGTGCATCGCCGCGGTTTCGCTCCCCTGGTGCCTGACATTCACCATGTCCCCTATCCGCGCGGCTGCCACGGCTGCGACAACGGCGACAGCCAGTGCGAGTGCGTCCACCAGATCGAGGAGACCGTGCTGCGGCGGATTGCGCCGCCGGATGAAGTCGCTGCCATCTTCGTCGAGCCGATTCAGGGCGAGGGCGGCTATTATGTGCCGCCATCCGGTTTTCTGCCCGCCCTCCGCGCTCTATGCGACAAGCACGGCTTCCTGCTGGTGGCCGATGAGGTGCAGACCGGCATGGGGCGAACCGGCAAGCTCTACGCCGTCGAGCACTGGGACGTCGAGCCTGACATCATCTGCTTGGCCAAGGGCATCGCCAGCGGCATGCCACTCGGAGCGATCATCTCGCGCGAGGAAGTCATGGATTGGCCGCCGGGCAGCCATGCCAGCACTTTCGGAGGCAATCCTGTCAGTTGCCGTGCTGCTCTGGCCACGCTCGATCTGCTCGAAGGCGGCTATATTGTCAACGCCGCCCAGCGCGGCGAACAGCTCAAGCACGAGTTGCAGCGTCTGCAGAAACGCCATCCGGAGATCCGCGAAGTGCGCGGCCTCGGCCTGATGGTAGCGATGGATTTGGCCAATGAGGACGACGGCGGCCCGGCGGGAGCGAAGCGCGACGATGTGATCCAGGCCGCATTTCGGCGGGGCTTGTTGCTTCTGAGTTGCGGCGAGAGCGCCATCCGTTTCTGCCCGCCGCTGTGCATCAGTGCCGAACAGGTGGAAGCGGCCATCCACATTGTGGATACGGTATTGCAGGAACAGAAAGCCGCTGCCCTGGCTGTGTGAGATGTAGTCTCCAGCGAACTCAGGCTAAACCGTTGCGAATAACTTAACTCGCGCTTCTGTTCGGACCGACATAGTTGCTAGAACTGACCCCTCCCCGCCCCCACGGCTTCGACCAACCCCGCCGTGGGGGCATTTTTATGCGCTTTTGATCTTCTTATCCTAATCTGCTCAAATTTCCTATTTTGCTATTGACTCCCCTTTTTACCACGTTTACTATTCAACTCAACCGCTAACCTCTATAGCTGGGTATGGCGGGTCGCACCATTCGCCACGGTAGGAAGGAGGGTCCAAGCTTGGACGCGCGAGAGCTACCAGTGGCTCCCATGCAGGACGCGGGGGCACTCTTCTTTTCTTCTTTTGTCCATGACCACCGTTGTTCTGGATAGCCTCAGACGGGCAGCCTGAGGCGTGGAGGAGTTCTCCACGCGAGGCTGTAAGGGTTGTTCCAATAAATTGGGAGGTTACTTCGATGTACAGTGTGGTCCTGATGGCAGCGTTGACGACGGGTATGGATCTGCCGGATGGGCGTGGTTGTCGCGGTTGCCATGGTTGCCGCGGCTGCCACGGCTGCTGTGGCTGCTATGGCGGCGGCTATGGTGGCTGCTACGGCGGCGGCTATGGCGGCTGCATGGGCTACGGCGGCGGCTGCTACGGCGGCGGCTATGGCGGCGGCTGCATGGGCTATGGCGGCGGCTGCTATGGCGGCGGCGGCTATGGCGGTTGCTACGGCGGCGGCATGATGATGGGCGGCGGCATGATGATGCAGGGCACCGTCCAACCTGCCGGCGAGAAGGCTCCCCAGCCGAAGCAAAAAAATCGCGATGAGAGCCTGTTGCCGGCGCCTGCCACCATCGTGGTGTCTTTGCCGACCGACGCCAAGTTGCTCATCGACAACCAGGCGACCACCTCGACCGGCACCAGCCGCGTCTTCCAGTCGCCGACCCTCAACCCCGGCAAGGAGTATCAGTATACTCTCAAGGCCGAGGTCGTCCGCGATGGCAAGTCCGTCAAGGCCGAACAGGTGGTCTCGGTGAAGGCCGGACAAACCACACCTGTTACGCTGACCTTGCCCACGGCAGGCATCGCCCAGCGCTAAACAAGAACCCGCCGTTCTTCGTGAAACCACGAGCCGCAGGCGAGCGCGACGCGCTCGCCTGCGGCTCGTGGCTTATCGTCCATTGGTCTTGAGTTGTTTGATCCAATCCTGCATCAGTTCGACGGCCTGGCGATCGACGAGTGATGTTGCCAGGGGCGGCATGTGGCCGGCGTCGCGGTGCCTTATGCGCCGCAGCAGCACCGAACGCTCCGGATGCCCCGGGGCCACTAGCCGCGCTTCGGGCAGACCATAGCTGTCGTGTATCGGCTTGACATCGATCAGGCGCATATCGCCTGGCGCTCTCGTGAATTCCAGCTCCATCTGGGCATTGCCGCCGCCGGCCTCGACATGGCACTGAGCGCAGTTGGCGTGCAAATACGAACGTGCCCGCAGATCCAGGTTCTGCTTGCGATCACAGGGATCAACCAATCGGCGAAGTTTCTCCGGCGGAGCGATCAAGAGCGACGAGAGCACCGGCTCTCGTTGTAAGCGCGTCGCCGTTTTCTTGCCGATGTCATTGTTGATTTGCTCATCCGTCATGCCTTTCGCCCTGGATTCGCGGATGAGAGCGTTCTTCGTTTCCTCCATCCAGTTCACACGGAGAACACCGAGGTGTTCCAGGACGCGCAGTTGATTATCGCGGACAACGCCGTAATCGTGTTCCTTGTTCATCTGCAATTCGGTCAGGCCGAGCACATAATTGGCAGCACGGCTGTGACAAACCATGCACTCGGTTCGGCTGGGAAAGTGCCATTTCTGCTTGCGAATGCCGCTGGGATTGTCCGGCGTCGCCTTGATGCGGATCGAATACTCGCGGTCGAGTCCCGTGCCGTTCACAAGTATCCCCTCTGTCTGCTCTTCGTTCCACTGGTAGGAATAGCCGAACCATTCGCCATCCTGCTTGGTGAGAAAGCGCGTCTCGATCCAGCGGCGCGAGCCAGGATTGCCTTCCTCGATCTCCAGGGCGAACGATTTCACGAGCACGGTCTTGTCGGGAAAATTCCATCCGCGAGAGCTGGTGTAATCGATGTGCGAGTCGGACCCTGGTAGGGCGATCCAACGCTCCTTGTACGCGCCGTCGGACCACAAGGGAGCGTTGACGGAATAGGGAATCAGGGCCAGCTGCATCTTGTGCTCGGGCACAGCGAGGAAAAGACCACTCTCGCTCAGCTTGCGCGGGAACGTCGAGGGCGGCAGGTCCTTCGGTATCGCTTCGAAGGTGTAGAACCCTCCCTTGCCCTCGCCGCGATGGTCGGCTATGAGAATCTCCCCGTGCGAATCCACGCCGAATCCGGTGATTTGCAAGCGTGTGCTGGCCAGTTCCTTGTGCCAAACGACGCGACGGCCATCGTGCCGGACTCCCCAGATCTTCCCGGTCGAGTAATCGCCGTAGATATACACGCCTTGCAGTTCCGGATGTTTCGAGCCGTAGTAGACGATTCCGCCGGTGAGCGATCGCGCCTCGGAATGCGCATGCTCGACAGTCGGCTTGTGAATCGGCGTCGGTCCCGCCTTGCGATTGGGATAAAACAGGTGACTACCCTCCATGACGCTCCAGCCGTAGTTGGCGCCTTTCTCGATGAGGTACGCCTGCTCCCAGAGATCCTGGCCGTTATTGCCGACCCAGATGTGGCTGGTTTTTTCGTCCACGGTGATGCGCCAGGGATTGCGAAGCCCATAGGCCCACGTCTCCGGCCGGACGTTCGCCTGACTGACGAATGGATTGTCCTTCGGCACGCTGTATGGCTTTCCGTGTTCGGGATGGTCCACGTCGATTCGCAACAGTTTCGCCGTCAATTTGTTCAGGTCTTGCCCCACGATGTTTGCGTCCGAGTCGGAAGTGCCGTCGCCGGAAGTGACATAAAGCATGCCGTCCTTGCCGAAGGCCAAGGCCCCACCGTTGTGACCATCTGACGGCCATTCGATTATGAGCGTTTCCGATTTGGGATCGAATTTGTAGGGCGGCTTGCGCTCCATCGTGTAGCGAAGGACACGCGTCTTTTTCGCGGCTGAGGGCGCAGAAGAAGGACCGTTCATGCCGATGTAAACGTATCCGTTGTCTTTGAATCTAGGATGAATCGTGATGTCGTAGGCGACGCCGTCATACGCAAGCAGTTTTTCGACCTGTTCCGTGTTCGGATCGTCTTTGAAGCGTCCGATCGTGGTCGGCGCATAGGGCCAGGGCTGGGTTATAACCCAAAGGAGATCGCTGTCTGGTTGATGACTAACGGCAACGGGAAAGTTGAGCTTCAGGTTTGGATAAACACGCTGGACGCGATAGGGAGGAAGCGGGTCCGGCGAGCCGGCGACGCGCGAGGTCGTCAGCGGGACACGGTACGGGATGCCGTAGGGTTTGGGCATGGCCCCCCCACCCCAGCCCTCCCCCCTTGTGGGGGAGGGAGACTCTTTGCTCCCTCCCCCCTTGTGGGGGAGGGCTGGGGTGGGGGGCGCGACAAAGCACAGGCTGGCATAATCCTCGTGGCGGTGGAAATCGGAGCGCGACAGTGGAGCGCAAGTAGACAGCTCCGGCCCCTCAAAATCAACGGAGTAATCGTAGCGGCACAGAGTGAACTTCCAACGTTCGCCCAGCTCCGGTCGGCCGCCGGCGCGGACGAAGTCGCGCCAGGGAATACGGCCCTCAACCGACCAGCCCTCGTCCTTGTCCTGCCAGTGGTTCAGCGTGCCGCGCAGCTGTACCTTGGCGTCGATGTGAAAATCGCCATCGCTTTTGAAACGCTCGTAGCCGCCGGCGTCACGGCGCGGAAGAAACATGTCCATGACGGTCGCCGCCGCGTTGACCTGAAACTCGTAATAGCCTGGCTTGTCGGCGGCGGGCTTGAAAAATAACTCGAAAACGTCATTGTTCCACGTCCTGCCGTCGTGCTCTTTCACGTCGGCGTAGAGATCGGAGTCTTCCATGTCGGCGAAGAAATACAGATACTCGCGATCCCATAGAAGGCGCGCCTTGGTCGCCGTCCGTGCCGGCTTTGCCTTATCGCCGAGCCAGGGCAAATAGAAAGTGTCGATGGTTTGCGCTTGCTTCCAGGCCACCTCGTCGGCCTTGCCATCGATGGTGATCGGCGTTTCGGCCCAACGGCACTCAAATTCCGTCGGCGGCTGCAAGGCTTTGGACGGCTCCGCCGGGGATTTGCTTTGGTGGCCGAGCGGCATCCACACAAGCGCGCCCAGGGTGAGTACGATCAACAGCAGTCCGCGGTGTAATGGATGACAGACCACGATCCGTCGGAAAAGGATTATCATGCGAGTCGCCTCAAACTACGATCTGGAGCCGTTGCCTGAATCCGGCTCTTCTTACTTTTCCGAATAGGAGGAATTTCGGCAAGCGCGATTTTGGCAGCGTGCTCGATTCCTTCGTTCCTCTCTGGGCGCGAACCGCCCTTGCAACGCGGACAATTCTGTCCGAAAATAGCATTCTCCGGCTCGCCCTGGATTGCGTTGGCGCGAACTGACAACGCTCTTCTTGCGTAGCAGCAAAGGAAAACCGGAGACAGACCCACGCCGAGCAACCCTAACCGTGCGAGTACCGTGGACAACGCGGATGCCATCAGAACCGTCGAGAATTTCCTCCTAGCCTTCACCAGCATCCTGTACGAGGCGTTGCCGTATATCATTCTCGGTGCCGTGATCGCCGGCATCCTGGAGGAATTGCTGCCGCAGCGCTTCATCACGCGCTTTCTGCCGCGCAGCCGAACGCTGTCCATTCTCATCGGCGCTCTGCTCGGCCTGGTATTTCCCATGTGCGAGTGCGGCATCATCCCCGTGATGCGCCGTCTACTCCGCAAAGGACTGCCGCTCAGCTGCTGCGTCGCTTACCTCTTGGCCGGCCCGATCATCAATGTCATTGTCCTGCTCAGCACCTTCGTTGCTTTCTCCGGCATGAAGAACGTCCCGGATGCGGCCGGCGTCTCCTATCAGATGGGCAGCTGGTGGATGACAGGCATGAGGGCCGGGCTTGGCTTCGTGGTGTCTGTCGTCACGGCCCATATTGTCGAGTGGCAATATCGCAAGCACGGCACGCGCTTACTCAAGCCCTTGGCCATACCGAGCGAATTGCCCTCACTGGAAGAAAAAGAAAATGGACGTGAAGAGAAGCGCTCGGCCTGGCAGCGCCTGAGCAATATCTCCGACACGGCCCTACACGATTTCATCGACATCACGGTTTTCCTCATCCTGGGCGCCTTGCTGGCGGCCGTTACCGGCATGCTCTTAAATGAGAAGCAACTGGCGGAACTGTCCAGCAGCCATGCCGCCCTGTCCATTGGCCTGATGATGTTGTTGGCCATCGTCTTGTGCCTGTGCAGTGAGGCCGATGCGTTCGTGGCCGCCAGTTTCAGCACGGTGCGTCCGGCCGCGAAGTTGGCTTTCCTCGTCCTTGGCCCCATGCTCGACCTCAAACTCTACATGATGTACACGCGCGTCTTTCGGCCGCGCCTCATCTACACGATCTTTCTCTCGGTCATCGTCCAGGTTTTCGTTCTGACTTACATCACTCACATTCTTTGGGAACAGTACGCCCCGCTGTTGTTTGCTCCACCAGCGGCGGCGTCGCAATCCTCGTCCACCGCTCCGTAATTCACGGACGGTCGAGATTGTAATGGAGGTTGGTCCTATGCCTCACGACCACTCACACGACGATCGCAACGCCTATTACCTGAACCAGCTTTTCACCATCGCCGTCTGCGGAGCGCTGGGCGGAGTGACGGTCATGCTCTGGTACAGCGACAAACTCCGCTTCCTCGTGGTCGAGCGCTTCTGGCTACCGACGCTGATTGGCGGCATCACCCTGCTTGCCCTCGTGCTCATCCGCGCGATTGCCGTCTGGCGCTCGGTGGACGAATCGCTGCACGCCGGCCACACACACGACCACGACCACGATCACTGCGATCATAGCCACGAGCAATGTGACCACGATCATGCACACGATCACGTGCATGTCCATGACCATCCCCACGGTCACAGTCATGGCTCTGGCGCCGACCACGGCCACGAGCACGGCTGGGCGCCGTGGCGCTATGTCGTTTTGCTGGTGCCAGTCGTATTGTACTTTTTGAACCTACCCAACGAAGGGTTTAGCGCCGCCTACGGTGATCGCTTGAAGGATGTTCAACTGGATGTCACGGGGCTGCGTCAGGATAAGGGTGACTCACCCGCGTTCGATATCGGTTTTGCGGAACTGCAACAAGCATCGGTGTCGCCGGAGCAGCGCGACTTCTACGAGGGCAAAGTGGTCAGCTTGATCGGTAAGTATTCCGATGTGAGCGACAAGCGCTTTACCTTGGTTCGCTTCAAGATGGCTTGCTGCGCCCGCGATGCCGTGCCGCTCAACGCCGTAATAATGGTCGATCCCAAATCGGACCAGAATGTCGATCGAGACAAATATCGCGACAAGTGGGTCGAAGTACGGGGCCAGGTCCATTTCTTTCCCAAGCCGGGAAGTTCGGAGTATATTACGGCCTTGATCCTTTATGCGACCAAAGATAAACCGATCGATAAATTCGTCGCGATCTTGCCGCGTCCTCCGACAAACGAGTTCTTGAATTAACCTTACTCATCGCGGTTAGCGATGCTTCGCAGAATCTTCGCTAACCGTTACCGTTGGCGCGGTCTCGCAGGATGCGACACCGTGCGGCGGATGATCTCGGCGGCACGCTCGGCTTGCGCGGCGGACACGTCGAGATGCGTGCAGGCGCGAAGCCTGTGTGGCCCCGACACATGGACCAGCACGCCAGCTTCCTTCAATGCGGAAGCTACATCCTTCGCCGTGCCCATTTCGCGCTCGACGACGAACCAGACCAGGTTTGTCTCCACTTCCGGCGGTACCAATCGCAATCCGGGCGTATCAGCGACGGCCTGGGCGATCACCTGGGCATTGCGATGATCGTCGGCCAGGCGCTCAACGTGATGATCGAGCGCATGCAGCGCGGCTGCAGCCAACACACCGGCCTGACGCATGCCACCGCCGAACAGCTTGCGGATGCGTCGCGCTTGCATCATCAACTCACGCGGCCCCGCCAGGGCCGAGCCGACTGGCGCCCCGAGACCCTTGCTGAAACACACCGACACGGTATCGAATAAAGCGCCCCAACGCTTCGCCGCGATGCCGGTGACGACGATCGCGTTCCACAATCGCGCGCCGTCCAGATGCAGAGCCAGACCCTGTTTGCGCGTCCACGAGTGGATGGCCTGGATTTTCTCGAAAGGATAGACACGACCCCCGCCGCGATTGTGCGTGTTCTCCAGACACACTAGTCGCGTCCGCACCTGATGCTCGTCGTCGGGGCGAATCTTGTCTTCCAGCTGCGTCACGTCCATGATGCCGCAATCGCCGTCGAGCGTGCGGCAGGTGACGCCGCTGTGAACGGCCGGACCGCCGGCTTCGTAATTGTAAATGTGACAATTGACATCGCAAATCAATTCATCACCTGGTTGCGTGTGGACCTTGACGGCGATCTGGTTGGACATGGTGCCCGACGGCACGAACACTGCCGCTTCCTTGCCAAGCAACTCGGCGATACGTTCTTCCAGGCGATTGACGCTAGGATCATCGTGAAACACGTCATCGCCTACTTCCGCCTCGTGCATGGCCGCGCGCATGGCGGCCGTCGGCCTGGTCACAGTGTCGCTACGTAGATCGATCAAGGGTTCCCGCATAATCGTTTCCTGTCGTGAAGACGGCTTCGGTTCAAAATATCGGCCACGGACACTAGAATGATGATATGCCAGGCAACGCTTTTGGAAAACTGTTTCGCATAACGACCGGCGGCGTCAGCCACGGTCCGGGCTACGCCGTTATCATCGACGGCTGCCCTCCCGGACTGCCGTTGAGTGAAGAAGACCTGCTGCCCGACCTGCGCCGCCGCCGGCCCGGACAATCGAAGATCGTCACGCAGCGCAAGGAAGAAGACGTGCCGGAGATCTGGTCCGGCGTCTTCGAGGGCGTGACCGACGGCACGCCCATCACCATTCTGTTCCGCAACACCGACCAGCGCAGCCAGGATTACAGCGACATCAAGGATAAATATCGTCCAGGACACGCCGATTTCACATTCGACACCAAGTATGGCCTGCGCGACTATCGCGGCGGCGGCCGTTCCAGTGCCCGCGAGACCCTCTGCCGCGTCGCCGCGGGCGCCGTGGCCAAGAAAATCCTCGGCCGCAAGGGCATCCGCGTCCTGGGATACGTCAAACAAGTCGGCGATGTGATCGCCAACATCCCGCAACCATCGGCGGTGACGCTCGATCAAGTCGAGGCGACGCCCGTTCGCTGTCCCGATGCCGACGCCGCCGCGCGCATGATCGCCCTGATCGAGGAAGTACGCAAGGATCAGGATTCCATCGGCGGCGTCTGCGAGCTTGTCGCCGTCGGCGTGCCGCCGGGGCTGGGCGAACCCGTCTTCGACAAACTCAAGGCCGATCTGGCCAAGGCACTCATGTCTCTACCGGCGGTGCTGGCCTTCGAGTACGGCGCCGGTTTCGCTGTGGCCACAGCGCGAGGCAGTTCCAACAACGACATCTTCGTTCGCAAAGACGAACACATCGGCACATTAACCAATCGACACGGCGGCATGCTCGGCGGTATCAGCAGCGGCGAAGCGATCGTCTGCCGCGTGGCCGTCAAGCCGACTAGCAGCCTGCCGCGCTCGCAACCAACCGTCACCCGCGATGGCGAATCGACGGAAATCGCCACCCGCGGCCGGCACGATCCGTGTTTGTTGCCGCGCTTCGTGCCAATGGGCGAGGCGATGATCGCGCTGGTGCTCGTCGATCACTGGCTGCGCTGGCGCGCCCAATGTGGTGACACGGTGATTGCCTGATGAAAGAGTTAAACCGCCAAGACGCCAAGAACGCCAAGAAAAGGAAGAGTATAAGAATTACAAAACATTGTGCTTCTTAACTCGTCGTGGTGCAAACTAGGTTTTCTCTTTTCTCCTTCTTTTCGTGGCGTTCTTGGCGTCTTGGCGGTTAATTCGAGGTCCGTATGCTTCGCGAGGAACAGATCGACCTTCGCCGCCGCCGTGCTGCCGAAGCGCAGTTTCGCATACAGAACCTCGGCCGCAATCGCGTCTTCAGTGATTATCAGATCACCAATCCGGCGACCGGCGGCCAATATCGCGTCAGCATTCGCGGCTTCGATGTCGGTGATAACACCTGCGAATGTCCGGATTTTCGCACGAACACACTCGGAACTTGCAAGCACATTGAGGCTGTGTTGGCGTCGCTGCGCGAGGAGACGCCGCCGCAGCTTCGCCGCCGCAAGGCCGCCGTCACGCATCCGGAAATCTACCTATACTACGGCGAACAACTGCGCATTGGCCTACATCTGCCGCCTCGTCACTCCGATCCGCTCCGCGCCCTGGCCGAAGCGTTTTTCGATCCGCGCGGCTTGTGGAAGGGTGGCGACGCCTATCAGAAGCTCATCGAGTTAGTCGAGAGCGTACCGGAGCAGGTGACGATCTTTTCCGACGCAATGGAGTTCATGGAGCGTGAGATTGAGCGTCATGAGATGGCCCAGCGCGAACGTGAGCTGCTTGCCCAGCTCGAAGATCGTGAGTTGCCGGAGGTGCTGCGCGATCTGGTGCGCGTGCCTCTCTATCCCTACCAGATGCGCGGCGCTCTGTTTCTGGCTTGCCGTGGCCGGGCGATACTTGGCGATGACATGGGATTGGGCAAGACCGTGCAGACGTTGGCAGCCGTCGAGCTGTTGGTGCGCGAGCGCGGCATTGAGCGCGTGCTGGTAGTTGCCCCGGCGTCGGTGAAGTATCAGTGGGAAACCGAGATCCGCAAGTTTACCGACCGCGACGTGCAGGTCATCGACGGCACGGTGTCAGAGCGGCGCGGCCAGTATCGCCAACCGACGTTTTATCGCCTCATCAACTACGAAATTGCTGTCCGGGACCTCGACGAATTGAATGTCTGGCAGCCGGACCTGATTGTGCTCGATGAGGCGCAGCGCATCAAAAACTGGGAGGCCAAGACGACACGCGCTGTCAAGCGGCTGCGCAGCCGTTACGCCGCCGTGTTGACCGGCACGCCGCTGGAAAACAAGCTCGAAGAGCTGTACAGCATCGTTCAGTTCGTCGATGATCGCCGGCTCGGTCCGGCCTTTCAGTTCTTGCACGATCATCGCTTGCTCGACGAGAACGGTAAGCTCCTGGGTTATCGCAACCTCGACAAGATCCGCGAGAAACTGACACCGATTCTCTTGCGACGAACGCGCGAGGAAGTGCTGTCGCAACTGCCAGCTCGCACCGATACGACGGTCTACGTCGAGATGGCCGACGCCCAGCGCGGACCCTATTCCGAGCATTCGCACACACTGGCCAGGCTGTTGCAAAAAAAATATCTCACCGAGATCGACCGCCGCCGCATTCTCGCCAGCATCGCCAACCTGCGCATGCTCTGCGACAGCACTTTCCTGCTCGACAAGCAAACGAAGGTGTCGCCGAAACTGGCGGAGTTGGAAGAGTTGTTGCGCGAATTACTCTTTTCGGGACCGCACAAGGTCGTCATTTTCAGTCAGTGGGAGACAATGCTGCGACTGGCGGCGGAAGTGGTCGAAAAGCTAGGGGTCGGCTACGCCTTGCTGCACGGCGGCATCCCTGGCAAGGCGCGGCGGAGTCTTCTAGAACGCTTCCGCGACGATGGCGACTGCCGCGTCTTTCTCAGCACCGACGCCGGCGGCACGGGTCTGAATTTGCAGACGGCGGACACGGTCATCAATCTCGAGGTGCCGTGGAACCCAGCAGTGTTGGAACAGCGCATCGCTCGTGTGCATCGCATGGGCCAGCATCGTCCCGTGCAGGTCTTTAATCTGGTGATGCGCGACAGCATCGAGGAGCGCGTGCTGCGGACGCTGGCCGTCAAGCGCTCGCTGTTCACAGAGGTTTTCGCGGGCACCAACGACGAAGTAGTCTTCGCCACGCTGGGCCAGCAAGCGTTCCTGGAAACGGTCCGCGAATTAGTCTGTGAAGCGAAACCGGCAGAGACACCCGCATCTGTGGCAGCGTCCGGCGAGGCCGCGACCGATCCACGTCAGGCGGTGGTACAGGCCGGTGTGCAGTTTCTTGAAGCGTTGGCGGCACTTTTCGGAAGCGCTGGCTCTACGCAAACAGGCGCCAATGGCAACGGCGCGTTCCTGGTGTCGCCGTTTCTGGCGACCGACGCGCACGGCCGGCCTGTGTTGCAAGTACCTATGCCATCGCCGGAGACACTGCAACGCGGCGCAGCGGCGCTGCGGACGATCGTGCAAAAGTTGGCCGCACCCGATGCGGAGCAGAAGTAGTCCATTTCAGCGACTCTAAATCTGACCCTACGGCACGAATCGAGTGCCGCTCTCGCTTACAAAACTGTTCGGCATGGTGAACCTTCGGCTGAATACGTCTGTCTACATCGTATCGTGACCAGCCCGAAGCGTAAGCGAGGGCGGCTGGTCAACATTTCAACTGACTTCGGTGATTGGTAGATTTCGAGGGGTCAACTGCCTTGCAAAAGGGACTTTCCTTACCACGCCTGAGCGGCGCATCCATCTGCACCGTGCGGCAGGATATGGACGGGCGCGGCTTCGCCCTGGTGGATACGCCGCCGTTCTTCGGTGAGCGACTGCCTCCTCGTTTTCGCAGGCAACGAATGGTCCTGCCCTCCCATGACAAGCGTTGGTGGCGACTTCCGGAGTTGGCACAGTACGCCTGTTGGCTAGAGACGATGCTGGACGAGGCTCTGCCAGAAGAGGCCGTCTCGCTGACCTCGCTGGAATTCCGCCACGAACCGTCCGGATGCGAGGATCGTGAGGTAGACCGACTGCACGCGGACGGTTCGTACTTGCGCTCCGTCTGGACGCTATATGGTCCGGCGACGATTTATCGCGATGGTGGCATCGAACGACAGATACCGCATGGGCAAACCTTGCTCATGACGGCAGTGGGTCGCGCCAGGGCCGTTGGCGTGCGGTGTACCTTGCACCGGCGTCCTGGAGCGGGACCGGAGCGGGCAGTGATCGTGTGCTCGTTTGAGCCGCGCCCGGCAGAGCCGCCGCCGGTGAGTCTCCACCGGAATGTAACCCAGGCGAGTGAGAGATTCAGTTAACCACGCGCGCCATACGGAAGCATGAAAAAGCAGGACATGAGCGCGTCGATAGTACAGTCCTCGCCACATGGAACCCAATTCCAAGATAGCTGTCCGGGGGCACAAGGCTGCAATGACAGGCAGAGCGAACGAACGCGGTCAGATCGAAGAACCGAGAGCCGCGAAACATGCGGCCACGAGTGACCGGAGCCGACAACTCATCCTCCTTGTCATCGATCACGGGCATCTCTTCCGAGGCGCTTGGTGCATTTTTCCCTGGCTGTTGAGGATACGATCTGTAGCCTTCCGCCCAGTCCTCTCTCGCCCCTACCCCCTGTCCCCCAAGGTGAGAGGGGTAGGGGCGAGGGACCGGGCATGAAGCCACTGCTCGAACTGGTCCAGCACCAGCAGCAATTTCTGTCCCGATTGCAGAAATCGGCCTTGCCGCAGAGCCTCCAAGGAATCGACCAAACCGAGATAGGCGGGGAGGTTGGGAACTTGCCGACGTGATGCCTTGAGCAAACGCATCTGGATGGCTGAAGAGATGATTCTGGCGGCGGAGGGCGCCGTTATCTCCGACAGCGGTTTACGGTAAGCGATGTGGGGTGGCCCGACCCTCCTTCTGTCTCGAAAACAGATAGCCAGGGGATGTTCTGCCATGAACCATGCTTCCCGCCTCGAACAGCTGCCCTCGCGGTTCTTCGTCCGGCTGTCCGCCTTGATTCTCATCCTGTCTGGCCTTTTCGCTATCCTGCTGGGAATCACCGGCCGTTTCTTGCCGCATGACGAACATTTTCTCGGCATGACGGCCAGAGATTTGTGTGCCTTGCATGGCTGCCGCATCGTTCATTTCATGATCCACGATCGGGTATCGTTCGGTGGGGCCGTGACGGCGATTGGCATTCTTTACCTGTGGCTAGTGGAATCGCCGCTTCGGCGAGGCCAGGTATGGGCATGGTGGGCCTTGTTATTGTCTGGAATCGTGGGCTTCGCCAGTTTTTTCGCGTACCTTGGCTACGGCTATCTCGATAGCTGGCACGGTGTGGCCACGCTCACTTTATTGCCGTGTTTTCTTTTGGGCCTGACTGCGTCGCCCAGCCCGTTCAGTACCCATCGGAACATTCATTGTTTGTTCCGTCCTTCGGTGCGCTGGCCCTACGATTCCCTGGCCGGACTGGGTCGGTTGTGTCTTCTAGCGACTGCAATTGCTCTGATGGCGGCGGGCCTGACCATCTTGGTAGTCGGCATGACACGCGTGTTTGTGCCACAGGATCTTGCGTACATGGGTGTGCGCGTCGAAGAGCTGCACGCGCTCAATCCGCGGTTGGTGCCGTTGATCGCCCATGACCGCGCTGGCTTCGGCGGGGCCGTGTGCAGCTGCGGAGCGGCCCTGTTTCTGTGCGTGTGGTGCGGCACGCCGTCGCGGAGTCTGTGGTGCGTGTTGGCCCTGGTCGGGGCAGTGGGCTTTGGGACGGCCATCGGTATCCATCCTGCTGTCGGCTATAACGATGCTGTCCATTTAGCTCCGGCCGTCGTCGGGTCCATTACCTACCTTACGGGTCTGCTACTCACCTTCCGTCCCTACGCACTCCAGAAACGCCGATTGTAGCGGGTGCGCCGTTGCCTCTCAGCTGAGTTCGCCGCATGTCCGGGCAAGTTCCGTTGCGATTGCATCCCGAGCAAATGCACAATTGAAGTGTCCAGCGCCGGCATGACTTTGCGGATCGCATGGGGGGTTGAAGTGACCAGTATTGCTGAATTCACAGTACCCGAAAAAATTCTCCTGGCCGCCTTCCAGCTGGAAGAGCAAGGCCAATCGCCCTTCTCCGCCGAGGCGCTCATCGTCGCCGCCTGGCAAAAGTATCCACGCACCTTCGGACTCAAGGGCTACGACGAGCAGTATCCCGATTCCAACAAGGTGCTGGCCAGCATCATGGGCGAGAAGGGATTGGCTCGCCGTGGCTGGCTCGTGAAGATGGGACAAAAACTTTACTCGCTCAGCCACGAGGGCCGTCGAGCCGTGCGCCGACTGATGCAAGGCGAGGATCAGCCGGAGACCATCAAGAGCGATCGGCCCGCCAAGTTGAGCAAGGAGCACGACAAGTTGCTGCAGGGATTGTTCGTTGCCTCGGCCTACGAGAAGGTCCGCGAGGGACGCAAGCAAGAGCTGACCTTCGCTGACGCCTGTCGTTTCTGGAACATCACGGAAAACATGGCCAGTGATACGCTCGACGCCCGGCTCGATCACCTGCGGGCGGCCCTGGCCGAGATCGAACGGCAGGTTGGGCTTGGCAGCGCCAACCTCAGCGACGGCCATAACATCACTCTGGATGATGTCACTCAGTTGTGCGACATTCACAGCCATCTGTTGCAGCGCTTTGGCCGTCACCTCACGTTGTTGCGTAACCGGGCAGTGAGATAATGATAGAGTGAACCGCGGATTGCACGGATAAATCAAACGCGGAGTGGTTTCTTTCTCTTGTCTTTCTTCCGTGCTAGCCGCGTAATCCGTGGTTCATCCTCTTCAAAGCGCAGTCGCGAGCCGGCTACGTATTCAGGATTGATCTCGATGCTCAACCAGTGGCGCTCCAGCTGCTCGGCAACATGGCCGGTCATGTTGCTGCCGGAGAACGGATCGAGCACCAGCTGACCTGGTTCGGTCAGAAAACGGATGAAGAATTCCGGCACCGGAGCCGGAAAACGTGCCGGGTGGATGGGCAGTTCGGCGGCGCGACAGCGGCGGAAATACTCGTCGCTGGAACGCGTGTTGGGCACTTGCAGCAGATTAGGCGGAATGGCTCCGCCATTGTCGCGGCGGAAGTGCGGGCCGATTTCGTGCTGCGACGGACGCATCGCCGTTTGGTAGCCGTCGCGCAGCAGGCGGCGCATCGATCGACTGTAGGGCCGAAGCACCCGGCGATTGTCGGCGTTGGGCGAATCCGTCTTCGACAGCCACCAGATCGGATTGACGGCGTCCTTGACGCGCGTGCGGCGGATCGTCACCCACTCGGCCGGCGTCGGCATTTTGCTGGGATTGTACCAGTAGAACTCCTGAGCCAGACGAAAGAGTTTGCCCAGGCGTAGTATCAATTCATATTGATAGAGCGAACGAATCCCGCGGCCACGCTCCCAGGCGCCGCCCAGCTCGAACACGAAACTGCCTTCGTCGGTCAACACCCGCTGGATCTCGACGGCGAACGGCCAAAACCACTCGATGTATTCCGACGGCTCGACGTTGCCGTATGCCTTGCGCCGCCGCAGCGCAAACGGTGGCGACGTCAGCACCAGGGATACCGAAGCGCTCGGCAGTTTGCGCAACACTTCGAGAGCATCGCCCTCAAAGCACTGGCCCAGGGATGTAGTGTAGCTCGGCTCGATTCCAGCCTCGATCACGGCGTTCCTCCTTGAACTCGTCCTGACTGTGGACGTCGGCTGCGAAGTCCCTTCGCAGGGTGGGGCTATTGTTGCCCAAGATGTGCCTCGGCGCGAAGACGAAGTTGAGATAACACGGAAACATCGACGAAGGTAAAATGCGGCTTTGCGGTAAGTCCGAGTGAGTTTGCGGAGGTTCGAATCATGAAATCGCCGTTTCCGGGCATGGACCCGTACATTGAGTCGTGCGGGCTATGGGAAGATTTCCACGGCCATTTGATCGAGCGTGTCTATGAGCAAATTGCGCAAGCAGTTCCCGATCGCTATTTTGTTCGAAGCCGGGAGCGATCCTATCAAGTCTTGATTGAGTCCGAAGGAAAAACCAAGAAGCCCTTTGCTCCCGATGTGAAAATCACCTCTCCCGCGAGCGGCAAAAAGCCCAAGAAGAAGTCAGGTGGCGTGGCCGTGGCGCAACCTACTACGGAGAATGAACCGCTGTCGTTGCGGGCTTTCATCGCCGAAGAACACCGAGAAAAGTTCGTGGAGATTTACGAGGATGATCCTGATTATCCTGAGATGCGTTTGGTAACGACGATAGAAGTCCTGTCCCCGTCGAACAAGCGTCCCGGTACGGAAGGTTGGAATGAATATCATAGTAAGCGTTATAGCGCCCTCTTGGGCGACGTTCATCTTGTCGAGATCGATTTGCTGCGCGGTGGGCGGCGTCCCCTAATGCGCGATCCTTGGCCCAATAGTCCTTATGTATTCCTTGTCGGCCGCTCCGATCAAGACCTACGCTGTCAGGTTTGGCGAGGCTATTTTGATCGTCCATTGCCCACCCTGACTGTGCCTCTAACTAGGCCTGATAAGGACATCCCTCTCAATCTACAACCGTTAATTGACCGAGTTTACCAGCTAGGTCGGTATGGCCACGCCATCAACTACAGTAAGCCGTTGAAGCCGCCGTTGCGCGGCGCGGAAGCAACGTGGGTGAAAGAACAGCTGCGGCAGTGGCAGAACGCGAAGTGATCGACTCACACCGGAGTGGCGCCGTCCTCGATTTGCCGGAAGTCGGCGGCGCGGCGGAGCAGACGATAACAGGCCCGTTCGAGCGCCACCAGTTCCTCCCGCGTCGCGGCCACGACCTCGTAATACAACGCTTCGATCGCCTCCAGAGCAAACGACTCATCGCCGTCGTAGGCCAGCAACACGGGCGGTTCTGTATACAGGATCGCGTGCAACAACAAGCCATCCAGCACGCAGCGAAGCATCACCGTCGCCGTTCCTCCTACCAAGCGCTTCTTGATCTCACCGCCTTGAGCGTACCGCGAACGCCCCATCGTTGCCAAGGTCGGTAGGCTCAAGCGCTTCTCAACGCGACCGGCAACGCATAGGATAATGGGCACGATTTCGGCCCTTTGCAGGTGCCCCGGACTGGTGAGGAGGAACTCTCCATGAGCGATGTCCCTGAATCGTCCGGTCTGCCGCCGGCAGTACCGCCTTCGGCCGCCGGCGCGTCCAGACCCGGAATCCCGCGTCCGTTGCGGCCGGCTCCCCCACCGCCGCCTCGGTCCTCATTGCTCGGTTGTGCCTTCGCGCTGTCCTTCGCGCTCAACCTGATCGGCGGACTGGTCATCTTGTTGTTTTGCTTCGGCTTCTTCTTGCTGCACAAGCCGGCCAGCGTCCCGCTGGGCGAGAAATACTACTCCGGCAAGAGCACGGCCTCGGATAAGGTGGCCATCCTCACACTGGACGGCGTCCTCGTGGAAGGGCTGCTGGCCTATCCCCACAAGCAGATCGAACAGGCGGCGGACGATCGCCACGTCAAAGCGATCGTCGTCCGCATCAACAGTCCGGGCGGCAGCATCACCGCCAGCGACGATCTTTATCGCAAGCTCATTGAATTGCGTGACGGCAATTCCAAGAAGAACCACGCTCCGCGCCCGTTGATCGTTTCCATGGGCGGCATGGCCGCCTCCGGCGGATACTACATTGCCACTCCCGGACAGACCATCTTCGCTGAGCGCACCACCCTGACCGGCTCCATCGGCGTTTACTCGTCGTTCCCCAATGTCCGAGAGCTGGCGAACAAGTATGGCGTCCGGCTAACCACCATCAAGCAAGGCGAAATCAAGGACAGCGGCTCGCCGTTCGCCGAGATGAGCAAGCACGAAATGCAAGTCTGGCAAGACATGGTTGATGACGCCTATCAGCGGTTTGTGCAGGTTGTCGAAACCGGCCGGCCGATGCTGGCCGGCGGCAAGCTGCTCCAACCTGTCAATGTCACTCCGATTCAAGCGGGGCCTGCCTTCTTGCGGGAAAAGGCAGACAAATCGCACGAACCGTACAGACGCTACCTGGCTGACGGCGGTGTATGGACGGCGGAGAGTGCCCTGAAGCACAAGCTAGTCGATAAGCTCGGCACGCTCGATGACGCTGTGCAAGCGGCCCACGACGCGGCCGGCCTCAGTGAGGATTACCAGGCCATCAAGTACGAGCGTCCCAGCACGCTCGCCGATCTGATGGGTCTTGGCGTCCAATCCCCTGCTTCGCCGAGTGGCTCCGTGCTCGATCCGGCTCGCCTGCAAGCCGGCTTCGCTCCGCGGTTGTGGTACTTGGCGCCGGGTGCCGAATTGTCCGGACTGTTCGCCGCCATGCGCGAGTAGCGCGGTCGAGGAAGAGAAGATGAGCCTTGGGCATCGATTTGTACTTTTGTTGCTTGTTCTCTTTCTCTTGCTGGCTCCGCTGATCTCCGGAGGTGCCGAGTTTGCGGACAAAGACAAGGACATTCCCAAGCTGGACTTAGCCAAACTCAAACGCGGTATGACGCCCGATCAAGTGCGAAAACTGGTGGGCGCTCCCAAGCATATAGCCCGGCAAATCCTCTACCACCACTATCGGGAACAGTGGGTCTACGACGCGGCCAATCCCGTCCGCCTCACCTTCGATTGCCCGCGTGGTCAGAAGGCCCAACTTCTGAATCAACCCGAGCCGTGACCGTAAGGGAGCGATTGGCAGGGCCGCTGCCATAGGGTCGCGGCTCTATGGATGCTGTTTCACAGCCAAAGTGTCGCTACAAGTCGCAGTTCTCTTGTCGCTCCGACAATGGGAAAGAAAGTTACTTCCCCCCTTTCCCGACTAATAATCTTGCTTCCACAGCGAATTTCCTCAAGACGGCAAACGAAATCGCCGCTGATTCGTTCTTTTGTCGGATATACTTACTTCGCTCTAGCCATCCGGAGAAGCAAAAAGGAGCCATCGACTACCGGTGCAAAGATCATCGGTTGACTGTAAATCCGGCACCTACGTGTTCAATAATGAGCCAGGCCGGCGTTCGAGCAAGGAGAATGGAGAGAGCAGAAGTGTTGGAAGTGTCGGAAAATTCGGTAGTTAGGGATATGTGGGTAAAAAAAATCCGAAAGTCGAATATGGCATAATACTTGCTAAAGGCTAAAGAGGTATTTCGTTTGTTTTTCTTTTGAGGAGCGAGTGAAACACAAACTCAGACGATCGAATCAAGCGAGCGTTGTCCGTTTGAATGAGCGATGTCTGAGTGGGTAGGGTCAATGACTCAGCCCAACAATTGAGTCTGTCATCCTTTGACGGGAGGTGGATAGTCATGGCACGACGCGACGCACTATTGCGACTGCATAAATCCCTTTTGAGCCGTCGTTCGGACATTCGCAAGAAGTTGGCCGACGAACTGGACGGATTACGAAACCTTAAGGGAGGGGACGCCTCCGGCGATTCGGCGGATGTGGCGTTCGAATCCGGCACCGAAGAAATGGCCTCGCAGTTAGCCGAGTTGGATGCCCGCGAGTTGCACCAAATCGAGCGGGCCTTGCAACGTCTCAAGCAGGGCACCTATGGCCTGTGCGAGGCGTGTGGGACAAAGATCCCGGTCGGCCGGCTCAACGCCCTGCCGTATACAACGCTGTGCATCGGTTGCCAGCGCGAGCTGGAGAAATATCCCGACTGGGCCGATCGCCGTTCGTCGGGCAACTGGGAACATGTCTACGACTCGGCCTCTATGGAAGAACAGCGCGAAGTGGACATCTCGGAGATCGAGATCGATCTCTCGAGCAACCGTTAACAAACAGGAAATAAATCCTCACAGGGCCGTAGGCGTTTGCGGACGCCTACGGCCCTGTGTTCTTTGTATCGGTGTGGTTAGAATCCTTCCGTGTTCAGTTGAGACGGGCAGACGCCATCTCATCCATAGGCACCCTCATGCCCCGAATCGCCTGGGCGGGAGAGCGGAACATGGAAGCGGAGCAAAACCCCATCCGTGGCCGCGGCACATCGAGCAACCCGGCCAATCGCTTCGAGCTGATCCACTACGAACGCGATGAACTTGTCGCAGACGACGAGGCGCCATCGCCAGCCACACGCTTGTTTCGTGATCATAGCCGCTCCATCCTCACGACCAATGACAGTCCGGATGTCGGTTTCGAGGCCAGCATCAATCCCTACCGTGGATGCGAACATGGTTGCGTGTATTGTTACGCGCGCCCAACTCATGAGTATCTTGGCTTCTCGGCGGGACTGGATTTCGAAACGAAGATCTTCGTCAAGGAAGATGCGGCGCTCTTGTTGCGGAAGGAGTTAGCCGCGGCGAAATGGCAACCAAAAGTTGTATCCCTCAGCGGCGTCACCGATCCGTATCAGCCGATCGAACGCCGTCTGCAACTGACGCGGCATTGCCTGGAAGTGTTCGTCGAGTTTCGCAATCCGGTCGGTGTTGTCACCAAGAATCACCTTATCTGCCGCGACATCGATCTGCTGTCCGAACTGGCCCAGCATCAGGCGGCAGCAGCGTTTCTGTCGATCACGACACTCGACGGCGAGCTAGCACGGCGGATGGAGCCGCGGGCCACGCAACCTGCCGGCCGCCTGGCCGCCATTGGGGAACTGGCGCAGTCAGGTGTGCCGGTCGGCGTGCTTGTAGCCCCGGTGATTCCGGGGTTGAACGATCATGAGATGCCTGCAATTCTCGAAGCGGCGGCGAAGGCGGGAGCGCGCGCGGCGAGTTACATCCTGTTGCGGCTGCCCTACGGACTAGGACCGCTGTTCGAGCAGTGGTTGCAGCAGCACTATCCCGAGCGCTGCGACAAGGTACTTTCCCGCATCCGAGACACACGCAGCGGGGCGATGAACGATCCGCGCTTTGGTTCGCGCATGCGCGGCGAGGGATTGTTGGCCGAGCAGATCGCTTCGCTCTTCGCGTTGAGCTGTCGCCGCGCCGGCATCGGCAATCGCTTTCCAAGATTGTCTACGAGTGCGTTTCGGCGGCCGAGCGGGACGCAACGGATGCTGTTTGAATGAGCGACCGAGGATTTCCTTTCGTTCAACATCATTCTCCCTTAGGATGGTGAGCATCCATCTGATTCTCCCAGCGCGCCTCGCAAGTTGCGGAGACCGCAATGGAAATCGAGTACGAACTGACTGCTGCAGACATGGCAGCTTTCCTTCGCTTTCAAACAAAACACAGACCTAAAGGGAAGCAACTTCCTCTGGTGTACGTGTTGAGAATAGTGCTGGCGCCTGTGCCTCTCATAATCGCTGGTCTTTACGGTTGGTTTTATTGGCAGCCCCGGGGTGCCTGGTTATCCGGATGCTGCGCGGGTGTGATTATCGGCTTTCTATCGATTATCGTTTTTCAAGGTTGGTTGCAAGCGAAGACCCTCATCCCGAACGCGATCCGTTTCTATTGGGACAGGGATGAATCCCGCTGGTATTTCGCCCGCAGGTGTTTGCGAATCGGTGCCAGCGGCATCGAAATGAAGAACGAAGTCCAGCACCTCCGCTATAGTTGGTCCATCGTTTGGATGATCGGTTCCACGGACAAGCACATCTTCCTGTGTATCGCGAGGAGCACAGCTATCATAATACCTCGGCGAGTATTCAGCGATGCCGCTTGCTCCGAAGAATTCCTCGCTCTAGCCCGGCAATATCAGCAAGGAAGAGAGCAGCAATCGGCGAAACCAACCGGAATTATCGCGGGCCTGCCCCCGCAATCAGGCGCCTTCACTCATCCGGACATACCATAATAGGGTCATACGATTTCCGATACAGCGACATCATTGGAGTCATCTTTCACCTCGAATGGAGAGTTGGTCATGGCGACCCTTGTACTGGATAATGTACCGGATAAGTTATTGAGCGAATTGGAGCAATTAGCGGCACGGGAGCATCTCCCTGTGGCGGAGAAAACTGTGCAACTGCTCCAGCAGGCCGTCGGACAGACACCGTCCATGAGACCGTCTCTCTCCGTGGAGGAATGGGTCGCCGAGTTGCGCGCATGGGCGGCTAGCCACAAGGCTCTGCCGTATGAGGCTGATGACGACCGAGAGAGCATATATGCCGGACGCGGCGAATGAACACTCTCCTCGATACCAGCATTCTGGCTCGCACGGCCCAACCAACTCATTCGTTGCACCGGCTTGCCCTGGATGCTTTGGCCGAGCTGCGCCGCCAAGGCGACACGCTCTGCATCGTACCGCAGAACATTTATGAATTCTGGGTAGTCTGCACTCGCCCGGTCGCGCAGAACGGGCTGGGGATGTCGCCCGCCGAAGCAGAAGCGGAACTGACTCGGCTCAAATCGCTCTTTACTATCTTGGACGATACTGCTGCCATCTTCCCGCAGTGGGAGCAACTGGTGATGCACAATCAAATCCAAGGAAAGACCGCTCACGATGCCCGCCTGGTAGCGGCCATGATGGTTCACGGAGTCAACCGGGTTCTCACCTTCAATGTCAGCGACTTTCAACGATTCCATACGCTAACTGTCCTTGATCCGCAACACGTTGTCGATCCTCCGCCCTAAACTGAGAGTAAACATGTCCTCATCCACGTCCGAGTTCACCGCCCTCGTTGAGTCCGATCCCTCTCTCTTCAACGTGCAAACCCGCGCCGCCGGTCCTGCCGGTAGTCTGCCGTTGACAGAGGAGTTGCTACGCGAAGCGCCAAGCGGCGATCTCTTCGGTTGGACGCAAGATGTCGGCATGGGCTGGACTCCGAGCGAGTTGGGCCGGCGCGAGTTTCTGTTGCTCAGCACCTCCGGCGGGCTGCGCGACGCTGACGGCAGGCCGATCGCCCTGGGGTACCACACCGGCCACTGGGAGGTCGGATTGCTGATGAAGGCGGCCGCGGAGGAGTTGCGGGCATCGGGCTGCATTCCCTTTGCCGGCTTCTGCACCGACCCGTGCGACGGCCGTTCGCAGGGTACGACGGGGATGATGGATAGCCTGCCGTATCGCAACGATGCGGCGATGGTGCTGCGGCGTTTGATTCGTTCGCTGCCGACGCGGCACGGCGTCATCGGTGTGGCCACCTGCGATAAGGGGCTGCCGGCGATGATGATGGCGCTGGCCTCGATGCATGATTTGCCATGCGTGCTGATACCGGGCGGCGTGACGCTGCCCCCGGAGCAGGGCGAGGACGCCGGCAAGATTCAGAGCATCGGTGCCCGTTTCGCACATGGACAGATCAGTCTGCAAGAAGCGGCGGAACTGGGTTGTCGTGCCTGCGCCTCGCCGGGCGGTGGCTGCCAGTTTCTCGGCACGGCGGCGACGGCCCAGGTCGTCGGCGAAGCGCTCGGCCTCTCGCTACCGCACTCCGCCCTCGCGCCTTCCGGACAACCCATCTGGCTCGACATGGCCCGACGCTCGGCTCGTGCCGTCGCACATTTACAGAGCCGCAAGATTCACATTCGCCACATCCTGACCGACGCCGCTGTGCGCAATGCGATGGTTGTCCACGCGGCTTTCGGCGGATCGACGAATCTGTTGCTGCACATTCCGGCCATCGCCTACCACGCCGGCCTGCGACGGCCCAGCGTCGAGGATTGGATCGACGTCAATCGCCGTGTGCCGCGCCTGGTCGATGCGTTGCCCAACGGTCCCATCGGCCATCCGACAGTGCGCGTGTTCCTGGCCGGCGGTGTGCCGGAAGTCATGCTGCACTTGCGGCGTCTGAATCTGCTCGATGGTGCCTGCCTGACCGTCAGCGGCGAACCACTCGATCGCGTCCTTGATTGGTGGGAACAATCGGAGCGCCGGCGGCAGTTGCGCGACGTGTTACGACGAAAAGACAACATCGATCCAGATGCCGTCATCATGAGTCCCGATCAAGCCCGCCAGCGCGGCTTGACCTCGACGGTAACGTTTCCGCGCGGCAACCTCGCTCCGGAAGGCTCGGTCATCAAGAGCACGGCCATCGATCCCAGCGTGGTCGATGCCGACGGCGTTTACCGCAAAGTCGGTCCGGCGCGTGTGTTCACCAGCGAACGGGCCGCCATCGCCGCCATCAAGGGCCACGGAACCGATCGAATCCAGCCCGGTGATGTGCTCGTGCTCATCTGTCGCGGACCAATGGGAGCGGGCATGGAGGAAATTTATCAGATCACTTCCGCGCTCAAACATCTGAGTTTCGGCAAACAGGTGGCGGTGCTGACCGATGCGCGTTTCTCGGGAGTCTCGACGGGCGCGTGCATCGGCCACGTCAGCCCCGAAGCGCTGGCAGGTGGTCCCATCGGCAAGGTGCGCGATGGTGATCGCATCCAAATCGTCATTGACCGAAATCAACTGGAGGGCAGCATCGACCTTGTCGGCCAGGGCGAGCGCCTGTTCGGCGTCGAAGAGGGAACGCGCCTGTTGGCACGGCGAACGCCGCGGCCGGACTTGCAACCGGATCCCGACTTGCCGGCCGATACGCGATTGTGGGCGGCACTTCAGCGCGTCAGCGGCGGAGCGTGGGGCGGTTGCGTTTATGATGTCGAGGCGATTCTGCAGGCCCTCGCCTGAGCACGTCGTGCTGGCCTTTGTAGGCAGTACCGATAACAGATCGCTCAAGGATTCTGTGGCGATGGTCCCGTGATGCGATTACGATGAAGGAGGAAGAAGCAAGAGGAAAGGAGCCGTCATGAGAAACGCTGGTCCTGCCATTCTCGTCATGAACTCCTACGCGGCATCGATCATCGTCAGCACCTTTGTGGCTGTCTATGCCGCGCGATGCATGCAAGCAGTTTAGAAGTTACCCTGTCTTAGGTTTTTGACAGGACAACAATCGATTCCGATTCGGGCTGGTTGTAGAACAAGGCATAGATGTCGAAGGGCATGGCATAGCGGCCTCGGATGGCCATCAACATCTCCCAGAACGTCGTATGCGTCCAGACGTGGAAATGGATGCTGAACTTCATCTCCAGCTGGCGCTTGGCCTCGGCTTCGATGCCTCTTCCGGTTGGATCTCCCCATACCTTTTCCACCCACTCGTAGTAGTGGGCTGCGCAGGACGAGTCCGGACCTTCCTCGTAGTCCCGATAAATGTGTTCGACGGGCGTTAGCGACCGCTGCTTGTCAAAGGTTCCTCGCTTGTCCGGCACCACCATGAAAAGGATGCCGCCCGGCTTCAGAACGTCGAGAAACCGTCGGATTGTACCGATGGGATCTTGTGTATGCTCGATGAAATGATTGGCAACGACAAAATCCTGCGAGCCGTCCGGCACGCAGCTGAGCTTTTCCCCATCATCGATGATATCGACCCGGACGAGCGGCAGGTCTTTCAGCTCCGGATAGTGTGTCCGCAATCCCTCCACGTCAAGCCGATCGACATAGCGAACTCGGGCATTTGGCGGTAACGGCAGAGGCCTATGAAGGGCGCCAATCTCCAGCCCATCCCCCTTGAGATATTCCCAGGCGAACGCTTCGCGCATGGTTCGGCTGCGTGGCGCTATTGCCGCCGGTGACGGTTCCGGCTCCGCACGCGCAGACCCTTCGCCCGGCCGGAAATAAGAAAGAGAGCGCTTCACCAGCCGCCGCCATTGACGAATGCGTGCCAGCATAGGCGCGCTCCTTTTGCCGTGCCAAGCTTATTCAGAACCTTTGGAATGCTGAGAGACAACCCTTTAGCACGAATCGATTTCCTGTCAAGCCGATCTTTCCAGAAGGCCTGTCTCCTATGAGGGGCGTTTGTTGTTTCACACTGGGCAAGGCGAATCACTGTAAGTCCAAGAGATTCGGTCGGCCGACTCTACCCACCTTGCAACGGCTGTACTTTGAAGGACATGAGAAAAGCCGCTCCGTAGATGGCAAGCGCAATCCAGTATAGAAAGAGGAACCCGAAGTACATCGAATTGTATTCCAACAGTCCGCCACAGATCGCGCCGATAAGGTTCGCCGCCATCGCACCGGAGACGTCGTCGCTGGACTGCAACAACGTGGAGAAGACCATGCCCGAAAAGAACAAAGGACAGGTCAGTACGGCCACCGCGAGCAGACGCCCCAGCAGCGTGGGCGCAAATCCACCGCCCTTCATCAACAACAACCCCAGGCCCAGGCTTGCCAGGAGCAACACATAAGGCAGTGCCAGGTGACGCAGTCGTAGCAACTGCACCAGACAATTGGCCAGGAACGCCATGAGCAGAATGCCAGCAAGCACGAGGGCGATGACTTGCCAGGTGTTGCCGAATGTGAGGCCCAACTCGGTAATGCCCTTGGTTTCGACCAACATGAAGCCGGCACCGAGCAGGAAGAACGCCAGGCGACCGAACTGAGGTCGTACCCGGAAGAAGGGCTTCACCAGGCTCAGCGACAGCAGCAGCAGGAGTACTACCATGACTACGTAAGAGATCGGGTAGACGCGCCGGGGCATGTAGAAGAACGGCCAATCGTCTGTGGACGCATCAGCGCGCAGGTTCGGGTCGGCGTACAACGCGGTGCGGTCCGCGAACCCCGTCCTGTCCAGCAGAGCGACAGGCAGTTCAGCCGATCGGCCCTTGCGCTGGAGGAAAATGACTGCCGCGTCATAAGGGGCCGCCACGCACACCGGGGGCATCCCGTCAAATGCTTCCTGGAGCATCAGGAAGATTTTTCGCCCCTGTTCGGCCGAGAGAACAGTGAAGGCCAAACTCAGGGTGCCTCCCTCCTTCAACTTCGCGCGGGCTTCCCGAAAGGCTTCCACCGTGTAGACGAACGAGTCGAGGCGGACGTTCGAACCGTGGCTCAGCAGTGTATGCGAATCGAGCAGGCCGTAGACGATCATGTCATAACTGTCTGTGCTCGTCCGCAGGAACGAGCGCGCGTCGTTCACGATCGGCCGAACTCGAGGATTGTGGTACGGGTCGTGCGGGTGGTAGCGGCTGCCAATGGCCAGAATCGCCGGGTCGATCTCGATCGCATCCACATGCTCAGCGCCCATGCGCACGGCCATCGCCACGTCATTGCCGCTACCGGCGCCAACGACGGCCACCTTGCCCGGTCGGCCGTGGATGCGATAGGGGAGGGCGTAGTAGTCCACAATCGTTTGGCCTCCGAGGGCGCGTTCGCAGGCACTAAAATCGTGGATGCGTTGGTAGTAATGCCCGGACGCCCGGATTAGCGTCGTCCCGTACCCCCCAGGCCCCCGTTCGATCAGCTGGTACGGGGAGTAGATCTGCTCCCAGAACGGAGTCGCCGGCCAAGCCAGGGTCATCAGCCCACCCAAACTGGCGATCAGGCCCAACAGCAGTGGCCCGCGGTCGAACGCCTGAAAGGCCACGATTGCGACAAAACACAGGCCAAACCAGACGACCGGTGGCGTCCAGAGCATACTCAAGCCGAACATAAGTGCCACGCCCAGCAGGCTGCCCAGCAGGTTCAGGCCATAGGCCCGGAGCCTGGGCCGGCGCTCCAAGAGACAGCCACACAGCTGACCGACAGGCACCATCGCGAGCGCTGTGAGCAGGAACACGACTGCCAAGAGTAGGAGAACAGCTGCGTACCGGAAGTTGCGAGCCGCGTGCAGCCCCATGTGGAGTTCTTCCGAGACGGGCATGTACTGTAACAGTTTCGCGGACCACCCCTCCGGTCCGTAACGGCTGATGAGCAGCACGAGCATTTGCCACGCCAACAGGGGAGCGGAGAGCAGCAAGGGGAGCTGGGGGCAAGCCGCCAGCGCGTAACCCAGTCCCAGGCCAAGAAAGCAAGCCAGCAGCCCAAGGTTCTTGTAAAACGCGAAGACCTCGAATACCGTGCTTTGCCAGCGGATCACCGCAAGTTCCAGGAACAGGCTAAGGCCCGCGGAGCAGACGATCCCCAGATCGACCCATCTCTCAGGGAGAGAGCCCAACTGCTTGCGCTGGTACTGAGCGACACGGTCGATTGCTCCCAGCAACCGTTGCGGCAGGAATACCATCGCGGCACAGGCCGGCAGACACAACGCCAGCAGGACACCGCATTTGAGCGCCAGAGCGAGTACGAACTGTTTTTGGGAACTGTGGGCTATATTGTGCACCAGCAACCCGAGAGGAATGACACAGCTAACAATGATCGTGATCCGGACGAAGAAGAGATAAGGGCGGAGCATCTCGCATCGCTCCTCAATAGAGATTCTGGCCTTCAGCATCGATTCGGCCGTCCAGCTCTGTCGTTTCCGGTGAGGCCGGAACGAGGAAGGATGGCGAGGCCGACCTATTCCAGGTGGCTCTCTGCCAAGCCTCGGCGAGGCGGCCACAGTATATGACCTCCGCTCCTTGAACACAATTCCGGTATTCGGACAACGGAGCTAACCCGCCTCTTCCCATGATGGGGAGATCCGATTCGCCGTCTGGTGGTGACCTAGGTTTGCGAGACAACTCCCGTTTAGAGACCAGATCATAAGTGCGAGATCTGCCTACCTGTTTCGTTTGGCATCCAACGCTCTCTTCTGATACCGTTTAGAGAAGAAGACATACTCTTCAATGACCGGGGAGGTGTTAAGGCCATGGGCAATGCCGGTCCTGCAATTCTCTTCATGATCTCGTTCGCGGCGTCGATCATCGTCGGCACCTTTGTGGTGGCCTACGCCGCGCGATGTGTGCTCGTGGTGGTTCAGGAGACAGCCCAGGGACAGGACAAAATCATCTGGCCGAACGAGCCCTACGTGGACGGGCTTGGCCATGCCGTGCTATTTCTCGAGCTCGTGGGCATCTGGCTGGCGCCGGCAGCACTGACGGCGCGGCTGCTGCGCCACGTCTGGCTGCCCAACGAGGCTGCGCTGCGTGTACTATTGTTGGCGGGTCCGGGATTATGGCTGTTCTTTCCCATTGGGTTAATGTCTTCGTTGAGTGCCCAATCGCGCTGGGTGCCGTTCCGTTGGGTGATTCTTCATTCTTTTCTGCGCGTCGCTCCCGCGGCGCTAGTGTTCTACTTTCAGTCCGCCCTTTTGCTGGTCGTTGGCGTTGTACCGTGGTACTACGCTCTGTTCGGCGGCATGAACGTCTTGTTGCCGGTGGCGGCGGTTGTCAGTGCGGCAGTGTTGTTCATCTATTCGCGTCTCTTGGGCCGGCTCGCCTGCATTATCCAACGCTTGCCTGCGCTTCGGCGAGCGCCGGCCAAAGCGAAGGTCGTGAAGCGGCCCCAGCCGCGGCGAAAAAAGAAGCAGAGGCCAGATCCCAAAGCGCAAGATCCGTGGATCGTTCCCGAAGAAGAAGAGAGAGAGCGCAAGATGAGCGAGCGGTTCCCCTGGGCGCAAAAGCCGCCGCCAAAGCCGAAGTCGGGATTGCACATCCCCAGTGCGGAAGAGATCGAGGGCTATGGTTTCGCCGAGGAAAAGCCTGCCGCGCCGGAGCCGCCGCCGGAAAAACCCGTCCGCTCTCGCTTCGCCCAGTTGCCGGAAGAATACGAACCGTATGACGTGCGAGGAACGACGGAACCACCAGCGCCGACCCCGTCCAAGCAGGAGGATGCTGTGTTCGCCCAACAGGTGCGTCAGCACATCGCCGAACGCACCCGAGCCGAGCTGGTGCTGCCGGCGCATCCGTTTATCAGCGGCATCTACACGTTCCCCTTGTATTCCGCCTGTCTGCCGAACTGCCTTGCCCTGGCGTTCTGTTTCATGGCCGAAGGCGGACTTGTTGCCCTGATGATTTCGTTTGGCAGCGCCCTTTTCCACTGGTGAAATCCCGTATGCACAATGCCGATGGCATCTTGCCTCGAACGAAACCACCCAACGGGAGCGCTCAGGTCACTGTATGGGATGGTTTGCAAGCGTTTGGCGGTGGGATCAGTTTCGTGATCGTCACGCCGCGTGTGTGGGGCTATGCTCTGGTGCCGGTGGGGATGTTGTTGTTGTTATCCTGCGGTCTGCTCGGGCTGAGCGTCTGGGGATCGCATCATCTGAGTGCTCGGCTGATTGGCCCGGACGCCGGCACTTGGGGACAAATCGGCTACTGGGGGCTGATGGTCGCGCTGAACATGGTAGGTCTGCTTGCGGCCGTCCTTCTGGCCCTGAGTTTAGCGCAGCCGTTCTCTGGTTTTGCGCTGGAGTCCATTGCCCACGCTCAGGAACTCGACCTGACTGGGACCGCCGCACCGAAGGCGTCGTTCCTCGCAGCGCTGGTCAGCACGACCAAGGCGGTTGTCATCGCCCTACTCGTCGGCGGGACGTTGTTGACGATCCTCTTCCTCATCAGCTTTTTCTTTCCACCTGCCGCGGTGGTGACAGTGCCGCTAAAGGTGCTGGTATGCGGATGGATGCTGGCATGGGATTTCATCGATTATCCGCTGGGCATGCGCGGCGTCGGCCTGGAGGGACGCTTCGCCTGGGTGGGCCGCAATTTCGCTGCGTTCACGCTTTTTGGCGCGCTGTGGGCGCTTCTGGTCGTGGTGCCAGGCGTGGTGCTGATTATTCTACCGATGGGCGTCGCCGGCGCAACGCGGCTGGTTGTCGCCGACGAGCGCGCTTTTGGGCTTGTTGGCTACGCAAAGAGGGCGCGAGAATAATTCCACATCCCTTGTCTTGACACTCATGATTCTCGACGAACATCCGCAAGCATTGATTCTCACCGGCCCGACTGGCTCCGGCAAGACCCAACTGGCCCTCGATCTGGCCGAGCGCCTCGATGCCGAAATCATCTCGATGGACTCGATGGCCTTGTATCGTCGCATGGACATCGGCACGGCCAAGCCCACAGTAGAAGAACGCTGCCGTGTGCCGCACCATCTGATTGACGTTCTCGAACCGTGGGAGTCGGCCAGTGTTGCCTGGTGGCTGGAGCGGGCTATCGCTTGTTGCCGCGACATCCGTGCTCGCGACAAACGGCCCCTGTTCGTCGGCGGCACTCCTTTGTATCTGAAGTCGTTGCTGTACGGACTCTTCGAGGGACCGCTTGCCGATGAGGCAATTCGCCACCGTCTGAGCGACGAAGCAGCCGCAGGCGGCGCCGCGGCCGTTCACGCCCGGCTCGCTGCCGTCGATCCGGTCAGCGCCGCCCGCCTGCATCCCAACGACATACGCCGCATCGTACGTGCCCTCGAAGTCTGGGAAATCACAGGGCGGCCCATTAGTGATTGGCAAACGCAGTGGAACAAGAAAATGCTCCAGGAGCTGGATGGCCGCTGTTTTTTCCTGGATTTGCCGCGAGCACAGCTGTATGCTCGTATCGATGCACGGGTCGAACGGATGATTGCCGAAGGGTTGCTGGATGAGGTGCGAGCGCTGCGGCATTTGGAGAGGCCTCTCAGCCGCGAGGCAGGGCAAGCGCTGGGCTACAAGGAAATGTTCGTTTTTCTCGATGGCCAGGCCGATTTGACCGAGACTATCCAGAGTATTCAGAGGCGGAGCCGTCGGTTCGCCAAACGGCAAATGACCTGGTTTCGCCATCTGCCGCCGTGCCGGCCCATCAGACCCGAATTGACATTTGCCGCCTGGGGGTTGACAATGTTATAAGCTATGCAGAGAGCGAACGCCCTCTCGGTATCGCCGCGGGCCGGAGGACGTTGTTGAGGGTCGTACCAATGCCGGTTGTGACGTTTCAAGTTCTCGAAGGAATCGATAAAGGCCGCATATTCCGTGATCTGCCCACGCCGGTCACAATTGGCCGCGAGGAAGGCAACGCTCTGCTTCTGCATGATGAGCGCGTCAGCCGCTATCACGCCAAAATCCAGCACGATAATGGCGAGATCATCCTCACCGATCTGGAGAGCACCAACGGCACACGCGTCAACGGTAATGTGGTTCAAATCCGCAGACTTCGCCCCGGCGACCGCATCGGCATCGGCCGCTCGCTGTTGTTGTTCGGCTCCGAGCAGGAGATCAACTCGCGCAACGCCGCCCTGTCTGGCCTCAGCACGCCGGCGGCCGGCAATATCGGTTCCAGTGTGCTGCCCGCCACGGTACATGCTCAAACCCTCGCCCTTCAATTCGATCACGATGTCGATTTCGATCTGAATCCGCAGGACAAGATCACAGAGACGGCCGGCTCGTTGTTCCTGGGCACCAGGCCGTTGCCGCCTTTGCCGCAGAAAATGACGCCGTCGCAGGCAGCTCGGCTGGCCGAGTTGCTCGATTTTCTGCACCGCCATTTGACCTCGGCCACCGAAAACATCAGCGCCAACGAAGAAGGTTCGTTCATCACCCTTCGCTATGCCGACTGGCAGCGCGTGCTGGCCTTGCAAATGATTCTGGCTCGCTATGTCCGCGCGGTTGCCGAGCCCGATGTGCTCGAAGAATGATCTCAAGCTAAACGTGTTTCCCATACGACAATCGAGAAGCAACCCGCCTACTGTCCTTGTGTGCGCGCGATGCAGTGAACTATTGTGCAAGAGATTTGGCTTAGCGTTCTCCTAGCCCGGAGCGCAAGCGACGGGCACTACGGCCCGTCGCTTGCGCTCCGGGCTAGTGATTTGAAATCTCCAGGGGAATTGGTGTATGCCGCAAAGTCCGTTCGTTCATCTGCACTGTCACAGCCACTACAGCTTGCTTGACGGCGCCAACCGCGTGCCGGAGCTAGTGGCCCACGTAAAGAAGCTGGGCATGAACGCCTGCGCCATCACGGACCACGGCAATCTTTTCGGTGCCATCGAGTTTTATCTCGCCTGTCGGGAAGCCGGTATCAATCCGATCATCGGCTATGAGGCGTACATCGCTCCGGGCAAGCGCGGCGAGCGCGAGGCCAAGAAACGTGGCGAAGCCGGCTATCACCTGACGTTGTTGGCCAAGAATGCTACCGGATTCAAGAACCTCATCAAGATGGCCAGCATCGCTTACCTGGAGGGTTACTACTACGTCCCGCGCATCGACAAGGAACTACTGGCGGCCCATCATGAGGGGCTCATTTGTTTATCCGGTTGCGCAAGCTCCGAGTTCAGCGAGATGATTCTCAAGGAGCAGATGGATGAGGCGGAGAAACTCTGTGCCTGGTTCGCCCAGTTGTTCGGCAAGGACTTTTACGTCGAAGTACAGAACAACGGTATCGACGTGCAGAAGCTGTGTGCCCAGGGCGCAATTGACATCGCCAAGAGGATGGGGCTGCCCTTGGTCGCCACCTCCGACGCCCACTACCTGACGCAAGAAGACGCTCCCGCTCATGACGTGTTGCTGTGCATCAATACCGGCAAGACGCTCAACGATCCCAACCGTCTGCGCTACGGCAACGGCGATGGCCGCATGATCGACCAGTTCTTTGTCTGCGGGCCGGACGAGATGTATCGCCGTTTTCCCGAGTTTCCCGAGGCCGTCCGGCGCAGTCAGGAGATTGCCGACGGTGTAGACATTCAATTGCCTTTGAATGCCAGACATTTCCCGGTGTTCACACCACCGGCCGGCAAGACGCCCGAAGAGCATTTGCGCGAATTGTGTGAGGAAGGACTGCGGGAGCGCTACGGCGACAATGCCTCGCAGGCGGCGCGCGATCGTCTGGAGCATGAGCTGGGCATCATCTGCCGCATGGGCTTCTCCAGTTACTTCCTCATCGTCTGGGATTTTGTCCGTTTTGCTGTGGAAAATCACATCCCGTGTGGTGCCCGCGGTTCCGCCTGCGGCGCCCTGGTCAGCTATGTCCTCAAGCTCAGCCACGTCGATCCGCTGGAGTACGATCTGCTTTTCGAGCGCTTCCTCGATCCCAATCGTTCCGAGGCGCCCGACATCGACATCGATTTTTGTCAGGAGCGCCGCGAAGAAGTGATCGCCTACGTCAAGCGCAAGTACGGCGAGGAGAGCGTGGCGCAGATTGTCACCTTTGGCACCCTGGCGGTCCGTGCCGCCATCAAGGACGTGGGCCGCGTCCTCGATGTGCCTCTCGACCGCGTCACGCAGCTGACCAACATGGTGCCCAAGACGCTCGGCATCACGCTCGATGAGGCGCTTCAACAGAGCGCCGAACTCCGTCAGACGTATCAGTCCGATCCCCAGGTGCGCGAGTTGATCGACATTGCTCGCAAACTGGAAGGCACCAACCGCAACGCCGGCACGCATGCCGCTGGTGTCGTGATTGCCAACGGTCAGTTGAGTGATTACGTGCCGCTGCAGCGCGTCGTCCGCAAGGGCGAGGACTCAGGATCGCGCGGCAACGAGGCCGTCGTCACCACACAATGGGTCATGGGCGACCTGGAAAAGGTCGGCTTGCTCAAAATGGATTTTTTGGGCCTTGGTACGCTTACACTGATAGAGAAAGCGGCGCGGCTCATCGAAAAGACGCGAGGCGAAAAGATCGACGTCCATAAACTGCCGCTCGACGATCCGGAAACATACCAACTCTTGCAGCGCGGCGAATCCAAAGGCGTGTTCCAGCTAGAATCCGAAGGTTTCCGCGAATTGCTCAAACGCCTCAAGTCGGACAACATCCGCGACATCATCGCTCTTAATGCACTGTATCGTCCCGGCCCGCTCGGCGGCGGCATGGTGGACGCCTACATCAACTGCAAGCACGGCCGCGAAAAACCGATCTATCCGCACCCCGTCCTGGAAGAGATCCTGAGCGAGACCTACGGCGTAATGGTGTTTCAAGAGCAGGTCATGCGCATCCTGAACCGTCTGGGTGGAATCGAGCTATCCAGTGCCTATGCCTGCATCAAGGCGATCAGCAAGAAGAAACAAGAGATCATCGATGCCCGGCGCATGGATTTTCTCCAGGGAGCGCAAGTACGCGGTGTGAGCAGAGATGTCGCCGAAGATATCTTTGCCAAGATCGTCTATTTCGGTGGTTACGGATTTAATAAATCACATTCTTGCGCCTATGCCCACGTCGGCTACCACACTGCCTACCTGAAAACGCACTATACGCCGGAGTTCATGGCGGCACTCTTGTCCAGCGAGATCGACAACAGCAACAAGCGCGACGTCATGGTGGATCACATCGTTGATGCGCGCAAGATGGGCGTCGAGGTGCTGCCGCCGGACGTCAATGTCAGCGACAGTGAATTCACTGTTCATGGAGGTCAAATCGTCTTCGGTCTGACCGCCATCAAGGGCGTAGGCCGCAGTTCGTCCGAAGAAATCGTCCGTGCCCGCAACGAAAGTGGACGATTCAAGGACATTTTCGATTTTTGTGAGCGCACCGATCTGCGAATCCTCAATCGAGCGACGATCGAAAGGCTCATCAAGGCGGGGGCGCTGGATTCTCTGGGGGGCCATCGAGCACAGCTGATGAACCTCCTGCCACGGGCCATTCAGTCGGCAACCGAGCGGCAAGCCGATCAGCGTTTGGGACAGCGCAATCTGTTCGACGCCTTCTCCGCCGAAGAATCATCTGCTGCGATTGCCCCGACGCAGGAAACGCTGCCCGATGTGCCGCCCTGGACGGAGACCGACAAACTCAAGTACGAGAAGGAAGTGCTCGACTTCTACCTTTCCAGCCATCCACTGGCCCAGAATGAGAAAGTGCTGGCCCGCTATCGCAGCCATACCGCCGAGGAGATGAAGTTGTTGTCCGCTGACCAGGAAACCACTGTCGCCGGTATGTTCAGCCAAATAGCCCTGAAAAACACGCAGAAGGCGCGCAACGGCAACAGCCGATACTTCCTGGCCCGCGTCGAGGACATGAGCGGCTCGGCCAAGTGCGTCATGTGGCCGGACGATTTCTCCCGTCTCAAGGAGGAAATCCGAGACGACATCCCGTACATCATCAGGGGCACGGTCGATCGCCGCCGCGAGGAGCCGACGCTGGTCATCAATCGCATCCTGACGATGGAGCAGGCGCGCCGCGAGCTGGCGCGAGGCTTATATCTCCTCCTGCGTCTGGGTCGGAGCCGGCCGGAGGATATCGATCATCTGGCAGAAGTGCTGCGCCAGACGCCTGGCCCGTGCCCTGTGTTTCTGACCGTCAAGGACGGTGCGGACAAATTCTGCGTACTGAAGCTCGGCCGCGACTTCGCAATCAATCCCAACACTTTTCCGCAGGAAGATCTGGAGGCGATTTTAGGGCCGAACTGCGTGCGACTGATGTAAACTTTGGGTGGCACAGGCATTCCTGCCTGTGTCACCTACATTGGCAAACGGTCGCTACGAATCCAGCCCGAAGAACGCCGGCACTCCGATTCGTAGAATCATGGCAATCGAGCGAATCGCCTCGTGGATATTGACCTTCGACTTACCAGCCCGGCGATTCTCGAACACGATGGGCGTTTCGCCGATCTTGCAGCCGGCTTTGCGACAGCGGTATAGCACCTCCTGCTGAAACGAATAGCCGCGCGAACGCACGCGCTCCAGCTGGGCTTCGCGCAGCTTTGAGACGCGATAACAGCGATATGCGCCACTGCAATCGATGGCTGGAATGTGCATGAGCAGGCCAACCAGAGAGTTGATGCTACGGCTCATCATCCGGCGGCTGAGCGGCCAGTTGACACTGCCGCCGCCGGATATGTAGCGCGATCCGATCATCACATCATGGCCGTCCATGCCTGCCAACAGCGCCGGCAGATAACGCGGCTGATGACTGAAATCGGCATCCATGTTGACGAACAGCTCATATCCGTGTTCGATGGCGTAGTGCATGCCGGACAGGATAGCAGTGCCCAGGCCGAGCTTGCCGGGCCGGTGCAGAACGTGCAAGCGTGGATCGCTGGTCACGAGTTCGTCGGCCAGCTGTCCGGTGCCGTCCGGCGAGTTATCGTCGATGACCAGCAGATCCGCCGAGGGGACTGCTTTGTGTATCTCCGCCAGCAGCGGCGCCAGGTTGTCGCGCTCGTTATAGGTAGCCAGCGAAACCAGGATGCGGGCAGATTCGGCGGAAGACACGGCCACTCCTTGCCATTTGGCGCTTGAACAACGCGATTTGTTAATTATCCTACAAGATGTGGGGATACGCGAAAGTCGCAACCTCCCTATCTGTCGAAAGAGCAGGGTACGATGGCAACTCCCATTCTTCTTGAGTGCCCCAAGTGTGGAAAACAGATCAAGGCCCCGGAAAACGTCCTGGGCAAGAAAGTTCGCTGCAAATTTTGTCAGGCTGCCTTCGTCGCCAGCGCGACCGGCGGAAAGACGCCGCCGGCCAAGACTGCCAAGCCTCCTGCGGGCAAAGGCGCCGCCAAGTCCCCCTCAGATACAAATAAGCCGGCAAGGCTTCGCATGGACGACGAGGATGACGATCCCAATCCGTACATCCTTCAGGATATGAGCCTGGCACCGCGCTGCCCGGACTGCGCCAACGAGGTTGAGGAAGGACAGGTCGTCTGCCTCTCCTGCGGCTACAACCTGCGGACGCGCGAAAAGGCCAAGACGCGCAAGGTCTACGACCAGACTTTCATGGACTATTTCATCTGGCTATTGCCCGGCATCGCTTGCGCCCTGGCCGTTCTCAGCCTCATCGGCTTCAACATCTGGTATCTGATGAAGATCGATGACATGGTGAGTGATGACTGGTACAGCGCCATGTGGGCCCACCACGGCATCAAGACGTGGGTTGTCATTATGTCGATCGGTCTCATTTGGCTGGCCGGGTATTTCGCCGTAAAACGTCTTATTCTCCATCCCAAACCGCCGGAAGTCGAGAAGCTCAAATAATGACTGACGGCGAAAGCCGCCCTGGCTGAGAGACTTGTTTCTTACAAGGAGCACCGATGCCGTTCATTGACGTGAACAAGATCCAGCCCATCGAAATCTCTCCGGGCATCCGCATCCGCACGCCGCACCTGAATCAGTTGATGCTCTCATACCTGGAGATGGAGGAAGGCACGGTCGTGCCGTTTCACCATCATCCTCATGAGCAGGGCGGCATTTTGCTCAAGGGCAAGCTGGAATTGACCATTGGCGATGAGGCCCGTGTGGTCGAGCCGGGCTCGCTGTTCCTCATCCCCGCAAACGTCCCTCATAAAGCTGTCGCCGTGACCGGCCCTGTTGTCGTCCTGGATGTGTTTAGCCCCATCCGCGAAGATTACGCGGCCTTGTTCAACAAGTACATCCCAACCGATCCTGCCCCAAAGACACCGAAATAGGTATCTTGAAGGGCTACTTCGCCCACAATTTGCGGTCCAGGCTGCGATAGCCGATGGCTTCGGTCAAATGGCCGGGGCGAATCGACTCGCTGCCGTCGAGATCGGCAATGGTCCGGGCGACACGCAAGATGCGATCATGCGCGCGGGCCGATAAACCCAGTTCCTCCATCGCCGTCTGTAGCAGTCGTTGACCTTCTGCGTCCAGGACGCAGTAACGTCGCAGTTGCCGGCTGTTCATGCGACTATTCAGACGTTGGCCGTCATCTCCGAATCGTCGCGCCTGCACTGCCCTGGCCCGTAGCACTTGATCGCGCATCCGGGCGCTGGATGTACCATCCTGGCGCGCGGTTAATTCTTGATAGGGCACGGCTGGGACTTCGATGTGTAAATCGATCCGGTCGAGGAGCGGCCCACTGATGCGTCCCATGTAGCGCTCGATCTGCATCGGATTGCACTTACACGCATGCTTGGCGTCGCCGAGGTAGCCGCACGGACAGGGATTCATGGCGGCGATGAGGATGAAGCGGGCGGGGAAGGTGGTCGAGTTGAGCGCTCGTGAGATGGTCACGCGACCCTCTTCGAGCGGCTGCCTCAAGACCTCCAGACTGCGACGGTTGAATTCGGGCAGTTCGTCGAGGAACAGAACGCCGTGATGGGCCAGCGAGATTTCGCCGGGGGCCGGCGTGCTGCCGCCGCCAACCATGCCGGCGTCGCTGATTGTATGGTGAGGAGAGCGAAAGGGCCGCGTCGCCAAAAGCGCCTCGCCAGGGTTGAGGCGGCCGGTCGCGCTGTAGATGCGGGTCGTCTCCAGACTTTCGCCGGCTGTCAACGGCGGCATGATCGAAGGCAAACGTCGGGAAAGCATTGTCTTTCCCGAACCGGGACTGCCAATCATAAGTACATTGTGCCCGCCGGCAGCAGCGACAACGAGCGCTCGCTTGGCGAACTCCTGACCGCGCACGTCGGAAAAATCGATCTCGTAAGTATTCAATTTGGACGCCACATCTTCCAGTCGCACCGTCACCGGATCGGCTTCAAGCTGACCCGAGACTATGCCGACTGCCTCGACGATGTTATTGGCACCAAAGACCATGACGTCGGCGACGACGGCGGCTTCGCGGGCGTTGACGGCTGGCACTAGCAGTTTCTTGATCTCTCGATCTCGGGCCGCTATCGCTATCGACAGTGCGCCCTTGACTGGCCGCACACTACCGTCCAGGGCCAATTCGCCGACGATGGCGAAGTCGCGCATTTGCTCCGGCAGAAGCTGGCCGGTAGCCACCAGCATGCCCAGGGCGATGGGCAAGTCGAAGGAGCCGGCGTCCTTCTTCAAGTCCGCAGGGGCCAAGTTGACGATCGTGCGTCCCGAAGGCCGCTGATAACCGAGGTTCGCCAGGGCACGCTCGATGCGATGAACACTTTCGCGCACGGCCAACTCCGGCAGCCCGACCAGGATGGTCTTGGGCAACCCAGCTGCGACATCCACTTCGACTTCGACCGGCACGGCGTCAATGCCGACGAGCGCGAAGGCACTCAGCTTGGCCAGCATGGTGAGAACGCTCCCGAAGGTACGTTGAGGGAACGAGATTATCCGTACCCACGAGAACAGTTGTACCCGCTGTGTGATGGATGTGCAATTATCTTCCTCAGCAAACCTCACGAATGGCTGGCAGAATACCTTCGTTGACGGGTATCTCTTGAGGGTTATAATCGCGTTGTCCCACCCCGCCAGCGCCAGCTAGAGCGCTTTTGATTTTGATCTAGCGCTATTGGGGTAGAGTGGGTAGACTTTGCTGGCATCCACCTGACGAGGAACGCCATGCAAGCCTACTCACCCGACCTGCGCCAACGTGTCCTGGCCGACTGCGATCGTGGCCTC